>DATMTA010000019.1:0-69672 GCA_035565055.1 Ensifer sp.
CGCCGCGTCCATGTGCATTTGCGCCGAGATGGTTGGAAGATCAACATGAAGAAGACACGCAGGATTTACAGCGAGTTAGGCCTTCAACTGCGCAACAAGCATCCCAAGCGCCGGGTGAAGGCAAAGCTCAGAGACGATCGCAAGGAGGCTGCCGGGCCGAATGATGTCTGGGCAATGGACTTCGTTCACGACCAGCTCGCGACTGGCAAGAAGCTGCGTATCCTGACCGTGGTCGACACGCACTCGCGTTACTGCCCGGCCGCCGACGCACGCTTCACCTACCGGGGCGAGGATGTCGTCCAGACCTTGGAAGGCATCTGCCGGAAGACCGGCTACCCGAAGACGATCAGGGTGGACAATGACAGTGAGTTTATCTCTCGGGACCTCGATCTGTGGGCCTATGCCAATAACGTCACCCTGGACTTCTCGCGGCCTGGAAAGCCGACTGATAACGGCTTCATCGAAGCGTTCAACAGCAAGCTGCGGTCCGAATGCCTGAACGCCCATTGGTTTCTGACCCTTGCGGATTCCCGCGAAAAGTTGGAGACTTGGCGTCGTTACTACAATGAGGAACGCCCTCACTCGGCGATCGGATATAACGTCCCGATTGCCCTGCATAATCCCGGTGGCGCAACCAGCCCGTCACAGTGAACGGAGCCGGAAAACTCCAGCTTCCGGCGGTCCAAGGTTTGGTCCCAGAGCAGTCAGTGACAGACTCTACCAAAATTTGGAGGAAGGTCAGGGGCTCAGGTCACAATCCCTACACCGGCCGCGGCGCCATCAAAGGACTGCTCCCGCACGGACCTCATAATCTCAGGGACATTCTGGCGACGCATATCCTTAAGCAAACCGGATCGTATGAACAGGCGAGTTATGCCATCCACGACACACCGGATGTCGTTCAGCAGCGCTACGGTCGCTTCCTGCCGCAGGACAAAGCGGCACTTGCGGCGAAAATCCTCAATCAGGTTTGGGAAGCCGCATAGCCGCTCGGATGAATCGCTGATCCATATCGCCCATACAGATGCAATCCAAGCCCCGCAACTGTATGGGGCCTGCCGGTCGTCTTCGCCTTGAGGGGAATCGAACCGGCGACTCTCCCCTAGGCCCCAAGAAAACCTAGTTTTTTTGTTAAGACAATAGCTTAGGATGAAATGGATGGCCTGTTTGCGGCGCAAGTCACCCGCTAATCGCGATCACGCGGAAATCATTGACATTCGTGAGCGTTGGCCCGGTAACGACCTGACTTCCGATCGCCGCAAAGAAGCTATGTGCACCGTTGGCAGCAAGCGCCGCCTGCGGATCGATGCCAACGGTGCCTGCCACCGTCAGCGTCTGCGGCCCGATCACCGCGCCCGCCACCTCCGCCGCGCCATCGACGCCATCGGTGTCGCAAGCGATCGCGTGAATGCCATCGGCGCCCTTGAGCGCAATCGCCAGCGCCAGGCAGAATTCTGCATTCGGCCCGCCGATGCCGTTGCCGCGCCGGGTTACGGTGAGTTCGCCGCCGGAGAGCAGAAGAACCGGCCGGTCGCCGGGACGAAGCGATGCACAGATCTGCAAGGCCTGTTCGGCCTGCGCAGCCGCGACATCGCGGGCCTCGCCCTCCAGCGCATCGCCCAGCAGACGCACATCGTAGCCCGCCCTTTCCGCCAGCTCGGCGGCAGCCGCGAGAGACTGTTTCGGGGCGGCATAAATGACGTTCTGAACACGCGCGAGGCGCGGATCGGTAGGCGACAGAACGCGCTTGGGCGCCGCAAGGGCAGCCCGTACGCTCGCCGGAACATCGATCTTCCATTGTTTGAGGATCGCCAACGCATCGTCCGGCGTGGAGGCATCGCCCACGGTGGGGCCGGAACCGATGAAGGCAGGGTCGTCGCCCGGTACGTCGGAAATCAGGAGCGAGAGCATCCGCGCCGGATAGGCCGCCGCCGCCAGCTGCCCGCCCTTCACGCGGCTCAGGTGCTTGCGCACCGTGTTCATTTTGTCGATGGGCGCGCCGGACGCGAGGAGCGCGGCATTGACCGCCTGCTTCTCGGCAAGGCTCACGCCCTCCGCCGGAGCGACCAGAAGGGCGGATGCGCCACCGGAAATCAGTGCAAGCACGAAATCATCTCCGCCGGCCGTCTTCAGGAGGTCGAGCATGCGCGACGTTGCCTTCAAACCGCTCTCGTCGGGCACCGGATGCGCGGCCTCGACGATCTCGATGCCCCGGCAGGGCCGGCTGTAGCCGTAGCGCGTGATTACCAGCCCCTCGCACGGCCCCCAGGCCGCCTCGACCGCCTCGGCCATGCGGGCACTGGCCTTGCCGGCGCCGACGACGATCACGCGGCCTTGCGGACGCTCTGGCAGGAACCGGGCGAGCGAACGCATCGGGTCCGCCACCTCCACCGCCTTGTCGAAGAGCTGCCGCAGGAAGGTTTCTGTCTCTGTCATGATCCCGCCCGGCTGCTGGAGTCGCGAACGATCAGTTCTACAGGCGTCCTGTGTTCGGCGATCGGGGGCTGGCTGTCCTCCAGCCAGTTGAGCACGGTTGCTGCCACGTCTTCTCCGAAGCCGGCAATATCGCAGCGTACGGAGGTGAGCGGCGGGTAGACCTGCGCGCATTCCTCGATATCATCGAAGCCGACGATGCGGAAATCCTCGCCCACCTTGCGGCCGATGCGGGCGCAGCCGGATAGGAGGCCGAGTGCCACGAGGTCGGAGAAACAGATGGCCGCATCAATGTCGGGATGGTCGCGCGTCAGGATTGCCGCCGCCTCGTGGCCGAAGGCGCGGCTGGCACGACCGGGCAGAACGAAGGGCTCGATGCCGGCCTCACCCATCACCTCGAAATAGCCGGACATGCGCTCCTGCGCCACCGCGCGGCCTTCAAGGCCACCGACGAACGCCACGCGCTTGGCCCCCCCTTTCACCAGATGCTCGGCCGCGAGACGGCTGCCGGAGAGATAATCGGGCGCAGCAAAGGGAAATGTCTCGACGCGTGGATCGACCTTGCGCAGAACCTGCATGGTCGGGATGTTGGCCCGCGCAATCGCATCAAACGTCGCGGCTTCCTCGCCATAGGCGGGCGAGATGATGAGCGCGGACACGCCGTGTTCGATGATGGCGGACACCACCTGCGCCTGGATCGCCGGGTCTTCGTCCGTATTGGCGAGCACGGTCGCATAGCCTCTCGCCGAAAGGGCCATCTGCAGGGAGGTGGCAAATTCCGTGAAGAACGGGTTCCGCAGGTCGTTGATCACGACGCCGATGAGACCGACATTGGCCGAGCGCAGGTTCGCGGCCGAGCGATTGTAGACATAGCCGAGCTTGTCCATCGCCTCGCGGACCAGAACGCGCTTTTCCTCCCGCACCAGCGGGCTTTGCTGCAACACGAGGCTGACGGTCGATTTCGACACCCCCGCCTCGCGCGCCACGTCGACAATGGTCGGTCTGCGCTCCATTTCCGGAACCTATTCGATTCCGTGGAGCGCAAACAAGGTACGCATCCTGTGGACGGCGAGATCGGGCTTTGCCAGTAGCCCGGCCTGATCCGCCAGCCGGAAGACCTCCGCATAATGCGTGATGTCGCGGCTCGACTGGAACCCCGCAGGCATGATGAAATGAGTCTGGTATCCGTTGAGCCAGGACAGGAAGGCAATGCCCGCCTTGTAGAACCGTGTCGGCGCGCGGAAGATCTCGCGGCTGAGCGGCACGGTCGGGGCGAAGAGCTTGTGATAAGTCTCCCGGTCACCTTGAGCAAGCGCTTCCAGCGACTGAGAGGCTGCCGGCGCAATCGCCGCGAAAATGCCAAGCAGCGCATGCGAATAATGCTCGCCGTCTCCTTCGATCAGCGCCGCATAGTTGAAGTCATCGCCCGTATAGAGCCGGACACCGGCCGGCAGACGCCTGCGGAAAGCCTCTTCATGCACCTGATCGAGCAGGGAGATCTTGATGCCATCGACCTTGCCCGGATTTTCGCCGATCAGGTCCAGCACGAAATCGCTGGCCTCCGCGACATCCGTTGTGCCCCAGTAACCGGCGAGCGCAGGGTCGAACATGTCGCCGAGCCAATGCAGGATGACGGGCTGAGCCGCGCCATCGATCAGCCGGCGATAGACTTTTCGATAGGTCTCGCGGCCCGCCCCGATGGCGGTGAAGGCGCGCGAGGCCATAAGGATCAGCTGGCCGCCCGCCGCCTCGATGGCCGATGCCTGCGTTTCGTAAGCGGCGAGGATCGCATCGGCATCCCTGAAATCGGCAAGCGCGACATGATCCGTGCCCGCCCCACAGGCCACGCGCGGCTTTTGACTGTGCGCCTTCGCAGCCACCATCGTCCGTTCGATCAATTCCTTTGCCGTGAGCCAATCCACGCCCATGCCGCGCTGGGCCGTGTCCATCGCCTCGGCAAGCCCGAGACCTTGATCCCAGAGCCCCTGCCGGAAGGCGAGTGTCGCGTCCCAATCGACCGCCGGCCGCGTGTCCCAGGGGCTGCGCTCGCGCAAGGGATCTGAGACGACATGGGCGGCGGCGAAGGCGGTGCGGGTGAAGGGCACGCGCGGCGCCCGGGGCACAAGCGGCGTTCCGGTGAGCGAATAGGCTTCGATCGTGTGATCGGCCTTCGGCAGTTTCAGCATGGGAGTGTTCCTATTCGTTGACCGGAAGATCGAAAACGAGAATGCCGTCGAGCCCGCCTTCCGCATAGGCGACCAGCTTCGCGCCAAGCGCCTTGTGGTCGGGATGGGTCTGGTAGGCTCCAAGCGCGTCCCAGCCATCGAAATCGACGACGAAGCCGTGCATGTAGCCGCGCTCGATCTTTTCCGGGCTTTCGCTACGGCCAGAGGTGATGGCGAGCACGCCGGAAATCTTGGTGCGGATCTCCTCAAGCTCAGCGAACATTTCGGCGATCTGGGCTTCGGTGACCTCTGAACGAAAGCGGATGAGGACGATATGGCGGATCATCATTTGTCTGTTCCTCTCAGAGGCCATGGGCGGCGCGGATCATGTCGGCGGCTTTTTCCGCAATCATGATCGTCGGCGCATTCGTGTTGGACGAGACCAGCGTCGGCATGATCGAGGCATCGACGACGCGCAGGCGTTCGATGCCGTTGAAGCGCAGTTGCGGATCGACAACGGCGGCGGGATCGGCGCCCATGCGGCAGGTGCCGGCGGGGTGATGGTCGGTCTTGGCGTGGCGGCAGGCGTAGTCGAAATAGTCCTGCTCCGTGCGCACCTCCGGCCCCGGCAGGCGCTCGGCCTTCACATAGGGCTTCAGCGCATCCTGACGCATGATCTCCTGCGCGAGCTTCAACCCGCGAATGGACATCTCGCGGTCGTATGGGTCGGCCCAGTAATTCGGATCGATCAGCGGTGCGGCGAGCGGATCGGATGAGGCGAGCCGCACGGTGCCGCGCGAGCGGGGACGCAGATAAGCGGAGTTCAGCGTCACGCCGCCGTTCTCCATCGCCGCAACGCCCGCCTCGATGCCGGAACCGAGGCCGAGATGGAACTGGATATCCGGCGAGCGAGCCTCCGGATCGGCATACCAGAAGCCGCCCGTCTCGAAGAGGCTGGAGGCGACCGGCCCCTTTTTCTGGAGCAGATACTGCAGGCCGGCAAGCACCGACAGATGCGGCTTGGCAAAGCGGTCATAGGTATGCGGCCCGGTGCATTCGGCGATCACGAAGAGATCGACATGGTCCTGCAGGTTGGAGCCGACGCCCGGCTGGTCGTAGACTACAGGGAGCCCGAGCGAGCGCAGGTGATCCGCCGGGCCGATGCCGGAGAGCATCAGCAGGCGTGGGCTGCCGATCGCACCGGAGGACAGGATGACCTCGACATCGGCGCGGATCGTCCCCTCGCCTGCTATTTCGACGCCCACGGCCTTGCCGTTCTCGACAAGCACACGCAGGATCTGCGCGCCGGTCTTGATCGTGAGGTTCGGCCGGTTGCGAGCCGGGTTGAGATAGGCGACCGAGGCGGAGGAGCGACGGACGTTGCGCTGCGTTAGCTGATAGTAACCGACGCCGTCCTGCTTCTCGCCGGTCATGTCGTCGTTGGTCGGGATGCCGAGCCGGCCGGCGGCCCTGAAATAGGCCTCGCAGATCGGTAAAGGTGCGGCTGGCTTGCTGACGCCCAGCGGGCCGCCCTTGCCGTGATAGCGATTGTCATAGGTGTCGTTATCTTCCGCCTTGCGGAAATAGGGCAGCACGTCCTCGTAAGCCCAGCCCTCGCAGCCCATCTGCCGCCAGTCGTCATAGTCGAGCGCATTGCCGCGCGTGTAGATCTGCGCGTTGATGGTCGAGCCGCCGCCCAGCACCTTGGCCTGGGTGTAGCGAATGACCATGTTGTTCATGTGCTTCTGCGGCACGCTGTGCCAGCCCCAGCTGCCAATGCCCTTGGTCATTTTCGCAAAGCCCGCCGGCATGTGGTAGAATGGATGCCAGTCGCGCCCACCGGCCTCCAGCAGCAGCACGCGCGCCTTGGGATTTTCGGAGAGCCGGGCTGCCAACACCGACCCGGCCGACCCGCCGCCGCAGATGATGAAATCGTAAGACGTCTGCATTTTTGTCTTTAACTCCTACAAGCAATTCCAGCGAAAGTGGGAACCGGTTTCGCGTCCGGAATTGCGTAAAAATCTAAAGTCGCGGCAGCGAGAGGCCGCCGTCGACCGGGATCACGGCACCGGTCGCAAAACTGAATTGCCCGGTGGCGAGCGGCAGGACCGCCGCGCCGATATCGCTCGGCTGCCCCCAGCGTGCGGCAGGTACGAGGCCGCCCTCGATCCGCGCCGTATATTTGTCCTTCACGCCCGCCGTCATGCCGGTCTCGATGATGCCGGGGCGAAGCTCAAAGACGCCGATGCTGTGAGGTGCCATCCGCACCACAAACAGCTGCGCCATCATCGAAGCCGCCGATTTCGACATGCAATATTCCGCCCGCTCGATGGAGATCATCTCGGCGCTGACGGACGTGACGAAGAGCATAGAGCGATAGTGATCGCTAACCGTTGCCAGCATGTGCCGCGCCGCCGCTTGCGCCAGGAAGAAGGCCCCGCGCAGGTTGATGTCGAAGACGAAATCGAAGTTCTCGGGCAGCATCTCCAGCATATCGCCCCGCACTTTCGCGGGCACGCCGGCATTGGAGACGAACGTGTCGATCGACCCCATGGCACGCACGACATCGGCGATGCAGGTTTCCGCCAGCGCGACGTCACGCAGGTCATGCTGAAAATAGCGCGCCTCAGCCCCCAGTGCCGCCAGCGCTTCGCCGACGATCTCCGCCTCCGGCGAAACCTCGGCGACGAGCGCGACGCGGAAACCGGCCGCGACCAGCGCCTCGGCAATACCGAATCCGATGCCCTGCTGTCCACCGGTGATGAGAGCGAGCGGGCTCATGCCGTGGCCTCCGTCTCCAGAATATGCTTCGCCATGCGCAGCGAGAGTGCGGCAATCGTCAGCGCCGGGTTCACCGCCGCCGAGGTCGGCAGGACGGAGGCGTCGGCGATGAAGAGGTTGCGGTGGTCGTGGCTGCGGCCGAAGGAATTGACGACGCTTGAGGCCGGGTCGCTGCCCATCCGCGCCGTGCCGCATTGATGCGACGGCGTGCGGCGATCAAAGGGCCTCGACATCACGACCGGGTAGCCCGCCTTGCGCAGCAGCGCCTTGAGCTTTTCGACCAGCTGCAGATGCGCCTCCCAGTTGGAGCGCTTCCAGTCGAACACGATCTGCCCGTTGCGCAGCGTCACCCGGCTTTGCGGGTTCGGCAAGTCTTCCGACATGGCGTAGAGATCCACCGCGCGGGTGGCGATCCAGTCGGCAACGGGGCCGGGCAGCGGCGAATTGGCTTTCAGGATCGTACCGGTGATCTTACCGAGAAGCTGGATATTGCCCAGCGGCTCGCCGTTCGGCCCGCCGGTCAGGTAGAAGTCGTTGACCATCAGGGTCTTCTGATAGACCGAATTGTTCTTCCGGAACGGATGCAGCGCCAGCACCGCCGAGCAATTGTGGTTCATGAAATTGCGGCCGACCTGATCGGAACTGTTGGCAAGCCCGTTCGGGTGGCGCTCACTGGCCGAGGCGAGCAGGATCGAGGCCGAGCGGACGGCTCCCGCCGCCAGCACGATGACGGGCGCTTCCAGAACCTGCCGGCTTCCCGCCTCGATGATCTCAACGCCAGTGATGCGGCCATCCGCGCCGGCGATCAGCCGCGTCACTTCACATCCGGTCCGCAGCGTCACGTTCGGATGTTTCAGCGCCTCTTCCAGACCCACCGTCTCGGCATCCATCTTCCCGCCGCAGGTGTTGGGATAGGCGTCCCAGGTCGTCTGTCCGGCTTTCAGCCAACGATCGATATCGACGCCAAGCGGAAGAGAGGCCGGATGCAGGCCGACGCGCTTCAGGCGCTGGCGCAGATCGGCAATCGGGGCCTCATCACGGACCGGCGAATAGGGATAGGTGCCGGAATGGCGCGGCTCGGTCGGGTCGTCGCCGAGTTCGCCGCGCACACGATAGAGCGTTTCCGCCTGCTGGTAGAAGGGCTCGATCTCGTCATAGGAAAGCGGCCAGCCCGGCGTCGTGCCGCCCATGTGGCGGAGCGGGCTGAAGTCCTCTTTCCGGTAGCGGATGAGTACCGCGCCATAGAATTTCGAATTGCCGCCGACATTGTAATAGTTGCCGGGATTGAAAGGCCTTCCCTCGCCATCCAGCCATTCTTCCTTGGGGCGGAAGTGGCCGCGGGCGAAAATCGAAGCCGCATCCCGATCGGCGGGAGAGGGTTGCAGCCGCTCGCCCTTTTCGAGGATCAGGATGCGGCGCCGGGAGGAGGCAAGGGCAGCAGCAAGCGTCGCGCCCCCCATTCCGGAACCGATGATGATGATGTCGTGGTCGCTCACGGCTTGATCCGTTCCTCGGATGCGGGATCGAAGGCCACGGCCTTGTCCATGTTGACGGCGAAGTCGAACCGCTGGCCGGCGCGGATATCGGTATCGGCGCGCATGCGCGCGATGACGTCCTTGCCTCCCAGCGACATGGTGACGAACGTATCCGAGCCCGCCGGCTCGGTCACGATGACATCGTTGACGAGCGGCACGATATTGTTGGACTTGCGGTCCGCCCCTTCCGGATCGGTGATCGCCTCCGGACGGATGCCGAGCAGGATATTCTTGCCATCCCAGGCGGCGAGGTTCTGCTGGCTGAAGCGCAGATGCTGGGCCTGGCCGTTCGCATCTTTCACTTCGGCATACGGCATCCCGTCCTTCACGACGACCTTTGCCGGGATCACGTTCATCGCCGGGCTGCCCATGAAGGTGGCGACGAAGACATTGGCCGGCGTGTCGTAGATTTCCTTCGGCGTGCCGAGCTGTTGGATATAGCCCTTGTACATGACGGCGATGCGGGTCGAGAGCGTCATCGCCTCGATCTGGTCATGCGTCACGTAGACGATGGTCGTCTTCAGCTTTTCATGCAGCTTCTTGATCTCGGTGCGCATGTCGACGCGGAGCTTGGCGTCGAGGTTCGACAGCGGCTCATCGAAGAGGAAGACATCCGGATCGCGCACCAGCGCCCGGCCCATGGCGACGCGCTGGCGCTGGCCGCCGGAGAGCTGGCCGGGCTTGCGGTCGAGAAGGTGGTCGATCTGCAGCAGCTTCGCCACATCGCCGAGCGACTTGTCACGCTCCGGCTTCGGCACGCCGTGCATTTCAAGGCCAAAGGTGATGTTCTGCGCCACCGTCATATTGGGATAGAGCGCATAACTCTGGAACACCATGGCAATGTTGCGCTTGGAAGGATGCACGCCGTTGATGACGCGGCCCTTGATCGAGATGTCGCCGGAGGAAATCCCCTCGAGCCCCGCGATCATGCCGAGCAGCGTCGATTTCCCGCAGCCCGAGGGGCCGACGAGGACGAGGAACTCGCCCTCCTCGATGGAGATGTCCACGCGATGCAGCACTTCCAGCTTGCCGTAGGACTTGGTGACGTTTGCGATGTCGAGAAAGCCCATGGTTCTTATCCTTTGACAGAGCCCGCCATCAGGCCGCGCACGAAATAGCGCCCGGCGACGATGTAGACGAAGAGAGTGGGAAGGGCGGCGATGATCGCGCCCGCGAAATGGACGTTATATTCCTTCACGCCCGTGGAGGACTGGACGAGATTGTTCAGCGCCGCCGTCATCGGCTGGCTGGTGCCGCCGAAGGAGACGCCGAACAGGAAGTCGTTCCAGATATTCGTGAATTGCCAGATGACGGAAACGACGGTGATCGGCCCGGAGATCGGCAGAAGAATGCGCCAGAAGATGCGGAAGAAACCGGCGCCATCGATCTGCGCTGCCCGCACCAGTTCGGTCGGGAACGTGGCGTAGTAGTTGCGATAATAGAGCGTCGTGAAGCCGATACCATAGACGACATGGACAAGCACGAGGCCCGGCACAGTGCCGGCGAGCCCGAGCTTGCCGAGAACCATGGCCATGGGGATCAGCACGATCTGGAACGGGATGAAGCAGGAAAACAGCATCAGGCCGAAGACGATCGTGTCGAAGCGGAAGCGCCATTTGGTCAGCACATAGCCGTTGAGCGCACCGATCACGGTCGAGATCGCCACGGCCGGCACGACCATGAGGATCGAATTGAGGAAATAGGGCTCAAGACCGGTGGGCGAGACGCCGATCTGGGCGGTGGACCAGGCGGATTTCCAGGCCTCCAGCGTCCAGGTCTGCGGCAGCGCCATCATGTTGCCGCCGGTGACTTCCGCGAGCGGCTTCAGCGAGTTCACCACCATCACATAAAGCGGCAGCAGGTAGAACAGTGCGAAGAGCAGAAGCAGGAGATAGATGAAGGTGCGAGTAATCCGGCCGGTATTGACGGCGGTATCCTGGCTGACGGCGGACATTATGACTTCTCCTTCAGCTCGGCATAGAGATAGGGAACCATGATGGCGGCAATCGTCATCAGCATGATCACGGCGGATGCCGCCCCGATGCCCATCTGGTTGCGGGTGAATGTGTAGGAATACATGAAGGTTGCCGGCATTTCGGTCGCCCGTCCCGGCCCGCCGCCCGTCAGGGCGATCACCAGGTCATAGGACTTGATGGCAAGGTGGCTCAAAATGACGAAGGACGACAGGAAGGCGGGGCGCAGCATGGGAATGACGATCCGGCGGTAAAGCTGGAAGCTCGATGCGCCGTCGATCTGTGCCGCCTTCAGGATCTCGTTGTCGATGCCGCGCAGGCCGGCAAGGAACATGGCCATCACGAAGCCGCTGGTCTGCCACACTGCGGCGATCACGATCGTGTAGATCGCCATGTTGTTGTCCTTGATCCAGGTGAAGGAAAAGCTCTCCCAGCCCCAGAGATGCATGACATGTTCGAGCCCGATGCCCGGATCGAGGAACCATTTCCACGCCGTGCCCGTCACGATGAAGGATAGCGCCATCGGGTAGAGATAGATCGGCCGCAAGACCCCCTCGCCCCGGATCTTCTGGTCGAGGAAGATCGCGAGCATCAGGCCCAGCACCGTGCAGATGACGATGTAGAGGCTCGCGAAAATCCCGATATTGACGATGGCGATGTGCCAGTTTTCCAGCGCCCAGAGCTTGTGGTAATTTTCCCACCCGACGAGCGTATAGTTCGGCAGCATCTTGGAGCCGGTGAACGACAGGAAGACGGTGAAGAGAATGAAGCCGTAGACGAAAAGCAGCGTCACGGCGAAGGACGGCGCCAGCACGATCTTGGGCAGCCAGTCCTGTATGCGCGTGCGAAGATCGGCCTCTGCTGAGCTGGCCATGTCGGGTCTCCCATGGAATGTCGTTTTGCCGGCGAGGCCGGAAATCCCGCCCGGATGGGGCGAAGATGGAGGGCGGCCAGGTGCCGCCCTCTTTTCTGATTCAAGCCTTACTTGGCCGCGGCAACCGCGTCGGCCAGAGCCTTGGCGGCTTCGGCACCGGTCTTGAAGCCTCCATTGAAGGCCTTGGTCACGACGTCGTAGACGGCGCTCTTGACGGAGGCAGGCGCCGCATGGCCGTGCGCCATGGAGCCGAAGAGCGTGCCCTTGGAGCTGGCTTCGGCCAGATCCTTGATGCCCTTCTTGCCGCAATCGTCAAAGGCGGTATCCGGAACATCCGTGCGGGCCGGAACCGAGCCCTTGACCACGTTGAAGGCCGACTGGAATTTCGGGCTTTCGATGGAGGATGCCATTTCCATCTGCGCCTTGATCTTGTCGTCGCCCTTCACGTTGAACATCGCGAACTGGTCGGAGTTGAAGGTGACAGCGCCTTGCGTTCCGGGGAAGCGGATGCAGACGAAGTCTTTGCCCGGCTTCTGGCCGGCCTTCAGGAACTCGCCCTTGGCCCAGTCGCCCATGATCTGCATACCGGCCTTGCCGTTGATGACCATGGCGGAGGCGAGGTTCCAGTCGCGGCCGGAGAAGTTGTCGTCCACATAGGTGCGCAGCTTCATCAGGCGCGTGAAGGCTTCCGCCATCTTGTCGCCGCCAAGCGTGGCCGGATCGAGATCGATGAAGGCCTTCTTGTAGAAATCCGTGCCTTCGGAGAGCACGACGCCGTCGAAGATCGTGGCTTCCTGCCAGGGCTGGCCGCCATGCGCCAGCGGGGTGATGCCGTCAGCCTTCATCTTGTCGAGAACGGCAATCAGCTGATCCCAGTTTTCCGGAGCCTTCATGCCGGTCTTGTCGAGAGCGGCCTTGCTGATCCAGATCCAGTTGGTCGAATGCACGTTGACGGGTGCGGCGATCCAGTGACCGTCATACTTCGAGAACTTCTGCAGCGCGGCCGGAATGACCTTGTCCCAGCCTTCCTTGGAGGCAACGCCGTCGAGATTGCCGAGTGCGCCCTGCTGGGCCCAGTCGAGAATGTCGAAGCCGAGCATCTGCACGGCGGTCGGCGGATTGCCGGCCGTGACGCGGGCGCGCAGCGCGGTCATCGCCGCTTCGCCACCACCGCCGGCAACCGGCATATCGACCCAGCCGATGCCCTTGGCCTTGAGATCGTCCTTCAGAACGTTGAGCGCTGCCGCCTCGCCGCCGGACGTCCACCAATGCAGGACTTCGACGTCGGTTGCGTGAGAAAGCGTGGTGGTGGCTGCGAGCACGGCCGCAGTGGCCAATGCCGTCTTGATAAAGCTACGCATGTACTCCTCCTAGATTTAGCGTTTGCGTGACTTGATGCGTCCTGAAAGTCCGTCAGCTCCTCACCCAGTTCGGCCGTGTCCGGCCAACCCGCATGACGACGGTTTTGACTTCCAGGAATTCGTCGAGGCCGTAAGGGCCGATTTCGCGGCCCTGGCCGCTTTGCTTGAACCCGCCGAAGGTGAGTTCCGGGAAACCGTCCATCCAGGTATTGGTCCAGACGGTTCCGGCCTGCACGCGGCGGGAAAATTCGAGGCAGGTATGGACGTTCTCGCTCCAGACTCCGGCCGACAGGCCGTAGGATGCGTCATTGACGAGGTCGATCGCCTCATCGAGCGTGCGGAAAGTCAGCACGGAGAGAACCGGGCCAAACACTTCCTCGCGCGCGATCGGCATGTCGGGCGTCACGCCGGTGACGACGGTCGGCTGGTAGAAGCGGCCCGGCAGTTCGGCGATCGGCAGCATCGCGCCGCCGAGCTGGACCTTGGCGCCCGCCGCCACGGCTGCACGGACATAACCGTCGATCTTCTCCTGATGCGCGGACGAAATGATCGCGCCGACCTGCGTGTCGGGGTTCAGCGGATCGCCAAAGGCGACCTTCTTCGACAGCGCCACGACGCGGGAAACGAAAGCCTCGGCGATATCCTCATGCACGATGATGCGGCTGCCGGAATTGCAGCATTCGCCAGCATTGAAATAGACGCCGAAGGTGACGGCATCGGCCGCGGAGTCGAGATCGGCATCGGGGAAGATAACCTGCGGGTTCTTGCCGCCCAACTCCAGCGCCACCTTCTTCAAAGTACCGGAAGCTGCCGCCATAATTGCCTTGCCGACCGCCGTCGAGCCGGTGAAGGTCACCATGTCGACCCGCGCGTGCTCCGCCATGACCTGTCCCACCGGCTGGCCGAAGCCGAGCACGATGTTGACGACGCCGGCGGGAAGACCGGCCTCGACGAGAAGATCGGCCAGCATGACGGTCGTCGAGGGCGTCATTTCGGACGGCTTGACAACGCAGGTGCAGCCGGCGGCAAGCGCGAAGGGCAGCTTCTGGCTCAGGATCCAGAAGGGGAAGTTCCACGGCGTGATGATCGAGACGACGCCGATCGGCTCCTTCAGCACGACGCCGAGCATCTGCTCGCCGAGTGTATTGTGGCTATCGCCATGAAGCGTCCGGGCGAGCGACGCCGCATAGCGCCAGAGATCGGCAGCGCCCGAGACTTCACCGCGCGCTTGCGTGATCGGCTTGCCGCTTTCCAGCGTTTCGAGGATCGCCATGCGTTCGGCATTCGCCTCGATCAGATCGGCGACCTTGAGAAGGACGGTCGCCCGCTCCTTGCCGGAAATGCGGCTCCAGATGCCGGCATCGAAGGCCTTGCGGGCGGCGGCAATCGCGCGTTCCGCATCGTCGCGCCCGCCCTTGGCCGACCGGCTGACGACGACGCCATGCGAGGGCGAGACGCGCTCGAAGGTCTCCCCATTGGCGCTGTCGCACCAGGTGCCATCGATGAAATGGCGGCCTTCGAACGGGCTTGCCGGAAGCGCGATGCTGGCGGTGGTGATAACGGTCAGGTCATTCATGGTCATTGTCCGGAAAATGTGGGTTTGCGCTTTTCCCTGAAGGCGGCAACGCCTTCATTGCGGTCATCGCTGGCGGAAATGGCGGCACTGCCCAGCGTTTCGATCATCGCGCCAGCATCTTCGCCTTGCGCGGCATGGATCATGGATTTGGCGATCTCGACGGCGCGGGGCGACAACTCGGCGACGCGCGCGGCCATCGCTTCCGCCAGCGCACGCACATCCTCGCCCACCTCGGCCGCGAAACCGAATTGCAGTGCCCGCTCGGCGCTGATGCGGCGGCCGAAGAGCGCCATTTCCTTGAGCACCGGTTCGGGGAGCAGGCGCGCGAGGCGTTGCGTGCCAGACCAGCCCGGCACGATGCCGACCGCCGCTTCGGGAAGCGCAATCGTCGCGCGGCGCGTCATGACGCGGATGTCGCAGGCGGCGGCCAGTTCCAGCCCGCCGCCGAAGGCGTGACCGTTCAGCACGGCAATGGTGGGCTTGGAGAGGCGCGCCAGCCGGTCGAAAATGCGATGGCCGCCGCGCACCCAGTGACGGGCGAATTCGGCGGGCGTCAGATCGCCCCATCCGTTGATATCCGCGCCCGAGCAGAAGGCTTTCTCGCCCTCGGCGGTCAGCAGAACGCAGGCAATCTGCGTGTCGCGCTCGATGACATCGAGATGGGCGGCGAGCCGCGCCAGCATGTCGACCGTGAAGGCGTTGAGCTTCGCCGGATTGTCGAGCCGGATTTCGGCGGTGCGGCCGCGAATATCGAGATGAACGTCGCTCATGGCGTCCACCCCATCGGCTGATCGCCAAAGAGGCTGGCCGGCATGGTCGTGGCGTTTTCGGCGACGCGGACGCGGCCCTGCGATGCGCCGACGATATCGGCCTGCGCGTCGATGCCCGGCATGATCTCGGTCGCGACCAGCCCGCCGTCACCCAAACGCATCACGCAGCGCTCGGTGATATAGAGCACGTCCTGCCCCTGCGCCCGCGCGCGATTGCCGGAGAAGGTCACATGCTCGACGCGCTCGACCATCTTGGTGAACTTGCCGGGCTTTGCGACGCGGATGCCGCTGTCGCTGAGCGCGATTTCCGCGCCCGCCTCGAACCAGCCGGAGAAGACGATCTTCTTCGCATGGGCCGTGATGTCGACAAACCCGCCGCATCCTGCGGTCAGATAGGGCTTCTTGCCGAGCTTGGAGACGTTCACATTGCCCTCCACATCGACCTCGAGGAAGGAGAGGAACGAGACATCGAAGCCGGCGCCCTGAAAGTATATGAACTGCTGCGGCGACGGCACATAGGCATCCGCATTGGAGGCGCAGCCGAAGGCGAAATCGGTGAGCGGCATGCCGCCGACCGCGCCCTGTTCGATCGCCCAGGTGACGGCGTCCGGATGACCTTCTTCGAGCAGGATGCGCGGCACCTGCGCGCTGATGCCGAAGCCGAGATTGGCCGTCATGCCGCCCTTGAGCTCCATCGCCGCGCGACGGGCAATGACCTTTTCGACGCCATGCTCGGCCAGCTTGAAGCTCGACCAGGGCCGCATGATCTGGCCGGAAATCGCCGGATCGTAGGGCGTTTCGCAGGTCTGTTTCTGATGCGGATCGACAACGACGAGATCGATGAGATGGCCGGGCACCCGCACATCATGCGGACGCAGGCTGCCTGCCGCCGTGGTGCGGCTCACCTGCGCAATCACGAGGCCGCCGTGGTTGCGCACCGTGATCGCCTGTTCGAGCCCGCCGAGATAGGCGCCCTCGTGCTCATAGGTGAGGTTGCCGCGCTCGTCCGCCGTGGTGGCGCGCAGAATGCAGACATTCGGAATGATGTTCGGAAAATGCAGCCAGGTCTCGCCGCCGAATTCGACGCGCGAGACGATGGGCTGCGCCGCGCCCTTCGCATTCATCGCGCAGCCTTCACGGATGGGATCGACGAAGGTTTCGAGGCCGACGCGGGTCAGCACCCCGGGACGGCGCGCGGCGGCCTCGCGATGCATGTCGAACATGACGCCGGAGGGAACGTTATAGGCCGCAACGCGATCCTCGACGATCATCTTCCAGATCTCCGGAATCGGCAGGTTCGACGGCCCGGAGGGGTAGGAGCCGGCGAGCACGCGGGATAGCAGCCCGTCCTTGGCAATGTGATCCATGCCCTTGACGCCATACATGTCGCCGGCGGCAATGGGATGCAGCGTGGTCAGCCCGCGCGGATGGCCTTCCGCATCGAAGCGCTCGCCCAGCGCCTTCAGCACCAGATCGGGACAGCCGAGTGCGGAGGAGGACGAGACGGTGACGACCGCGCCATCGGGAATGCGCGCAACGGCTTCTGCAGCGCTGACGACCTTGCTCACTTCATGCCTCCATAATTGATTGTCACGCGGGCGCCGGTTTCGGCTGCCTCGCGCACCGCAGCCGCCACGGCGAGCGACTTGACGCCATCGATGCCGGTTGCGGCAGGCTGGCCCTGCCCACGCACCGCAGCCTCGAATTCGGCGACGCCGGTGATGTAGAGATCGTGCGCATCGAAGGGGATCGCGTGGCGGCCCGCGGCATCGATCAGTTCGATCTCGCCGACCGGCTTCTGCGTCATCACGCCCCGCGCGAAGATCGAGCCCTCCGTGCCGTGGACTTCAAGCCCGCTGCCGGCGAAGGGATGGGTGAAGCTCTCATGGCTCATGACCATCGCGCCGGACGGCATCGCCCAGACCGACATGGCGGAATCCTCAACGCCCTGCCCCATGCCGGACGTCGTCGCCTGCGCCACGACGGAAACCGGGTCTTCGTCCAGCAGGAAGCGGACGACATCGGCATCATGCACGGTAATATCCGGAATGACGCCTCCACCTTCCGCCGCCGAATTGATGCGCCAGCCTTGAAGGTTTTCCGGCAGATGCACGGCATGGAAGACGCGGACCGACAGAACCTTGCCGACCCGGCCCTCGCGGATGAGCGCCCGCACCGCGCGATGGCTGCCGGAGCAGCGCAGGTGATGATTGGTGGCAAAGGTGACACCGGCTTCGTCGGCCGCGCGCACCATGGCGGCGGCATCCGGCACGGTCATGGCCAGCGGCTTTTCGCAGAGGACATGCTTGCCTGCGGCAATGGCAGCCAGCGCCTGCAGCAAGTGCTTATCGTTGGTCGTCGAAATGTAGACGGCCTCGATCGCGGAATCGGCCAGAGCCTCGTTCAGATCGGTCCCGAAGGCGGGAATGCCGTGTTCGCGGGCGTAAGCCTCGGCGCGTTCGCGGGAACCGCTGACGACACGCGAAACCTGGCTGCCTCCTTGAGCGCGGATCGCCCGGATCATGTGTTGTGACGCGATCGTGCTCGCGCCCACCAGGGCCCAGCGCATGCTTTCCTCCCGAAATGCTTCTTATTTGGATCGTTCCAACATAAATATGGAACGATCCAAATAATGTCAACTGGAAATCTCTGGACGAGAGCGTTGGTGCACGGACCCTTCATCGCCGGTGACGTAGTTGGCTCGGGTGGAAACAACGCGAACTGACTGAAATGCCTTTCAGACACAACGCCTGCCATCAATCCAATCGCCAATCAGCGATCGGGGTTTCTTCAAACTTCTTGAACGTCAAGTTATCTCTGTGTGCGCTACACCACTTAAGGAGAGCTGCGCGCAGCCACTTGAGTCCGGCATCCGATGAGTTGTGCCGATGCCATTGCATCGAAACCTGGATTGGCGATTTTTTGAACGGCAAATCCATGACGCGAATGGGAAGGATCTCAGCGTAGTGGTTAGCTAGTCGCCTTTGTAACATTGCGATGCGCGGAGTTCCCACGAGCAGTTCGGGAATCTGGTCGAATGCGCCCGTGGTAACCTCAATCCTGCGGCTAATGCCCGCTTGCGTTACAAAAATCTCATCGATGGGGGTGGCGCGGTAGATGCCAAGCCGAACAGCGACATGGCCCAGATCCCTGAAATTATCGAGTGTCAGCGTTTCGCCGATGTATTGATTGTCTTTCCAGGCAATCCCGACAAAATCTTCGGTCCAGATCTTGGCGGTCGGAAGATCGGGTAACAACGCCTTGTCAACCGAAACGAAAACATCGATCTCGCCGTTTGCGAAACTTGTTACGGTGCTGGACCCTGTGACCGGCCAAATGTCGATACAAATATTCCGAGCAATTTCGCGCAGCCTTGGGATGAACTTCGATAGCACCACCCGCGTGAAATAGTCAGAGGCCGCGATACTGAACATGCGATCCGACGTTTCGGGATCGAACGGTTCACGGCCAATGATGTTGGTGTTTACGTCACCCAGAATGCGACGGACTGGCTCGGCCAACTCCAGCGCGAGAGCCGTGGGCCGGGTCCGTCTTCCAATAGTCACGAAAAGCTCGTCGCCAAAATATTCGCGCATACGCCGTAATGCCGCGCTCATTGCCGACTGGGAGAGATTTATTTTCTCGCCAGCACGTGACACGGATTCCTCA
The DNA here is from genome assembly GCA_035565055.1 of Ensifer sp. GTDB lineage: Bacteria > Pseudomonadota > Alphaproteobacteria > Rhizobiales > Rhizobiaceae > Ensifer_A. Next base: position 19,138 of record DATMTA010000019.1, read on the forward strand.
GTGAGAAGCGCATCAAATGCGACCAACAGGTTCAGGTCGAGATTTTTGAAACGCACGGGCTCCCTCCATTGGAATCCAAAAAATTCATGTTTGGGATCATATCTAATCATTTGATTGATGCCAGTCCTCCTTTGTAACCTTTCCACACGGAGAGAAAATGTTGGGAGGAACAATGAATACGAAGTTTGGTTTTGTCCGTGTCGGTGAGCCCAAAGGGCATAGTTCTGTGGGCATTGTCGTTCAGGACAGGTGCCTGCGCTTTTCAGACGTCGCGACGCTCTCCCGCTGGTCCAACATGGAAAATGTCATTGAAAGCTGGGACCAGGTGGTCGCCGCAGCCATGCCTGTTGCAAACCAGTTGGCGGATGGAAGCTTCGATGACCGAGCGATCGCCGTTTCCGAGGCAAGGCTTCTCGCGCCCATCGATCCTCCGCAGATATTTTGCACCGGCGCGAACTATCGCACCCATGTCGCGGAAATAATCGTCGATCGCTTCTCAGAAGAAGAGCTGGCTGCCGGCGCATCGCGTGAAGCGTTGTTCGAAAAGGCGCTCGCAATGATGGACGAGCGGGCACGTACCGGGATGCCCTATATTTTCACACGCATCCTTTCGACCTGTGCCGGGCCTTTCGACGACCTCCGGCTACCAACCTACACGAGACAGCCGGATTGGGAGGCCGAACTGGCGGTCGTCTTCAAGAGCGGAGGTCTCGACATAACGCGCGCTGACGCCATGAACCATGTCGCAGGCTATATGGTCGTCAACGATGTCACCAATCGCGATCTGATCTTCACGGCTGACCCGAAGTCTCTCGGGAGCGACTGGCTGCACGCAAAGAACAATCCGGGCTATTTCCCGATGGGGCCGATGATTGTCCCAAAGGAATTCGTCCAGGACCCGCACAACCTTGCAATCACGCTCAAGCTCAATGGCAAAGTCATGCAGGACGCGCGCACATCGGATATGATTTTCGACATTCCGCGCCAGATCGAAGTCCTCTCCACCTATGCACGGATCATGCCCGGAGACGTCCTCGCGACTGGCTCTCCGGCCGGAAATGGCACCCATTACGATAGATATCTGCAACCTGGTGACGTCATGGAGGTGAGCGTCGAAGGGTTGGGGGGCCAGCGAACGAGATGCGTTGCTGCTGCTTGAGGGGATTTGGGAGGAGACACAATGGCAATCGGAAAAGCACTCGTCATCGGCGGGGGGATTGGCGGTTTCTGCGCGGCGATCGCACTTCGGCAGAAGGGAATAGCCGTTGATCTGATCGAGAAATCGAAATCCTGGAATGAACTCGGTATCGGCATCATCCATCAAACCAATGCCGTTCTGGCAGAAAAGGCTTTGGGCGTGGTCGATGAGGTCCTGGCGCAGGGCTGGGCTTTTTCGGGAGGGCGCATCCACAATCAAGCGGGTGTACTGCTGCAGCAAATCGCGGCGCCGCCCGCCCTGCCGGATGCGCCACCCTCCGACATGGGCATCACAAGACCTCGGCTTGCCGCCATTCTGCGCGCTCGTGCCGGGGTTCTCGGGACCCGTGTGAAGCTGGGGACAACGGCTGTAGTGATCCGGAATGGACCTGACGGTGCGACTTTGGAGTTCAGCGACGGCTCGACTGCCGATTACGACCTCGTCGTGGGTGCTGACGGCATCTATTCCAAGCTGCGCGACGCGCTCTGGGGCGAACAATATCGGGCGAAATTTGCCGGTCAGGGAGGCTGGAGGTGCAACATGCCGCGCCCCAAGGAGCTTGAACAGGTCTGGCTCTATCTGCGCGATGAAGGTCCGAATTGCGGGTTGATGCCCCTCGCCAATGACCTGGTCTACATGTGGTGCACGTCGAATGAAACCAGCGCGGACTGGAAAGACCAATCCATCCTGGGCCGGGAAATGCGTGAGCTGGTCGCAAAGGTCGGCGGGCTTTTTGGCGACATGCGCGACAAGTACCTCACCGACGACGCCGCTGTGGTCTATCGCCCCTTCGAATATGTGGACCTGCCGCGTCCCTGGCATAAGGGATCGGTTGTTCTGATAGGGGATGCCGCACATGCAACGACGGCGCATCTTGCACAGGGAGCCGCAATGGCGATGGAAGACGCCGTGGTCCTTGGCGAGGAAGCAGGTTCAGGCGGATCTGCGCCGGATGTTCTGCTTCGCTGGGAAGAACGCCGCTACGATCGCTGCCAATGGATTGCCGAAACATCGCTGAAAATCTGCAGATTTGAGCAGGGCACGCTGAATGAACCCGGGTTCAACGTGCTTGCCACGATGATTGAGGGTCGCAAACGGGCGCTGGCACCGCTCTAGCTCAACCGACGGACACAAATAGATGCAAAACGAACTCGCTGGAACGTCGCGTTCCGGCCACGATGAAATTTTGTCCGCATTGCGGCACATGAATTTGATCGCGACCGGCGATCCCAAAATCATTCCGTTGAGCGGCGGCGTGTCATCGAACATCGTTCGTATCGAAGACGGGCCGCGGGTGTTTTGTGCGAAGAGTGCTCTGGCTAAGCTGAAAGTTGCGGTGGACTGGCGAGCGCCGGTCCGGCGCAATCAAACCGAAGCTGCATGGATGCGCGAGGTGCGTCATATCGTGCCCTGTGCCGTTCCGGCAATTCTGGGCGAGGATGCCAGCCGAAACGTCTTCGCAATGGAGTGGCTCGACCCGGTCGTCCATCCGGTCTGGAAAATACTGCTGTTGAACGGTGAGGTATTGCCTGACCAGTCCGGACAGGTGGGGACACTGATCGGGCGAATCCATGCAGCAACAGCGGGACGTCCAGACATTGCGGAACGCTTTGCCAATGCAGAGGACTTTGAAGCGCTTCGCCTGGCCCCATACCTGATTGCGACCGCCCAGGCTCACCCTGCGCAGGCGGCGCATCTTATCAGTTTGGCGGACCGGACGTCTTCGACACGCCTAGTCTTGATCCACGGCGACGTGAGTCCAAAGAACATATTGATGGGCCCGAAGGGGCCGATTCTGCTGGATGCCGAATGCGCCACCTACGGTGATCCGGCGTTCGATCTCGCCTTCTGCCTCAATCACTTGCTGCTGAAGACCCTCCATCTGCCGGCCTATCGGGAGGCCTTCGAAGAGAGTTTCAGGGCGCTGGCGAATGCCTATTTCGCGGAAGTCACGTGGGAGGACAGCACCGGCCTGGACGCCCGCACGTGCGGCCTGTTGCCCGCGCTGGCATTAGCCAGGATCGATGGCAAATCCCCGGTCGAATATCTGGATGCAGGCGAACGAAGCCGCATTCGAGATGCCGCTATCCCACTCGTCGACAGGCCAAGTGTGGAATTGGGTGATTTCTGGAAGCGTTGGAAGGAGTTCATCGCGTGACGACCATAATTGAGGATATCCGGGCGCGGCGTATCTGGGATAGCCGCGGGCGTCCCACAGTCGAGGTGGATGTGAGGCTGACAAGCGGTGTGCGCGGTCGGGGCGTGGCACCTGCCGGAGCGTCACGTGGAAGCAACGAGGCGATCGACCTGCGCGATGGCGGTACGCGTTTTGGCGGCTGGGACGTTGAAAAAGCGCTGGCCGGGATTCGCGGCGAAATCAACAAGGCGCTGATTGGTCAGGACGCGACCGACCAGCGAAGCATAGATGAAACCCTGATTGCCCTGGACGGTACGCCGAACAAGTCTCGGCTTGGCGGCAATGCCACAGTAGCCGTATCCATGGCGGTACTGCGAGCCGCCGCTGCCGCGGACGGCAAGCCGCTTTGGCGCTACCTTGCCGATGGCAGGCCAATCCGCCTGCCCCTTCCGGAAGTCCAGATCTTCGGCGGTGGTGCCCACGCAGGTCGGCGCGTCGATATCCAGGACTTTCTGGTCATGCCGGTCGGGGCAAGGAGCTTTTCAGAAGCTCTCGAAATGGTCTGGAGGGTCTACGCGCAGGCCGGCGAACTATTGGCCCTGAAAGGTCCCTTGACGGGAGTTGCAGACGAGGGCGGCTACTGGCCCAACTTCGACAACAACGAGGAAGCGCTGACGCTGCTGGCACGGGCGATCGAGGCCTCCGGCTATCGCAACGGCGAAGTCATGATCTCACTGGACATCGCCGCCTCTGAATTTCATGCAAACGGGCTTTACACCCTTGGTTTGGAGGGCAAGACTTATGACACCGGTGCGTGGATCGATGTTCTCGCAGGCTGGATCAGCCGCTTTCCCATACAATCGATCGAGGATCCGGTAGGCGAGAGCGACCATGACGGCATGGTCGAATTTACCCGGCGCTTTGGCGATAAACTGCAGATTATCGGAGACGACTATCTCGTTACCTCGGCACAACGTGTGCACGCGGCGCAGGAGGCCGGCGCTTGCAATGCCGTGCTGCTCAAGGTCAATCAGTGCGGGACCGTGACAGAAACACTTGAAGCGTTCGAGGCCGCAAAGGAGAAGGGCTGGGGCACGATTGTCTCCGCTCGCTCCGGGGAAACAGAAGATACGTTCATCTCCGATCTTAGCGCCGGTCTCGATGCCGGTCAGCTCAAGGTTGGGTCGTTCACCCGCTCGGAGCGTATGGCAAAATGGAACCAGATCCTCCGGATGGAGGATGTGTTGGGCGACAAGGCCGTTTTCGCCGGCCGCTCCGCGCTGCCGGAGGCCATCCGTTGAACCGGGCCATCCTCCATTACCGCGCCGGACCGGTTCTGCGCCGGTCATTGGCCGATGACCACCTGAGGGCTGGCAGATCGACGTTATCGATGATGAAGACGACACGGCCTTCGAGGACGCGCTGCCCGAGGTGGACGTCATTCTGCACGTCCTGAAGCCTTTGCCACGCGCGCTGCTTGAGCGAGCTAAGCGGCTCAAACTGGTTCAGAAAATCGGCGTAGGCGTGGACACGATCGACCTCGACGCCGCGCGCGCGCTTGGCATTGGAGTAGCGAACATGCCGGGAGCCAACGCACAGGCGGTCGCCGAACACGCGATTGCTCTGATGCTAGCTGTGTTACGCCAAGTGACGACATTCGATTTGGCAACGCGTTCCGGCCATGGCTGGAGCCAGCCGCCGGCACTCTACGAAAAGGTCGGCGAAATTGCTGGCCGGACCGTGGGCTTTGTGGGTTTCGGCGACGTGCCGAAAAGCATGGCGCCGGTGCTATCAGCCTTTGGCGCACGAATGCTCTATTTCGCACGTTCGGACCATCCGGGCCAGGGCGCCAAGCGGGTTCCGCTCGATCAGCTTCTCGCCGAGGCCGATATCGTGACATTGCATGTGCCGCTTACGAGCGAGACGCGGGAGATCATTCGCGCGGAAACTCTCTCGCGGATGAAGGATGGCGCAATCCTGATCAACACCGCCCGGGGTGCGCTGGTGAACGAAACCGATCTCCTGGCAGCGCTGGCAAGCGGAAAGCTGATGGGTGCTGGCTTGGACGTTTTTGCACAGGAGCCGGTTTCGGCACGCAATGAACTCCTCGCTCTCCCCAATGTCGTTGCAAGCCCGCACCTGGCCTGGCTCACGCCGGAGACCTTTGCGCGAAGCCTGAGCATCGCTTTTGAAAATGCAAACCGCGCAGTGGCTGGCAGGCCTCTGCTGAACGAAATCGCCCCGGTTCTCAGATAGCACTGGCGGCCAGATATACGGAGAAAGACATGGCACACAAACTGCTCTCGAAGATGACACACCTGGTAATCACCTCACCCAACCTGGAAGCTTCTCTTGCCTGCTATCGCGACGTGATCGGGCTGGAAGTGTCGGGCGAGCAAAACGGCTCCCATTTCCTCCGTGGGTGGGGCGAACACTATATGCACTGCATCGAACTGAAATACGGTCCCGTCGCCTCGGTCGAAACCATCGGCTGGCGCACTGAGGGCGAGGAAGAGTTGGAAATGGCCGTAGCGCGGATCGAAGCATCCGGCAATGGCGTTGGCTGGGTAGAACCTAACTTCGGCCGTGGCAGGGCCTATCGCTATTTCGATCCCTCTGGACACCAGCACGAAGTGTTTTGGGAGGTTAACAGGTTCAAGGCGACCGGGGACATGGCCCCGATATTTCCTAACCGTCCGCAAAGGTTCAAGCCGCGTGGATGTGCGGTGCGTGAAATCGATCACGTCACGATGAACAGCCAGGACATTTTGCGAGACATTCAGTGGTACCACAAGACCTTGGGCCACAAGCACATGGAGAGCATCCATGCACCGCATGGCGTGGTTTTTGCGATGACCACGACAGGTGAACGCGGTCATGACATGGCCCTCGTCCCTGAATTGCCAGGCATGAAGGGGCGCGTGAACCATATCGCGTTCTGGCTCGATCAACGGGTCGAACTGCATCGCGCGGCGGATGTGTTGCTAGACGCGGGTTACAAAATCGAGTTTGGTCCCGGTCGTCATGGATTGGGCGAACAGGAGTATCTCTATTTTCGCGAGCCCTCGGGGCTTAGAATCGAGTTCAACGCCGGCGGCTATCGCAATGCTATACCGGATTGGCAACCGGTCGATTGGACGGTCGATCAAGGCGCAAACGTCTGGTACCGGAATAATTCAATGCCAACGTCGATGTTCGAAAGCTTTCCTGTTGAAGAGGAAGTCAATGCTTCGGAAGAGGCGAAGCAATTCTTCCGCGCAACGACATTCTTTGAATGAAACGACACCGTTTGAATGGAAAATCAGTGCCAGGGACTTGTACCCCTTGCCTCAACAATCGCCGCCATGTTGAAGCATGGCGGCGATTGTTTGTCTGTAGCCCATTCTTCGGCGGGCGCGACTTTGCCCTCACCGGTGATTTTGAGACGCGTCCAGTGCAAGGGCTTTCGTCGTCGAAATCCCGCGTGCCACGAACATAAGTGTGACCCCGATTGCAGATAGAGCCAGCGTCGCCCATCCGATGCCGCCGAAGCTGAGGGTCGCGACCAATCCACCGCCCAGCACAGGACCAATTGCCGCCCCTGCCATCATCATGGCCGGCGTTGCTGCGGCCGAGCGGCCGCTGGGATCGACTTGCGACAGCGCGCCGAAAAGGAAGGTGTGCGTGAAAAGCACGATTGCCGAGAAGAACAGCACCGGACCGGCAAAAGCCGGGAAGCCGAGGCCATTCGTCAGGATAAGCGCCAAAACGGCCTGAAGGCTCAATCCGGCAATTCCGACCGCGAAGGGCGAAAGCCTGTTCTGCAGGATCGCCGCCAATGCACCCGGGAGCAGGTTGATGAAGCCGAGGACAACGAGCACGATCTGCAACCGTTCGCCGGCAAAACCACGCTCCACGCCGATGCGTTCGACAAAAGAGAAGACCATCGACTGGTTGATGATCAGGCAGACGACGCCGCCGATGAACAGATAAGCCACGCGCGGAATTGCAGAGCGATCCTTCTGACCGCTTCCGGCAGCAGCATGCGCATTCCCATTGCTGGCAGGATAGAACAGATATGGCAGAATGAAACTACCTTCGGGAGGAAGGGATGCGGTTCCAGGGATTGGATCTCAATCTGCTTGTGGCGCTTGATGAGCTTCTTTCGGTTCGCAACCTGACCACGGCCGCCGCAAACCTCAACATGAGCCAGCCGGCGATGAGCGCCGCACTGGCGCGGCTGCGCAGTTATTTCAACGACGAAATCTTCACGATGCAGGGCCGGCGCATCACGCCCACGCCATTTGCCGAAGCCTTGGCGGAGCCAGTACGGGAAGCGCTTGTGCACGTGAAAGCGGCCATTTCCACGCGTCACAGTTTTGATCCTTCCCTCTCGACCAGAAGGTTTCGCATTGCGCTTTCCGATTATGCAATGCTTCTCCTGTTCACCCGTGTCTTGAAGAGGGTGAGTTATGAAGCACCGAAGGTGACATTCGACTTGCGGCCGTTCGACGACCACCCGGATGAACTGATCAATCGAGGCGAGGTTGACTTTCTGATTTTCCCGGACACGTTCCTCTTGCCGGAACTTCCGAGCAACGCGCTCTTCGAAGACCGGATGGTCTGCGTGATCTGTCAGTCGAATTCCGAGATCGGCGACCAGATGACTTTCAGCCAGTACATGTCTGCGGGACATGTCGCCACACAGTTCGGGCGCTCCCACAAACCATCCATCGAGGAGTGGCTACTTCTAAAGCACGGCGTCAAAAGGCGGATAGAGGTCATGCTTCAGAGCTTTTCCATGGTGCCGCATTTCCTGGTGGGGACAACCCGGATCGCCACGATGTGTGAACGCCTCGCCGTGGAATTGTCGCGCGCCCTGCCTTTGCGCATCCTGGAGCTTCCTGTCCCCCTGCCCTCGTTTGTCGAGGCTATGCAATGGTCTCAATCCAAGCATAATGATCCGGCTGTGAGGTGGATCCGCGACATCATCTTTGAGGAGGCCAGCGCATTGCCGAGACTCCACGAGAGACAGGAAGCCTTCGTCGGCAAACTGAGAGATAGCACGGGCACTGTAGGCATCCCGTCGCCTACATAACGTTAAGTTTACAGTGCCCTCTAGGATTCTCGTCGCCGTCAGAAAGGGCTATGAAGCCCGCTCTTACAGGTGGCGGGCTTCGGCCTCGTCGCGGACCTTCTCTACCCCCTCCCGGAACCAGAAATTCGCTCGAAATCAATGAGGCGCTGTGATCGAAGCAGTTCCTAATTCGCGTGCCGGCGCATCTTCATTGATGGAGCGGACGCTTGCTTGCGGGATCGCGTTCGCCGTTCAGCCGCTTTCGCAGGCACCGGTGCGCCGGGAGAGACGCTGCATTTTCTCGTTGAACGTCCGCAGCGGAAGTGACAGCAACCGCGCGGCATCGGCGCTGTTTCCGGCCTCGGCCAGGGCATTCTTCAGGACGCGCAGTTCGAACTGGTCCATCTGTTCGGCGAGAGAGGCTCCGCCGGATGGGAGGTTGCTATGGGTGCCCTTCTTTTCCGGCATCCAGTCAAGATCGAGGGCCCGGCGCTCTGCCAGCAGTTTCAGCTCGCGGACATTGCCGGGCCAGGGATAGGCGAGGATCAACTCCATCTCCTGCGCCGTCAGGGGCCGGCTCGCCGTACCCAGACGGCTGGTCATGGCGGCGCTGAAATGGCTGAAGAGCAGAATGGCATCATGTCCGCGCTGGCGCAGCGGAGGCAAGGAAAGCTCCGCGCCCATGAGGCGATAATGCAGGTCGGCGCGGAAGCTGCCCTTTTCGGCCAGTCCTTTGAGGCTTTCCTTGGTGGCAGACACGATGCGGATGTCGATCCGGATATCCTTGTTCGAGCCGAGCCGGGTCACGGTCCGCTCCTGCAGGACGCGCAGCAGCTTGGCTTGCGCCGCGAGAGGCATGCTCTCCACCTCGTCGAGGAACACAGTGCCGCCATCGGCATATTCGAACTTGCCGAGCCTTGTACCGCTGGCGCCGGTGAAGGCGCCGGTCTCGTGCCCGAACAGTTCGCTTTCGATGATATCGGCAGGCAGGGCTGCGCAATTGATGGCCACGAACGGCTTGTCACGCCGCGCGCTGCCATCGTGTAGCAGGCGGGCGACGACCTCTTTGCCCGTGCCCGTCTCGCCCTGGATCAGCACGTCCACCGGCAGCACCGCCAGCCGTGCAATCGCCGACTTGAGCCGCACCGTTGCCTGGTCCTCGCCGATCATGTGACGGTCGACAAGGACCTCGATCTCCGAGTTCTTCTGATAGGTGGCGACCTTGCGGCGCAGGCTCGAGGTCTCGACCGCGTTCGCCAAGGTCGCGATCAGCTGGTCGGGCAGGTAGGGCTTGGTCAGAAAGGTGAAGGCGCCGCTCTGCATCGCCGCCACCGCCATCGGCACATCGCCATGGCCGCTCAGGATGATCACGGGCAGGGCCGGATGACTGGCCTTGATGGCATCGAGAAGTTCCAGCCCCGACATGCCGCGCATCCGCACATCGGAGAGAACCACATCCGGCTCTTCCGCCGAAAGGATCTTGAGCGCCTCTTTGGCATTGGAGGCCTGCAGGACTCGGAAATCATTGAGCTCCAGCCATTGAGCCATGGACTGGCGCAATGTGTGATCGTCTTCCACCAGCAGGACGAGGGCGGCATTCATGCGCGCAGTCTCCCGCGATCCGCCTCGACGCGCGGCAGTTCGATGCGGAAGCCCGCGCCCCCGAGCGCCGGGGCGAAATAGGTCAGCCGGCCGTGATGGTCGGTCACGATGCGGTTGGCGGTGGCAAGCCCAAGTCCCAGCCCCTCGCCGGCGGCCTTCGTGGTGTGGAAAGGCTCGAAGAGCCGCGCCTGCTCGGCCGCATCGATGCCGCAGCCGTTGTCCGAGATCGTCAGCGCGCAGACCCCCTCGCCCGTTTCGATCGCCACCTCTATCTGCGGCTCCTCGACATGGCGCACCGCATCGATGGCGTTGTTCAGGAGATTGAGCACGACCTGATCGAGCTGCGTTCCGCTGCCATGAACGATCACGCCCTCCTCCAGCTGGTCGACGGCGGCAATGCCGAGATCGGCGAAGCGGAATTTCAGGAGCGTCAGCGTGCGCCGAACCTGCAGGCCGAGATCGAGCTCGACGAAATCCTCGTCCTTGCGCCGGGCCAGACGCTTCAGCTGGTTGGTCAGGTCCGACACCCGGCCGACGATATCGCCCATCGTGTCGAAGTTCCCCTTCGCCACATCGAGCTTTCCGCGCTCGACCAGAAGCCGCGTCGAGGCGATATAGGTCTGGAGTGCTGCGAGCGGCTGGTTGATCTCATGGGCGAGCCCCGCAAAGCTCTGGCCGATGGCCGCAAGCTTCTCGGCCTGCGTCAGGTTGGTGCGGGTCACGTCGAGCTGACGCTCGGCCTCCTGCCGCTCCGTGATTTCGGTGGCGAGGCGATCGTTTGTCTGGCGCAGCTCGCTCGTCCGCTCATCGACCCGCGCCTCCAGAACCTCCATCGCGCGGCGGGCAACCGCCTGCGCCTTGCGCCGCTGCAGGAAGATCATCAGTGCCGCGGCAGCGAGCATCAGCGCCAGAACAGCGGCCAGCGCCAGGGTATTGGCCAGCCGCTCCACGGAGCCGAGATCGGCGAAATAGTTCAGCACCCAGCCGTCCGGGCCGAAGGAAGCGGTGGCGCGCAGGCGCTGCGGCGCATCGGCGCTTCCCAGCTGGGCCTTCTCGTAACCGCCTTCGTTTCTCAGCGTGATGCCGGCTGCGCCGATCGTGGCGTCACCGTAGCGCCTCTCCCCGGTCAGCTGCCTCAGTTGCGCGGCGCTCACGGCACCGATGGCGGTGTAGCGCCATTGCGGTTCGGAGGAGAGGAAGATCACGCCCTGGCTGTCATTCATCGCGACCGTCTCGCCCGCGTCGCGCCATTGCTGCTCGACGGGAAGAAGATCGATCTTGACGATGGCGACCCCGGCAACGGCGCCATCCAGCGTGATGGGGGTCGCCAGGAAGTAGCCCGGCTGGCCGGTGGTTGCGCCGACGGCGTAGTAATTGCCGAAGCCCTTGGCGATCGCATCCAGGAAATAGGGCCGGTAGCTGTAATTCTGCCCGATGAAGCTGCCGGGGCTGTCGAAATTGCTGGCAGCAATGGTCAGGCCGGACCTGTCGGTGACGAAAAGCGCCATCGCGCCGGAAGCATCGGAAATGCGCTTGAGAAGCTGGTTGGCGGCCAGGCCCTGCTCCGGCGTCGCACTCTGGCGGAACAGGTCCTCGATCTCGCGCGAGCGGGCCACGACGTCCGGCAGATAGCGGAAGCGCTCGATGCTGGTCGAAAGCGTGGCGGAGATGAGGCGCAGGCGCTCCTGCGCGGTGCGGGAAACGTCGCGCGCGCCGTAATCGACGGCCACCGCCCGAACCAGAAAGGCGGTGGCGGCCAGACACATCGCAAGCAGCAGCAAGAGCGGCCAGTATCGGCGGCGCAATCCCCATCCTCCACCCGTGTCCTCGCCCGTCAGGCGAAGATTGTCCGCACGGCCCCCTGCCGCGCGCTGTCCCTCAATCAAGGGTCAGGCCCTTGCGTTCGTCAAGGGCAAAGCGGTCATGTTCGGCATGGACGAGGCTCGCCAGGTCCTTCTTGATGGCGTTGAACTCGGGCGAATTGCTGTCCCGCGGATAGGGAAGATCGATGGCCACGTCGCGTTTGATCGTGCCGGGGCGATAGGTCAGGATGACCACGCGCGAACCCAGATAGACCGCTTCCTCGATGGAATGGGTCACGAAGACGATCGTCTTGCCGACGCTGCGCCAGATGCGCAGAAGCTCGTCCTGCAGCGAGCGGCGGGTGAGTGCGTCGAGCGCTCCGAAAGGCTCATCCATGAGCATGATCGGCGGGTCGAGCGCCAGCACGCGGGCAATCGCCACGCGCTGGCGCATGCCGCCGGACAGGTCCTTCGGAAAACGGTGCCGAAACTCCTTCAGCCCCAGCATGTCGAGCAGATCATCGACGATGCGGGCCTTCTCTTCGCTGCCGGTTCCGCGGATGTCGAGACCGAAGGCAATGTTGGCTTCAACCGTCATCCAGGGAAACAGCGCATATTCCTGAAACACCATGCCGCGATCCGGCCCCGGCGCGGTGACCGGCTTGCCGGAGACTTCGAGCGTGCCGGATGTCGGCAGCGAGAAGCCGGCAATGGCGTTGAGCAGGGTCGACTTCCCGCAGCCCGACGGCCCGAGAAGGCAGACGAATTCGCCCGGCCTGATTTCGAGGTCGATATCCTTCAGCGCCACGACCCCGCCGGGCTCTGCGCCGAAAACCTTGTTGACGCCTGCGGCCCGCACGAGCGGTTTCGTTTGGGCTTCCATGTCCTTCACGATGTGATGGGCGTTCATGATGTCTCTCCTCCCGAGTTGATCTGTGCTCTCTTCGCCGATGAGCGGTCGGTGAGGGAGCCCGCCAAGACGGGCTCCGCGTCTCGTCAGGATTCGATGCCGCGATGCCAGCGCAGCAGGTGGTTGTTGACGCGGTTGACGCCGACATCGATGGCGAGGCCCAGGAGGCCGATGGCGATCATCCCGGCAATCACCTTGTCGGACCACATGTATTCGCGGGCCTCCAGGATGCGGTAACCGAGCCCGCTATTGACCGCGATCATCTCCGCCACAATGACCACGATGAAGGCCGTGCCGATGCCGATGCGCATGCCGGTGAGCACATAGGGCGTGGCAGCCGGCAGGATGACGCGGCGGAACATCGTCATGCGGTCGGCGCCGAGATTGGTCGCCGCGCGGACATAGATGCTGTCCACGTTGCGCACGCCGGTGATCGTGTTGATCAGCACGGGGAAGAAGGCCCCGATGGAGATCAGGAAGATCGCCGGCGGATCACCGAGCCCGAACCACAGGATCGCCAGCGGAATATAGGCGATCGGCGGGATCGGGCGCAGGAACTGCACCACCGGGTTGAGATAGGCCTCGAACCGGCGATCCGTGCCCATCAGCAATCCAATCGGCAGGGCGAGGCCCGCGCCCACGGCAAAGCCGAGGAGAACGCGGCGCATGCTGGCGACCAGATCGCTCAGCAATTCGCTCGACCAGATCCAGTCCGAGACGCCCGCGCTTTCGCCAAGGCTTTGCGCCGGCAAGAGATAGGTCCAGAGCCTTTCAAGAATGGCCAGCGGCGAGGGCAGGATCACCGGCTTGATGAACCCGGACTGTGACAGCAACTGCCACAGCACGAGGATCACGACCGGAACCGCCAGATTTCTGAAGAGCGTGCGCGTCATGGCTTATTTCGCCTTCAATGCGTCGCTGAGGAGATCCGTCTTGACCCAGTCGGTTGCCTTGGGCGGATTGGCGAGCTTGCCAACGCCATACTTGACCATCATGTCGGTCGTGATCTGCACATGCTCTGCGGTGATTTCATAGGAGTAAGGCGAGTTGCCGATGGCGTCCTTGAAGTCCTGATCGGTGATCTGGCCCTTGAACATGTCGTTGATCACATATTTTTCGGCCTCCGCCGGATGGTCGATGAAGTATTTCGTCGCTTCGACGAAGAGCTTCATCGTGCGCTCGGCAACGTCCGTGTTCTTGTAAAAGCTTTCCGAGAAGACGAGCGAACGCACCGGCATGCCGAGCGGGGTATCGTAGGGCTTGAGGATTTCAACACCGAAGCCCTTGTTGACGGCCTGGCTCGCCTGCGGTTCCGACTGGCACATGGCGTCAATATTGCCGGCCATCAGCGCCTGGTTGAGATCGGCAAAGGCCATGTAGACGAGCTGGACATCCTTGTCGGGCTTTTCCGACCAGGTGAGGCCGGCCTTGCTGAGTTCGGCCAGAAGCAGAAGCTCCTGCGCGCCGCCACGGGCAACGCCCACCTTCTTGCCCTTGAAATCGGCGACGGACTTGATACCCGTCTTTTCGCCGGCGACGATGCGCGCACCGCCCTTGGCAAAGCCGGCGACCGCATAGATCGGCACGCCGGAGGCGCGGCCGGCGATTGCAGCATCGACGGCGCTGGCCGCAACATCGACCTCGCCGGCGACGATGGCCGGCAGGATGTCGATGCCCTTGGCGAAGAAGCGTTCCTCGATCTGAAGATTATATTTGGGCGCCAGTTCCTTCATGTAGGAAATGGCCCCGTAATGGGCGAACTTGAGATTGCCGAGCCGGACCTTGTCGGCGGCATGGGCCGACGTTGCAGCAACGACTGCAGCAGCCACCAGCAGGTGACGCATCAAAGACTTCATGATTTCCTCCCAAAAGACAGACCCCTCCGTGGGTCGATCTTTTCTAAGCAGGCGGCGTGCCAGACCGGGATTTGGTTGCGCCTTTCCATCTAACACGCTGTGAAGAAAGAGATTTATTCAACAGGATTTTCTGGCGGCGCCTGTTTGGAGTTGACGTTTGGCAAGAAGTTGCTTCAGGGCCGGCAAAGACTTGCCTGAACTCGACGAAACAGACGAGGCCGGAACGCCGTTTTGTTTTTCCATGATGTCGGCACACACACCGCCGTTTTCGGAGCCATAGTATTGGCAATCCTCGCCCGGAACCTCGACGCAACAGTCTCGGGACTGAGGCGTAGAAATCCCGCCCATCGAGGTCCGCGCCTCCGGAAAGGCTCCCGGCCCCATGGAGTCAGTGTCCCTCGTCCCGGATAGCCAAGCGCCCTCATCGTCGCAGAGATACAACGATCGTGCGTGCGAAACTGCTCAAGTGCTGCCTGCCTCCGGGCCTCCGTGGCGCGCGAGCTACCGCCTGAACACGCAGGTCGAGATGCTGTACGTACTCGCGGTACCAGCCCCTCAACTCATTCTTGATGGGATATTCCAGCTGGTGAATGGTCGCGTTGAGGCGCTTCCCAAGCCGGCTATTGAGCTCAACCGCTCGAAGTCTGTCTGCGTAGGAATACATGAACTACCTCCTTGGTGGTCCAAGTTTTCGTTCGCCCCCCCTTTGCGCTCTGGATGTGGGCAACAGTCAATTCGGGGTATCGAGCGGACATGATTTCCGCTCGATACCCCGTTGCATCACAGTGGCAATCTTGGCCAAATCAGCCAGTGGTCCGGTAGAGAAATGCCTCCCAATTCATGGTGCGACGTCCATAATGTGACTTACACCGAAGGCGGTGCCGGATGAATGAAAGGCCACGGGCTGGCTTCGGACCCCTTCTCGATCGGCACTTCGATCAGGACTGGTGCGTTCAGCTCAAGAGCCTCGGTAAGCATTGCCTTCAACTCGGACGGTGAAGTAGCCCGATAGGACTTTACGCCGAAGCTCTCGCCCAGTTTGATGAAATCCGGGTTCGTCAGCTCAGAGCCGATGTAGTGACCGGAGTAGGTCTGCTTCTGGTCGCGCAGCACGTTGCCGTAGGCGCTGTTGTTGAAGACAATGGCGACGACCGCAATATTGTGCTGCACGGCCGTTGCGAGTTCCTGAACGCCAAACATGAAGCCGCCATCGCCCGACACGGACACGACAGCTTTATCCGGATTGGCGATCTTGACCCCGAGCGCCGTGTTGTATCCGAAACCCAGGTTGTCCTGATATCCGCAGGTGACATACTGACGGGGACCGTAAACGGGAAAGGCAAAGCGAGCCGTGAAGCCCATCTGGCTGACTTCTTCAACGAAGAACCCGTCTTTCGGTAGCGCCTCCCGGATGGCGCTGAGATAATCCACCTGCGGCTGCACCGCAGAGAACCGCTCGCGAGCCTCCCGATTCAGAGTTGCGAATTCATCGATGCGGCTCGGTGCGTCCTTCGCTGCGACAGCTGCGGTCAGAGCGACGGTGCCAGCCTTCGCGTCGGCGACAATTGCCACGTCCGGCTTCAGGCGCACCATTTCCGTCGGATCGATATCGATGCGGATCACCTTGAGGCCCTTGGGGAGCCATCGCCAGCGCATGAATTCGAGTTCCAGGCGACTGCCGATGCCAATCAGAACATCCGTGTTCTTCCAGTAGTCGAACGCGGCGACAAAATTCAGATAGTGCGGATGGTCGTCGCTCACCACACCCTTGCCAGACCGATGCGATGTGATGGGTGCATCGAGCGCTTCCGCCAGGGCTGCGATCTCAGCACCTGCTTCAACCGCACCGCCACCGACCATGATCAGGGGATTTTTGGCGTTCGCCAAAATTGCAGCCGCCGCTTCGATTGAAGCTGGGTTCGCCTGAGGATCGCTTGCGGGTCTTGCCTCAGGAAGATCCAGTAGAGGTCCGGACATCCCGAAAACATCCCAGGGCGCCTCGACAGCGCCGGGGCCCTGCCGCCCCGACAGCATCTTGCCGATGACCTCTGCCATGACAGTCCCCGTCTGAGACTGATGGTTGATGCGTTCGGCGACCTTGGTGATTCCGCGCATCGTGGCCAGCTGGTCTGGCAACTCATGAAGCTGCCCGCGACCCTGGCCGATGAGATGCGACATGATATTGCCAGTGAGGCACAAGACAGGAGCGTTGGCGCCATAGGCGGTGCAAAGTGCCGCTCCAGAGTTGAGAACTCCGGGTCCGGGAACGACAGTGTATGCGCCGATCCGGCCCGTTGACTTCGCATAACCGTAGGCCATGTATCCGGCACCTTGTTCGTGGCGGGTGTGAATGAACCGGATATGGTTACGCTTCTCGTAGAGCGCGTCGTTGAAGTCATACATATGCGCGCCGGGGATACCGAACACGGTATCGACACCGTTTTCGATGAGCGAACGTGCGATGGCCTGGCCAGTTGTTTCTTTGCTTGTCATGACATTTATCCCGTATGGAGGTCAGGTTGCATCAGGCCGCCGGGCGGGCTTGCAGAACACCCTCTGCAACGAGGGCTTTCACGATGGCGTTTGCGTCAGCTGGCTGCATGCCAGCGAGATTCATCCGGCCGGAATCGGCCATGTAGATACCGTGCTTGTGGCGAAGTGCGATCGCGGTGTCCCTGGACATTGCGAGGTTTGAGAAGAGCCCGCGCTGCTTTGCGATGAAGCTCAGATCTCCATGCGCCGATGCAAGAGCATTTCGATTGCCGTTGATGCGCGCACACATGCCAAGAAGTTCCTGGCGCCAGATCTCGGTCAATTCCGCGCTCTCGAGAATGACCCGGACGATGGCCGCGCCGTGATCGGGCGGCATGGACCAGTTGACCCGCGCCAAAGCCGCGAGATTGCCGTCTGCGACCTTCAGCTGTTCGGCACTGCGGCTCATCAGATACAGGGCACCGACGCGTTCGCGATAGAGGCCAAAATTCTTGTCGCAGGAATAGGCGATCAGCGCCTGATCCACCGAGTTCAGAATAAGGCGCGTCGCCTTTGCATCCTCCTCAAGGCCATCGCCGAGGCCTTGATATGCCAGGTCAATAAATGGAATGAGCTTCTTTTCGACAAGCAGCGTTGCGATCTGCTGCCATTGCGCGAAATCGAAATCCATTCCGGTCGGGTTGTGGCAGCAGCCGTGCAGCAAGACGATATCGCCTGCGCTCGCGGACTTGAGCGCTTCCAATACCAGCTCGAATTCGATTTCCTGCCGGGACAGATCGACGAAGCGATAGTCTTTGACCGCCAATCTGGCTGTCTCGAAGATCGGTGCATGGTTTGGCCAGCTCGGCGTACCGAGCCAAACCTTTGCAGCCGGACTGGCTGATGCGATCAGCTCTGCGCCCAGCCGAAGCGCACCGCTGCCTCCGGGGGTTTGAATGCCGATAATCTTGTCAGCGGCATTGTCAGCACCGAAAATGATAGGCTTCAGAAGGTTGACGAAGTTCAGGTCGCCTTCAGGTCCGAGATATCTCTTGCTGTCTTGCATCTCGAGCAGATGCTTTTCCGCGAGCTTCACGGCGCGCATGACCGGAGTCTTGCCCTCTTCGTCACGGTAGACGCCCACGCCCAGATCCACCTTGTAACTGCGGGGATCGCCCTGAAACGCCTTGATCAGCGCCAGAAGACTATCTGCGGGTTGAGCGGTGAGCTTTTCGAACATGACGACCTTGCCTCCAGATGAACTAACGGCAAACATACGATCATCCGCAGGAGAAAAACTTGCATCATTCCGCAGATAAGATCACCATTGCGCAAATTCTGTTCATTTTTCTGCAAATCATGCAAGAGATTCGACATGGCCCCAAAGCAGTCCTCGCTGGATCAGTTCGACATCAAGCTCCTCGCGGCGATCCAGAAGAACGCCGAGGTTACGCAGAACGAGCTGTCACAGCTTGTCAATCTCTCGCCCGCCCAGTGCTCAAGGCGTTTGGACAGGCTGAGAGGTGAAGGTTTGATCCAGCATGTGGTCGCGATATTGAATCCGGAGAAGCTAGGCTTCTCTGTGGTTGCCCACACGCTGGTGAGCCTGCGTTCTCATACGGACGAGGGCAACAACCAGCTTCACAGGTTTATCGCGACAGCACCCGAAATCCTGGAGTGTTACTCCCAAACCGGGGACGCCGACTTCCTGATGAAAATCGTTGCGCGTGATCTTGAGCATCTGAGCCTGTTTCTGGAGCGGATGATCAAGACGACGGGCGGGCTTGCATCGGTCACATCGAGCATCGTTCTGAGAACACTGAAGAAAAGCACCGAGCTTCCCCTTCAGATCATCAGCTAGCTCGAACGTGTACTTAGAGCGTTCGTAGTACCTCAAAGGTGTCAGTAGACACTGCCTGCCGTGGACGGAATAGATTGCCGGGAGCGTGCGTTGAAGTCGTTGAGCAGCTTTGTTGTGGCACTGGCAAAAAGGGTCACGTCGTTGCCAATGGCCACGAATGTCGCGCCGAGGTCGACGTAGCGTCCAGCGAGTGTAAGGTCTGCCGTCAGAATCCCTGCGGCTTTCCCGTGAGAAAGGATGCGCGCGATGGCCTTCTCCACTTCGACTTGAACTTCCGGTTCACCCGGTTTTCCGAGATGACCCATGTCCGCGGCGAGGTCAGCGGGACCGATAAAGATGCCGTCGACACCTTCGACCGATGCAATTTCATCCAGAGCCGCCAACCCTGCCCTGCTTTCGATTTGCAGCAGTAGGCACATCTCGTCGTTTGCTGTCTGCAGATAGTCGGAGATCCGGTTGAAGCGCGACGCGCGCGCCAAGGCGGCACCCACGCCACGCACTCCGTGAGGCGGATAGTGGATGGCCCGAACCATGGTCTCCGCAGCCTCCCTGCTTTCGATCATCGGTATCAGGAGAGTCTGTGCGCCGATGTCGAGCAGCTGCTTGATGAGGTGGGTCTCGCCGACCGGAGGTCGGATCACGGCGTGACTGGCAGAGCCGTTCATGGCCTGTAACTGTGCGACCAGAAGCGGGATATCGTTTGGAGCGTGTTCGGCATCGAGCAAAAGCCAGTCGAACCCCGCCCCTGCGGAAATCTCCACGGTGTAAGGATTGGCAAGCGCCTGCCAGAAACCGATTTGTGCGCGCTTTTCTTTCAGCGCTTTCCTGAACGTATTGGTGGGAGCCGGCATGTAGCCTCCTATTCGAAATACAGGCTTACTGTTCCGTATGGACCGAAGTCGCCGACGATTGTGTCGCCATGCCGCGCTTCGATCGGCCGAATGAACGATCCGGCAAGAACGACCTGCCCGGCTTCGATGCTGTCGCCATAATTCGCGAGCCGGTTTGCAAGCCATGCAACACCGCGGGCGGGTTGATTGAGCACGCCTGCACCAAGCCCGGTTTCCTCGACTTCTGCGTTGCGTGACACAATGGCGCCCATCCATCGCATGTCGAGCTGATCAGGGCGAACGGCACGACCACCCGTCACAATGCCGGCATTGGCTGCATTGTCGGATATCGTGTCGAAAACGTTGCGGGTCTTTTTGGTCGCGGGATCAACGCGCACGATGCGCGTGTCGAGAATTTCAAGCGCTGGCGTGACATAGTCCGTGGCATTCAACACATCGAACACAGTGACATTCGGCCCCCTCAAAGGCGCCTTCATCACGAATGCAATCTCGGCTTCAATCCGCGGCTGGATGAAGCGATCTTGCTGGATAATCGAACTGTCCTCGAACACCATATCGTCCAGCAGAACTCCGGAGTCAGGTATGTTGATGTTCAGGGCGTATTGCATGGCTTTCGATGTCAGGCCGATCTTCCAGCCGATGACCCTGCGACCCATGCCGATCTTACGCTTCACCCAGGCGGCCTGGATCGCATAAGCATCATCCATTTCCATCTGGGGATGCTGAAGCGACAAGAGCCCGGTCTGGACCCGAGAGCGTTCGGCGGTGTCAAGCGCCTCGGCGGCGGCCTCAATCTCTTCCTTCGAAAGCATATCAGATCCTTTCATCCGCAATGCTGTTGCGAAGCAGGCCGATGCCGTCGGCTTCTACCTCCACGACATCACCCGGCTTGAGCCAGATTGGAGGATCAAAGCGCGCCCCGGCTCCCGTCGGCGTGCCGCATACGATCACATCGCCGGGAACGAGCGTGGTAAAGGTCGAAATGTAGCTGATGATCTTCCGGAAGGAGAAGATCATTCGGCTTGTTCTATCGCTTTGGCGCACTTCCCCGTTCACTCGAGTTTCGAGCTTTATGTCTGCCAGCTGGCTCTCGTCGGAATAGGGCACGATCCAGGGCCCCATCGAGCCGGACGCGTCGAAATTCTTACCTTGGGTCACGTTGAATTTAGCGTGTCGAACCCAATCCCGCAGGGTGCCCTCATTGCAGAGCGATAGGGCCGCGATGTGTGAAAGCGCCTCGCTTTCGGGGATCCGGCGACCTTCCCTGCCAATGACAATGACAATCTCGCCCTCGTAGTCGAGCTGGTGGCTTTCCGGGGGGCGGATAAGAGGCTGGTCGTGGCCCGTGAACGATCGCGGGAAGCGGATAAACAGGGACGGATTGCTGGGCGCAGCCTGTCCGTCCTTGTACTCTTCGTTACGATCCGGAAAATTGACGCCGACGCAGATGATCTTCTCGGGAGACGGGATCGGTATACCCAGCGTCACGCCTTCAAGCGGGTAGTCGATGGGCGCAGTCGCCCCCTTTTCCAGCAGCCTTTCCAACGCTCCGGCGGCGATGACCTCGCGCAGCGTCGGGTATTTCGTCTTGAACCGCAACGAAAGGTCCACAACACCGTCGTCACGGATCAGACCATAGCCTTGCCGGCCGGAGTTTGAGAAAGATGCAAAACGGGGACGCATCGAGACTTCCTTCACAGTTCTCTATTCTTGTTACCGGCCACTCTCGGCGGCGTCAGGAGAAGGCGGGACCTGGAGGAAGCCCGCCCCTCCTGCCATTCGGCTTCATGGCACGGTCAGGGCGCGATGATGGGCTGCGCCTTGAGGAGAGGTTCCTTCGTCTGCGTGCTGGCAAACACGCTGCCATGCTCAAACCAGGATCGGGGCGCTGGGGCACCCCAAAGCGTCTGTCTCTGCGGGTCCTTGAGATCCCATTTGATGGGCTCGAGGTCGGGATCGACGGTCTGGTAATCGGAGCAATAGATCTCGATGCGATGACCATCGGGATCAAGAATATAGAGGAAGAAGGCGTTCGATATGCCGTGACGGCCGGGACCGCGCTCGATGTTCTGAAGGTAGCCCGTGGTCGACATCAGGTCGAGCAGATCGATGATGTTGAGCGGCGTAGGCACCCAGAATGCCGTGTGGTGAAGGCGCGGTCCAACGCCGTTCGTAAACGCCATATCATGGACGCCGCCTTTGCGATGCATCCAGGCCGCCCACAGCTTCTTGCTTTCGTCATCCTCCGTATATTCCGTCACCCGGAAACCGATGTCGTTGTAGAAAGCGACAGACGCATCGACATCGGGCGTGAAGCAATTGAAGTGGTCAATGCGCAGCGGCTTTACGCCGTGATAGAGCGCGTATTTCTGGTGGATGGGTGCAAGCCGATCCATCTTGTAATAGAACTCGAGCGGAATGCCGAAATTGTCGTAAGTCCGCAATGTGCGGCCCTGATAGGCGCGCTCAACCCATTCCGTCTTGTGGCCCTTCGCGTCGAAATAGGCCTTGGCCTTGTCGAGGTCCTCTTCCGAATAGACCTTCATCGCGAGGTAGCTGACCGCTGACGTCTCGCCCTTCTTCAGGATCATGCAATGATGGCCACGTTCCTCCATGGCGCGGAGATAGACGGTGTCGGAATCTTCGTCAGTGACCTGAAGTCCCAGCATGTCCGAATAGAAGGCACGGCTTGCGGCGAGATCCTTGACGATGAACTCGACGTGGCTGAGCCTCACCGTGTTGAAGGCGGGATATAGATTGAACTGGGGTATCGGCATAAAATCCTCCTCAGAAGCCGACGCAGCATGCCGGCGAAAATTGGCTTGTTGGTTGGCCGCGCCTTGAGAAGGCTCGGCGGTTCGGTGACGGGATCAGCCGCCGAGTTTCTGGATGGCGTGGGCGGTCGTGGCGAAGGCGATGTTCTTCGTCTCCATGTAGAAGTCGAACGACCAATCACCGCCATCGCGTCCGATCCCGGAGCTTTTGACGCCACCGAAGGGCGTCGGAAGATGGCGCACGTTCTCCGAATTCACCCAGATCATCCCGGCCTCGAGCCGATCGGTGAACCGGAAGGCGCGTGAAACGTCCGAAGTCCAGAGATAGCCAGTGAGCCCGTACTGAACATCATTCGCCAGAGCGAGAGCCTCTGCCTCGTCCGTGAACGGAATGGCTGTCAGAACAGGTCCAAAGATCTCTTCCTGCGCAATCCGCATCTGGTTGTTCGCACCTGTAAACAGGGTCGGCGCGACATAGCAGCCGCCGCCCGGCCCCTCGACCTTTGTACCGCCAGCCGCAACGACAGCGCCCTCGGATTTGCCGATCTCGATATATTCAAGCACCTTGCGCTCATGAACCGGATGAACCAGAGGGCCAACCACCGTTTGCGGATCGAGCGGATGACCGACCTTGATGCGCTTTGCCTTCTCCGCCACCAGGGCGGTGAACCTGTCATAGATGCTCTGCTCGACCAGGAGACGAGAGGAGGATGTGCAACGCTCTCCGTTCAACGAGTAGATCATGAAGACTGCCGCGTCTGCGGCACGCTCCAGATCGGCGTCGGCGAAAACGATGACCGGGTTCTTGCCGCCCAATTCGAAGTGGACCCGTTTCAGCGTATCGGCACCCTGCTTCATGATCATCGAGCCGGTCCGACTCTCGCCGACAAAGCCGATTGCCTTGATCAGGGGATGTTCGGTCAAGGCCTTGCCAGCGTCCTCGCCGAGACCATTGACGAGGTTCCAGACCCCCTTCGGCAGGCCGGCACTTTCGGCAATCTCGACAAGAAGCCGCGCCGTCAACGGCGAGAATTCCGCAGGCTTGTGCACGATGGTGCAGCCGGCGGCGAGCGCCGGAGCGATCTTCCAGGTCGAAAGCATGAAGGGCGTGTTCCAGGGCGTAATGACCCCCACGGGTCCGATCGGTACACGCGTTGTCATATTGACCTGGCCCGGCGCGCGCAACGTCTTGCCGTCTCGCGCTTCGGGCGCTCTGTCGGCAAAAAACCGGAAATTCTCGGCACCTCTGAGCGCCGCCTTCGCCATGAACTTCAGCGACTGCCCGGTATCCATGCACTCCACAAAAGCAATCTCTTCGGCGCGTGCGACGATGGCATCGGCAACCTTGTGCAAGAGCGCCTTTCTTTGATCACCGGGCATGGCGGCCCAGGCGGGAAAAGCGTCTGCGGCGGCTCTGGCCGCGCGATCAATGTCGGCCGACTTGCCATGCGCGACCTTTGCGAGCGGCTTCAGATCGACTGGCGAGATCGTCTCAAATGTGGTGCCGTCCGCCGCAGGAACAGCTTCACCTGCGATATGATTGAGGACACCGTCCTTGTGAAACCGTTCAAGATAGGTCTCGGCCTTCTTCTTGTTCTCTTCAAAATTCGTCATCGGATCTCCATTCGAATGCCCGGCATCCGTTCAGCTCGTATGTCATTGGATCGCGGCGCTATTGGCCGCCTCTGAGGCGCGCATGCATGGCATTGTCTTTCCAGCTGAGCGCCGGATCGATTTCCCGGATTTCAAGCGAAAGCGCGAAATGCGGCTCATGAAACAGGTCCAGCAACTCGGCCTTGACGGCCGCCATGATGGCCTCTCCGACCCGCTTCTTCTCCTCAGCGCTTCGGCCCGCGCCAATGCGGAAGCTCATGTCCACAAAGGCATTTCGATCATCAAGATCGGCAATCGCATAGTCGTCGCTGAGATGGACGCGGACACGGATCGCCCCAATCTCAAACAACCCACTCTCCAGAATTGCCTGATGAACCACCTTGCTCACCGCCGTGAAATCGACGCGCGGCTTCAGGTTCGATGACGCTTCAATGATAAAATGCGGCATTGTGGCCTCCTCATATATTTAACACGTTAAGTATTTTCTCGTGATTGTCAATGGGTGAGGTTTGGGCAGCGGCGGAAGTGTTGTTGACGGCCCCCCGGCTCGTCACCTAGAGACAATCCATGGACGAAGATACACATCCCCATCGCCTTCTCCGCACGACGCGTCAGGCGCTCCCGATCGCCCTTCTCAAGGCGCGCGAAGCTGTCATGAGCCATTTCCGCCCCTTGCTGGCGACGCACAATGTCACCGAGCAGCAATGGCGCGTGTTACGCATTCTTGGCGAGCGCGGCGAAACAGACGCATCGGAACTGGCGCAAGGAGCCACATTGCTGGCGCCAAGCCTGACGAGAATGATCAGGTCTCTTGAGGATCGAAAGCTTATCCGGACAACGAAAGACGCTGCAGACGGCCGCCGCGTTCTTGTTTCAATCGATGAAGCCGGCGTCAAACTGCTGGATGAGGTCCGCCCAGAAAGCCTCCGGATATACGAAGAACTCGAAAATCGTATAGGCCATGACAAGATCGAAGCCCTGATTTCCCTGCTGAACGAAGTGACCGACAAAGCCACGCTGCGATAAGCAGCCCACTTGCGCCTTGATTTTCTCCGGCCAGATACTTAACATGTTTAGTAATTTGGCGTGATACAGGAGGAGACCATCATGTTGGACCGTCAGTTCGGGCTCGTGATCAACGGGAAATCAACCTCAACAGAAAACTCGTTCGAGGTGCTCAACCCCTCTGACGGCACCGTCGCCGGCGCGGCACCAAAGGCAACTGTCGCTCAATTGGACCTCGCCGTTGCCGCTGCTCAGAACGCCTTCGAAACCTGGAGCAAGACCGACGACGCGACGCGACAAAAGGCGTGCATCGACATTGCAGACGTTCTGCGCGCCAACGCCGAGGAACTCGCTCAACTTCTGACCCTGGAACAGGGCAAGCCCCTGAACGGGATGGGGTCCCGCTTCGAACTCGGAGGCGCGGAGGCTTGGGCACGTCACACGGCCAGTCTGGAATTGCCTGTGAAAATCCTGCAGGACGACAATCAGGGGCGTGTTGAGTTACACCGCAAGCCCGTGGGCGTCGTCGGCTCCATAACGCCGTGGAACTGGCCACTGATGATCGCCATCTGGCATATCGTGCCCGCAATCCGCACTGGGAACACAGTCGTCATCAAGCCTTCTCCGCTCACGCCGCTGTCGACCATCCGCATGATCGAGCTTTTGAATACCGTACTGCCCGCCGGCGTTCTGAACTGCGTCACGGGTGAGAATGATATCGGCGCTGCCATGTCCTCTCATCCCGGTATTGCCAAGATCGTCTTCACGGGCTCGACGGAAACCGGCAAGAAGATCATGGCCAGCGCAGCCGGAACTCTGAAACGTCTGACGCTCGAACTGGGCGGAAATGATGCGGGAATTGTTCTGCCCGACTGCGACCCACGCCAGATCGCCGAGGGTATCTTCTGGGGCGCATTCATCAACGGGGGCCAGACCTGCGCAGCCCTTAAACGACTGTATGTTCACGAGAACATCTACGAAGACGTCTGCCGGGAGCTGGCGAATTTTGCCGCCACGGTGAAGGTCGGCGACGGCAGTTCCGAGGACAGTATCCTGGGTCCCGTCCAGAACCGCATGCAGTTTCAGAAGGTCAAGGCCCTCGTTGACGATGCGAGAAGCAGAGGCGGCCGTGTCTTGATCGGCGGCACGGTTGACGATGAGGCACCGGGTAATTTCTACCCTGTGACACTCGTCGCCGACCTCAAGAACGGCGATCCCCTCGTGGACGAAGAGCAGTTTGGCCCCGCGCTTCCCATCATCAAATATTCCGACCTGGATGAGGTCATCAGACAGGCCAACGACAATCCGAATGGTCTAGGCGGTTCGGTTTGGACCAGAGATATCGAAATGGCCAAGAAGGTTGCAAACCAGTTGGAATGCGGGTCCGTGTGGATCAACAAGCATGGCGCAATCCAGCCAAACGTTCCCTTTGGCGGGGTCAAAAGCTCAGGTATCGGTGTCGAATTTGCAGAGGAAGGTCTGTCGGAGTACACGACAGTGCAGGTTGTATATCAGTAACGAAAAGAGCCAAGCTTTGAAAATTCGAGGCGCTAGGCAACTAGCGCCTCGTTTCATTTATCCGAAGCGAGGGCACATTGCCCTCGCTTCATATCAGGCGATCTCGGACAAGAAGCGTTGGGCACGCTCGGTCTTCGGATTGTCGAGAAAGTCATTCGACAGCCCCTCTTCGATGATTTCGCCGTGCTCGAGGAAAACGATATGATTGCCGACTGCACGAGCAAAACCCATTTCATGGGTCACGACAACCATCGTCATTCCCTCTTTGGCAAGATCCTGCATCACGGCAAGCACGCTGCCGCGCAATTCTGGATCGAGAGCGGACGTGGGCTCGTCGAACAGCATCGCTAACGGCTTCGTCGCGATCGCGCGCGCAATGGCGACACGTTGCTTCTGCCCTCCCGACAATTGAGAGGGATAGTGACCTTCTCGTTCCGCCAGCCCGACCTTTGCAATTTCCTCACGCGCAATCTCGCGTGCCTCGTCCTTCGTCTTTCCCTTCGTATGGACAAGCCCGCACATGACGTTTTCGAGTACGGTCATATGGGGAAAGAGGTTGAAGTGCTGAAAGACCATTCCGGTCTCACGCCGCAGGCGCTGGAAGTCACTCCGGTAGCGGCGCTCCTTCGAGCACGTCGAATGGTATTTCTCAGCATCCCATTCCACCGATCCGACACGGAGATGCCCCTCATCCGGAATGTTGAGAAGATTGAGGCATCTCAGAAGCGTGCTTTTGCCTGACCCACTGGGGCCGAGCAAGACGACAACCTCACCTTCCGAGACATCAAGCGATACCGAGTTCAGCCCGCGAACGTTGGGAAGATCGCGGCTGGGAAACCATTTGCTTGCATTGCGGAGCGAGATGACAGTTTTCTTGTTTTCTGAAGTGTCCATTGTCCTGTCCAGTCAAGGAGCAGGGCGGCATCCGAGGCCGCCCTGCATTCAAGATCACGCGCTGACTTTGAGCGGGCTGCCGCCCGGTCCGACTGTGAGATAGGGCAGACCGGCAGCGATGGCATCCTTGCCGACATATTCGCGGAAGACCGAGTTCAGAATGCCGCCAGCTGCATTGAAGAGCAGCCAGTTGGTCACGTACATGTACATCTTCATATCGCCTGTCGGCATGAAGAAGGTATTGTGATCCACATAGGCAGGCTCCTTGCCGATGATGGAAAGATCAACGCCCTGCTTCTTGGTGTTGACGATCGTGAACAGGGACTGGAGCGTCGCGTTGGCACGGCCCGACATGACTTCACCGATCGCACCCGTCTGATCCGGGAAGACAGCGACGCTTGCTTTCGGATAGAGCGCGCGGATCTTTGCTTCCTGCGAGCTTCCCTGGAGGGCGGCAAACTTGAACCCGGAGGCGTTCATCTGATCGAACGGGATCTCGCCGGCCTGCCGTCCAACGACATAAACGGGCTGGAATGTTGCGGCACAACCAGCAAACCAGCCTCGCAGCGAACGGGAAGGCAGGATCGTGCCCGTTGTCATCATGTCAGCGCGGCCGGACTCAACGGCGGCGAACATCTGGCCGAAGTCCATATCCGCGAACTCGACCTTGATCTCCGGAGAAAGGTCAGCGATCAGCCGGCGAATGAGGGCAATTTCATAACCGTCCGGTTCACCCTTGTCGTTGACGAACATGTTCGGCGGATATTTCAGGCTTGCGGCCACGACGATTTTCTTCGTGCGGAGCGCCTTGTCGAGCACGGATTCCTTGCCGGCATCCTGTGCGGCGGCAACAGGCGCCGAAGCCCCAAGGGCCGCAGCGGCGGCACCGCCTGCAAGCAGTCCGGCTGTCAGAAGCGAACGGCGGCTAGACTGCACCGTGTTGTCTTGCTTGGTATTCATGAGCATTCCCCTTCTCGTTGAAAAATCAAATTCGGGTCTGAAACCCGCCTCCCAGCGGGGCACAGCGGCTTGCTAGGCGGTCAATCCACCATCGACTGTCAGCTGCGCACCATTGACGTAGCTGGCATCCTCGCTCGCCAAGAACAGTGTGGCTTTGGCGATTTCTTCGTAGGCTCCGAGCCGGCCGAGTGGCACGGTGGGAGCAAACCTCTGGTCGCGGGCGGCGACCTGCTCTGGAGACATGCGGTTCAGGCGATCCGCCATCACGCTCTCAAGAACACCGGGACAAATGGCGTTGGCGCGGATGCCCTTGGCACCGTAGTCACGGGCAATCGTCCGCGTCAGCATGATGAGGCCGGCTTTGGAAACGCCGTAGACTGCTTCCGCGGTAGACGCCCTCTGACCCGCGATCGAGGCGGTGTTGACGATCACGCCCCTGCCCGCAGCCACCATGTGAGGAAGCGCTTCCCGGCAGAAGAGGTAAGCAGACTTCAGATTGACATCCAAAGTGTGCTGCCATGTGGCCGGATCTGTCTCGGAAATGGTCCCGGTGGGATTGATGCCGGCATTGTTGATCAGAATGTCGAGCGAGCCGTAGCGGGAAAGCGCAAGATCAATAGAGGATTTGGCAGTTTCATCCTCTGAGACATCGCCTACGATCTCAGCCGTCTGACACCCCTTGTTGCGAAGGGTTGAGGCGAGATCTTCAAGCTGTTCTTTCGCACGATCGACAAGGACAAGGTTCGCGCCCTCTTCTGCGAGCGCCGTGGCGATGGCGCGTCCAAGTCCTGTCGCCACGCCTGTCACAATGACCGTTTTTCCTGAAAATCTCATCCGTCAGTCCGCTTTCCGCATTCTTGATTTGGGGAATTCTGAACTCCTCTTGTCACGAATATGGACTGAAAATATCTGTCTTGCAATACGAAATCATATATGATGTTGACGCGTCGTCTGGTCAGGCGTATCGCTAAGAAAAGAGATTAAGGAAAAAGGGAACGTCATGAACCTCGATTTCTCGGTCATCCTGGCACAATGGCCGCGCCTCCTCTGGGGGCTAGGATATGACCTCTATTTCGCCATTGTCGGCTTCGTGTTCGGCTGCATCATCGGGTTCATCTGCTATCTGGGCCTGGCTTCCCGCACCCGGGCTCTGAACGCGATTTCCTACACCTATGTGCAGATCGTTCGCGGCCTGCCCATGTATCTCCTGCTCCTCTGGATCTACTTCGGCGTCGCCTCGAAATTCGGACTGGCGCTGTCTGGGACGCAGTCGATCATCCTCGCAATTGCGATCATGAGTTCAGCATTTACCGCGGAGATTTTCAGGACCGGCTATAATTCGATCGACGCTGGGCAGGTTGAAGCCGGGAAGGCTCTGGGACTTTCCGACTATCGTATCAACCGCTCGATCCTGTTTCCGCAGGTCATTCGGATCGTCATTCCGCCGCTTCTCAACGTGTTTGTGATCTGCTTCAAGGCTTCGACCTATGCCGCGGTCGTTGCCGTTCCCGAACTGATTTTCGCCGCTCAGGATATCAGCCTCAACCAATACCGCCCGTTCGAAGCGTATATCTCTGTCGCGGTCCTGCTGATTGCGACGATGCTGGTTCTTTCTCTGGTGGTCAAAGCCGTTGAGAATCGTCTTAACGAAAGCAAGTGGGCCTGATCGATGAATAGCTGGTACGCCGTCTACACCCATCTGCCCGCCATGCTTTACGGGCTCCGATTCACCTTCCTGATTTCGATCGTGTCGCTGGCGCTATCGATGTTTTTCGGCGGCATCATCGTTTCTCTTCTGAGAAGTCGATCCGGCGCGCTGAGAGCAACCGGATTTCTCTACATTCAGATCTTCCGGTCTCTGTCGCCATATGTCTATGTGCTGCTTGTCTATTTCGCGCTTGCAGGCGTGACCGGATGGAAAATGGACCCGATCACAGCCGCGATCATCTCGCTGACGCTGTTGAACACGGCCTATGTTGCGGAAATCTATCGTTCGGTTCTGTTGACCATCGACGGTGGCCAGTGGGAAGCAGCGGCTGCCATGGGTCTTTCTCGCTGGAAAACCAACAGCATCATTATCTGGCCGCAAGCGCTACGTACCGCGATCCCTCTCCTCTTGAACCAGTTCATTGTGATCCTGAAGGATTCGGCAATCGTCGGCGTGATCGGCGTGAAAGATATCGTCTACGTGGCGAACGCACAGGCCTCCATCACCTACAAGCAGTTCGAATATCTGACGGCTGTGGCCGTGATCTTCATCGTCATCGTGTTCATCCTGTCCAGGCTCAGCGCGGGGCTCGAACGGCGGCTATCGTGGAAACAGTAGCTCTTGCTCAACGCGCTTTGAACCTTTACCCGTTTGCGCAATCAAATCTGATTTCGAATTTGCTTTACACGTTAGGGAATGACCTCATGGCGAAGGTGGTGGCGCAGGCTGCGGAAGCAACAAGCAAGCAGCAACTAGCCTACGACTATATCAAGGCGGGCATTGATCGCGGGCTTTATGCACCCAAGCAGCGGCTGGTGATCGACACGCTCGCGCGCGAGCTATCGGTCAGCCCTGTTCCGGTTCGAGAGGCAATCCGCCGCCTCGAGGCTGAGGGCCTTGTCATCTTCAGTAAGAATTCCGGAGCCATCGTCGCGGGCGCAGACCCGGATCTATGGGCGGAGCAGATGGAGCTTCTCGCCGTACTTGAAGGATACGTCACCGGGGCTGCCGCGCCCAGGATCACCGACAAGGACCTCAAGCAGCTGGAAGAGATCAACAGCCAGATGGAGGAGGCCTTGTCCGCCTTCGATCTCGTGGGCTGGACCCAGGGAAACAGGGACTTCCACGCGGTGATCAACCGTCGATGCCCCAACGAAACCATCGTTGAGCAGATCGCACTCCTGCGATCCCGGATCGGCATGATCGATCGGTTCATTCAACCAAGAGCAGAGGCGACCATTCTCCATACGCTCGGCAAGGACAGCGGAAAGTCCACGCTTCAGGGGCACGACTGGATCATCGATGCGTTCCGGAGCAAGAAGCCTCCAGCGGAGATTGAGGCCCACGTTCGCAACAACATCGTGGCGCTGACAAAGGAAACACACCGTACTCTGGTCAACAACCATGATCAGCGCCTCAGCAGATCAGTCGGATAAGATCATATGCGCGCACTGGAATTTGATGTCATCATTCTCGGAAGCGGTGGCGCGGGTCTGGTGGCGGCACTCGCTTCGGCCAAGCGTGGTTTGAAAGTCGGCGTTTTTGAAAAGTCTCATCTTCTGGGAGGTACGACCGCGATTTCCGGCGGAGGCATCTGGATCCCCAAGAACCATGTGATGCAGGAAGCAGGCTTCGAGGATCACGAAGGAGACGGCCTTGCCTATCTCGCCCGGTTGACGCTTGGAGAAATCGGCCAGGACGTTCTCGTAGATTTTCTTGAAACCGGTCCTGAGATGCTCAGGTTCCTCGAAGAAAGCACAGAACTCCGCTTCTTCAGCGTCGATAGACCGGATTATCACCCCAACTGGAACGGCGCGCGCCGCGGCAGATCTGTCGAACCCCTGCCCTTCGAGCCGCGAATGGACAGGGCGTTGTTCGAAATGTTGCGCTTCTCGCATTTGCGACAGCCCGTGACATCTACCGAAGGACGCAAGGGGCTGGCTTCCGAAATTCTAGCAGAGCGTCTGAGCAGGAACGTTCGCACTCAGGGCGCAGCCCTGGTCGCGGGGCTTGCACAGGCCTGCGCGCAGCTTGGCGTTCAATTTTTTGTCAATGAACCACTTAAGCGACTGTCATTCAAAGAAGAAACCTGTTCGGGCGTTGAGACGATTTCATATGTCGCCACGGCACGGGATGGTGTCGTCATGTGCACTGGGGGTTTCGAATGGAATCCGTCGCTGGTCGCGACCTTTCTCCCTGGTTTTTCCAGCGCTCCCACGACTCCGCCAGGCAATGACGGGGATGGCCTGCTCCTGGCGCTTGAAGCCGGAGCGTCCGTCGCAAACATGACGGAGGCGTGGTGGACAGCGGCCTATTGCATTCCTGGTGATGAGCTTGATGACCGTCCGCTGACGCGAAACATGGTGAGAGAACTCGCCCTTCCCGGCTCCATAATGGTCAATCGGAATGGGCAGCGGTTCGTCAACGAAGCCAGTTCCTACAATGATCTGGGAATGGCGTTCAACATATTCGATCCTGCATCTTTCTCTTACCCTAACAGACCCGCCTGGATCATCTTTGACCAGAGATTCAAGAGCAAATATCCTGTCGCATCTGTTCCTCCCGGCGCACCTGCTCCGGATTGGATGATGAGCGGCAGCACCTTGGCTGAGCTGGCCGAAAAGCTCGGCGTGTCGGTTTCGGGCCTCAGCAGGACAGTTAACCAGACAAATGCGTACGCCCTTGCAGGCCATGACGCGGACTTTGGTCGGGGTGGTGATGTTCACGGGCTCTATTACGGCGATCCGAACCATTCACCCAACCCATGTCTGGGAACAATCGAACACGGTCCGTTCTACGCAGTGGAGGTCTTGCCCGGCAATAACGGCACAAAGGGTGGATTGAGAACAGATACATGTGGTCGTGTCATCAGACACAACGGCTCGAAAATAGGGAAACTTTTTGCCTGTGGAAACGTCACTGCCAGTATCTTTGGCAAAGGGTATCCTGGCCATGGTGGTTCTCTGGGTCCGATCTTCACCGCGGCCTACAAGATCGGGATGGGGATTGGAAAGTCGGAAATCGACGAGGCCATGTCAGCTCTATCTGATCAATAGAGTCCGGACACTGGATATGGGCTGGTCGAAACCCGCTACCAGCCCTATGCATCATGAGCTTCGGCCTCGGCGTCTGCTTCGTGCCCGTGTCGAGCTCGGCCCTGACCGGTGTGAGAGATGAGGAATCCGGCGTGGCATCAGCTCTCGTCAACGTAACACAGCAGATCGGCGGCTTAAGCGACGCCAGCCCTCAACCACCTGCGACCTCAAAACTGACGATGTCATCAACAATTGTTTGCGACCAACTTCAGGGTCCATGACGAGTGCCCTTCGACGATGCACCGCGCGGCTCAGATGGCCGGCCTGTCGATGCGACTGCCTGCGATGTTCGCTGTTGGCTTTGCCAGAGCGTTCCGTCGGCTCAATAGAGAACCGACGGAAGCCACAGGGCCAATTGCGGGAAGAGGAAAAGCAGCAGAATGAGCGCGAAGGGAGCCAGAAGAAAGGGCAGGATGCCCCGGTACATCTGGCCGATGCTCACATCCGGCAGCTGCGCCTGGATGACGAAGAGGTTCATGCCGACGGGCGGATGGATGAGGCCCAGTTCCACGACGATCACCACGATGATGGAGAACCAGACGGGGCTGTAGCCATAACCCGTGACGACCGGCAGAAAGACGGGCACGGTAATCAGGACCATGCCGATGCCCTCGAGGAAACACCCCAGGACAATGTAGATCGCGATGATGCTGACCATGATCGCCCAGGGCGCGAAACCGGCCGCGTGAGCAGCGTTCAGCAGAAGCTCAGGCAGGCGGGTCTGGACGACGAAGTTCGAGAACAGATTGGCGGCAATGACGATTGCGAACAGGGCGCAGCTGGTGATCACGCTGGTCCTGAAGCATTGGACAAGCTGCGTGAACGTCAGGCGGCGACCGAGAAAACCGAGCGCGATGGCGCCGAAGGCGCCTATCCCGGCTGCTTCGTTGGGGCTGAAGACCCCCGCATATATCCCACCTATGGTCACAATGAAGAGGACCAGGAACTGCCACGGCTCTTTCAGCGCCTTCAGGCGCTCGATGAAGCTGACGGACGGGTCGGCGGGGGCTTTTTCGGGATTGCGGTTGGCAATCCAGAGCGCGACCAGAATGTAGAGCAACAGAAGCACAATGCCGGGAATGAAGGCCGCGGCAAACAGGGTCTGCACCGACTGCTCGGCGATCGCGCCATAGATCACCAGGATGATCGAAGGCGGAATGAGAATGCCGAGGCTTCCACCGGCGGCAACCGAGGAGGCCGCAAAGCCGTCTTCGTAATTGGCCTTGCGCATCTCCGGGATGGCGATCCGGGTCATGGTGGCCGCGGTGGCGACGGAGGAGCCGCATACGGCACCGAAGGCGCCCGACGCACCGATGGCGGCGAGAGCGAGACCGCCGCGTACGCCCGACATGATGACACGGGCGGCCTTGAACAGTTCGCTTGAGAGGCGCGACCCGGAGGCGACGTCCCCCATCAGGACGAAGAGCGGCACGACCGAGAGACCGTAATTGCTGGCGGAATCGAACATGTTGGATCCCGTCACCGACAGGGCCACACCAAGATTGTTGAGGATGACATTCCCGAGTAACCCAGCCACAAGCAACCCGATCCAGATCGGTACCCGCAGAAAGAGGAGAAGGAACAGAAGCCCGATTAGGCATAAACCGATCAATGGCGCGCTCATTCGAGATTGATCCCTTCGTTCTTTGGTTCGAGCTGTCCGCGCCCGTCGACGACCTCGACGAGAACTTTGATGGCAGCGAGTATCGTGGCAACCACGCCGACAAATGCGGGGATCCAGAGGATCCAGATCGGCATGTTCAGCTGCAGCTTCACGTCGCCATAGCGATAGGCCTGCAGGGCGGGGTCCCACATGGCCAGGACGACGACGCATAGGATGCCGACCGCCAGCACATTCGCTGTCACGATCAGCAGCCGTGTGATGCGGGCCGGCGCCAGACCGTCGATCAGGTCGATCACAATGTCATGACGCCCCGCCACGACCGTGGGCAGGCCGAGAAAAACGACGACCGGCAGCAGCATTTCGATGAGGTCGTAGGACCCGCGAAGCGGATGGTTCAACACGTAGCGCATGAAAACGTCGCAGACGATGACAAGCATCATCAGCGCCAGTGCCAGCATGGCCACTTTGAACAGGATGCCGAAAAGCCCTTCAAGCAGGGCCGACAATCGCGCGTTCATCGCTTTTCCTTTCTTCTCCGATGATCCATCCGGCGAGGCTCCTTCTTCCGACGGTGGGCCGCGCCGGACCCATGGTCCGGCAAGACGTTAGAAGTTGACATTCTCGCCGCCCTTCAGCTGCAGGATCTCGCGAGCCTCATCCGGGGACGCGACCTCGCAGCCGAGTTCCTCGACGATCCGCCTGACCTTGCTAACTTGCTGCGCATTGCTGGTGGCGAGCTTACCGCGCTCGATGAAGAGGCTGTCCTCGAGGCCGACGCGAACGTTGCCGCCCATCTGGCTCGCAGTTGCAGCGAGCGACATCTGTGCGCCGCCGGCACCGAGAACCGACCAGCGGTAATCCTTGCCGAAGAGGCGATCGGCTGTGCGCTTCATGAAGATGAGATTGTCCACCTCGGAGCCGATCCCGCCGAGGATGCCGAAGATGAACTGGATGAAGACGGGTGCCTTGAACAGCCCTGCATCCATGCAGAACTTCAGATTGTAGAGATGTCCGACATCGTAGCACTCATGTTCGAAACGCGTGCCATGCGGCGCCAGCTGCGTGGCGGCATTGCGGATATCGGCAAACGTATTGCGGAAGATATAGGTGTCGGAGTTGCTGATATACTCCTTTTCCCAGTCGAACTTGAAGGTCTCGTAGCGCTGGGCGAGAGGATGAAACGAGAAGTTCATCGATCCCATGTTCATCGAGCACATTTCCGGCGAGAACGTCAGCGCGGGCGCGATGCGCTCCTCGATCGTGTTCTTCAGGCTGCCGCCGGTGGAAATGTTGACGACGGCATTCGTCGCCTGCTTGATGCGCGGCAGGAACGCCGCGAAATCCTTCGGATCGATCGAGACGCCGCCATCGTGAGGACGCCGCGCGTGCAGATGCAGGATGGAGGCGCCGGCCTCGGCCGCGTCCACGGCCTGGCGGGTGATGTCGTCGGCCGTATAGGGCAGCGCGTCGGACATCGTCGGCGTGTGGATCGCGCCGGTGATGGCGCAGGTGATGACTATCTTTTCCTTGGCCATGGCCATTTCCTTGAAATTGTGCCCGATGGGCGAGTTCTAGAAGGACGCGTCGCGCGTGGCCTGCCGGTAGAGGACCGGCAGGAGGTCGGCGAGATAACCCATTTCCTCGGTTGCGTGCTGGTGTAGCCCGTGACAGAATTCGTCCGTCAGGGCCTCCTTTCGGATGCCGGCGCGAACGTCGTCGGGAAGCGTCTGCCCGTCTGTCTGGCTATGCACGTCGCCAAACCAGAAGCGGCTCCGCATTTCGCAGCCGTAGTCGGTGTTGCGCACAAAGTGGCACATATGGCCGAGATTGATCGGAGCGTCCGACGCTCCCGCGCGTGCGCAGACCGCAATTCCGTCGACAGCATCGTAACTGTCGCGGTCGAAGAGCTCATGCGGGTCCCGGAAATGGATGCGCAGCTTGTGCACCGGGCCGCTTCCGCCAAATGTTTCATGCACGAGATGTTTGGCGCCGTAATAATTGCCGCCATTGCCCCGGTCTTCCCAATCGGAGAAGAGATGATCGACCGGATGCCACAGTTTGTACTGGTCGGTGCCGCCAAGCCAGCCGAACCACCAGTGAACCATCTTGGCGCGGCAGCGCGGCATGCGGGTCAGCGCAGCAATCGTGACATAGCCGTCATCGTAGCGCTGGATGCCGCTTTCGAGTTTCAGATAACCGGGTTTGAGAAGGTCGTTTCTCTCTTCAAAGCGCATGATGTCTCGCTCCCTCGACATGCTTTTGCGGCGATAGATGGTGCTGGGATAATGGGGCGGTGCCGGGTTGCGACGCATGCAGCAAGACCGCCGCGGTCTCGGCCGACGGCGCCTGCGAAATCCGACATGCGTAAGTCAATGGCGTGCTCATCTCGTCTCTCCTCCAAGCGAGTTGTGCCGGGCGCGGTTTACCGCCCTCATTCCGGAAGAATGGTCTCCAGTCTTTGCAGATGCGTTGACACGCGGTTGCGCACGGCGGACGCCTCCTCCGGCGTCCAGTCATAGAAGCCACGGCCGGATTTCATGCCGAGCCGCCCCTCGCGCACCATCTCCTCCAAGAGTGGCGAGGGGCCCTGCCTTGCCTCAAGATCGGCAAGAACCTGG
Source organism: Ensifer sp. (assembly GCA_035565055.1). Lineage (GTDB taxonomy): Bacteria > Pseudomonadota > Alphaproteobacteria > Rhizobiales > Rhizobiaceae > Ensifer_A. The sequence continues at coordinate 56,693 of DATMTA010000019.1, forward strand.
CTGTGAATGTCGAGGGTCAGGTCAAGCCCGACCAGGTCGGCATTTTCCAGCGGCCCGAGCACCGAAAGCCGCCGCCCGAAACAGTTCTTGATGACAGTGTCAACTGAGGCCGCATCGCAGATGCCGCGCTCGATGAGACTGATCGCCTCGCGCCACAGGGCGTGCTGCAGCCGGTTTCCTATAAAGCCCGGCACGTCCCTGGCGACGCGGACCGGCGTCTTGCCCGCTTCCGACAATAGCGCCATCGTAGCCTCGACGACGGCATCCTCGGTCCACTCCGTCCGCACAACTTCGACCAGCGGAATGAGGTGGGGCGGGTTCCACCAATGGGTGCCGATCGCCCTGCCCTTGTTCTGCAACTGCGACATGATCTGCGTGATCGGCATGACCGAGGTGTTCGATGCAAGGATCGCATCGATGGACGCATGCGCCTCGATCGCGGCAAAGATCGCCTGCTTCAGTTCCATCTTTTCAGGAGCCGCTTCGAAGACGATCGCCGCCGCTTGAACGGCGCCCCCAAGCGTGTCGCGAACCTCAACACGCTCGAGGATGGCGGAAATGGCCCCCGGGGCCTCACCCATGAGGGCGAGGCTCTCGGCAATGCGTGCCTTCACCCCTTCGCGCGCGGCCTGAACCGGGTCGTGGATGGCGACCCTTTGCCCTGCCTTGGCGAAGGTCAGCGCGATCCCGTGCCCCATGAGGCCGGCACCGATGACACCGATCCATTGGTCGCTCATCGCTCAGCCCGCCGTATAGCCGCCGTCGGCATAAAGGATATGGCCGGTGTAGAAGTCCGAAGCGCGCGAGGCGAGGAAGAGCAGCGGACCGGCCAGATCTTCCGGTTCGCCCAGCCGTCCCTTGGGCACGCGGGCAAGGAAGCCGTTGCGCACGGCCGTCGCCTGCTCGGTCTCCTCATACATCCAGGCGGTCAGCGGTGAACGGAACACGGTCGGCGCGATGGCATTGACCGTGATGCCGGTCGGGCCAAGCTCGCAGCCGAGCGCTTTGGTGATTCCGTCCACCGCAGCCTTGGAAGCACAATAGGCGGTATAGCCCGCCGGATGACCGAGAAGACCGCGCGCCGAGCTGACAAGCACGATCTTGCCGCCGGATCCTTGCGCCTTCATCTGACGCGTTGCGGCGCGTGAAAGGAGCCAGCTCTGGGTGACATTGGCGTCCATGACCGACTGAAAGGCGGACAGGTCCATCTCGTCGATCTTGGCGACCTTGTTCATGCCCGAGGCAACCACCAGTATATCGATCGCGCCGAAAGCCTTGACCGTTTCGGCCACGAGCGCGTCGGCGGCCTCTTCGCTGTTCGGACGCGCATTCACCTCATGCACCTCAGCACCTGAGGCGCGGCACTCGCCGGCGATCTCAGAAAGCGAGGCGAGATTGCCGGCAGCCAGAACCAGCTTGCAGCCGGCCCCCGCAAGCGTGCGGGCGGCGACCATGCCGAAAGCGCCCGAGGCCCCGGTGATCAAGGCAACCTTGCCCTTGACGTCAAACATGGAAAGCGGATTGGACAGCGACATCACTTCGTCTCCTTCGGATAGGGAATGACGACGAGCATCGTGCAAACGTGGTTGGAGCGGTTCTCGATCTTGCGGACTTCCTGGGCCGGGATGGTGCAGCTGTCGTACTGACGCAGCACCGTCTCCTTGCCGTCGACGATCACCGTCATCTCGCCCGACAGGATCACATAGATCTTTTCGACCGGCGAACTGTCCGGTCCGGCACCGCCGCCCGGCAGGAACTGGCTCAGACCGACCCACTGGTTGGTCGGGCCACCCTCCTCGAAACCCTGCAGGCGCAGGCCCACCACGCCCCAGTGATTGGGCGCGTCATAGGACTTGGCGTCCTCAAATCGCTTCACATGCATCACGCACCTCCCTATGCCTGATCTTGATTGCAATAGCCGATGGCGAATGCGCATACCGCGAGATGCGGCATGCGCGGGTTCGTCAGAACGCCGTGCCGGCTTCGATGCGGTAGTTCTGCCCCTTGTCGATCATGGCTACGAGGCGGATGATGCAGCCGTCGCCGCGGTCCCAGTTCCAGGGGAAGAAGGCGAAGGTGACGCGCTTACCGGTCACGGCGTCGAGGTCGCCCCCGACATTCTCGATCCCGAGAATGCCAGCCTTGAACAGCTTGCGATGAACGGGCTCCCATTCCGGGAAGTCGTCCTTCCAGTCGCGGCCGCCGGACCACTCGAAATATTCCTGCTTGAGGTCGACATGGTTGATGATCGGACCGATGCCGTGCGGACCGATGGCGGTCGCCATCGGATGGTCGTTGGCCTGGGTGTCGTGGCCGACAACCTTGACCTTCTTCTCGATGAACCAGTCGGCTGCAGACGGCACGAAACCGGGTGCGCGGAGGAAGTAGTCCTCGCTGTCATCGTAGATGTGGTGGAAGCCGGTATTGACGATGATCACATCGCCGGGACGCACGGCCTTGCCGGCCGCTTTTTCCAGATCGTCATACGTTATCTGCTCCCACTGCTTCTTCGGGATCGAGACAACCAGCCCCGTGCCGAAGAAGTGTGGTAGCGGAACCTCGTTGATGAATGGGGTGCCCTGAACTACGTGCGCCGGCGCATCAATGTGGGTCGTGTTGTGCATCGAGGTGGTAATGCGCTGCGACAGCACACCCGACTTCGCCATGTAATGAATGCGCTCGATCTTCACGTCTTCGAAATAGGGCCAGTTGGGCGACTGATAGCCGAAACGATGGCTGAGGTTGTAAAACTCGAGTCCCATCGAGTTGTCCGTATTACCTTCGAATTCGATCCCACGGATCTTGACCATTGTTCATCCTCCCTAAAGCGCGTCACCGGTCGAAGCGAACGCTGCCTGTTTCGGATGCCGAACTCCTGCGGCATCAGCGCGATACCGCATAATGATGCATGTGCATCGCATCGCGGTCAAGATGTTTCTTTATACGATACTTTCGTATCGCATTGTGGTTTATATCTGTATGGCTTTTCTGCGCCGGTTATGTAAGAAGGCGGTAAGGTACACACGGTGAAACTGATGGCAGAGCACATGAAGGAAGACGCGGCGCTGGCGCGGGGCGGCATACAGGTGATTTCCAGGGCAGCGGCGGTTTTGCGCGCGCTTCGCGAGGACCCCAACGGTCTATCGCTGGGTCAGATTGCCGAACGCGTCGGTCTGGCCAGATCGACAGTGCAGCGTATCGTCGCGGCCCTGCAGGACGAGCGGCTGGTCTTCGCCACCGGAAGTTCAGGGATCAGGCTTGGTCCCGAAGTGACGGCGCTGGCAGAAGCGGTGAAGTTCAACGTCGTCGACATCTGTCGTCCTTATCTCGTCGAGCTGGTCAAGCTGACGGATGAGACCGCGGACCTTTCCATGCTGCGCGGACAATCGATGATTTTCCTCGACCAGGTCTCGGGAACACAGCGCCTGCGCGCAGTATCAGCCATCGGCGACGTTTTTCCGCTGACGGATACGGCCAACGGGCGTGCCGTGCTGGCGGCCTTGGCTGCAGAAACCGCGCAACGTCTGGTTCAGGCCGAGTGGGACCAGCGCGGCGGCGCGCATTCCTGGCCCGCGTTCGACCAGTTGCTGCAGCGCGTCCGCGAGGAAGGGGTTGCCTATGATCTCGACGAGCATACGCCGGGCATATCGGCGGCCGGCGTCGCGTTCGGAGACTGGCGCGGCGCGCTTCACGCGATTTCCGTGCCAATTCCCACCTCACGGTTCGACCAGCAGCGAGAGGCCGTCAAGGCCGCGCTTCTGAAGATAAAGGCACAGCTGGCCGCAACCTTCGGCGCCTAGGCCGAAGCCGACTGCCCAAGGACCTGTTCCACCCGACACTGCGCCCAAGCCGAGCGTCGACGGGCCCGCATGACCTGCGTCGCGAGACGTTGGGCACCTGCAGCCCGTCACGAGGCGTGCGCGTGACCTTGCCTCGACGATCAACAACGTTGACCATGATGCAGTACACATGTATTGTATCATGGAAGCGCATGGAGGATGCGCTCCAAGAGGAGGAACTCATGAATTTCATCGCACGCGGTGCGTTTGCAGCCGTATTGACCGTCTCCGCTCCGGCTTTTGCCGACACGCTGAAGATCTCCAGCTACCTTCCGCCAAACCACGCCCTCAACGCCGAACTGGACGCGTGGGGCAAGGAATTGGCGGAGAAATCGGGCGGAGAACTGACGGTGCAGATTTATCCGGCCGGGCAGCTTGGGCCGGTCAACCGCCAGTATGACATGGTCCGCGACGGCGTTGTGGACGTGTCCGTCGTGTTGCACAGCGCGACACCGGGACGCTTCCCATTGACGGAACTGGCGGGCCTGCCGCTTTCCTATCCGAGCCGAGGGGAGTCGAGCGAGGTCACCTCGCGCCGGCTGACCGAGCTGGCGGACACCTATCTGAAGGACGAGCATAAGGGGACGAAAATCCTTTGGATGGCCGTCACGCCGCCGCTCAAATTCCACTTCACCAAGGTGGATCCGACGAGCCTCGCGGTCTTCAAGGGCCTGCGTATCCGCTATGCCGGCAAGGTCTTCCAGGACATCATCGAGAAGCTCGGCGCTTCGCCTCTTCCCGTCTCGCCAGGTGAAACCAGCGATGCCCTGTCCAAGGGCATCATCGATGCCGCGACCTTCCCGTTCGAGGCAACTCAGTCTTTCGGTCTCGGACCGACGCTCAAATACTCGCTGTCGAACGGCATAGCATCGGCAACCTTTGCCGTCGTGATGAACCAGCAGCGCTTCGAAGCGCTCTCGCCCAAGCTCCAGAAGCTGATCGTCGACACGACGGGTCCCGATCGGGCGACGCATTTCGGTCATTCGTGGGATGAGCACGAGACGGCGGGCAAGACATATCTGGAAAGCAACGGCGTCAAGATCGTTGCCCTTCCCGAAGCCGAGGCCTTCAAGATGAAGGACCTGATGAAGCCCTTCATCAGCGATGCCATCTCGGCGGTCGCCGGCAAGGGCAAGCCGGCCCAGGCCTTCTACGACGCTTATGTGAAGTAAAGTCCACCAGCGGAACAGGTGCGGCCGGCGGCAAGCCGGCCCCATTTGCACCGAAAACCGGTCCTTCGGCCGGCTACCCGCCTCCCAACGAGCCATCGCGCAAATCCACCCCCAATTCCCACCGATCACGACCTGCCCATAGTCATGAAGAGGAGAAAACCATGTCGGCATCAGCACGCCTGAACGGGGTCTCGGACAGCGAACTCGAACGGCGGTGGCGCGCGCTTCGCGGAGAAATGGCGAAGCACGGGCTCGACGCGATCGTCGCCACAGGCAGCAATGACTGGCTCGGCGGGCATGTGCGCTGGCTGACGGATTTCCCGGCGACCAATGGCTACTACCGGACCGTCATCTTCTTTGCCGACCGGCCGATGTCGGTTGTCGAGATGGGCGCCTTCGGCGGCGCACGCGATTTTGGCGGGCATGACGGCATCCATCGCGGCGTCGGGATCCAGATAACCGCACCGGCTTTCTCCAGCATCGCCCAGACAAATACGCTGGACGGCGAACTGGTGGCAAAGCAGCTGACGGGTTGCCAGCGAGTCGGCCTCGTCACGCCCGGCGCCATGCCATCCGACCTTCTAGCTGCCATCCGCGGCGTCGACGGGATCGAAATCGCCAATGCGACCGAGATTGTCGATCGGCTGAAAGCGGTCAAGAGCCCCGAGGAGATCGCGCGCTATCGGCAGACGTGCAGGCTGCAGGACGAAGTCTTTGCGCATGTCTTGTCCATCATCAAGCCGGGCATGCGCGACGTCGATGTCGCAACCGCCGCGATGGCCAAGGCACAGGAACTGGGCAGCGACCAGGGCATCGTGCTGTGCGGCTCCGCGCCCATCGGAACGGCGGCGCGCTTCAACCCGCGACAGCTGCAGGGGCGCGTCATAGAGCAAGGCGACCAGTTCACCATTCTCATCGAGGTCAACGGGCCGGGCGGCACCTATGGCGAGATCGGGCGTACGATTGTGCTCGGCAAGGCGACAAACAAGCTCAAGGAACAATGCGCGGCGATGGTCGAAGCACAGGCCTTCACGCTCGGCCTCATGAAGCCCGGCGCCCATCCTTCGGAGATTCTGGCGGCCCACAATGCCTGGATGTCGGCCCGCTCCCTGCCCCCTGAAATGCGGCTTTACGCCCACGGTCAGGGCGGCGACATGGTGGAGCGACCGCTGATCCGGCAAGACGAAACCATGCCGCTGATGGAGAACATGACGTTCGCCGTGCATCCCGGCTACGACGACGGCAGCGTCTTCGCCGTCATGTGCGACAACTACACGATCGGACCGGACGGCCCATTGGCCTGCGAGCATCGGACCGAAAAGCGCATCTTTGAAATCAACTGACAGCAATGGGAGTGAGACAATGATCGGGAAGATTGCTCTTGAAGAGCATTTCATGGCGCCGGGCATGGAAGAGTATTTCGCCAAGACAGCCATCAACATCAGCCCCGCGATGTTCGGCAAGGCCAAGGAAGCGCTTGCCGACTTCGGCGAAAGGCGGCTTTCCGCCATGGACTCAATCGGCATTTCCAAGGCCATCCTGTCGCTTTCGGGGCCGGGCGTGCAGGCCGAGACCGTGACCAGCGTCGCGGTTCGCAAGGCCGCGGAGTGCAACGATTTCCTCGCCCGCCACATGGCCGACGGGAAGGGCCGCTATGGCGGCTTCGCGCATCTCGCCGTTCAGGACCCGAAGGCCGCGGCCGACGAACTGGAGCGCTGCGTGCGCGAACTCGGCATGGCCGGCGCCATGATCAATGGACAGACCAACGGCGCCTATCTGGATGACGACCGCTTTTCCGTCCTGTGGGAACGCGCGGCAGATCTCGGCGCACCCATCTACATCCATCCCTATAACCCGCCCGACCTCCCCTACATGTATCTGAACCATCCGGAGCTCTTCGGCCCGGTCTGGGGCTGGACGGTCGAGACGGGCAATCATGCGCTGCGCTTGGTCTTCGGCGGCGTGTTCGACCGGTTTCCGAAGGCGAAGCTCGTCCTGGGACACATGGGCGAGACGCTACCCTACCAGCTCTGGCGCTTTGACAGCCGTTGGGAAATCTCGAACCGCGGCAATATGACGCTCGAGCTGAAGCCCTCCGACTATTTCAAGCGCAACATCTGGGTCACGACGGCCGGGGTCTGCTCGAGCGAGCCGCTGCGCTGCGCACTGGATGCGCTGGGGCGCGACCGGGTCATGTTCTCGGTCGACTATCCGTTCGAAAAGCCGGCCGAAGCGGGCGAGTGGATCGAGAACGCGCCGTTGAGCGACGAAGAGCGCCGCGCGGTCTGCTGCGAAAACGCGACGCAGCTGCTCGCCGGTGTCAAGAACTGACGTTCACCATCTGAGAGCGAAGGGGAGGATCATGAGAAACTGGATGAGAACTGCCACCGTGGTCGGCGGGCTATGCCTGGCCGGAGCCGCGAGTGCCCAGGTGGCCAACACGCCCGAAATCGAGAAAAAGCTCCGGGAGATCGGTCAGACATTCACGCGCGAGACCGTCGGACAGACCATGGCGCTCTACAAGCCGCTTCATGCTGCGGACCTGCCGGCCGGTATCACCAAGCTCGCCGATCAGGTTTACGGGCCGGATGAGCGCAACCGGCTTGACGTCTACCTGCCGAAGGGCGCTGACGGCACGCAGCCGATCGTAACTTTTGCCCATGGCGGCGGTTTCGTGCGCGGCGACAAGGCAGAGGTCGCCAATGTCTGCGCCTGGCTGGCGAGCAAGGGCATCGTCGCCGTCTGCTGGAGCTACCGTTTCGCGCCGAAGGCTGTCTATCCATCCGGCGTCGAGGACCTGAATCACGTCATCGACTGGATCCAAAAGAACCCCGACCTTCACAAGGGTGATGCCAACCATATCGTCATTGCCGGCAATTCGGCAGGCGCGATGCATGTGCTCGACTGGACGTTATCCGGCCAAGACCACGCAAAAAGCGGCGTTCTCGGCGCGATCGTGATCTCGCCGCCCACCGTCAACCTGACGCAGGCGCCGCTCGATCCCCAGCGCGACGCGCTCTATTATGGCGCCGACCCGAAGGCTCTGAGCGAGCGTTCGATCATCAACCGCCTGGACAAGAGCACGCTGCCGATGCTGATCGCCTATGGCGAATTCGATCTCGCACAGGTGCAGGATTCGGTTCGCCAGCTGGCCAATGGCCTCTACAAGCGGGACGGGCACATGCCGCTCCTGGAAGCTGTGCCCGGGCATACGCATATCTCCATCGTTGAGCATTTCGGAACCGATGACACGGCATTCGGTGACGATCTGGTGGGTTATGTTCACCTGCTTTCGCTCCGCGCGGGGCAAGCCAAATAGGCGGTTCTCCCGTCCTGCGCTGGTCGCGAGTGGGACCGGCGCAGACACGGCCATTCCACACGGTCGCTCATTCCGTCGTTCAGCCTGCGATGCAGCACATGTCTGCCATGCCGTCCCGTTTCCCGCACCGCGGATGCGAACACACGCCACAGAATGCCCCCAGAACTCGCCCATCTATTGAAAGCATTTTCAATAGATGGGTTCTGATCCGTGGTATGAAGAAGTGGGTCGGACTCCTGGGCTCTTTGGCGACTGGAATGACCTGTTCGGACGGGACCGCCAGCGTGACCTGTGCTGGAGAGGGATGCGAGACATGAAACACAAATGAAAGATACTGCAGGACGCTGCCGGCGAGCAGGGCAAGCGGATGCGGACACGCGCCCTTCTTATGGATTGTGCGATCGTGGAGTTCGGGACCAGGGGCATCGGCAAGACGTCGATTGACGATATCGCCACTGCGGCCAAGGTGTCGCGCGAAACATTCTACTATCACTTCGCGAACAAGGTGGAGATTATTGAAGCCGTCGGCCGCGCGGTTTCGGCGGGACTTGCCGAGCTGGTTGATCAGAAGATCCGCGGGATCGTTCCCGGCCCGGAGCGGGTGGCGATCGGCAGAGCAGGCGTCGGAAGCCACAACTGAGCTCCGCGTTTGTGTCATTCCGCCCGCTGACCGAACTCCTCCAGATATGAAGGGGCAAGATCTCTGGAGAAGCGGGTCTGTGTTCGATATTAGGCGACTGCGCCGAGCGACCCATTATTTGACCGAACAACATCATCTGCTCTTGAAAGGATTCGAACCGGCAACCTAGTGCGCCAGCGGCTGGGTCCTCATTGTTTTTCTTGCTTCTCTTGCGGTATCATAGCCAGTCGGCAGAAGTCATCGCTTGACCGATGGCGGGCCGCTTGCCATACATGAATCGGCCTTACACGCAGGCCGGTGTGCCCGCCACGCAAAGCTTTGTCAGCGTTCCATCTCTGAATTGTCACACTGTGCCCACAGGCACGGTCTGTCCATTAGCGGGCACATGGTCGGATCAATTCAGGAACTGAATATGACCGAAGCAGCAGAAATCAGCCGCCTTAAATACCTTGCGAAACGTCACGCCCGAGCCAGCAGGGTAGCGTTACATGAGGCTTTCAACTCCATGGCCGTCCACCTCGGCTTCGCCAATTGGACCCAGCTAGTCTCCGCCAACAAGAGTGGGTGGGTACCAAGCCCTGAACAGGTGTCGAGCATCGAAGCGATGGTCGCGTGTCACGTTTCACCGTCGGATTTCAAGATGGGAAGTGCCGATGCCAGTGCGCGTCGCTGGGAGTATCTCGAACAAGCAGAACAAGGCCGGATAAGGGGCCACGCCTATCGCCTGCAAGTGGCCCTAGATGACGTCATCATCGCAGGAGAGGGCTGGAGCATCACGGTTCCGGAGGATCCGAGTGCGTGCCCCACAGTGCGGACGAGTGCTGAAGCAGACGACCAGTCCCCTGTGTTCGATCCGGGCTTCCTCGAAGAAGCACTGAGCCTGGCCAATCATCGGATGGCGCAAGTCCGCGGCAAAATCTCGACCGACTGGCCAAGGAGATCGACGAAGCCGGATGGAAAGGGTCGATCTCGCCACCCACTGTGGGACCGCGACTCCGACACCTGGTTTTGCTTACATTGTAACGGGAAAATTACGGGTATTCAGATTGCACAAAATCTGTGGCATTGCCCCGCATGCGGCGCTTCCCCAGTCGACATATTCGATAGTGCGTTCTGGTGCGAAGATGAAGGCAAGTCGCTACCGTCGATCGGCGCTAAAGCGAAATCGGACACTAGCAAACCTGAATTCCGCGTAGTCGATGACCGTCCAAGACTTGAGTTGAACGAACGCAGCATCGTTCTTCTCATGAGAAGCGCACTCTTAGATGACGCGACGAACGTAAGCGAACGACTGGGGGCGCTGTTGGCCGAAATCACCGTCGATGAAGACAACGACGTTTGGATCTCGCTTGAAGAGGATTTGTGGCCGGATGATAAGGCGCCAACTCAAGCGATCAAGGTTGCAGCACAGCTCGGTATCGAAATTGAGTTGGAGACCCTGTGGTCTAAGATACCTTTTCACTGGCCAGCTTTGGGTGAGCAGACCTCAAGCACCACCGAATACCTGCAAACGTTGCTAAAAGCGTATGCGCAGCACGATGCGCCTTCAGATAGCGACGCGTAGTCGTTTCAGGCCAACCTACTCGCTTGAATATCTATCGAGGAGGTTGGTCACGACAAAGGATGCAGGCTGCCCCTTCGAAACGAAAGTCGTCTTGCATCTCAGATAAGGAGAGCGATTTCCGGAGCCAAAGGAAAGGACTCGAACCACGCGCCCGTTGGTCGAAGGACAAGGCGCTAGATATCCGCGACCCCTAACTGCTTAAGACACCTGCTCCGCAGCTCGCAGCAGCAAACCAGCCCGGCTTGAGATGATCTTACGAATTGAACTCAGGATGGGGTGCCTGATCCCTTCGTCGGCCAGTTCTGCAACAAGGGCATCGGCCTCGCTCGCAATCCTTTCCGCCATTTGGGCAAGGTCGCGAACAATGATGCGCTGAGAAGATTTGGTTTCGGGCACGAGTGTCGCCCAATGCTTCAGCTGGATCGTGTCGGGCACATCGCGCCCACCAATCTTCATGGCGAGCCTCTTTGACAAGCGGGGATAAACAGCCGTGCAAACGACATCGTAGATCGGTGCCAGATCCGGTTGATCGGAGCCATAAAGCAGGGCGTAGTTCTTGCCGTGGGCATCGGCGTTGCCCACGAGATAGTGGAAGATCAGCATGCGGATAAATTGTAACCGATCCGCTACAGGTCTAGCGCAGGCCTGGTCGATCAGCCCGAGAGCCCGTTCTGTACCCGGTCCGCCCTCGGCCTCATACTTCAGCTCCGGTGGTACGCTAAGGGCCTGGCAAAAGTCTTCCTGGTGTAGGCGCTCAATGATGCCGTCCGCAGCTTTCATCCGATCATAACGCTCAACCAGGAGAAAGGCAGTCGCCCCGTCTAGGCGTATCTCGACATGGGGTACCGGCAGCTTGAGGCGGGCAGCCAGCCGCATACAAAAATACTCGTTCTCCACTGTGCCTTCCAGCGCCTGGATGACCGGTTTCAAGATATGGGTCGTTGGTTGACCATCTCTCGCCAAGGCAATGGAATCTCCATCGACAATGACCGCCAGTTTATCCTGCGCGCCGGCGAGCGATAGGCGAATGCCCTCGTCTCCGCCAAGCAAAGGCCGGGTCCGCAGCCTGCTGAGAATTTCATCCAGACGTTCCGAAGTGAGAATTTCAGCTTGGGATTGGCCGGGAGGTTCGGGCGCTGTGCCGATGGGATAGAGTGACAATGCCCCTGCACATTCGCCCCCGATAACTTCCAGTAGCCCGAAGGCATTGCCTGCCGAAAGGCCGAGCGCGCCCGCGAGGCGTTGCCGCGCGCCCTCATCTGGCAAGAGCCCGGAGAAAAACGGGCGCACCACCTGATCACCAAAGGGTTCTTCTTGCAGGGGCATCGAGAATGAGATCGCACGCGATCCTTGGTCCAGGAGGTACGCGCCATCGTAGGCAAAAGTCAGCAGGCCATCGTCAAGCCGGCCGAGTGCGCCCGCCTTGGTGTCGCGAAAATAGACGTCCAATACGCGGGTCATGATCGCGAACCCTGGCGACGGCCGACGGAAACGACGAGACCAAGACCAGCCAGGACTTGCATCGCACGGCCGATCTGGCAGCTCTCTTTGCCGGCCTCGAGTTCACGCAGAAAACGTACGCCCACGCCAATCACCCCAGCGAGTTGCTCCTGGGTTAACCCTTGCTGTTTGCGCTCCTGACGGATCAGCATACCGAGGCTTTTCGTATCTTTGATCTTTTCCATAATCACCCCTATCGGGATGATTATATCACCAGACGGCGTGAGGGGAAGTCAAAAGAACCGATCGGGATGATTTTAGGATTATTGGCACAAACGAACCGAAATAGACCCGCTCGGGATGAAGCTACTACAGCGTAACACCACCTAGTGTTCAGTGCTTGAAACAGTTCTCACGGTGCCATCTCAAGAACTGGGGATGTGGCCGCTCGAAGACCCGGCCAGGCACGATCGCCTTCCCGGTCTTGTTGAGGAGTCCTTGAATGCTGCCAGGATCATTCGCCTGACGAGATATCAGGATATCGAGATCGTCCGAAAGGCCAATCAGACCGCGGTCAAACATCCAGTGTGCGGTGCCTGAAAGAGCAATTCCATTGGAAAGAATGTCAGGTCCACTCGCTTCCACCGGGCGAATATGAGCGGCATCAACCTCCGCTCGGCCGCCGCCATTGATGAGCTTCAACCCCGTGATGGCGCATCGTTTGTCATAGGCGTGAAGAACGAGCCGGCGAAACAGCCGATTTCGAACGATCCGCGACGAGAGTTGCATAATCCGGTCGCGCTCCTGCTCGAACATGAACGGCGCTTGCGCTTCATCTGCAAATCCATAGACCGCATTCGTCACCCCCGGCTCATCCAGCCGAGGCAGTTCAGGCTCATGCTCGTCTATGCCAATAGATACGATGCGGTTGAAATCTGCTGCGGACATCGGCCGGACTGCAGCCTGCGCCCTGTCGGAATACGGCCCTCTTCAACATCCACGCCAT
>DATMTA010000020.1:0-3085 GCA_035565055.1 Ensifer sp.
GCCGACAGCGACGAGGAAATGGTGAAGATCGCCGACGAGATCGCCTCCGAGCATGTTCAGGTCATGACCCGCGACCCGGATTATTTCCTCAACAACATGACGAATTACGGCGCCCTTTTCCTCGGTCCCCGCACCAATGTCGCCTATGGCGACAAGGTTATCGGCACGAACCATACGCTGCCGACGAAGAAGGCGGCGCGCTACACGGGCGGCCTGTGGGTCGGCAAGTTCCTCAAGACCTGCACCTACCAGAAGGTGCTCACCGACGAGGCCTCTGCCATGGTCGGCCGCTACTGCTCGCGGCTCTGCGATCTGGAAGGCTTCAAGGGCCATGCCGAACAGGCAAACGTCCGTGTCCGCCGCTATGGCGGCGACAACGTCCCTTACGCCGGCCGCGCCGAAGAAAAGGGGGCGGCGTGATCGCGCTTCCGAAAACCCCCTCCTTCCGTCTCGACGGAAAGCGGGCGCTGGTGACGGGGGCCGGGCGCGGCATCGGGCTTGCCACGGCCGCAGCGCTGGCTGAGGCCGGCGCCCATGTCGTGCTTGCGGCGCGTTCGCAAGGCGAGATCACGGAGGCCTCGGACGCCATCAAGGCAGCGGGCGGCAGTGCCGAGCCCCTGCAGCTCGACGTCATGGACATTGCCGAGACGGCCGCGCGGATCGCAGCGCACGGCCCCTTCGACATTGCCGTCAACAATGCCGGCACCAACCGGCCGAAGCCCCTGACAGACGCCACCGAAGACGATTACGACGCGGTCCTCGACCTCAATCTCAAGGCCGCATACTTCGTCGCGCAGGCTGTCGCCAGGGGCATGATGGCGGCAGGGATCAGGGGCTCGATCATTCACATCGGTTCGCAGATGGGCCATGTGGGCGGTCCGAACAGGACGCTCTATTGTGCCTCGAAATGGGCGATCGAGGGCTTGAACAAGGCCATGGCGCTTGATCTCGCGCCCCACGGCATCCGCTCCAACACGATCGCGCCAACCTTCATCGAAACCCCGCTGACGAAGCCCTTCTTCGAGAACAAGGCGTTTCTCAACAGCGTGCTTGCAAAGATCAAGCTCGGCCGCCTCGGAACGGTTGAAGACCTCATGGGCGCCGTCATCTTCCTCGCGTCAGACGCCTCCGCGCTGATGACAGGGACGTCTCTGGTTGTGGATGGCGGCTGGACCGCGGATTGATGGCGAATGCCAGCCGTTGTTCCTTTTTTCTCGGCCAAAGCTGCGTTGGTGCATGGATCACTGAAAAGATGGATTTCCGTCTTTGATGATTGCGCACTACACGGTCGCCTTTTTGCAGCGGACGGATTTCGGGCGAGCGCAGGCCAGCATGCGATCGAGGACTGAGCAGCCCAGGGCAACTTCTGTCTGCTGCGCGGCGAATGAACGTGCCCGCAGCCGCCGTCCGGTGATCGATTTGTAGCGACCGATCGTCGTCTCAACCAGAGAGCGTTTGCCGTAGCCAGTCTCGGCCTGACACTTCATCCGACCGTCCGTGTTGATCGCCGCAATGTGTCGGTTGCGTTGACGGGAGGGATCGGCGTCCTTCTGATACACCGCATTGGCTCGTGGTGGGATAACCACCGCAGCATCGGCGCCGTGCTTGGTGACGGCGTCGTAGGTCGGCTCTCCGTCATAAGCGCCATCGACTGTGAACTGTCCGATCGGCATACAGATCTGGTGGAGCAGCGGCTCCACCTGCGAGGCGTCGTCGGCATCCTGGTCCGCCATGACGTGTGCAATGATATCGCCGCTGTCGGCATCCAGCGCCAGGTGCAGCTTGCGCCACCCCAGACGGGATTTTCGCGAGGGCTGCCCCCATCTGGGCGCTTGTTCGGCGCTCAAGTTAAGGCGACGCCACCATCAGATCCGCTGCTCTGCGTCGTCGATCCGGTTTCGAGCAGGCTCGCCGTTGCGACGGGCTGGGGCGGCGTCTATTCAAACCGGCCACTCGCCGGCGGATCGCTTGCGGGGAATGTTTCGATCAGCGCCTCGTCCAGGTTTTCGTCATCGTGCTGCTTCTTGATCGCCGACTGCAGGCAGTTATCGATATCCACCGGCTCGGGCAGACTCTCCTTGCCGTCACGGACCTTCTGGTTCTGATCTTTTGTCACCTTGCTCATGAAAACGTCTCTCTGAACGGGCCGCGCCTCTGGCACGACGTCAATGACTGTCTTCGGTCTCAAGGGCAGTCATCAATGCCAGACCGACGAGGATCGGCGGCACGATGAAACACCAGGTATTGGACGCAAGAAAGGCGCCGGCAGCACTCACGCATCCGACAGCAAACGAGGCGAGGCTCAGCGCCATCCTCGACAAGCGGGCCTTGATGACGTGTCGGCCCTGAGACACGTTGCCGGAGATGAGATCGGCGATATCCACCATGATCTGCGTCGTCGTTCCCGTCATTAGCGTCGACGGCGGCGTCTTGGACATGTGCGCGCGATGGACTGTGTTTTGAACGGCCATGGCGCTAACAAGCACCATCCCGATTGCGACGGTGGCCAGCGCATCGGCATCCCTGAAGGGACCATGCCAGAACGCGAAGACACAGGCGGCGACAAGCAGGACGAATTTGATCGACAGCAGGATCCTGACCACTGGCCAGTGCCTCGCTTCCATCGCCGTGCCGCCAATCCGGGTCATGAGAACGATGATGCAGAACAGCGGCAGCGCCAGGAGTGCTCTGATCCCCAAAAACTGGACCGTTCAAAATTGGAGTTTTCCGCGCTAATTTCCAGGCTGGGAACAGGAGCGGAAGCGATGAAGGCATCCAAGTTTTCGGACGCGCAGAAGGCGTTTATTTTGAAGCAGGGCGATGATGGGGTGCCGGTGGCGGAGATCTGCCGGAAGGCAGGGATCAGCCAGGCGACGCATTTCAATTGGCGCAAGAAGTATGCGGGTCTTCTGCCCGACGAGATGCGCCGGCTGAAGGCTTTGGGAGATGAGAATTCCAGGCTAAAGAAGATCGTCGCCGATCTGACGCTGGACCGGGAGATGCTGCAGGACGTCATCCGCCGAAAGCTCTGAGGCCTGTTCGGAAGCGCAAGCTGATCGACGGGATGCTGGTGGATTGGGGGATA
>DATMTA010000021.1:0-4754 GCA_035565055.1 Ensifer sp.
CCGCTCCAGACGACCGCCGCCGCCCTGCGGCATCAGCGCATCAACAAAACTGAACTGGCCTGACCCGCGAACAGACATCACATCACCTCCAAACCATTGCAAATCAAGTGAATCACATCACCCGAATTTTGCAACGGCCCCCCTTGGGGAGATGGTGGCCCGAAGGGCCGGATGAGCGGTTCCCGAGGCCGCTGAGCAAGGTGGGAACCCCTCATCGCCTCACTCCGTTCGGCACTTCTCCCCAAGGGGAGAAGAGGGCGCAAGACAATGTCCGCTTTTACAATAGGCATATGCGATTGCTCTCCCCCTTGCGGTGAGGGGTCTTTGCCACATCCGCGATGGGGGCAGGAAGGAGTGCCCTACTTCCCGTTCTTCGCCCTGATCGACGTCGAACTCAGCGTCGAACGCGGCCCGTGGATAAACGTCCAGGCGGGGGCCTTGCGGAAAGGCAGCGCGCGGGCTTCCGTTTCGTCGACGCGGGCGTAGTCGAAGGTCTTGGCCATCTTGGAGGAGAGATAGGCGAGCGTCGAGCCGGGGCGGTCGATGACGGCGATGGGGTAGGTGGCGGCGATCTCCTGCCATTTCTGCCAGCGGTGGAAATTCTTCAGATTGTCGGCGCCCATGATCCAGACGAAATGGCAGTCCGGGTTGCGGGCTTTCACGGCGGCGAGCGTTTCGGCGGTGTAGCTGTTGTTCATCCGCTTTTCAAAGGCGGTGACCTGAATGCGCGGGTCGGTCGCCATCGCCTCGCAGGCGGCGATACGCTCGGCAAGGGGCGCAAGGCCGCTATGGCTCTTCAGCGGATTGCCGGGCGTGACCATCCACCAGAGCCGGTCCAGGCCCAAGCGCTTCAGCGCGATTTCTGCGACGAGCTTGTGGCCCTCATGCGGAGGATTGAACGAGCCGCCGAACAGGCCGATGACCATGCCGCGCTCGGTGTGCGGCATGGTGAGATAGCGATCGGAAAGAGAAGCTTCCGTCTCCACGCGTCAGCCGGGCCTTACCTGGCCGTTGCCGCGCACCCGATATTTGAACGAGGTGAGCTGCTCGACGCCGACAGGGCCGCGGGCGTGCATCTTGCCGGTGGCGATGCCGATTTCCGCGCCCATGCCGAATTCGCCGCCATCGGCGAACTGCGTCGAGGCATTGTGAAGCAGGATGGCGCTGTCGATCTCGTTGAAGAAACGCTCGACGGCGCCTGCATCTTCCGCGACGATCGCCTCGGTGTGGTTCGAGGAATAGCGGACGATGTGGCCGATCGCGCCGCCGATGCCGTCCACGAGCGCGACGGAGATGATCGCATCGAGATATTCGGTCGACCAGTCTGCTTCCGTCGCAGCTTTGAGGTTCGGCACGAGCGCCATGACCTCTTCCGACGCGCGGATTTCGCAGCCTTTTGCGGCGAGCGCTTCCAAAATCGGCTTCAGGTGCGTTGCGGCGCAGGCGCGATCGACGAGCAGCGTTTCGGCGGCTCCGCAGATGCCGGTGCGGCGCATCTTCGCGTTGACGGCGATCTCGACCGCCATGTCGAGCTTGGCCGACCTGTCGATATAGAGATGGCAGATGCCTTCCAGATGCGCGAAGACCGGGACACGGGCTTCCGACTGGACGCGCGCCACAAGGCTCTTGCCGCCGCGCGGCACGATCACATCGAGATTGCCGCCGAGACCGGCGAGCATGGCGCCGACGGCAGCGCGGTCAGTCGTGGGCACCATCTGGATCGCCGCTTCGGGAAGGCCGGCATCCTTCAGCCCGCGTACGAGGCAGGCATGGATGGCCTGCGAGGAATTGATCGAGTCCGAGCCGCCACGCAGGATGACGGCATTGCCGGCGGCAAGGCAGAGCGCGCCGGCATCCGCCGTCACGTTGGGGCGGCTTTCATAGATGACACCGACAACGCCGAGCGGCGTGCGGACGCGCTCGATATGGAGGCCGTTCGGGCGGTCCCATGCGGCGATGACTTCGCCGACGGGGTCCTTCAGATCGGCAATCGCGCGGATGCCGTTCGCCATGTCGCGGATGCGGGTTTCGCTGAGCGTCAGGCGGTCGACCATGGAGGCGGCCATCTGCGCTTCGCGCGCATTTTCCAGATCCAGCGCATTGGCGGCAAGGATCTTGTCCATGTCGGCGACGATATAGGAGGCCATGGCGACGAGCGCGGCGTGCTTGCGCTCGGCAGACGCGATGCTCAACGGTCGGGCGGCGGCACGGGCGTTGCGCCCGATTTCGAGCATCAGCGTCTCGACTGCGGCCTTGTCCTTCGTTCCGTCCAACATCGTCTCATCCTTTCGCTTGAAGATGTCGTCTCAAGCCTTTTCCCGCGCTGCGGTCATCACGAGATCGTCGCGATGGACCATGGCAGAGCGGCCTGCATAGCCGAGAATCTCGGCGATTTCACTGCTTTTCTTACCCAATATCTGCCGTGCCTCGTCCGCATCATAGGCGGAAAGACCGCGCGCGATCTCGGTTCCGGAGAGGGTGACGATCGCCACCGTGTCGCCACGGCTGAAATCGCCTTCCAGTGCCTTCACGCCCGCTGGCAAGAGGCTCTTGCCGGAGAAGAGCGCCTTTTCGGCGCCTTCGTCCACCCGAATCCTGCCGGCGGGTTGCAGCTTGCCGGCAATCCAGGTCTTGCGCGCCGTGGACGGATTGCCCGAGGCGGTGAACCAGGAATGGCGTCCGCCGGCCTCGATGAGGGCGAGCGGATGGTCGGGTTTGCCGGAAGCGATGATCATGGCGCAGCCGGCGGAGGTCGCGATCTTGCCGGCATCGATCTTGGTCCGCATGCCGCCGCGCGACAGTTCAGAGGCCGGACCGCCGGCCATGGCGTCGATCTCGGGCGTGATCGCCGGGATTTCCTCGATCAGCTTCGCCTCAGGGTCGAGATGCGGCGGGGCGGTATAGAGCCCGTCGATGTCGGAGAGCAGGATCAGCAGGTCCGCGCCCACCATGGTGGCGACGCGGGCCGCGAGGCGGTCGTTGTCGCCATAGCGGATTTCGGTCGTCGCGACCGTGTCGTTCTCGTTGATGATCGGGACGGCGCCGAGCTTGAGCAGCTGGTTCATCGTCTCGCGGCCGTTCAGGTAGCGGCGGCGCTCTTCCGTATCGCCCAGCGTCAGCAGGATCTGGCCGGCAACGATGGAATGGAAGGAGAGGCTTTCGGTCCAGGCGCGGGCGAGCGCGATCTGCCCCACGGCGGCGGCGGCCTGGCTTTCCTCGAGCTTCAGGATGCCGGAGGGAAGGTCGAGCACGGTGCGGCCCATGGCAATTGCGCCGGAGGAGACGACGAGGACTTCGACGCCCGCCTTGCGCAGCGCCGCGATATCCTCGCAGATCGCATCGAGCCAGGCTTTTTTAAGTCCCGACTTACGGTCTACCAGAAGCGCCGAACCGATCTTGATGACGATGCGCTTGCAGGCGGAGGGTTTCTTACGCTTTACGGGCATGACTTAATCGTCCCAGTCTTCACCATCGTCGTCTTCGTCGTAGACCGGCTCCTGCTTCGGCTTTCGGCCGGAATGGCCGTGCGCGGCAGTGGCGGCCTGGACGCCCGGATCGGCGCGGCGAGCCTCATCGATGATGCGGGCGAGCTCGCGTTGCACTTCGCGCATCCCGGCGCCCGTGATGGCGGAAATGACCAGCGGCGTCTGGCCGCAGGCGCGTTTCAGCGAGGCGAGCTTCTTTTTGAGTTCGGCCGGATCGACCACGTCGGCCTGCGACAGCGCGACGATTTCGGCCTTGTCGGTCAGACCGCCGCCATAGGCGTCGAGTTCCTTCTTGACCGTCTTGTAGGCCTTGCCGGCATTCTCTTCCATGGCCGAGACCAGATGGAGGATCACGCGGGTGCGCTCGATATGGCCGAGGAAGCGGTCGCCCAGCCCCGTGCCTTCGTGCGCGCCTTCGATCAGGCCCGGAATGTCGGCGATGATGAATTCGCGGCCGTCAACGGTTGCCACGCCGAGGTTCGGATGCAGCGTCGTGAAGGGATAGTTGGCGATCTTCGGCCGGGCGCGGGTGACGACCGATAGGAAGGTCGACTTGCCGGCATTGGGAAGGCCGACGAGACCTGCGTCTGCAATCAGCTTCAGGCGCAGCCAGAGCGTCTTTTCCTCGCCGGGAAGGCCGGGATTGGCCCATTGCGGGGCCTGGTTCGTCGGCGACTTGAAATGCGTGTTGCCGAAGCCGCCATTGCCGCCGGCAGCCAGCCGGAACCGCTGACCTTCGGCAACCATGTCGACGATCAGCGTTTCGCCATCTTCCTCGAAGATCTGCGTGCCGACAGGGACCTTCAGCGTCACGTCGGCGCCCTTGGCGCCCGTGCGATTGCGGCCCATGCCGTGGATGCCGGTGCCGCCCTTGAAATGCTGCTGATAGCGGAAATCGATCAACGTGTTCAGGCCGTTGGCGGCCTCCACCCACACGTCGCCACCGCGTCCGCCGTCACCACCGTCGGGGCCGCCGAATTCGACAAATTTTTCGCGGCGGAAAGACACCGCGCCTGCGCCGCCGTCACCCGATCGGATGTAAACTTTGGCTTCGTCCAGAAATTTCATAACAAGAGTCTCAGAATGAGGGATGGCGCCCGGCATCGCAGCAACAGGCGCACTCGATTGAGCCTTGCAATACAGGGGCTTGACCGGAAGGTCAAAGGCAATCGTCAGGGAGGTCGCCGGCGTCCGTCCGGCTCATGCTGGTTGGACGTTCAATTTTGTCCAACCGGAAAATTTTTTAGAAACGGGCGAGTTGCTTTCGTG
>DATMTA010000022.1:0-29162 GCA_035565055.1 Ensifer sp.
AGTTTTCGCGCCCGTTACGGCAACATCGATATGGTCGACGAGCGCGTCCGGCAATTGCAGCCTTCCCGCCAGAAGATCGAGATAGCCGCGCTCCGCCCGCGTGTCGGGCTCTATTGCCAGGCGCGAGGCGGTGTAAAGTTCCACCTTCTGCTCCTCGGTCGCCGCCGCCGCGATGAGGCCGTCCAGATCGGCGGGGCGAGAGAGCTCGCTTTCAAGGAAGGCTTCGGCATCCGGGTCGAGCCCGGCCGCGGAAATCTTGCCGATGATCCTGCCTCGCTCGACGTCGTCGATATGTCCATCCGCCCGGGCCGCGGAAATCATGGCACGCACCAGAACCAGCGCAAAAGCCTCGTCATTGGCGTCTGAGTCCGGATGGAAGGGAGACTGCGGCGGCGGCAGTGCCAGCGGGCTGTCGGCTGTGACCTGCGGCGTCACCTGCTCCGGCGACTTGCCGGCCTGATAATTCTTGTAGGCCTGATAGCCGAGCCCGGCAATTGCCGCGAGCCCGCCCACCTTCAGCGCCGAGGTCGAGAGCTTGCGCCCCGTCTTTGTGCCGAGCAGCAGGCCGGCTATGGCGCCCGCTGCCAATGGATTGCGCCGCGCCATGTCGAGCGCATCCTGTGCCGAGCCGCTGACGGACTTACCCGTTCCCGGCACCTGGCTTCCGAGAAATTGTTCCAGCAGTTTCTTGGCGTCAAACATTGAGGATCTCCGTCTCGTGTCCGAAACGGAGATAGGTGCCGCGATCCGGCTTTTCAAATCTCGCTTGAAATCAGCCGCGCAGCGCGCAGGCTTCCGCCGCAAGCTTGGTGATGCCCGCCCAGTCGCCGGCAGCGACCAGTTCCTTCGGCGCTACCCAGGAACCGCCGACGCAGACGATGTTCGGCAGGCTGAGATAATCCTTCGCATTCTTCAGCGAAATGCCGCCCGTCGGGCAGAACAGTGTGCCGGCAAAGGGCGATGCGAGCGACTTGATGTAATTGGCCCCGCCCGCCTGCTCGGCGGGGAAGAACTTCAGAACATCATAGCCTTCTTCCTTCAGCGTCATGATCTCGCTGGAGGTGACAGCGCCGGGCAGAAGCGGAATCTCGCTGTCACGTGCTGCGTCGAGAAGTCCGCGTGTCGAACCGGGGCTGACGATGAACTGCGAACCGGCGGCAACCGCCTGCTCGAAATGCTTCGCATTGAGGATGGTGCCGGCACCGGCGACGGCACCCTCGACCTCTTCTGCCACAGCCTTGATCGCGTCAAGCGCAGCGGCGGTACGCATGGTGATCTCGATGGCCTTCAGGCCGCCGGCGACCAGGGCGCGTGCCAGCGGCACGGCATGGGCGACATCCTCGATGATCAGTACCGGCACGACCGGCTGGAGCTTCAGAACCGAAAGCAGCTTTTCCGTTTTCGCCGACATGATGATTGCCTCGTTTAAACCGATTGAAGTTATGGACCTAGTTAGCGAATGCGGGCCAAGCTGTCGAGGCCCTTTGCGCTGCATCAACGCGCGCGCAGCGGAGCCGGACTAGGGCTGAACGCATATATTAACGAACACGGCTTGAGCTTGACCAGTGCGTTAGCCTATAAGAGAGGCGACCGCGACAGGAAAAGGATACTGATCGTATGGCCAAGGAAATCGAGCGGAAGTTTCTGGTACGCGACGATCGATGGAAGGCCGAGGCCGACAAGGGATCCCGTATCCGTCAGGCCTATATCCTTGCCATGGACGGCCGCAACATGCGGGTCCGGGTGCGCGACAATCGCAAGGCAACGCTGACGATCAAGGCCGGCGGGCACGGCATGACACGCGACGAATTCGAATTCGACGTGCCGGTCGACGAGGCGGTGCCGCTCTTTCAGCTCAAGCTCGGCAATCTCATCGAGAAGACCCGCTATAAGGTCAAGGTGGCCAAACACGTCTGGGAGATCGATGTCTATTCCGGCGCACTGGATGGACTGATAGTCGCCGAAGTCGAGATGAAATCCGAGAAGGAGACACCGCAGATACCCGAATGGATCGGGCCTGAACTCACCGGCAACCCGGCCTACTCCAACCAGGCGCTGGCGCTTTCGGGCCTGCCGGCCAAGACCTATGCCGAAGCTTGATCCCGCAAAACCCCTCTCCCGCTCCGTGCCGGCGGTAGCCCGCGTTCATCTAGACGCGGCCATCGAGCAACTGGACGAGCAGCGCAACGGCCTCGAAACTGCGGTCCACCAGGCACGCAAGCATCTGAAGCGTGTACGTGCGCTGATCCGGCTTGTCGAACATGTCGATCCAAAACATCTGAAGCCGATACGCCGGGCGTTGTCGCAAGCCGCGCGTGGCCTGAGCGAACTGCGCGACGCAACCGCGCTTGTTGAATGCGCGAGCGGCCTGACAGGCTATCTCGAAGGGCGCAATGCCGGCGACATGGCGCAGCCGCTCAAGGAGGCCGTCGAGCGGCGAAGGGACCTGCTGGCGCTCGAGGCGCCGTCCGTCACGCGACTGACCGATCCGGTGATTGCCGCCTGCAGGAAGGCCGCGAAAGACTTCGAGGATGTTTCCCTCGGCGACCCTGATGATGCGGCAGAAATCCTTGCCGAAGGCCGCAGCCGCAATCATCGCAAGGCACGCTCAACCCTGGAAGTCTGCCATCACGGCGGCCATCCGGAAGCGTTTCACGATCTGCGCAAATGCGCGCAGACGACGGTCTTCCAGGCCGGTTTCCTTGCCGAGGCCTGGCCCTTTGCCATGGCGGCCGAAGCCGCAGAGGCAAAGACGCTGACGGAGATTCTCGGCCATGAGCACGATCTTGAAGTGCTCAATATCCTGCTCCATTCCGAGCCGCATCTCTTCGGCGCCATAACGGACCGGGATCGTCTGGCCGAGTTGATCATGGAGCGACGCGCCGCTCTGCGGCATGACGCGATGACCATCGCAACCCGCCTTTATCCGGAAGGGGCGAAGCGGGAAGCCAGACGGTTCGCCGCACTGTGGACGCTGGCGGCGGGAAAAAAGTGAGCGAAGCTTGACGATTGTCAGCCCCTGACGACAATCCGCCTGTCATGAACAATTGAGTTTTTCGGCAGACGGGAGTATTTCCGCGCCATGACCGACATCATCGAACACACAGCCGGGACCGACGTCGCCTATACCGTTGCCGCCCTTTATCACTTCGCCGCTTTCCCGGATTACAAATCCTTCCGGGAACCGCTGCTGGAAGCCTGCCGCGCCAACGACATCTGCGGCTCGCTGCTGATTGCCCGCGAGGGCATCAACGGCACGATTGCGGGCCCGGCCGAAGGCATTGCCAACATCCTGGCCTTCATCCGCGCGCGGCCCGAGTTCCGCAATCTGGAGCACAAGGAAAGCTTCGCGTCGAAGAAGCCGTTCCTGCGCATGAAGGTGCGGCTGAAGAAGGAAATCGTGACGATGGGCGTCGAGGATATCGACCCCACGCAGATCGTCGGCACCTATGTCGATGCCAAGGACTGGAATGCGCTGATCTCCGATCCCGAGACCATCGTCATCGACACCCGCAACGACTACGAGACCGCGATCGGCATCTTCAAGGGCGCGATCGACCCCAACATCAAGACCTTCCGCGAGTTTCCGGACTGGGTGCGCAACAATCCCGGCCTGCACAACAAGCCGAAGATCGCGATGTACTGCACCGGCGGCATCCGCTGCGAAAAGTCGACCGCCTTCATGAAGCAGCTCGGCTTTGATGAGGTCTACCACCTCAAGGGCGGCATTCTCAAATATCTGGAAAACGTTCCGGCCGAGGAGAGCCTTTGGGAAGGCGACTGTTTCGTCTTCGACGAACGCGTCGGCGTCGGACACGGGCTGGAAGAAGGCGAATACAAACTCTGCCGCGCCTGCCGCTTCCCGCTCAAGGCCGAGGACACGACCTCGCCGCAATACGAGGACGGCGTCTCCTGCCCGCATTGCTACAAGGACCGCACGGAGGAAGACCGGGAGCGTTTCCGTCAGCGCCAGTTGCAGATGAAGCTTGCGAAGAAGCGTGGCGAGAAGCATCTGGCTCCGCAGGGCTGATCGTCTCCGCCACGTATCCGGAACAAGCCCAACAAAAAACCGCCCGCGCCTTGCGGCGCGAGCGGATCTTGGGAGGAACCTTTGCCTGATCAGGCGACCTTGGAGATGAACTCGCCCTTCGGACGGCGAACCTTCTTGAGGTTGACCAGCCAATCGGCGTCGGCCTGGCGATAGCCGAGCGGCAGAAGCGTGACGGAGCGCAGGCCGCGAGCCTTGAGGCCGAGGATTTCATCAACCTTGGCCGGGTCGAAGCCTTCCATCGGGGTGGCGTCAACGCCTTCAAAGGCGGCAGCCGTGATGGCAAGACCGAAGCCGATATAGGCCTGGCGCGCGGCGTGCTCGAAGTTGACCTGGGCGTCGCGCGGCGGGTAAAGGCCGAGCAGCATCTTGCGATAGTTTTCCCAGCCTTCGTTGGTGAAGCCGCGCTCGGCGTTGACCTGGTCGAAGACCTTGTTGATGCGGTCTTCCGTGTAGGTGTCCCAGGCAGCGAACACGAGCAGGTGCGAACCTTCCGTGATCTGCGCCTGGCCATTTGCGGCGTCACGGATTTTTGCGCGAACGTCCGGGTTGGTCACCACGATGATCTCGTAGGGCTGCAGGCCGCTCGAGGTCGGCGCCAGATGGGCAGCTTCCAGAATGCGCTCAACCTTGTCCTCGGGAACAGCCTTCGCGGGGTCCATCTTCTTGGTGGCATAACGCCAGTTCAGTTTGTCGATCAGCATAACAGTGCCTTCATGTTGCAATTCTCCGCCAGTTGCGCCATTTGGGGGAACGGCCTCCGGCTGGAGGGTTGGTAATTATTCGTAACCATGCCTACATATGTAACTTGAAAAATCCTGCAAGTAGGCACAAAATGAATACCATGTCACACACCGATAACGTCGCCTGCACCAGTTACGATCCCTCCAAATGCCCGACGGTCAGCGAAATGCTCTCGCGGCTCGGCGACAAGTGGACCGTGCTTGTGATCATGATGCTGCGCGACGGACCCAAACGCTTCAGCGAACTGAAGCGGGAAGTCGTCGGGGTCTCGCAGCGGATGCTGACGCTGACACTGAGGGCGCTGGAGCGGGATGGCGTGGTGCGCCGGACGGTTTTCACAACGGTGCCGCCTTCCGTGGAATATGAACTGACCGATCTTGGCCAGTCGTTCGCCGAACCGATCGTGGCGCTGGGCAGCTGGGTCTTCAGCAATCACACGCTGATACAGAAGGCGCGCGCCGAGTTTGATTCGCGCCAGCAGGACGGGCGCATCGGACAGAAGCTGGTAAGGATCGGCTGAAACAGTTCAGGCGGCGGACGTGGTCCAGCCTGTTTCTTCGAGCATGTGGGAAATCTCCCGCGCGCTGACAGGCTTCGAAAAGAAGAAGCCCTGCAACTCGTCGCAGCCGCAATCGGAGACGTAATCCGCCTGCACCTCCGTCTCGATCCCCTCCGCGGTCACGGGAATATCAAACGAAGACGCGAGCGCCACCGTCGCCTTGAGGAGATCGCCAGCCTTGGGAGTCTTGCCCAGCGCGTTGACGAGGGAGCGGTCGATCTTGAGGCGGTCGAAACCGAATTCGCGCAGATAGCCGACACTGGAGAAGCCGGAGCCGAAATCGTCCAGCGCAATCCGGAAGCCGTTTCGCTGGAGTTGCGACATCGATTGCTTGGCGCGATCGGGATTGCGAACAAAGAAGCCCTCTGTCAGCTCGAGGATGACCCGCTCCGCCGGGAACCGGGATTCTTCGAGGATTGCCGCGGTCGATGTGACGAAGGAAACGTCATGAAGCTGCAGCGGCGAGATATTGATCGCAACACTGATCCGCGGCCAGCTGGCCGCGTCGATCAGCGCACGTCGCATCACGAACTCGCCGATCCGGCCGATCAGACCATTGTCTTCAGCGATCGGAATGAAGATATCGGGCGCGACAAATCCGTGACCTTCCCGGCTCCAGCGGACCAACGCCTCGACGCCGCAGATGATGCGCGTATGGGCATCGAAGACGGGCTGGTAAACCACCGTCAGCGCGTCGTTGTCCAATGCGTGACGCAGGTCATTGGCCATGTTGATGCGGGCTTCGCGGTCTTCGTCCATCGTTGGATGATAGAAGACGGCGCGACCACTGCGACTTGCCTTGGCGCGATACATCGCCATATCCGCGCGGCGAAGCAGCTCCGCACTGCCGAGCGTGCCGTGCGGAGATACGGCAATCCCCATGCTGGCGCCGACGGAAGCGAGCCTTCCGGCGATAATGAACGGTTCCTTGAAGAATGCGATCACGGCCTGCTCGAGCGCCGCACAACACGTTTCGGTGTCTTCGCAGACGAGCGCGATGGCAAATTCGTCCCCGCCAATGCGCGCGAATGCAGCTTCATTCGGCAAGAGATGCCGCAGACCAGCCGTCACCCCGCGAATGAGCTGGTCGCCGACCGTGTGGCCGTAGGCGTCGTTGACATCCTTGAAGCGGTCGAGATCGAGATAGACCAGCACCGCGTCCTTGCCGCTAGAGGCTGCACGGGCTTCGATTTCGCAGAGAGCCTCGTTCAGGCCTGCGCGATTGAGAAGGCCACTCAGCAGGTCTTCCTTGGAGAGCTTGCGCGCCGCGCGCTCGTCCGCCATCAGACGGCGCACGATGACAACGCCGAACGCGAGCAGGCCGAGCAGAACCAGGCCGATGACGACGATGCCCCAGCCGACCATCGGAAGCACCTGGCGAAAGCTTCGCGTGCCGGGCTCGCGCAAATCCCATACCAGGGCACCGAGAATGTCGCCCTTGCTGTTGCGGACGGCGGCGAAGGGTCGGTCCACAGGCGCCTGCGGAACAAGCCGCAATCCGTCGATGATGTAGTTATGCGCGAGCTGGTTGATAACGGCCTCGTTCAGATGCCGCGCGAAGAGCACCAGGATCGTCCTTTCCCGTGCAACGGTCAGGCTGCCCTGGCTGGACCGCACAGCAGCAATCCCGACGACTGCCAAGCCATCGGCGGTCTCGACAAACCCGGTCTTCTGATAGATGCCACGCGCCATGTCGGACTCCAGCGAAGCGCGCAACCCGACAAAGGACGAACCGAAATAATCGTTGAAACGGGCCTCAAACGGCGATCCGTTTCGATAGGCCATCGCCGTTTCCCCGCCCGGCGTGACGAGAAAATAGGTGTCGAACAGGGTGCCGGCGCCTGTGAAAACGCCGTAGTTCTTTTCGATCCAGTCGCGGTCATGATCGACATAGACCGCTTTCGAAGCGTCATCCCAGGCGCTGTAATCGCTGATGGCAGAGGCCATCTGCTGTTCGAAGGAGACAAGCGCGCCGGAGGCCGTCTGCCGCGCACGCTGCGTATCAAGGCTGTTGGCGTGGACGGCCATATTGTTCATGGCGGTGAGGATAAGCAGTGTCCCGCCCGCGACCACAGCAGCGAAGACGATCAGTACCAAAGATACTATCAGGGGAGCGCGACGCGGCTTGCTCCCGATCCTGCTTTCACCCGACACTGCCATCAAGAACTCCGACTAAGTTCGCTTTTTAACCCGTCGTCTGTTCAAAAATGGTTTAAGGTGTTGGATGATAAAACACCCCTGAATTTTCGTAGTCTGGTAGTTCTCTGCCGACGACGCAAATTCGGAAAATCGGCAGAGATCTGAATTAACATAGAAGAATCAAGAATTTGGGAGGTGATTGCCCTTCGGGAACGATGCAGCAAGCTCTCTGTACCAGTGGCCGCTTTTCTTAACGGTTCTTTGCTGCGTCTCATAATCGACATGGACCAGACCGAAACGCATCTTGTAACCTTCAGCCCACTCGAAATTGTCCATCAGCGACCAGGCGAAATATCCGCGCAGCGGATAGCCTTCCGCAATCATGTCGGCGGCGACGGAAATGTGATCGGCGTAGTAATCCAGACGCGGCTGGTCATCGACCTCACCGTCCTCGCCCACGCCCATGTTGTAGCAGGCGCCATTTTCCGTGATGTAGAATTCCGGCAGGTCGTAGGTCTTGTAGAGCGTGCGCACCACGCCGATGAAGCCGGAACTGTCGATCTCCCAGCCGATATCCGTCTTGTCCGGCTTCACGAAGGCACCCGAGCGATGCGACGGATAGGGCTCCTCCGGCGCATCCTCGATGCGCGCCGGCGTGTAGTAGTTCAGGCCCCACCAGTCGAGCTTCTGCGAGATCGTTTTCATGTCGCCGTCTTCAATCTTCGGCATCAACGGTCCCAGCGCTTCGACGACGCCAGCCGGATATTCGCCCTTGAAGATCGGTCCAAAGAAGAGACCGTTATGGAAGTCCTCCGCGCGGGCGGCAGCCGCCTTGTCGGCCGCGCTGTCGCTCGCCGGCACGACCGACATGGCGTTGCAGACAATGCCGACCGGCAGCTTCGGTGCCTCTGCCCTGACCGCCTCGACACCGAGACCATGGGCGAGATTGGTGTAATGCGCGGCATAGAGCGTCGCCTGCATGTTGCGCTCGCCGGGCGCATGGATGCCGAGCAGATGCGACAGGATCACCGAGCACCACGGTTCGTTGAAGGTCGCCACCGCATCGAGCCGGTCGCCCAGACGACGGATCACGGTTTGCGTATAGCGCTGGAAGGCGTACGCGGTGGAGCGTGCCGTCCAGCCGCCATCGCCCATCAGCGCCAGCGGCAGATCCCAGTGATAGAGCGTCGCAAAGGCCTTGATGCCCCGCGCCTGCAGACCGTCGACCAGCTTGTCGTAGAAGTCGAGCCCCTTCTCGTTGATCGGCCCGGTGCCGTCCGGCACGATGCGCGGCCAGGCGATCGAGAAGCGATAGGCCGAGACGCCCATGTCCTTGATGAGATCGAGGTCCTCTTCCCAGCGATGATAATGATCGCAGGCGACATCGCCATTGTGCCGCTCATAGACCCGGCCCAGCATGTTGGAAAACGCATCCCAGATGCAGGGCTTGCGCCCGTCTTCCTTCGTTGCGCCCTCGATCTGATAGGAGGCGGTGGCGACACCGAAAATGAAGTCGCCGGGGAAACGGGAGGCAAGCGCCTTGGGGTCCATGAGGATGCTCTTTCAGAGTTTCGTCTTGAGGTGGAGAACCCGCCGCCTCGAACGAGACGGCGGGGAATGAATGTCAGACCTTCACCCAGGCGCCGTTGCGCTTGGACGAGTTGATGCAGGCAGTGACGAAGGTTACGCCCTTCAATCCGTCTTCGACCGTCGGATAAAGCACGGCCGGATCAACCTTCTTGCCATCACGCTTGGCCTGGATGGCCCGCGCGGCCTCCGAATAGATCGTCGCAAAGCCTTCGAGATAGCCTTCCGGATGACCGCCGGGCGTGCGCGACACGCGTGCCGCCACATCCATCGCGCCAGCCCCGCCGCGCGTCAGCAGACGTTTCGGCTCGCCGAGCGGCGTGTACCACAGATAGTTCGGGTTCTCCTGCTCCCATTC
This sequence comes from Ensifer sp., assembly GCA_035565055.1. Taxonomy (GTDB): domain Bacteria; phylum Pseudomonadota; class Alphaproteobacteria; order Rhizobiales; family Rhizobiaceae; genus Ensifer_A. Next base: position 9,436 of record DATMTA010000022.1, read on the forward strand.
GAGCCCGCCCTTGGTGCCGTAGACGCGGACCTTCAGCGCATTTTCGTTGCCCGAAGCGACCTGACTGCACCAGAGCATACCCTTTGCACCGCCTTTGAAGCGGAGCATCACATGCGCGTTGTCATCGAGCTGACGGCCGGGAACGAAGGTGTGCACATCCGCCGCCAGTTCATCGAGCTCAAGCCCCGAGATGAAGCAGCCGAGCTGATAGGCATGGGTGCCGATATCGCCCGTCGAGCCACCGACGCCGGAGCGCGCGGGATCGGTGCGCCATGCCGCCTGCTTCTGACCGGTCTGCTCGATCGGTTCGGCAAGCCAGTCCTGCGGATATTCCATCTGCACGAGACGGATTTCGCCGAGATCGCCGCGCGCCACCATTTCGCGCGCCTGCCGCACCATGGGATAGCCCGAATAGTTGTGTGTCAGGATGAAGAGCGCGTCAGAGCTCTCCGCCGCCTTCACCAGCTTCTTGGCATCAGCAAGATTCGAGGTCAGCGGCTTGTCGCAGATGACGTGAATGCCGCGCTTCAGGAACTCGATCGCGGCCGGGTAGTGCATGTGGTTGGGCGTGACGATGGCGACCGCCTCGATCCCGTCCTTTAGCCGCGCCTCGCGGATCGCCATGGACTTGAAGTCGTCATAGACGCGGGACGGGTTCAGCCCCAGTTCCGCGCCCGACTGGCGCGATTTTTCGGGCGTCGAGGACAGAGCCCCGGCCACCAGGTCGTAATGATCGTCGATGCGCGCCGCGATGCGATGCACCGCACCAATGAACGCGCCCGAGCCGCCGCCCACCATGCCAAGCCGGATGCGCGGCGCACGGGTTTCCGTCGTGCCTTCGATGGCCATGTTTCTCTCCCTTTATCTCTGCTTCACGCGATGCCGAGCATTCGCCGGTTGGCCGCCTCGTCGGTTCCGCCGCCGGCGAAATCGTCAAACGCCTTTTCGGTGACGCGGATGATGTGGTTCTTGACGAAGTCTGCGCCCTCGCGCGCGCCGTCTTCGGGATGCTTCAGGCAGCATTCCCATTCGACAACAGCCCAGCCGGAGAAGTCGTAAGCCGTCAGCTTGGAGAAGATCGCGCCGAAATCCACCTGCCCGTCGCCCGGCGAGCGGAACCGCCCGGCCCGGTTGACCCAGGACTGATAGCCGCCATAGACGCCCTGCCGCCCGGTAGGATTGAACTCGGCATCCTTGACGTGGAACATCTTGATCCGCTCGTGATAGATGTCGATGTGGTCGATATAGTCCAGGCATTGCAGGACATAATGCGACGGATCGTAGAGCATGTTGGCACGCGTGTGGTTCTTCACGCGCTCCAGGAACATCTCGAATGTGACACCATCATGGAGGTCTTCGCCCGGATGGATCTCGTAGCAGACATCAACGCCGCATTCTGCGGCATGGTCGAGGATCGGCAGCCAGCGGCGCGCCAGTTCGTCAAAGGCGGTTTCAGCCAGACCCGCCGGACGCTGCGGCCACGGATAGACATAGGGCCAGCACAGCGCGCCGGAGAAGGACGCCATTTCGGTCAGCCCGAGGTTCTTCGACGCCGTCAGCGCCTTCTTGACCTGATCGACCGCCCATTCCTGCCGGGCCTTGGGATTGCCCTTCACCTTGTCGGCGGCAAAGCCATCGAAGGCCTCGTCATAAGCCGGGTGCACGGCAACGAGCTGGCCCTGAAGATGGGTCGAAAGCTCGGTGATGACCACGCCGTTCTCCTTCGCAACGCCCGCGATCTCGTCGCAATAGGTCTTCGACGTCGCGGCCTTTTCGAGATCGAACAGCCGCCCATCCCAGGTCGGAACCTGTACGCCCTTGTAGCCGCAATCGGCGGCCCATTTGGTGATGGATTTCCAGGAATTGAACGGCGCTGCATCGCCAGCAAACTGCGCCAGGAAAAGCCCCGGCCCCTTGATCGTCTTCATCATGTCCTCCCGACAGGAACTGCAACGTTACAGTAAGCAGATCGCGGCGGAATTCAACCGTCCATCCACGATGTGCCTGTTGAAAAAAGTCTGCCCGGCAAAACCGGGCAGACGGGGATGTTTGAGGGATAACCCGGCCTCAATAAGGCGAACCTTAGTAAGGTGAATCCGGGAAGTAGAAGTTCTTGGCGTTGTCCTTGGTGACGAGCGTCGCATCCAGCGTATAGGTGCCCTTGACCGGAACCTGGCCGTAGAGTGCGGCAGCCGTCAGCTGCAGGGCGGTGCCGACCATTGCCGGCGGATAGAGCACGTCGACCGGGATCATCTTGTCGCCGTCCATGACCTTCTTGATCATGTCCTTCGAACCGGCGCCGCCGATGACATATTTGATGTCGGTGCGCTTGGCCTGTTCGATGGCCTGCAGCACGCCGACAGTCATGTCGTCATCCTGGCACCACACGACGTCGATCTTCTTGTACTTGGTCAGGAAGTCCTGCATCACCTTGAAAGCATCGTCGCGGCTCCAGTTGCCGAACTGGCGGTCGAGAACCTTGACCTTGGAACCGGCAATACCCTTGTCGAAACCGTCCTGGCGCTGCTGGTCGATCGGGATCGGCAGGCCGCGGATGACGACGACTTCCGCATCCGGCGTGTTCTTCTTGATGTACTCGCCGGCGACTTCGCCCAGCGCCGGGTTGTTGCCGGCGACATAGAGGTCACGCACCGAATTGTCGTTCACGCTCGGCGCACGGTCGACGATCGAGACGAACGTGCCCTTGTCCTTCACCTGCTTGATGGCATTGACCAGCGGATCCGGATCGGTCGGCAGAATGACGAGCGCATCGAGCCCCTGCACGGCCAGATCCTGGATCGCATTGGCCTGGCTTGCCGCATCCGGCGAGGTCTTCACGATGACCTTGGCGCCCGGATATTCCTTCTCCACCATCTTTGCCACGCGCTCGGCGTGATAGACGACGCCCGCCGTCCAGCCGTGGTCGGCGGCCGGAATGGAAACGCCGATGGTCTTCTTGACGTCTGCCGCATAGGCAGCACTTGCCATGGCGACGGCGAGAAACGCCGTGCCGATCATTTTCTTCAACATATCTCACTCCCTGTCGAAGGGGTCTTTCCTCCCAAGGTCCGGCTGCCCCTGATAACCGGACCCGTCTTTCACGATTTGCGCGTCAGCGACCGCTGGACGAGCATCGCAATGATGATGATCGAGCCCTGGATGGTGCCGATCAGATATTCGCTGATGAAATTGGAGAGCAGCATGATGTTGCCCACCAGTTCGAGGATGAAGGCGCCGCAGATCGTGCCCCACACACGCCCCGCCCCGCCTTTAAGCGCCGTGCCGCCGACGACGAGGGCCGTGATCGCCTGCAGTTCCCACAGAATGCCGGTCGTCGCCGACGTCGAGCCGAGACGCGGCACATAGAGAAGCACGGCAATTGCCACGCAAAGCCCCTGGATGATGAAGGCGATCGTCCGCACGCGATCAACCGCGATGCCGGAATAGCGCGCCACATCGCGGTTCGACCCGACCGCCACGACATGCCGGCCATAGCGTGTGCGATAGAGCACGAAGGCGGCAATGAGTGTCACGACGAGAATGCAGACGATCGGGATCGGCAGGCCCAGGAACGAGCCGAAATAGACCGGGCGGTAGATGTTCTGGATTTCCGATGAACGCAGCGTGATCGCCCCACCCTGCGACAGCCATGTCGTCAGGCCGCGATAGATGCCCATCGTGCCGAGCGTTGCGATGAAGGGCTCGATGCGCCCCACCGTCGTCACCAGACCGTTGAAGAGACCGCAGAGCGCGCCGGCAAAGACCGCGAAGGCGACAGCAGCCGCCAGCATCAGATGCGGATCGGCAATCGCGCCGGAATTCATGAACAGGATCATCAGACTCGCGACAAAGGCGAGCATGGAGCCGACCGACAGATCGAGATCGCCCGATGAGATGACGAAGGTCGCCCCGACAGCGATGATCGCCACGAAGGCGCTGCGGGTGGCGACATTCGCCAGATTGTCGATGCCGATGAAATTCGGATTGGTCAGCGCGCCGAGCACCAGAAGCAGCGCCAGCGCCACGAAGGGCGCAACCGCCCGAAGGTCGATCTCCTTCAGGAGCGACCTCGGCTTTTCCGCTGCCTGTCCCTCACCGTCCACACTCATGTCCAAGACATCCTCCCATTGCGACCCAAGGCTCTGCCCGGCCTTTTCTATTCTTCTTCCGGCGCGGGAGCAGACCCCTCACCCCGCCTCCGCTTCGCTAGGCGACCCTCTCCCCAAGGGGAGAGGAGGATCGCAGGCGCTGCGGCGCATTCCCTCTTCTCCCCTTGGGGAGAAGGTGGCGCGAAGCGCCGGATGAGGGGTTCCCACCCCGTCAATGGTCCTACCCGGCCATCTTCTTCAACCCGGCCGAATAGCGCATGATTTCCTGCTCGTTGATCTCGTCGCCCTCGAGCCAGCCGACGATGCGGCCCTCGCGCATCACGGCGACGCGGGTGCAGAGGCCGATCACCTCCTGCAGCTCCGAGGAGACGACGACGATCGATTTGCCGGCCCGCGCCAGCGCCGAGATGAAATGATAGATCTGCTGCTTGGTGCCGACATCGATGCCGCGCGTCGGCTCGTCGATGATGATGATTTCCGGCTCGGTCTCCATGACCTTGGCGAGCATCAGTTTCTGCTGGTTGCCGCCCGACATGCGCCCCGCCACCACGCGCCCGTCGCGCACGCGGATATCGAAGCGGCGCATCGCGCGCGCCAGCGCATTCGCCTCGCTTTTCGGGCTGAGATAACCAAACTTGCCATGCTGATCGAGCGATTGCAGCGTCAGGTTCACCGCCATGCGCGAGCCGAGCAGAAGGCCCTTGGACTTGCGATCCTTGGTCATGTAGGCGAGGCCAGCGCGGTTGGCGGCATGGGCATCGCCGGACGACATCGAGACGCCCTTGATCGTCACCTCGCCCGCATGGCGCGGCCGCAAGCCCGCAACCGCCTCCATCAATTCGGTGCGCCCCGAACCGATCAGCCCGGAAAAGCCGATGACCTCGCCCTTGCGCACATCGAAACTTGCATCGCGAACAAAGCCCGTCGTGATGCCACGTGCGGACAGCACAATCTCCTCGTCCACATCCGGCTCGCGCTTGGCCGGATAAAGGCTCGACAGCTCCCGCCCCACCATGAGCTGCGCGATGGACTCGCCATCCAGCATCGCAGTCGGTGCGGTCTTGACCCATTGCCCGTCGCGCAGGACCGTGACGCGGTCGGTCAGCTCCAGCACCTCATCCAGCTTGTGCGAGACGAAGACGAAGCTTGTGCCGTTGTCGCGGAGCTTGCGCACCTGCTCGAACAGCACGCCGCTCTCTTCCTTCGACAGAACTGCCGTCGGCTCGTCCATGAAGATGACGCGCGCATCCTTGCTGATCGCCTTGGCAATCTCGACCATCTGCCGGTCGGCGACGGGGAGCGAACTGATCATCGCATTCTCGTCGATCCGCGAGCCCAGGAGATCGAGCGCCCGGCGCGTCTCGGCGCGCATCCGCTTGCGGTCGAGCACGCCGAAGCGCGTAATCTCGCGGCCGAGAAACAGGCTCTCGGTGACGGTCAGATGTTCGGCGAGATTGAATTCCTGGTGGATGATGACGATGCCCAGATGTTCGGCCTGGCCGTTGGCCGGCAGGCGCACCGGCTTGCCGTCGAGCAGTATCTCGCCGGAGCTTGGCTGCTCGAAGCCGGACATGATCTTCACGAAGGTGGATTTGCCGGCACCGTTCTCGCCGACCAGCGCATGGATTTCGCCGGGCAGCAGGTCGAAATTGACGCTGAACAGCACCTGCACGCCATTGAAGGATTTGCTGATCCGCCGTGCTGCAAGCACAGGCGTGCGCTTAACTTCAGCGCTCGTCTCCATGATCGTCCTCCCGGGCGCCCTTCTCCCGAAAGCGCCTCTTTGAATCATGATGTAAACCTTTACATGACTGATGTAAAGGTTTACATTGAGCACAACTCACCGATTTCCGCCCGTCTCGATTTGACCTGCGGCAAACTCCGTGTAGTGTCCCGGCGAGCATGAGACCCAAGGTTATTCCGTGTCGAATTCCACGCCCGCAACCATTGAAGATGTCGCCCGCATTGCCGAGGTTTCCATTGCCACGGTCTCGCGCGCCATCCACACGCCGGAGAAGGTGGCCAATTCGACACGCCTGAAGGTCCATCAGGCGATCGCCATCACCGGCTATACGACGAATGCCATGGCGCGCAGCCTGCGGCTTGGCCGGTCGAACATGATCCTTGTCGTTGCGCCCGACATCGGCGACCCGAATTTCTCCAACATTCTCGTCGGCCTTGAAAACGAAGCCCGCGCCCATGGCTACGGCATCCTGATCGGCCATACGCAGAACGACGCGCAGCGCGGCCTCGAATATCTGAAATTCCTCAACTCCAACCAGGCCGCGGGGCTGATCCTCTTCACCGGCATCCTGCCCTTCGGCCACCAGACGATGACGGCGCGCCTGCCTGCAACCGTCGGCGTCTTCGAGCCGATCTACAATGGCGGCCTGCCTTATGTCGGCGTTGATGACGTCGCGGGCGCCCGCAAGCTCATCGACCTGCTGCTCGCCGAGGGCCACCGCAAGATCGCCTTCATCGGCGACAGCCGCACCCGCCTTGCCTATAGCCGCCGCCGCCAGGGCTTCGAGGAAGGCATGGACGCCGCCAACATGCGACCCGAAAACCGCATCGTCGTCGATGGCGACGGAACGATCGAAAGCGGGCGGCTCGCGCTTGAAGAACTCTTCATGCAGGACCGCCTGCCCACCGCCTTCATGTGCGTCAACGACCAGACCGCCATCGGCGTCATGCTGGGGCTGACGGCGCGCGGCTACAACATCCCGCGCGACTTTTCCGTCACCGGCTTCGACGACGTACCGCTCTCAGGCTTCATGTCGCCGCCCCTCACCACCATCCGCCAGCCCCGCACCGCCATCGGCAAGCGCGCCATGGCCCTGCTGCTCGATCTTCTCGGCGATGGCGAGAGACCGGATGGGGAAATTCTGCTCATGCCGGATCTGGTGGTGCGCAATTCGGTGGGTCCGCCGAAGGGGATGCGGTAAGCCGCAGAGCAAGAAGCCCCCTCACCCGGCCTCCGCTCCGCTCGGCCACCCTCTCCCCAAGGGGAGAGGAGGAATGGAGAGGCCGCGACTTGTCCTCTCCCCTTGTGGGAGAGGAAGCAATTTCAACATCTTAGCTTCAGCTAAATGTTAGAAATTGCAGGTGAGGGGTTGTGTTCTCGACATCTGCCGCAGTTCACCCCTCACCAAGCTCGCCAAGCCAATCGGCTTCGCCTCTTGGGGCTCGCTATCCTCTCCCACAGGGGGAGAGGAGCAGCCAACCTCAAACATACCGGTTGACGATGTTTTCCAGCAGTTCCTGCTTGCCCGACTTCGGCTGCGGATTGATGTCCTGAGCCAGCACGCGCTCGGTAATCGACTCCAGGCTTCCGCCTGAGAGCATCGCCTTGTTTTCCGGCTTGTCCCAGCCGGCATAGCGGGCGGCAAGCGGGCCGGAAAGCGCCTTGTCCTCGATCATCTTGGCGGCGGCCTTCAGGCCGCGGGCGCAGCAATCCATGCCGCCGATATGGCCGATGAGCAGGTCTTCCGGGTCGAGCGACTGACGGCGCAGCTTGGCGTCGAAGTTCGTGCCGCCCGTCTTGAAGCCGCCGCCGGCGAGAACGTGGTAATAGGCCAGCGCCATTTCCGGAACGTTGTTGGGGAACTGGTCGGTATCCCAGCCGGACTGGTAGTCGTTGCGGTTCATGTCGATCGAGCCAAAGACGCCGAGCGCATTGGCGAGCGCCAACTCGTGCTCGAAGGAATGGCCGGCGAGGATGGCATGGCCCTGCTCGATATTGACCTTCACCTCGTTTTCCAGACCATAGGTCTTGAGGAAGCCATAGACCGTCGCAACGTCATAGTCATACTGGTGCTTGGATGGTTCCTGCGGCTTCGGTTCGACCAGGATCGTGCCCTTGAAGCCGATCTTGTACTTGTACTCGACGACCATGTGAAGCATCCGCGCCATCTGGTCGAGTTCGCGCTTCAGGTCGGTGTTGAGCAGCGTTTCATAGCCCTCGCGGCCGCCCCACAGAACATAGTTCTCGCCGCCGAGCTTCATCGTGGCGTCCATGCAGGTCTTGATGGTCGCAGCCGAATAGGCAAACACATCCGGATCGGGATTGGTCGAGGCGCCCGACATGAAGCGGCGGTTGGAGAAGAGGTTCGCCGTGCCCCAGAGCAGCTTGACGCCGGTCGCGGCCTGCTTTTCGGCGAAGTAATCGACGATCTCGTTGAGGTTCTTCGTGTTCTCGGCGAAGTTCTTGCCTTCCGGACGCACGTCGGCATCGTGGAAGCAGTAGAACGGCACGCCGAGCAGCTGGAAGAATTCGAACGCGACATCCGCCTTCAGCTTCGCCTTGTCCATCGCGCCATCGAACCACGGCCGGTCGAAGGTGCGCCCGCCGAAGGGGTCGCCGCCTTCCCAGGCGAATGTGTGCCAATAGGCCACCGCAAAGCGCAGATGGTCTTCCATGCGCTTGCCCATGACGATGTCGTCAGGATTGTAATGACGGAAGGCCAGCGGATTGGTGCTGTCCGGCCCTTCATATTTGATCTTCGAAATGTCGCCGAAAAAGCCTGTGCTCATGGGGTGTTTCCTCCTGTGTTGTTGGTTCAAATTCGTGTTAGGGGTACCCCCCTCTGGCTACCGCCATCTCCCCCTCAAGGGGGGAGATAGAATGAGGCGCCGCCGCCTGCCAATCTCCCCCCTTGAGGGGGAGATGTCCGGCAGGACAGAGGGGGGTGCCACAATCTCCAGCGTCACTCCAGCGCCGCCTTCACCGCCGGATAAAGCGCGCGGTAGCGCCGGTAAGCCTCATCGTAAGCCGCACTCAGCGCCGTTTCCGGCTCCACCGTCTCGGCCGTCTTCGGCGCAGTGCAGACCGAAAGCGGATCAGCCCCCGTCGCAGCGATCAACCCAAGCCGCGCCGCGCCAAAGGCCGCACCGAAATCCCCATCCGCCGGAATATCGACCGGGATGTTCAGCGCTGTCGCAATCGACTTCAGCCAGTAGCGCGAGCGCGAGCCGCCGCCGATGGCCGTCACGCGCGAGATCGTCGTGCCGGCAGCATTCAGCGCCGCAAGATTGTCGCGGATCGCGAAGGTGACGCCTTCCATGACGGCCTGCGTCAGCACGACGCGCGAGGATTCATGCTCCAGCCCGGCAAAGACGCCGCGGATCTTCGCATCGTTATGCGGTGTGCGTTCGCCGGAGAGATAGGGCAGGAAGGTGACGCCCGAGGGCGCCTTCAGCGTGTCGCCCAGTTCGGCGGAAAGCTCGGCCGCGCTCTTGCCTGTCACATGCGAATGCCAGTTGAGGGCATCGGTCGCGGAGAGAATGACGCCCATCTGGTGCCAGGTATTCGGGATCGCATGGCAGAAAGCATGGACGGCGCTGGCCGGGTTCGGCAGATAGCGATCGTTCGCCGCAAAGAGCACGCCCGATGTGCCGAGCGACACGAAGGCCGAGCCCGAATGCACCGTGCCCATGCCGACCGCCGAGGCCGCATTGTCCCCTGCCCCGCCGGCCACGACGACGCGGCCGGTCATGCCCCATTCGGAAAGAAGTTCAGCGCGCAGCACGCCCGCTTCCGCTGTGCCTTCGACGAGACCCGGCATCTGACTCTCGGAGAGGTCGGTCGCCGCCAGAAGCTCCCGCGACCAGGCGCGCTTGCCCGTATCGAGCCAGCTCGTGCCGGCCGAGTCCGACATTTCGGAAAGATATTCACCCGTCAGCCAGAGCCGCAGGTAATCCTTCGGCAGCAGAACCTTGGCGACCTTCGCAAAGATCTCCGGCTCGTTATTCTTCACCCACACCAGCTTCGGCGCGGTGAAGCCCGGGAAGACGATATTACCAGTGATGTCGCGGAAACGCGGATCGGCATCGAGCTTGGCGGCTTCGGCAAAGGAGCGCGTGTCGTTCCACAGAATGCAGGGGCGGAGCACATTGCCGGCCTTGTCCACCAGCGTCGCGCCATGCATCTGTCCGGAAAGGCCGATGCCTCTCACCGAAGCGAGTGCTTCGGGGTGGCTGGCCTTGATGGCGGCAACGGCCTCGCGGGTGGCGCGCAGCCAATGGGCAGGGTCCTGCTCCGACCAGCCGGAATGCGGCCGCGACACATCCAGCGAACCGTTGCCGGAGGCAAGGATCGCCTGGTTGTCGTCGATGAGAAGCGCCTTGACGCCGGACGTGCCAAGATCGAGACCGAGATACATGCTGTTTCCTCCCGCCCGCCTTTACTGGGGCATGTTATCTTTCAAGAAAATGTCGATACGGATGCGCTCCTGCGCGTCCACCGTATGAAGCCCGTCTGCCTGCGCCTTCATCACCCGGATGGCGCTGCGCACCTCGTGACCGGCATCCTGATTGAGCACGGCGTCGAACAGTCCTTCCGAAAGCGCAGCACGTGTCGTCGCCGTCAGCTCATGTGCGATCACGGGCAGATCCAGGCCTTGGGCTCGGGCAGCGCGCAACGCCTGCACAAGACCGCGATTGCCGGCGCCGAGACTGTAGAGGCCGCAGACGCCACACCCGCCCAGAAGCTCTCCGGCAAGCACCGCGACACGCCGGGGATCGTCGCGCCCCTCCATAGCTGGCAACACCGCAACACCGGGGAAGTCGCGTTTCATCGTTTCTTCGAAGCCGGCCAGACGTTCGCGATGGTCGCGCGCGTTCAGCGAGCCGACCACGACGCCGACGGTGCCCGCACCGCCGATGAAGCGGCCCATGAGGCTCGCGGCCGTGCGGCCCGCCGCCAGATTGTCGATGCCGGCATAGTGAATGCGCTTCGAGCCGGGCAGATCAGAAACCACTGTCACAACCGCGATGCCCGCCTCGTGCGCCTCGGCAACGACCGCGCGCACCGCATCGTCGTCGATCGCGACCATGGCGATCCCATCCGGTTCGCCTGCCATCGCCTCACGCATCGCGGCAACCAGCGCCGCCGGATCGAAGGCCGCGACCTCGCGCATCGCGATCTCGATGCGCTCGATACGCGACAGCGCCGCGACATCCCGCACCGCCCCGCGCAACTGGTCAAGAAACGAGTTGTCGCTGTCGGGGATCAGGAATTCGAAACGATAGAGCCGCTTGCGCGCCAGATTGGCGGCCGCGACATCGCGCACATAGCCGATTTGCGCAATGGTCTCCTCCACCAGTGCCCGCGTCTTGGCCTTCACACCCGGGCGGTTGTTGAGCACGCGATCGACGGTCGCGAGGCTGACGCCCGCTTTCTCGGCAATATCGTGAACAGTCGGACGCATGGCCTCTCCTCGCCGACACGCACGCACCGTCGTGCACGTCGTTCCCGCAAAATCGCTCAGCGCTTTTGCGCGAGATGCTTTTAGCAGAATTTTGAGGTACGTAAATCAGAATTTTTGCGAGAAGACCAGCAAGGGCACCGCGTTGTCGAGCGTGCGTGGCGGCAGATCGCGTTCGAAGCGGGAGCCGATACGCTCCGCAAGCGCCATGGAGGCAGAATTTTCAGGATGGATGATGTGGATGACGTGATCCCAGCCGAGCGTGTCGCGCGACCAGCTTAGGGTGGCTTGCGCCGCCTCCGCCGCATAGCCCTGCCCCCAGAACGACTTGAGGAAGGCCCAGCCAATTTCGGGCCCGGGCCAGCCTGGCGGCATCCACGGCCCGGCCCGCCCGATCCATTGGCCCGTCGACTTGAGGAGAACGGAAAAGTTGCCGAAACCGTGGAGGTCCCATGCACCCGCCATGATCGAGAGGCTGGCCCACGCGGCACGCGGGCCCAGCGGCCCGCCGATGAAACGGGAATTGTCGGGATCGGCCATCATGGCCGACCAGCCCGGCAGATCGTCCGCGCATGGCGGGCGCATAATCAGGCGTTCGGTCTGAAGAAGGGGCGCTGCAGCCATGGCGCTATCGGTCTATCGCAACTGGGAATCTCTGCGCGAACCGTAACGCGACAGTCAGCTACGTCAATGACCGCCGCCCGATGCGCCGGCCGGACCTTCCGGCTTCTGGATCAGGACGGAGAACACGACAAGCATGGCAAACAGCGAGGTCAGAAGCAGGAACACGTCGATGAAGGAGAGGATATAGGCCTGCTGCTGCACCATGCCGCTGATCTTCTTGATCGCGATCGTGCTGCCGTCCAGTCCGAACGCGTTGAACTTGTTGGTCAGGGAGGTGACCATATCGCGCGCTTCAGGCCGGCCCCACTGCACATGCTCGGCGAGCTGCTCGTAATGAGACCGGGTCTGGCGGGTCAGCATGGTGTTGATCACGGCAAGGCCGACGGCGCCGCCGAGGTTGCGGCTCAGGTTATAGAGACCAGAGGCGTTGCGAATGCGCTCCGGCGGCAGGGTGCCGAGCGCGACGTTGTTGATCGGCACCATGGCGATCATCATGGAGCAACCACGCAGCATCTGCGGCAGGAACAGTTCCCAGAAATCCCAGTCAGCCGTCATCCGCGTCATCAGCAGCGTACCGCATCCGAATCCGAAGAAGCCGATCATCATCATGACGCGCGGATCAAGCTTGCGCGACATGATGCCCGCAATCGGTGCTGTGAAGAACATCGAAAGGCCCGAGATGAACATCGTCTCCCCGATCATGAGCGAGTCATAGCCCCGAATGGCCGACAGATAGACCGGGTAGAGATAGGTCAGGCCGTAAAGCCCGACACCCATGATGAAGGAGAAGGCCGTGCCGAAGGCGAAGTTGCGGTTGGTGAAAGCCTTGAGGTCCACAATCGGAAACTTCGCGGTGAAGGCACGATAGAAGAAGATGACGCCCGAGACGGCGATGGCCACCGCACCGAACACGATCCTCTCATCCTCCAACCAGCCCTTGTTGTTGCCTTCTTCGAGCACATATTCTAGCGCGCCGAGGAAGACCGCCATGCTGGCAAGTCCTGCCCAGTCAAAGTTGCTCGCCAGACCGCGCTCCGGCTTGTCGAAATCGACGAGCGTCCAGACGGCGATGGTGACAAAAATGCCAGGGGGCACGTTAACAAGGAAGAGCCAGTGCCAGGAGAAGCTGTGGCTCAGATAGCCGCCGACCGTCGGGCCGATCGTCGGCGCGAGCGTGGCAATCAGGCCGATGATGGGCGATACGATCGGACGTTTGGAGGGCGGGAAGACAGTGAAGGCCGCCGCAAACACCGAGGGGATCATGCCACCGCCGATAAAGCCCTGGAAGGCGCGGTAGATGATCATCTGGTCGATGTTGGTCGCGGTGGCGGCAAGTGCGCTCGCGGCGGTAAAGCCGGCGGCAGACAGCGTGAACATGACGCGTGTCGACAGGATGCGCGCAGCCATGCCGGAGAGCGGGATCATGATGACTTCGGCGACAAGGTAAGCCGTCTGCACCCACGCCGCCTCGTCGGAGCTCGCGCCCAGACCCGCCTGAATTTCGGAGAGAGACGCCGAAACGATCTGAATGTCCAGGATGGCCATGAACATGCCGACTACCATCGCGAAGAACGCAAAGACATTGCGTCGCGAGACTGGAGGTTCAAGCGGTATGCCTGTCCCTGCGTCCTTCGCGATACCGTCGGTCATGGTCGGTTCCTCAACCTGATGTCGTTACTGCGCGGACGCCGACTTGGGGGTGGCGGGCGTCGTGCGGGTATCGACATCGACCACGACCGACAAGCCGGCCATCAGACGGTGCGTTGCAAGAGCATCCTTGGGGATCGAGATACGGACCGGCAGCCTCTGCGTAATCTTGGTGAAGTTGCCAGTCGCATTTTCGGCGGGCAGCAGCGAGAAGACGGCGCCCGAGGCCGGCGAAATCGACAGAACCTTGCCTTCAATGTCCTTGTTGCCAAGCGCATCGACATGAATTCCGACGGTCTGACCCGGATGGATCGACGCAATCTGCGTTTCCTTGAAATTCGCGTCGATGTAGAGCGCGTCGGACGGAACGACGGCGGCCAGCCGCATTCCCTGCGTCACAAGATCGCCCTCCTGGACGGAAAGGTTACCTACGATCCCGTCGAAGGGCGCCCGCAGAACGGTGAAGGCTTCATCGCGCTCTGCCTTGTCGATCGCCAGCTGCAGCGACTTGATCGTGCTCTGGGACTGCTCATGCTGCGCGTCGATCGCCGCGATGTTCGCAACGGCCGAAGCGATGGCTGCATTCGAAGCGCCGACATCCGCCTCGGCCTGTTCAAGCGCCACATTCGCGCTGTCAAGCGACGACGCGCTGGCGAAATCCTTCGACTGCAGCTTGCTGGCGCGATCCTGCGTCAACTGTGCGCCGTGAAGCGCCGCCTGCGAGGCACGAAGTTTCGCCTCGGCCTGAACCTTTGAGGCGACCGCGACCAGACGCTGGGCGTCGATGGACTTGAGCGCCAGTTCCTGCGTCGCGAGCTGCGCCTTGGCCTGCTCAAGCGCGATGCGGTAGTCGCCGTCGTCGAGCGTGACAAGCGGATCGCCAGCCTTGACATAGTCATTGGCCTTGACGTTCACGGTCTTCACATAACCGCCCACTTTGGGCGCAACATAGTTGATGTCGCCGCCGATATAGGCGTCGTCGGTGGAGACCATGAAGCGGCCATTGACCCACCATTCATGTCCATAATAAGCGCCCGCGGAAAGAGCCGCCAGCAGGATCACGCCAAGCACCAGGCGACCACGGCCGGTCTTGCGCGGAGAAGCCTTGCTCTGCGCAGCAGCTGCAGCCGGCTTCACGTCCGCGCGAACGTCCGCTTCTGCCGTCTTGGAGGTCGCTGCACCATCAACGGTGTCGGCAGCATCTTCGCTGTCGACAAGCTGAACAGCTGCATTACCTGCATTCTTGGCCATTTCACGATTTCCTGATTCAGCTTTCGGGGACTACGTCGTCGAACCGAACGGTTCAATCTCAAGCATTGACATAATCCATCTCTTGTCCCATATCAAGGACAAATCGAACCGAACGGTTCTTTATATTAAGAATGAGTTTCGGCGATGGGAGGCGTTCTGGTCGGGAGGAGGCTGTATGGAAGCTGTTGGCAAGATGAACACTATCACACAAGCGAAGAAATGCATCGAGTTTCAGGGTCGGCTTGGCGCCGGCGAAAATCCGGCGAAGCGCGACCAGATACTCGATGGGGCCAAGAAGGTTTTTGCTGCGAACGGCTATGATGGTTCCAGCATGAACGACATCACAAAGGCGGCAGGCGTTTCGAAGGGCACGATCTACGTCTACTTCAACAACAAGGAAGAGCTTTTCGCGGGACTGATCCAGCGGGAGCGCGAGCGCATGTTCGATGCGGTCAGCAGCATCCTCGTCGACGACAAACCGCTGGAAGACGTGCTTTTCGACTTCGGCATGATGTTTGGCCGGCACATGACTGACTCCAACACGGTTCGGAGCCTGCGCATGGTCCTGGGTGTCATCGATGACATGCCCGAGGTCGCCAACATGTTCCTGAACTGCGGGCCGACGCGCGGAGCGCATCATCTGAAGGACTATCTGGCCGCACGCGCCACAAACAGCGATCTGGTTCTGGACGACCCGCTTCTGGCGGCACGTCAGTTTGCAGATCTCTGTACGGCCGGCCTCTTCAAGCCTTGCCTCTTCAACGAGCGCAGCCAGCCGGAAGATGCTGAAATAGAACGGACAGTTCGCTCCGCAATCCGCGTCTTCATGAAAGCATATGCGGCCTGACCGGTCTTTAAGCGAAGGTTGAACTTCAAGTTTTGCCGGCGCCCCTCTTGGCGGGGACGCCGTCAATACCTATGTGCGCCGTCAATGTAACCAAGACGGTGAACAATGGACAACCTTATCATTCTTGCCCAGGACCCCGCCGTCTGGGCGGCGCTCATCACGCTGATCGCCATGGAAGTCGTGCTCGGCATCGACAACCTGATCTTCATATCGATCCTCACCAACAAGCTTCCCGTCGAGCACCGCTCCAAATCGCGGATGATCGGCATTTCGCTGGCGCTGATCATGCGCCTCGTGCTCCTGAGCTTTGCCGCCTGGATCGTGAAGCTGACGGCCCCCGTCTTCAACGCCTTCGGCCATGACTTCTCGTGGAAGGACATGATCCTGATCGCCGGCGGTCTCTTCCTCGTCTGGAAGGCAACCAAGGAAATCCATCACAGCACCGACCCGGTCGAACAGGAAGACCAGAAGCTCGACGCCAAGGTCACGATCGGCTTCGGCGCGGCGATCTTCCAGATCATCCTGCTCGACATCGTCTTCTCGGTCGACAGTATCATCACTGCCGTCGGCATGACCGAGCACCTGCCGGTCATGGTCATTGCAGTCCTCGTCGCGGTCGCCACGATGATGCTCGCCGCCAATCCGCTGGCCAACTTCATCGAGCGCAACCCGACCATCGTCATGCTGGCGCTCGGCTTCCTGCTGATGATCGGCACGACGCTGATTGCCGACGGCTTCGGCTTCCATGTACCCAAGGGCTACATCTATGCCGCCATGGCCTTCTCGGCGCTGGTCGAGATCCTGAACATGCTGGCGCGTAACGCCAAGCAACGCAAAGGCTGAGACAGGTCGAAGCCCATCGCTTCACTTGACTTTCCCGGCCAATATGGCCTAACGCAGACCGATATCCCCTGCCGCGACCTCGTCCCGGCAGGGGCGCTATTTTTCGGAACCTGCATGATTTCGTCACCCCCAAAAAGGGTGCTCTGAAATCTGCCTTGCAAAGATCCATGACGATGACCGCATCCAACGTCCGCGTCCGCATTGCCCCCTCGCCCACCGGCGAGCCGCATGTCGGCACTGCCTATATCGCGCTGTTCAACTATCTCTTCGCCAAGAAGAACAACGGCACCTTCATCCTGCGTATCGAAGACACCGACGCGACCCGCTCGACGCCTGAATTCGAGACCAAGGTGCTGGACGCGCTGAAATGGTGCGGGCTTGAATGGTCGGAAGGCCCGGATATCGGCGGCCCCTATGGTCCCTATCGCCAGTCGGACCGCAAGCATATCTATGGCGAATATGTCGAGAAGATCGTCTCCGCCGGCCATGGTTTCCGCTGCTTCTGCACGCCCGAGCGTCTGGAAGAGATGCGCGCCGCCCAGCGCGCCGCCGGCCAGCAGCCGAAATACGATGGCAAGTGCCTTTCGCTGAAGGCCGAAGAGGTAAAGACCCGCATGGATGCGGGCGAGCCCTCTGTCGTACGCATGAAAATCCCGACCGAAGGCAATTGCGAGTTCAACGACGGCGTCTATGGCGATGTGTCGATCCCGTGGGACAGCGTCGACATGCAGGTCTTGCTCAAGGCCGACGGGATGCCGACCTATCATATGGCCAACGTCGTCGACGACCATCTGATGAAGATCACGCATGTCGCGCGCGGCGAAGAATGGCTGGCCTCTGTCCCGAAGCACATCCTGCTTTACAGGTATCTCGGCCTCGAGCCGCCGAAATTCATGCATCTGTCGCTGATGCGCAACGCCGACAAGACGAAGCTCTCCAAGCGTCGCAACCCGACCTCGATCTCCTATTATTCCGCGCTCGGCTACCTGCCGGAAGCGCTGATGAACTTCCTCGGCCTGTTCTTCATCCAGATCGCCGAAGGCGAAGAGATGTTGACGATGGAGCAGCTGGCGGAGAAATTCGACCCCGAGAACCTGAACAAGGCCGGCGCGATCTTCGACATCCAGAAGCTTGACTGGCTGAACGGCCGCTGGCTGCGCGAAGGCCTGACGGAAGAAGACTTCGTCACCCGCGTTCTCGCCTGGGCGCAGGAAAACGACCGCTTCCGCGAAGGCATGAAGCTGTCCCAGAGCCGCATCACGCGCCTCTCCGACCTGCCCGACCTCGCCGGCTTCCTCCTGAAGGGCGATCTAGGCCTCACCGCCGCAGACTTCGCCAATATCAAGAAGGTACCGCTCGCCGATGTTCAGCTGATCCTCGAAACGGCGCAGGCCGATCTTGAGAAGATCGTCGAATGGAATGTCGAGAGCATCGAGGCCGAACTGCGCGCCATCTCCGAACGGATGGACAAGAAGCTGCGCGACGTGCTCGCCCCGCTCTTCATCGCCGTCTCCGGCTCGTCGCGCTCGCTGCCGCTCTTCGACTCGATGGCCATCCTCGGCCGCTCCGTCGTGCGCCAGCGCCTGAAATCCGCAGCCACCGCCGTCAAGCTCGGCGTCGAGGCTGAAAAGAAGAACAACGGATAAGACCATGACCGAACAGAAGACAGAAACCGCTCTCTCCTCCGACGTCACCGAAGTGCGCGCGCAGAAGCTTGCCAAGCTTCGCGAGACGATCGGCGATGTCTATCCGGCGCATTTCCACCGCACGATCACCAATGCGGAACTGGCTGAAAAATATAAGGACATCGAGCCCGACACGCTGACGGGCGATATCGTCACCGTCGCCGGCCGCGTCTACTCGAACCGCAATTCCGGCATGTTCATCGACATCGTCGATGCCTCCGGCAAGGTGCAGGTGTTCAGCCACAAGGACGTGACGTCGGAAGAGGCGCGCAACCTGTTGCCCCTGATCGATCTCGGCGATATCATCGGCGTCACCGGCGAAGTCCGCCGCACCAAGCGCGGCGAGCTGACGGTCAACGTCCACACGATCACCATGCTGACCAAGGCGCTGCTGCCCATGCCGGAAAAGTGGCATGGCGTGACGGATATCGAGACGAAGTACCGCAAGCGCCATCTCGACATCATGACGAACGAGGAGTCCAAGCTCCGCTTCCAGCAGCGTTCGAAGATCATTTCCGGTGTGCGCCGCTTCATGGAGCAGGAAGGCTTCATGGAAGTCGAGACGCCCATGCTGCATTCGGTCTATGGCGGCGCCACCGCCGAGCCGTTCAAGACGCATCACAACACGCTGAAGCTCGACATGTATCTGCGCATCGCGCCGGAACTGTTCCTCAAGCGCACGCTGGTTTCGGGCCTGACCGACAAGGTCTTCGAGGTGAACCGCAACTTCCGCAACGAAGGCGTGTCCACCCGGCACAATCCCGAATTCACCATGATGGAGTGCTATTGGGCCTATGCCGACTACGAGGACATCATGGGCCTCGTCGAGCGTCTGTTCGAAGCACTCGCCTTGCAGATCCACGGCACGACGGATTTCCCCTTCGGCGACAAGCAGATCTCCTTCAAGGGCCCGTTCAAGCGCGTCCCCATGCCGGATGCGGTGAAGGAAGCAACCGGCATCGACTTCCTGGCGATCAAGACCGACGAGGAAGCCCGTGCTGCTGCCAAGGCGGCCGGCTTCGAGGTCGAGAAGGATTGGACCTGGGGCGAATGCCTTGCCTTCATCTTTGAAGAAGAGGTCGAAGGCACGCTGATCCAGCCGAGCCATGTCACCCATTTCCCCAAGGACATCTCGCCTTTCGCCAAGGAAGTGCCGGGAGAACCGCGCCTCGTCGAACGCTTCGAGACCTATTGCAACGCCTGGGAACTTGGCAACGCCTTCTCCGAACTCAACGATCCGGAAGAACAGCGCCGCCGCATGGTGGAGCAGCTGGAGCAGGCCCATGCCCGCGGCGAGAAGGACAAGCAGCTCGACGAAGAATTCCTCGACGCCATCGACCAGGGGATGCCCCCGGCAGGCGGTCTCGGCATCGGCATCGACCGCCTGATCATGCTGCTCACCAACGCCCCGTCGATCCGCGACATCATCCTCTTCCCGGCCCGCCGCCCGAAGGCCGATTGAGGCTCATCGCGCGTTCGCTTTAGCCAACAACCGGTGCCCCGCTGAAAGCAGCGG
>DATMTA010000023.1:0-5911 GCA_035565055.1 Ensifer sp.
ATCCGAAAACGTCGAAAAGACGACCGATTAACGGGCGCCCGGACGCGCGGAGACGCCGCCAGCTTCGCGCTGGGCGCGCTTGCGGGCCAGCTTGCGAACGCGACGAACGGCTTCGGCCTTTTCACGCGCACGCTTCTCGGACGGCTTTTCGAAATAGTCGCGCATCTTCATTTCACGGAAGATGCCTTCGCGCTGCATCTTCTTCTTGAGAGCGCGGAGAGCCTGATCAACGTTGTTGTCGCGGACAAGTACCTGCACGAGAATCCCGTTCCTTTGGTTTTGTAAGCCCCGCGAGCACAGGTCGCCAGGCAAATAGATTACGTTCGCGCAGCCCGCAGGCTGGCAATTGGGGCGTCCGATAGCAGATGCCGGCAGAGAAGTCCAGCCTGAAGCGCCCGCCTATCAAGGATATTTGCGCGGAGGGCCCGCAAGCCGGACGCATGTCGAGTGTTGACGTGTCTTGTCGAGGCTTTGAAGCCGCCGCTTTTTCAGGAGGGCGGGGGCGCCGGTTTTGCTTTCTTTTAAGATGCCGGGTGCTTTGAAGGCAAACATCAAACACGCGACACCGGTCATGTCGCATGTGGTACAAGGTGCGCCTGAATGCGTCGCAAAGGATACGGCGTCCGCCATCAGGATTTGCTTTCTATCGGGGCAGGAAACAGCCGGCGGGGCCGGCGAGATTTGAGGACTTGGGTAATGCGCAAATATTCGGTTTTCGCCGTCGCCCGCGAGGCGATGCGCGGCCACAAGGGATGGGAGGCACAGTGGACCTCGCCCGAGCCGCGCAAGGAATACGACGTGATCATCGTCGGCGGCGGCGGCCACGGCCTCGGCGCGGCCTACTACCTCGCCAAGGAGCACGGCATCACCAATGTCGCCGTGATCGAGAAGGGCTGGCTCGGCGGCGGCAATACCGGCCGCAACACGACCATCATCCGCTCGAACTATCTCTATGAAGAGAGCATGCACATCTATGAGCATTCGATGAAGCTCTGGGAGAACCTCTCCCAGGACCTCAACTACAATGTGATGTACTCGCCGCGCGGCGTGATGATGCTCTCGCATAATGTGCACGACCAGCAGTCCTTCAAACGCCACATCCACGCGAACCGCCTCTATGGCATCGACAATGAGTGGCTGACGCCGGAGCAGGCCAAGGCCTATTGCCCGCCGCTCGATATCTCGGCGACCGCCCGCTATCCGCTGAACGGCGCGGCCCTGCAACGCCGCGGCGGCACGGCCCGTCACGATGCGGTTGCCTGGGGCTATGCCCGCGCAGCGCACGATCGCGGCGTCCATATCATTCAGAACTGCCAGGTCACCGGCATCACCCGCGGGCCGGACGGCGCCGTCACCGGCGTTGAAACGACTCGCGGCTTCATCGGCGCGAAGAAGATCGGCGTGTCCGCCTCCGGCCACAACACGCAGATCATGGCCATGGCCGATGTCCGCGTGCCGCTGGTGTCGAACCCGCTTCAGGCACTCGTTTCCGAGCCGCTGAAGCCCATCTTCCCCTGCGTGGTCATGTCCAACACGGTGCATGCCTATATTTCGCAGTCGGACAAGGGCGAACTGGTCATCGGCGCCGGCACCGACCAGTATGTCTCCTACTCGCAGACCGGCGGCATCCAGATCATCGAGCATACGCTCGACGCCATCTGCGAGCTCTTCCCGATCTTCCGTCGCGTCAAGATGATGCGCCAGTGGGGCGGCATCACCGACAACACGCCGGACCGTTCGGCCATCCAGTCGAAGACCCCGGTTCCGGGCCTTTACGTCAACTGCGGCTGGGGCACCGGCGGCTTCAAGGCAACGCCCGGCTCGGCCAATCTCTTCGCCCATCTCATTGCCCGCGACGAACCGCACCGTCTGGCCGCAGGCCTCACGCTCGACCGGTTCCGCACCGGCCGTCTCATCGATGAAGCGGCCGCCGCCGCCGTCGCTCACTGATCTCGGGGGTTTCCGATGCTTCTCATTCACTGCCCCTATTGCCAGGAAGACCGCGCGGAACTCGAATTCCACGCCGCCGGCGAAGCGCATATCGCGCGCCCTGAAAACATCGCCGACATCTCGGACGAAGCCTTCGCGGAATACTTCTTCCTGCGCGACAATCCCAAGGGCTACATCTACGAGCGCTGGCGGCACCAGCATGGCTGCGGCCGCTTCTTCAATGCCGTGCGCCACACCGTGAGCGACAAGTTCGTCGTCACCTACAAGGCCGGCGAAGCCAAGCGTTCCCTTGAATCACTGAACCTGGAAGGAGACGCGAAATGAGCGGCGCATTCCGTATCGCCGGCAAGGGCCGGCTGACGCCCGCCCGTCAGGCGCGTTTCTCCTTCGATGGCAAGTATTACACGGCGCTGGAAGGCGACACGATCGCTTCGGCGCTTCTGGCCCACGGCGTCCATCTCATGGGCCGCTCGTTCAAGTATCACCGCCCGCGCGGCGTCATCTCCGCCGGCTCCGAAGAGCCGAACGCGCTGATGAACGTCGCCCGTGACGCTGCCCGCGAACAGCCGAACGTCCGCGCCTCGGTGCAGGAAGTGTTCGAGGGCATGAAGGTCACGTCGCAGAACCGCTTCCCGTCGCTCGCCTTCGACATCGGCGGCATCAATGACAAGCTCTCGCCCTTCTTCGCCGCCGGCTTCTACTACAAGACCTTCATGTGGCCGAAGGCTGCGTGGAAACATGTCTACGAGCCCTTCATCCGCGCCGCCGCCGGCCTCGGCAATTCGCCGAAGGAAGCCGACCCGGATCACTACGCCAGCCGCTTCGCCCATTGCGACGTGCTGGTCATCGGTGGCGGCCTTGCCGGCATCACGGCAGCGCTTGCCGCCGCCCGGGCCAGCGCTGACGTCATCCTCTGCGACGAGCGGCCGGAACTTGGCGGTGCCGCCCATTACGACAGCAGCCTCACCGTCGACGGCCAGCCGGCCTATGACTGGGCGCAAGCCGCCGCAGGCCGTCTCGCAGCACGCCCGAATGTCCGGGTCCTGACCCGCACCACGGCCTTCGGCTATTACGATCACAATTTCGTTGCGCTGGCCGAACGCGTTACCGACCACCAGGCCATTCCGGAGCGCGCAGCGCCCCGCGAACGCCTCTGGAAGGTGCGCGCGAAGAAGGTGATCATCGCCTCGGGCGCCATCGAACGCCACATGGTCTTCGACGGCAATGACCGCCCCGGCGTCATGCTGGCGTCCGCCGCCCGCACCTTCATCAACCATTACGGCGTCGCCGTCGGCTCCAAGGTCGGCGTCTTCACAGCCCATGATTCGGCCTATGAAGCCGCCTTCGATCTGGCAAATGCCGGCGTGAAGATCGCGGCCATCGTCGATGTCCGCGACAACCCAGGCGAGGCCGTACGCGCCGAAGCCGCGCGCCTTGGCATCGAGGTCATGACCGGTCAGTCGGTCGTCACCACCGGCGGCAAGCTGCGCGTCAACTCCATGTCGGTGATCCGCAAGGCGGGCGGCACGCGCCGCAAGATCGAGATCGACGCGCTGATCACCTGCGCCGGCTGGACACCCTCCGTCCACATGTTCTCCCAGACCCGCGGCAAGCTGAAATACGAGGCCGACAAGGCCCGCTTCCTGCCGGATATCTACACCGAGAACTGCATCTCCGTCGGCGCCTGCAACGGCACGGACGATGCAGCCACCCTCGTGGCCGAAGCCTTCAAGGCCGGCACGGATGCCGCCCGCGAGGCAGGCGCAAACGGCGATGTCCGCACCGCACCGGAAGCCGTGACAGCCTATGCCTGGACCGGCGGCATGATCGGCACGCCGGAAGGCGCCGGCCCCGAAACCCACGGCAAGGCCTTCATCGACTTCCAGAACGACGTCTGCGCCAAGGACATCCGGCTGGCGGTACGCGAAGGCATGGCCTCGATCGAGCACATCAAGCGTTTCACCACCAACGGCATGGCCTCCGACCAGGGCAAGCTCTCCAACATGCATGGTCTGGCGATTGCGGCCGAAGCATTGGGCAAGGACATTCCGGAAGTGGGCCTCACCACCTTCCGATCGCCCTATACGCCGGTAACCTTCGGCACGATCCTCAACCACAACCGCGGCGCACTCTTCGATCCGGCGCGCAAGACGCCGATGCATGAGCGCGAAGAGGCGATCGGCGCGGTCTTCGAAGATGTCGGCAACTGGAAGCGCGCCTGGTTCTACCCGCGCCCCGGCGAGGACATGCACGCCGCAGTGAACCGCGAGTGCAAGACGGTGCGCACCAGCGTCGGCATTTTCGACGCCTCCACGCTCGGCAAGATCGAGGTCGTCGGCCCGGATGCGGCCGCCTTCCTCAATCTCATGTACACCAACGCCTGGGACAATCTGAAGCCCGGCCGCTGCCGCTATGGCATCATGCTGCGCGAAGACGGCTTCGTCTATGATGACGGCGTCGTTGGCCGCATCGCCGACGACCGCTTCCTTGTCACCACGACGACCGGCGGCGCCGCCCGCGTCATGAACCACATGGAAGACTACCTGCAGACGGAATTCCCGCATCTGAAGGTCTGGCTGACGTCTGCGACCGAGCAATGGGCGACCGTTGCCGTGCAGGGCCCGAAGGCCCGCGACATCATCGCGCCCTTCGTTGAGGGCGTGGATCTGACGAACGAAGTCTTCCCGCATATGAGCGTCGCCGAATGCAAGGTAATGGGCGTTCCCGCCCGCCTCTTCCGCATGACGTTCGCCGGCGAGATGGGCTTCGAAATCAACGTCCCGGCCGACTACGGCGCAGCCCTCTGGGACGCGCTCTATGCAGCCACGCAGGCTGTTGGCGGCTGTGCCTATGGCACGGAAACCATGCACGTCCTGCGCGCCGAAAAGGGCTATATCATCGTCGGCCAGGATACGGACGGCACGCTGACGCCGGACGACGCCGGTGTTGCATGGGCGGTCTCCAAGAAGAAGACCGACTTCGTCGGCATCCGCGGCCTGAAGCGCCCGGATCTCGTGCGCTCGGGCCGCAAGCAGCTCGTCGGCTTCAAGCCGCGCGACGGCAAGACCATCGTGCCGGAAGGCGCGCAGATCGTCGAGGACCCGAACCAGCCGAAGCCGATGAAGATGCTCGGCCACATCACCTCGTCCTACTGGTCGGAAAACCTTGGGCACAGCTTCGGCCTCGCGGTCGTCGCTGATGGCCGCGCCAAGATCGGCCAGACGCTCTATGTGCCGCTGGAAAAGGAAACCATCGCGGTCGAAGTCACCGACGCCGTGTTCTATGACAAGGAAGGGAGCCGCATCAATGCTTGAGGCTCAGGCAACCCGTACCCTCCCCCAGAAGCTCACCGTCTCCGGATCGGGCGCAGCCTCCGTCACACCGCTCAAGCCGATGACGCGGCTGTCGCTGCGCGCTGATGCCGATGCGGTCAAGGCGCTCTCAAAGTCGCTCGGCCTCGACCTGCCGACCCAGCCGCTGACGTCAACCGAAAAGGACGGCCGCGTAGCCTTCTGGCTCGGCCCGGACGAGTGGTTCCTGATCGACGCCAACGGCGCCGACATGATGGCGCTTCTCGCCGGTGTGAAGGCGCTGCATTCGGCGACCGACGTCTCGCATCGCAACACCGCCTTCGAGGTCAAGGGCCCGCAGGCCGCGGCGGCCATCAATGTCGGTTGCCCGCTCGATCTGCGCGACGCCGCCTTCCCGGTTGGCAAATGCGCCCGCACCCTGCTCGGCAAGGTCGAGGTCATTGTCTGGAGGAAGAGCGCCGACACGTTCCATGTCGAATGCTGGCGGTCGTTCTCGTCCTATGCGCTGGGTATGCTCAACGAAGGCGCGAGCGACGTCACGGCGTGACTCTGATAAGGATCGCGCTGGCCCGACTGGGCGGCGCGTTTCATGGAAACGCTGAAACGCTCCAACGAAAAAGGCCCGGTGCATCGCTGCACCGGGCCTTCAT
>DATMTA010000024.1:0-4289 GCA_035565055.1 Ensifer sp.
CCGCTCCAGACGACCGCCGCCGCCCTGCGGCATCAGCGCATCAACAAAACTGAACTGGCCTGACCCGCGAACAGACATCACATCACCTCCAAACCATTGCAAATCAAGTGAATCACATCACCCGAATTTTGCAACGGCCCCACAAGGGGAGAGGACGGGTCGAGACTGCCGCACCATACCCCCCTCTGCCCTGCCGGGCATCTCCACCTCACGGGGGGAGATTGGCAAGCGGCACCCCCACCCCGATTGGCAAGCCCATCTCATCGCGCTAGAGCTTGCAGCAGCATTGCAACGACAGGCAGTCCATGACATCGATCGACCCGCCCCGCCCGGCCAAGACACTCCCTCGCGAGACAGACGCCTTCGGTTTCCAGATGCGCAAGGTCTTCGGATCGTTGCGCCACACGCGCACCCGGACGCGGTTCACCTTTGTCAGCATCGGTCTCGTCATCCTCATTTGCCTGACGTCCTATATCCAGGTGCTGCTGAACAACTGGAACGGCCCCTTCTACGACTCGATCGAAAAACGGAACCTCGCTGAGTTCGGCCACCAATTGGAAATCTTCGTCCTGATCGCCGGCGCGCTGCTCGTCTGCAATGTCGTGCAGGCGTGGCTGACCCAGACGGCAACCCTGCTCCTGCGCCGCGGTCTCGCGGTCGATCTCCTGCGCCTGTGGAACAGCTGCGGCCGCGCGGTCCCTGCAGAAGCAACGCTGGAAGGCGCGCGAAATCCGGATCAGCGCATCCAGGAGGACTCCCTCAACGTCGCCGACTGGACCGTATCGCTCGCCATCGGCCTCTTCCAGTCGACCATCCTGCTCCTGAGCTTCGTCGGCATCCTCTGGTCGATCTCGGGCGCTTTCGCCGTAACCCTCTTCGGCCTCCACATCTCCATCCCCGGCTACATGGTCTGGATCGCGCTCATCTATGCCGGCGCCGGCACATTCCTCAGCGCCGTTGTCGGTCGTCAGCTGGTCGACCAGAACAACCGCCGCGCCGCCTTCGAGGCGGAATTCCGCAAGGCGCTCGTGGAGGCCAACACGGCGCGGGGGACCGAGACGGTGACCCGCCAATCCGTCTATGCCACAAGCTGGCACCTTTACCGCATCTTCTCCAATGTGCTCGCCTCCACGCGGATGATCATCATCTCGCAGACGAACCTGACCTGGATATCCGCCGGCTTCGGCTGGGGCGGGCTTGTCGTGCCGGTTCTCGCCGCCGCGCCCGCCTATTTCTCCGGGCAGATCTCCTTCGGCGGCCTGATGATGGCGGTCGGCGCGTTCAACCAGGTCAACACGGCGCTGCGCTGGCAGATCAACAACTTCTCCATGATCGCGCAATGGCGCGCCGCGATGCGTCGCATCGTGCAGTTCAAGCTGCAGCTGGAAGCCTTCCGACAGGGGACCTGAGGCCGCAAGCCGCCTGACATCCGTCAATTGACTTGCACCGACCAACCCGTGGCCCCATCTTGAATCGAACTTTGAAAGGACGCCGCGATGCCGCTGATCGGATTCAACAATTCCTACACGAGCCTGCCCGAGCGCTTCTATGCGCCGGCAACGGCCGCCGGCGCATCGGAACCGTGGATGTTCGCCTTCAACGAACCGCTCGCCCGAGACCTCGGGCTTGACGTCGAGACCCTGAAGCGCGAGGGCGCCGCCCTCTTCTCCGGCAACCTGAAAGCCGATGATGCGGCCAATGTGGCGCTCGCCTATGCCGGACACCAGTTCGGCCATTTCGTACCCCAGCTCGGCGATGGCCGCGCCATGCTGATGGGCGAAGTGAAGGCACCCGACGGACGCCGTTTCGACATCCAGCTGAAAGGCTCCGGCCCCACCCGCTTCTCGCGCAATGGCGACGGCCGCGCAGCGCTTGGACCGGTGATCCGAGAATATATCGTTTCGGAAGCCATGCACGCACTCGGCATTCCGACAACACGCTCTCTTGCCGCCGTCGTCACAGGCGACGCAGTCTATCGCGAACAGACCGAACCCGGTGGAGTTCTCGCCCGGGTGGCGGCCAGTCACATCCGCGTCGGCACATTCCAGTATTTCGCCGCCCGCGGCGACGAGGATGGCGTGCGGCTGCTGGCCGATCATGTGATAGCCCGCCATTATCCGGAGCTGGCGCACGAGACCGATCGCTATATCCGCCTCTTCGAGGCGATCGCAGGACGACAGGCGGCCCTGATCGCCAAATGGATGGGCGTCGGGTTCATCCACGGCGTGATGAACACGGACAACATGGCGGTCTCTGGCGAGACGATCGATTATGGCCCCTGCGCCTTCATGGACGCCTACTCCGCCACCAAGACCTTCTCCTCCATCGATCGCAACGGTCGCTACGCCTATGCCAACCAGCCGGGCATCGGCCAGTGGAACCTCGCCCGCCTTGCCGAATGCCTCCTGCCGCTCTTTGGCGACGTGCAGGACGAGGCGATGGAAAAGGCCAATGCCGCGCTGAAGGCCTATGGCGAGCGCTTCCAGGCCGAATGGCTGAAAGTGATGCGGGCAAAGCTGGGATTGGTGCGCGAACGCGAGGACGATCTGAAGCTGATCCAGTCCTTCCTCACGCTGATGGAGGAAGGTCAGGCCGATTTCACGCTCGCCTTCTACCGACTCACGGCTTCGGCGGGAGATCCGTCTGCCGACGGAGAACTGCGGGCGGAATTCAGCGCGCCAGATGCGGCGCAGGCCTGGCTCGACGGCTGGCGGCTCTATCTCGACGGCGACGGAGTGTCTTCGGATGATCGCAAGCGCTTGATGCGAAGCGCCAACCCGGTCTTCATTCCGCGCAATCACCGCGTCGAGGAGGCAATCCGGGCGGCGGTCGATGACGGCGACTTCTCGCTGTTCGAGGCGCTCAACCGTGTTCTGGCTCGTCCCTATGAGGACCAACCCGGCCTTGAGCGGTATAGGACCGCGCCGCTCAGCCACGAGATCGTGCCGCGCACCTTCTGCGGGACGTGATGGTCCCCGCAGCGCGCGACCATGCTAATCTACCCTTGAATGCATCCCGGAATGTCCTAAATCTCCAAAAACTGGAGATTTAGGAGCGATCTTTGACATGATAACAATTGGAAAGCTCTCCGAAACGACCGGCGTGAAGGTGCCGACCATCCGCTACTACGAGAGCATCGGCCTCATGCCGGAACCGGAGCGGACGGAAGGAAACCAGCGCCGCTATGTCCGCGCCCATCTCGACCGGCTGAATTTCATCCGCCATGCCCGCGACCTCGGCTTCTCGGTGGAAGCGATCCGCGACCTGCTTTCACTGCAGGCGACGCCTGACGCGCCCTGCCACGATGCAGACCGCATCGCTGCCGACAATCTCGCCGATGTGCGCGCCAAGATCGCCCGGCTGAAGAAGCTGGAGGCGGAACTGGAGCACATCGTCTCCGAATGCGCCGGCGGCCGGGCGGGCGAATGCAATGTGCTGGCGACGCTGGCCGATCATTCGCTCTGCACGACCAATCATGGGCACGCGCATAATCCGCTTGACAACGCCTCGATTTGAGAGAATGGTGCAGCCCATGATCGCACAGGCACACACCACGGCTGTATATTTTTGGGGCTACCGTTAACCGGCGGCCGCGATCGATCATATCGACAAGAGGCCGCCTTCGGGGCGGCCTTGTTGTTTTCAGCGGCTCTTCCGAAGGCAAAATGAGGAAGAAGGCAATGCTGAACTTGGAACAGACCATCATCATCGACGAACCGCCCGCCACGCCGGCGCAGGAAGCCGCGCGCGTGAGCGTGCGCCGCGCTCAGAAATCGGACCTCTTCGCGCTTGCCGCGATGATCGAGGCGCTTGCCGCCCATCACGGCGACAAGACGACGAACAGTGCTGCCAAGCTCGACCGGGATCTCTTCGGCGACCAGCCCTTCGCGACCGCCTTCGTCGCTGAAACGGGCGGGGAACTGATCGGCTACGCCCTCCTCTATCCCGTCTACCGCGCCACCGAAGGGGAACGCGGCATGGAATTGCACCACCTCTTCGTCAAGGACGGTCATCGCAGCGAAGGCATCGGCCGTCACCTGATCGATCGCGCCAAGGCCCATGCCCGCACTCTCTCCTGCGACTTCCTCTCGCTGGGCGCCGCCACCGGCAATTTCGCGGCCTACAAGTACTACCAGGGCCAGGACTTCAGGGCCTATCCGGCAACAGCTATGCGCTTCCGCGCCAGCCTGTGATGCGCCCCTGAATGCATGGGGCTCTTGCGCCGGTTCCATGCCCGGCACTGGATGCCTTGAAAGAAATTGCCCGCGCAGGCCTCCGCGCGGGCAATT
>DATMTA010000025.1:0-23252 GCA_035565055.1 Ensifer sp.
ATTTGTGGAACCAGTTTGATAAATCGCGGACGTTGTCGCTATTGATCATAAAACCAGCCATTCCAAAAACTGGGCTGGTTCTGTAATTCGCATCAGTTCGCGAAACGAATGGACCAATGTGGCCGAATTCGTCGAGAAAGACTACGTGCAAAAATCATCCCCCAATGCACGAAAACCCGCACAAAATTTGTACGGGCTCCGGCTACGAGAGCAGTTCTTGAACCGCGTCTCATGACCATAATTAGTGATTTTGATTCGCTCGATCAAGACAATTATTTTTTTTGGGTTAAACCAATTTTTAATGGCTTCAATTTCATGGGAATTTCCAATGGCGTAATTTTTTTGAAATTACCAAATGGACACCGATGACATCCAGGTCCATTTTCAAAATGGTACCCAATTAAAGTAGCGTTTCACAACGTCACCGCAAGCAATCAGAGAGGATGGCATGATGAGTACACCCGCCAATGACGTCTTTAAAGAAACAATGACACCTGAAATGGTTGCGCTGTCGGATCGTCGGAAGGCCGAACTTCTCAAGGAGCTTATTCAGCAGAACTCACTTACAAAAGAGCCGCCCCGCCCCTGATCACTCCGCCTTTGTCTCCCCCTCATCCTCCAGCGAATGCTTCATGATGAGCGGCATTTGCGACATGGTGAAGAGGATGGTTATGGGCATGGTGCCCCAGACCTTGAAGGTGATCCAGGCGTCGTCGGAGAAATTGCGCCAGACGACTTCGTTCAGAACGGCGAGAAACAGGAAGAACAGGCCCCAGCGGAAGGTGAGCTTGCGCCAGCCCTCGTCATCGAGCCGGAAGGCAGCGTTGAAGACATAGCCGAGCAGCGACTTGCCGAAGAAGAGACCGCCGAGCAGCACGACGCCGAAGAGCGCATTGATGATCGTCGGCTTCATCTTGATGAAAAGCTCGTTCTGCAGATAGATGCCGAGCCCGCCGAAGACGAGGACGATGGCGCCCGAGACGAAGGGCATGAGCGGCAGGTGCTTGACGACGATCTTCGAGACGATGAGCGAGATGACCGTCGCCACCATGAAGAAGGCGGTCGCCACGAAGAGCGGGCCGCCCAGCTTTTCCAGAACTGGAAAATGCTTCACCAGCCATTCGCCGCGCAGGTTGGCGAAAAAGAAGACGAGGATCGGCCCGAGTTCCAGCGCCAGTTTCAGCCCGGCATTCTCGCGCGGCTTGGCAAGGGCGGCAGGCTTGGGGTTCAGGCTTTCGTCAGTCATTGACGGGCAATCCTTGGTCAAGAATATTTCAGGCAATGCCTGCAATGGCGCTGGCGAAATCCTTCGCCTCAAAGGGTTCGAGATCGTCGATCCCCTCGCCCACGCCGATGAAATAGACGGGCAGCTTGTGCTTGGCGGCAATCGCCACCAGAATGCCGCCGCGCGCCGTGCCGTCAAGCTTTGTCATGACGAGGCCGGAGACGCCCGCGACATTGCGGAAGATCTCCACCTGTTGCAGCGCATTCTGCCCGGTCGTCGCGTCGAGGGTCTGCAGCACGGTATGCGGCGCATCCGGATCGAGCTTGCCGAGAACGCGCACGATCTTTTCCAGCTCGGCCATCAGCTCGGCCTTGTTCTGCAGCCGCCCGGCCGTGTCGATGATCAGCACGTCGGACTTCTTTTCTATGGCTTTTTTATAGGCGTCATAGGCAAGTCCCGCCGCATCCGCCCCTAGCTGCGTGCCTATGAATTCCGAGCCCGTGCGTCCTGCCCAGATCTTCAGCTGTTCGATGGCCGCCGCGCGGAACGTGTCGCCGGCGGCCAGCATCACCTTCAGCCCCGCGCCGGAAAGCTTGGCGGCGAGCTTGCCGATCGTCGTCGTCTTGCCCGTTCCGTTGACACCGACGACGAGAATGACATGCGGCTTGTGATTGAGATCGAGTTCGAGCGGCTTGGCGACAGGCGACAGCACCTTCTCGATTTCTCCCGCCATGATGCGGCTCACATCCTCGCCGGTCACATCGCGGCCGTAGCGCTCGGCAGACAGGGCGCCGGTCACGCGCATCGCAGTCTCGACACCGAGATCGGCGCGGATGAGCAGCTCTTCCAGCTCCTCCAGCGTGTCGTCATCCAGCTTGCGCTTGGTGAAAAGCGAGGAAATCTGCTGGGTGAGTTGCGACGAGGTGCGGAAAAGCCCGGCCTTGAGACGCTGGAACCAGGATTGCTTGACGGCGGGAGCGGGTGCCTCCGGCTCGGCCTTTCTGTCGGCAGCCGACGCAAAGCCCTTGGGAAGGGCAGGCGTGGAACCTCCCTCTTCTCCCCCTGGGGAGAAGGTGGCCCGTAGGGCCGGATGAGGGGGCGACGGTTCAGCGGGGGATTCGGGCGCGGACTCCGCCGGCTTTTCAGCAGCGGCTTCGACACCCGGAGCACCCCCCTCTGTCGGCTGCGCCGACATCTCCCCCTCAAGGGGGGAGAGTGGCGCTGCGGACTCAGGCTCAGGGTCCGGCAGATCGGCATCCCAGTCAGCGCGCTCCTCGGCCTGTTCGTGGTCGATATCGACCATATGGGCCGGCTCTTCGGCGGGCGCGTGTTCGGCAGCAAACTCTTCCGCCGTCTCGTCGGACACGCCCGGCGCGGGTTCCGGATCAGGCAGGCCTGCGTCCCATTCGGTGCGCTCGATGGCCTCTTCCTTGGTGAGGTCGACGTCATGGGTTTCGGTAACGGGCTCGGCGGGTGACGCACCCCCCTCTGCCCTGCCGGGCATCTCCCCCTCAAGGGGGGAGAGTGGCTGAGCGGCGGGCTCCACAGCCTGCGTCTCGACAACCTCGGAGGGTTTGGCCGTCTCGTCGTCCTTCTTGCCGAAGGAGAAGACTTTCTTGATGAAACCGAGCGCCATGTCCCGTCCGTCTGGTTCAGGCCGCGTGAGCGGCGTTTGCGTATATCAGATGCTTGCCGTCATGACCGGAAATCGTCACCTCGGCAAAGGTTCCCGGCGCCATGTCCGGCGTCCTGACGCTCGTGAAGTTTTCGGTATGCGCCAAGCCGCCGCGTTCGGCAAGCACGATCTGGCGCGTGCCGGCCATAGCGTCAAGATGCGCCCGAGCAAGCCGTTCGCCCAGTTCCCGCAGCCGCGCCGCCCGCTCTTTCACCAGCCTGCGATCGAGCTGCGGCATCCGAGCGGCGGGCGTCCCCTCGCGGGGGCTGAAGGGAAAGACATGGAGATGCGCAATGCCTATCTCTTCCGCCAGCGCTAAAGAATTGGCAAACGCCTCCTCCGTCTCCGTCGGAAAGCCGGCAATGATATCCGCGCCGAAGGCGATATCCGGGCGCAGCCGGCGAACGTCGGCGCAGAAGGCCAGCGCATCGGCGCGGGAATGCCGCCGCTTCATGCGCTTCAGGATCAGGTCGTCGCCATGCTGCAGCGATAGATGCAGATGCGGCATGAAGCGCGGCTCGTCGGCGATCAGATCCATCAGATGCCGGTCCGCCTCGATGGAATCGATGGAGGAAAGCCGCAGCCGGCTAATTTCCGGAACCTGCTTCAGGATCGTCTTCGCCAGCAGCCCCAGCGTCGGCGTTCCCGGCAGGTCGCCGCCATAAGAGGTCGCATCGACCCCGGTCAGAACCACTTCCGCATAGCCGGACGCCGCAAGCTCGCGCACCTGATCGACCACCGCACCCATCGGCACCGAACGCGAATTGCCGCGTCCATAGGGGATGATGCAGAAAGTGCAGCGATGGTCGCAGCCGTTCTGCACCTGAACGAAGGCCCGCACATGGCCGTCGATCAGGCGCACCATCTGCGGCGCTGTCTCGGTCACGCTCATGATGTCGTTGACGCGAGCCTTTTCTTCCGCAGAGACGCCGAAATCGGGAAGCGCTCGGTAAGCATCGGCTTTCAGCTTGTCGTCATTGCCGATCACCGCATCCACTTCCGGCATGGCGGCGAAATCATGCGCGGCGACCTGTGCGGCACAGCCGGTGACAACGATGCGGGTGGTCGGATGTTCGCGCCGGGCCCGGCGGATCGCCTGACGTGCCTGCCGCACGGCCTCGCCGGTCACAGCGCAGGTATTGACAAGAATCGCATCCGTCAAACCGGCCTTGGCAGCCTCGGCCTTCATGACTTCGGATTCGTAGATATTGAGACGGCAGCCGAAGGTTATGACCTCGACGTTGCTCAAACCGCAACCGCCTCGTCGGCCTGCCAGTCGCCGGTGACGGGATCGACCGTGCCGGACCATTCCCAGGTGGCGGGGCCGGTCATGACGACATGATTGTCGAGCCGCCATTCGAGTTCCAGCGAGCCGGGCGGAACGGCGCTGGCGACATTGATCGTGACCTTGCGGCCTGTGCGACCCGTGCGGGCACCGCTGACGGCGGCCGAGCAGGCAGCCGACCCGCAGGCGAGCGTGAGCCCCGCGCCGCGCTCCCAGGTGCGCGTCGTCATCGATGTCGGCGAGGTCACCTGCGCGATGGTGATGTTGCAGCGCTCCGGAAAGATCGGGTGATTTTCCAGAAGCGGCCCGAACTTTTCGAGATCGTAGGACCAGACATCGTTATCTACCCAGAAGATCGCATGGGGATTTCCCATCGACATGACGGAGGGTGAATGCAGCACCGGATTGTCGATCGGCCCGATCTGCAACTCGATCCGGCTGGTGTCATGAAACTCTTCCGCCAAGGGAATACGGTCCCAGTCGAAGACGGGCTCGCCCATGTCGACCGAGATCAGCCCGTTCTCATGCTCCTTGGCATTTAAGATGCCGGCGATGGTCTGGAAGGTGAAGCTCTGCTTGCCGGTCTCGGCGGCCAGCGCCTGCACGACGCAGCGCGTGCCGTTGCCGCAAGCCTGGGCGCGGGTGCCGTCGCAGTTCAAGATATCGATATAGGCATCCGTGCCGTCGAGCCTCGGATCGTGGATCGCCATGATCTGGTCGAACTTGGTCGCCGGGTTACTGTCGAGCGCAATCGCCGCCGCCGGCGTCACCCTGTCCGTGCGACCGCGCATGTCGATGACCAGGATCTTGTTGCCAAGCCCGTTCATCTTCGCAAAGGGGACGCGTTCAGACATGAGTTCGCTTTCTTCTCGACCATTCGGGCCATAGCCCCCATTTCCCGCTTATATGGCGGAAAAGCCGGCTCATTTCCAGTAGAGATGCGATCACACCTGCGGCACGTCGAAAACCGCGCCCGGCTGGAGTGCGGGAAAGCGTTCGCGCGATATGCCGGCAGCATCGAGCGCCGCATGAAGCTCCCGTTCGGGATGGAAGATATTCTCGTTGGTCAGCTGAAAGGTGAACCAGTGATGACCCGCCGCATAGGCGGCGTTGCAGAGCCTCATGCCCTCCACGGCCTCTTCCGGATTCTGGTGCTGCGCCTTCATGAACCAGCGCGGTTCATAGGCCCCGATGGGCAGGATGGAGAGCCTGAAGCGGCCATATTTCTCGCCTGCCGCCCGATAGTTGATGCCATCGTGAAATCCGGTATCGCCGATGTGATAGATCAACCCGCCGGCCGTCTCGATGACAAAGGCCGCCCAGAGTGCAAACCGCCGGTCATTGACGCCGCGCGCCGACCAGTGATGCGCCGGTTCGCAATGGAAAACCAGACCGTGCCCGAAATCGAAGCGATCGCCCCAATCCATTGTCTGGAGGCGTGCGCTGCGAATGGCCCGGCGAATGACCGTGTCATTGCCGAGTGGCGTGACGATCAGCGGGTTATGAACCCGCACCAGCCGCTTGAGGGTGATGATGTCGAGATGGTCGTAGTGATTGTGCGAAACGATGACGATATCGATCGGCGGCAAGTCTTCAAAGCGGATACCCGGCTCGTTGGCGCGCTTCGGCCCCGCAAAGGTGAAGGGGCTCACGCGCTCCGACCAGACAGGATCGGTGAGGATCGAGAAGCCCTGCGTCTGGATAAGCATGGAGGCATGGCCGACCATCGTCACCCGCAACCGTTTTCCATCCAGACGCGCCTCGGGCCGGGCTGGCGGAAAGGCTGACGCCACGGCCGGCGGCCATGGCTGCGGCTTCTCGCGAAAACGCCATTGCAGCACCTTGGAAAACCCGCCCGGCTCTACCCCGCCGGGATTGAAGAAACGCTTTCCGTCGAAATGGTCGGTGACGGGACCTTTGTAATAGGGATTTCCACTCATTCTCAACGCCGCTATGCCGCCTACCTGTGGGTTGTGCTTTGCAACAATAACGCAAGTAGGTCATTGCGGGTTGCATTTAAACCCGCGACATTGAGTGGATTTGGCAAAAAAGGCGAAACTGCCGTTGTTCTACGACTAAATGGTACGAAATCTTCTCTCGCCAAAAGTAGCAGCATGGCTGCCCTTTTCGCGCACCTTGACTTTCCGCTGCTTTTCCTGTTTAAGCCCCTCAAAATCCGTCTCAAGGCAAGCTTGAGCCACTGACCGGGGCTTCGATCCCGGAGGTCAACATCCGGCAGCGCGATGCGCCCCCGGATGCCACACTGCTTTGTGCTGATGTGAATTGCGCTTGCATTTGGAATGGACAATACCGACGTTTCGGACACCCCGAAACGAAAAGGACGACACGATGTTTGACAACCTCCAGGAACGTCTTGGCTCCATTCTCAATGGGCTGACCGGACGTGGCGCGCTTTCGGAAGCTGACGTTTCCGCGGCGCTGCGCGAGGTGCGCCGTGCGCTTCTGGAAGCCGACGTGGCGCTGGAAGTCGTCCGCGGCTTTACGGACCGTGTCCGCGAAAAGGCCGTTGGCGCGGAAATCCTGAAGTCCATCAAGCCCGGCCAGATGGTCGTCAAGATCGTCCATGACGAACTGATCGAGATGCTCGGCACGGATGGCGAGGGCATCAGCCTCAACGCCGCAGCCCCCGTCGTCATCATGATGGTCGGTCTCCAGGGCTCGGGCAAGACGACGACGTCGGCCAAGATCGCCAAGCGGCTGACGACGCGCGAGCGCAAGAAGGTCCTGATGGCCTCGCTCGACACGCGCCGGCCGGCCGCCCAGGAGCAGCTACGTCAGCTCGGCGTCCAGACCGGCGTCGACACGCTGCCGATCATCGAGGGCCAGTCGCCGGTCGACATTGCGGCCCGCGCCGTGCAGGCGGCCAAGCTCGGCGGCCATGACGTCGTCATCCTCGATACCGCCGGCCGCACCCACATCGACGAACCGTTGATGGTGGAGATGGCCGACATTAAGAAGAAGTCGGCCCCACATGAAATCCTGCTGGTCGCCGATGCGCTGACCGGTCAGGACGCCGTCAATCTCGCCCGCAATTTCGATGAGCGCGTCGGCATTACCGGCCTCGTTCTGACCCGCATGGACGGCGACGGCCGTGGCGGTGCAGCGCTTTCGATGCGCGCCGTCACCGGCAAGCCGGTCAAGCTCATTGGCGTCGGCGAAAAGATGGATGAACTCGACGAGTTCCATCCCCGCCGTATTGCCGACCGCATTCTCGGCATGGGCGACATCGTCTCGCTGGTCGAACGCGCCGCAGAGAGCATCGACGCCGAAAAGGCTGCCGCCATGGCGGCCCGCATGGCCAAGGGCAAGTTCGACCTGAACGACATGGCCGACCAGATTCGCCAGATGGAAAAGCTGGGCGGCATGGGCGGCATCATGGGTATGATGCCCGGCATGGCCGGCATGAAGGACAAGATGTCCGCCGCCGGCCTCAACGACAATATCTTCAAGCGCCAGCTCGCCATCATCTCCTCGATGACCAAGGCCGAGCGCGCCAATCCCGATATCCTGAAACATTCCCGCAAGAAGCGCATCGCCGCCGGTTCCGGCACGGACGCCGCCGACATCAACAAGCTTCTGAAAATGCATCGCCAGATGGCCGACATGATGAAAATGATGGGCGGCAAGAAGGGCGGCATGATGAAGCAGATGATGGGTGGGCTGGCCAACAAGATGGGCCTGGGCGGCATGATGGGTGGCGGCATGCCGGACCTGTCGAGCATGGACCCCAAGCAGCTTGAGGCGCTCGCCAAGCAGGCGGAAGCCGCAGGCCTGACCAAGGGCATGGGTGGTCTCCCTGGTGGTTTGCCGGGCGGCCTTCCCGGCCTGGGGGGACCGAAACTGCCGGGTCTCAGCGGGCTTCCGGGTCTGCCAGGCCTGCCGAAGAAGAAGTAAGGAGAGCACCGCGTGATCGATCCCGAAATCAAGGCCAGGCTCGCCGGCTACCGCCAGTCGATCGACAATATCGACGCGGCTCTGGTCCACATGCTCGCCGAACGCTTCCGCTGCACCAAGGAAGTCGGCGTCTTGAAGGCCACGCATGAATTGCCGCCGTCTGACCCGGCGCGCGAGGAATACCAGATCGAACGTCTTCGCCGGCTGGCGAAGGAGGCCAATCTGGACCCGGATTTCGCCGAGAAGTTTTTAAACTTCATCATCAAGGAAGTCATCCGGCATCATGAAGCCATCGCCGCCGAACATAACGGCAAGTGATGGCTTAAAGCCGCATCGGACGCGAAAAATCCGATGCGCAAACAAGGAAATAATCGGCATTCAGCCGGCTAAGAAATGTAACGAAATCGCCGCCTGCAAGCGGCACATCAATGCCTGAAGGAGAAATGAAATGGCACTGAAGATTCGTCTCGCCCGCGGTGGCTCCAAGAAGCGTCCGTACTACCAGATCGTTGTTGCCGACGCCCGTTCGCCGCGCGATGGCCGCTTCCTCGAGAAGGTCGGTTCCTGGAACCCGATGATCGCCAAGGACGCAGAAGGCCGCATCGTTCTGAACAACGAGCGCATCCAGCATTGGCTCGACAACGGCGCACAGCCGACCGACCGCGTCCTGCGCTTCCTGAACGACGCCGGCCTTGCCAAGCGCGAAGCCCGCAACAACCCGGAAAAGGCACAGCCGGGCAAGAAGGCCGTCGAGCGCGCCAAGGAAAAGGCTGCCAAGGCCGCTGAAGCCGCTGCTGAATAATTTCAAGCGACTTGACCTTGATCTGACGGGCGGCTTCATTGGGCCGCCCGTTTTCATATCCGGAGGTGGCTCATGGCCCTCAAGAACCCCGTTCTCATGGCGACCGTTGGCGCAGCACAAGGCCTGCGTGGCGAAGTGCGTGCCAAGACCTATACGACCGAGCCGACGACGCTGGGCGATTACGGCAACCTGCATTCGGCCGACGGGCGGGTGTTTGAAATCCTCGATATTCGCGAGATGAAGGACATGGCGGTCGTGCGCTTCAAGGGCGTCAACGACCGTAATGCGGCCGAGGCACTACGCGGCCTCGACCTCTTCATCGAGCGCGACAACCTGCCGAGCGATCTGCTGGAGGATGACGAGTTCTTCTATGCCGACCTCGAAGGGCTGGAAGCCTTCGACGCGACGGGCAGGAGCTATGGCGTCGTGACCGGCATTTTCGATTTCGGCGCAGGCGATCTCCTGGAGCTGAAGGCACCGGCCAAGCGCCCGCTGCTGATCCCCT
The DNA here is from genome assembly GCA_035565055.1 of Ensifer sp. Taxonomy (GTDB): domain Bacteria; phylum Pseudomonadota; class Alphaproteobacteria; order Rhizobiales; family Rhizobiaceae; genus Ensifer_A. The sequence goes on from DATMTA010000025.1 coordinate 9,408, forward strand.
TCTCTGAAGCCGCCGTTCTGGAGATCGATCTCGAAGAGGGCCGCATTCTCGTTGATCCGATCGCTGCCGGTCTCATCGACGATGGCGACAATGGCGAAGGCGAAAAGGGCCCCGGCAGCCGCAAGCGCAGCCCGTCGAAGGGCGGCAACAAGGGCAACGGAGACGCGCAGAAGTGACCTTCCGCGCCACCATCCTCACGCTTTATCCTGAAATGTTTCCGGGTTTTCTCGGCCAGTCGCTCTCCGGCAAGGCGCTTGAGCGCGGCGCGTGGTCGATCGAGCCCGTGCAGATCCGCGACTTTGCCACCGACAGGCACCGCTCGGTCGATGACACGCCATCGGGCGGCGGGGCCGGCATGGTGTTGCGCGCCGACATTCTGGCGAAAGCCATCGATTCCGTTGGCTCCGACGACCGCCCGCGCCTGCTGATGAGCCCACGTGGCAAGCCTCTGACGCAGGCCCGCGTCCGCGAACTCGCAGGAGGTCCCGGCGCAGTGATCGTCTGCGGCCGTTTCGAAGGCGTCGACCAGCGCGTCATCGATGCGCGCCATCTCGAGGAAGTCTCCATCGGCGACTATATCCTTTCGGGCGGCGAACCTGCCGCGATGATCCTGCTCGACGCCGTCATCCGCGTGCTTCCGGGCGTGATGGGCAATGAGCAGTCGGGCGTGCATGAGAGTTTTGAAAGCGGCCTTCTCGAGCACCCGCATTACACCCGTCCGCCCGTCTTCGAGGGCCGCGAAATCCCCGAGATCCTCACGTCCGGCAATCACGCCAAGATCGAGAAATGGCGGCACGAGCAGGCGCTGAAGCTCACTGCCCAGCGCCGGCCGGATCTCCTTCAGGCTTTGAAAAAGTAGTATCCGGCGAGAAACACCCCGACCGCGATCACCGCATAGCGCATCCATTTCTGTGGCACGCGCTTGGCGAGCCACACGCCATAATAGCCGCCAATTCCCGCACCCGGCAGCATGATGATGGCATGTAGCCAGGAGATCGCGCCGCCCGCCGTGAAGACGACGATGGCGACGGCGGCAATGACGATCGAGAGGAAGTTCTTGATCGCGTTGAGACGGTGATAGTCCCCACCGGTCGCAAGACCGAGCGAGGCGAGCATCATGATGCCCATGCCCGCGCCGAAGAAGCCGCCATAGATCGAAGTCGCAAGCTGAGAGACGATCCCCACCGGCGAACTCGGCGGATGCTCCTTCTCCGCCTTCGGGCGCAGCTTTGGCCCGGCGGCAAAAAGGGCAGTTGCAGCGAGCAGAAGCCAGGGCACCAGCTTCTTGAACGAGGGATTGTCGAGCGACAGCAGCAGCAACGCCCCGCCGAGCGACCCGACAAGCGAAATCGCCGACAGGATCAGGATCGGCTTCCATTCGCGGGCGATTTCCTTGCGATAGGCGAGCGCCGAGGTGATGTAGCCCGGAAACTGCACGATCGACGAGGTGGCATTCGCGGAAATCGGCGGCACGCCGAACAGAGTCATCGCGCCAAAGGTCAGAAACGTGCCGCCGCCGGCGACAGCGTTGATCGCGCCGGACAGAAGCCCGGCCACGAACAGAAGAACTGCAGATAGGATCGTCATGCCTCGCCCCCGGATATCTCTCCGGGGGCTAGCATGACAGCGTTGCGCTTGCCAAGCATGTGCAACTCACGCCATGCGGGTTCGCGGACGGACGGCGGCCAGCGCGTAGTAGGACAGTCCGCCAATGATCACGCCGAAGAACCAGCCATAGGTGCCCCACCAATCGGGAAGCACCGTGGTGAAGGTGGGCAGGATCGAGGAGAAGATCGCCCCCGCCACGAAGGCGACGATAGCATTCGTGTTCCAGCCGCCCTGAAAGCGGAACTCGCCGTTTTCATGATAGAGCGCCGCGACATCCAGTTCGCCTTTCCGGATGAGATAGTAGTCCACCATCATGACGCCGAAGACAGGGCCCATCGTGGAACCAATGAAGTTGACGAAATGGGCTGCTCCCGTTTCCCACGGCGCAAACGGATAGAGCACGAGCGCGATGAAGGCCGCGATATAGCCGCCGCGCTTGAAATTGATCTGGCGCGGGAAGACATTGGCAAAGTCGAAGGCGGGCGAGACGAAATTCGCCACCACGTTGATGCCAAGCGTTGCCACGGCGAAGGTCAGCGCTGCGAGCGCCGCCAGGAACCAGCTGTCGAACTTGGCCGAGATCGCATCCGGATGCAGCAGCACCTCGCCATAGACCGTATAGGCCGCCGTTGTGGTGACGCCGGCGACGAGGCAGAAAGCCAGCAGGTTCACCGGCAGACCCCAGAGATTGCCCCGGCGCAGGGTCGCCTGATCGGGCGCAAAGCGCGAGAAGTCGCAGAAATTGAGATAAAGCGCCGCGAAATAGGTGATCCAGGTCGCAGCCACGGCGGCAAGCGCTGCAAACGAGCCCGGTGCGCCGGAAACGCCCGCATCCTTGGTCGCAGTCAGCAGTACGTCCTGCGGAATATTGCCGCCAAAGGAGAAGGTGCCGGCCTTGACGATGAGATAGATCGCCAGGAGCAGCATCATGATCCACACTGCCGGCCCCGCCCAGTCCTGGAACTTGCGCACCGTTTCCATGCCGCGCTGGATGATGAGCAGCTGCAGCGCCCAGATGATGACGTAGCAGATCACCTCCAGCGTCGAATGGCCCAGCATGTGGCTCGACTGGTGGAAATGCAGCAGGCTTTCGTTGCGGATCAGCAGCGCCACGATCGCGCCGGACGCGGCGGACGTCTGTGCGCCGTACCAGAAGCAGGCGACGATGGCGCGCACCAGCGCCGGCAGGTTCGCCCCGAACGTGCCGAAGGAGGCGCGGGCCAGAACCGGGAATGGCACGCCGGTCTTCACGCCGGCATTGCCGACGAGGCTCATCAGCACGAAGATGACAAGCGAGCCGATGCCGATGGCAATGACGAAATTGATGAAACTGCCGCAGAGCAGGAACAGACTGGCGGCCAGATAATAGCCCCAGAGGCTGTGCACGTCGGATGTCCAGACGTTGAAGATGGAAAATGCGCCCCAGTTGCGCGTTTCGGCAGGCGCCAGATCCTCGTTGTACAACGAGGGTGACGGATTGTTGACGCTCATGATACTCCCCCTTGGCGATGGGCCGCCCTCCCCGGCAGCCGGAACTCTTGGCCTAAATTTTAGGCAAATGCGAATTGATTCCTCTTTTTGACGAAATGCAAGGGTTGCCTTACCTTCAAGTCACAGCATAGAAGGGGGTGACAAAGCCGCATTGCTGGTGTATACGCCCGCCCGGAACTGATGGGCTGGGCCATGGTCTCAAGCCGCAACCGTTACCAATAAAGAACTGGCGAACCCGCTACTGTCTCCTTGGAGGCGCATTAACAGGGCTTTTCAAGCCATGGAATGATGAGAGCGCTCTGGCTGTTTCAGAAGAAAGCAAGGTTGAAGACAATGAACATCATCGAACAGCTTGAGGCCGAACAGGCCGCCAAGATCGCCGCCAAGCGCACGCTTCCCGAATTTTCGCCGGGCGACACCGTCCGCGTCAACGTCCGCGTTGTCGAAGGCAACCGTACCCGCGTCCAGGCCTATGAAGGCGTCTGCATCGCGCGCAAGGGTTCCGGCCTCAACGAGAGCTTCACGGTTCGCAAGATCTCCTACGGCGAAGGGGTCGAGCGCGTATTCCCGGTATACTCTCCGCTCGTCGAAGGCGTTGAAATCGTCCGTCGCGGCAAGGTCCGTCGCGCCAAGCTCTACTACCTGCGCGACCTGCGCGGCAAGGCAGCGCGCATCGTTGAAAACACCGGCACGCGCGCCCGCAAGCTGAACGACAGCGAACGTCAGGCAATCGCCGACGAAAAAGCACGTATCGAAGCCGAGAAGGTTGCCGCTGCCCAGGCACTGGCCGCTGAAAAGGCTGCTGCAGACGCTGCTGAAAAGGCCGCAGCCGAAAAGGCTGCTGCTGAAGCTGCCGCTGAATAAGCGGTTTCACCTGTTGCATTTTAGGGAAGGCCGCCGGTATGATCCGGCGGCCTTCTTTATTTTGGGGATCACGGCGGAAGCTGGGGGCGACGACCGCGCGATGCGAGGACTGACGGAAGAAGTGGCTGCTGCCTGCAGGCGGCTGAATTATTACGCGGCCGGCGTCGTTCGCGAGCTGGCGCCGCGTGCGCTTTTCCGTTTCGATGACAAGCAGGCATTCCGCGAAATCGAGGATTCCGGCGCGCTTCCGGCGCTTCTGGAGCGGGTGAACCGCTACAACCGACTGACACCCGGCATTTACGCGACGCCGTCCACCCGGATCGACGCGGCAGACCGGTCCAAGAGCAGGTACTTCATCGATCTTGCCGAACACCTGAAATTCTTCCCGTCGCGTCTCAGGATCGACAGTCTCTACGGTGATATCATCCACGTACCGCCGGTGCCGACACTTCTGAAAAGCCGGCCGATCCAGGGTGAAAACGCCAATTCCGTGCTGATGAATCTCGACAAGCTCCGGCACTTCCGGCTGTTTGACGATCAGGTGCCATTCGCCCGGAAGCTGCCGAAGGCGGTCTGGCGCGGCAGCATGAACAATCCGCTGCGTGCCAATCTGGTATCCAGCCATGCAGGCAGCGCGTTTTGCGATGTCGGCCATGTCAGCCGCAGCTTCACGGAAGTACCGCCGAAGGATATACTGTTGCCTCAGCAACAATTCGCCTATCGCTATATCCTTTCGGTCGAGGGTTGCGATGTCGCCACCAATCTCAAATGGGTGATGGCGTCCAACAGCGTCTGCTTGATGCCGCGTCCGCGCTACGAGACCTGGTTCATGGAAGGCGCGCTTGTCCCGGGTCACCATTATGTCGAGGTGAGAGACGACTTTTCCGATCTTGAGAACAAGATAGACGAACTCGAGGCAGACCCGCTCCGCGCCCGCGAGATCGTCGCCAATGCCAACCGGCATGTCGCGATGTTCCGCAACAGCCGGATGGAGCGGCTGGCCTCGCTGCTCGTCCTGCAGAAATATTTCGAGGCCACCGGCCAGCTGCCCGCCTCGGCCTTCAGCGAAGGCTTCTTCAGCACGATCCGCACCGAGAGCCGCGTGCTTGCAACGGCCTGACCGGCGTCACTGCCTGACGGCAGAATCCCAATGTTCGTCCGCCTTGCCGTCCACGATCCGCCAGGTATCGTACCAGGTGGTCGTATAGGTCTTTGACGGATCCTTGGGATCCTTGCCGGTTCGGACAGTTGCCACGGTGACCAGATCACCCTCCGCGGTCACGAACACGACCGGCGCACCGATCTTGTCCGGTATCGGTTTCGAAGGCAGCTTCAGCACCTTCGTGAAGTAGTCGACGACGCCCTGCCGGCCCGAAGCCACGTTTGGATTGTGCTGCAGATAGCGCTCGGACAGGTACTCGTCCGCCTTCTCCCAGTGATTGGCCTCAAGAAGATCCTTGAAGATGTGATAGGCAACCTGCTTGTTCGCATTCAACACGGGATCCGCACTGGTGAACAGCGCGTCCTTGTCCTTTGCCTCGACAACAGCCTCCTGGGCGAGAGCCGCATCGGCCACTGCCAGCGTGGAGATGAGTGCGAATGTCGCAGCTGCGAAATGCTTCCCGATCAGCATGAGCGGTACCTTCCTTTCTTTATCGGCCTCCCGGGGACAGAACTAGGCGTTTCGGGCGCGGGACGAAAGACGGCACTTTCTGAACCGATAGGCACGCGGAGGGAACCAGTACGCCGGCCTTCTCCTTGCAATCCCTCAACATTCTGTGACACTGTGGCCCGCCACAAAAGACAGGAGACTTCCATGATTTTCAGACGCGCACTGCTCGCGCTGGCCGCACTTGCCGCGGCAGCGCCGCTCGCAGCCCCCCTTGCAGTTCAGGCCGCTGACGCCCTGCCGGACCTGAAAGGCCGCAAGGTCGTCGTCGTCACGGAAAACGCCTACCCGCCGCTGCAGTTCGTTGATCCCAAGTCCGGCAAGCAGATCGGCTGGGAATATGACGCGATGAACGAGATCGCCAAGCGGCTGAATTTCAAGGTCGAGTACCAGAACACAAGCTGGGACGCGATGATCCAGGCCGTCTCCGACAAGCAATACGACATCGGCATGACCGGCATCACCATCAAGGACGAGCGCAAGGAGAAGGTCGATTTCTCCGACCCCTATATGCGCTCCGAACAGTTCATGCTGGTGCGCGGCGATGAAAAGCGCTTCACGGACGCCAAGAGCTTTGCCGCCGACACGAAGCTGCTGGTCGGCGCGCAGCCGGGCACGACGCCTTTCTACACCGCCGTCTACAGCGTGCTCGACGGCGACGAGAAGAACCCGCGCATCAAGCTCTTCGAGACCTTCGGCGCCACCGTTCAGGCACTCAAGGCGGGTGACGTCGACACCGTTCTCACCGACGGCACGGCCGGCAAGGGCTATGTGGATGCCTCGAACGGCGGCCTGAAGCTCGTCGGCGGCCCGCTCGGCACCGAGGATTTCGGCTTCATCTTCCCCAAGGGCTCCGATCTCGTAAAGCCGGTCAATGCCGCGATTGCCGCGCTGAAGGCCGACGGCACGCTCGACGCGCTGAACAAGAAGTGGTTCCTCGACTACAAGATGGGCCAGTAAGCCCTTGATCCTGACGTTCACGCCACAATGAACCTCCAGGCTCAGAACAGCTCAGACGGCGAGGCGCAGGGTTTTCCCTGGTGGCTCGCCGCACTCGCAGCCATAGCGATTGCGATCGGCATCGCCATCGCCGTCAATGACCTCTATGTGCAGGTCTTCCAGACCGTCATCCACGGTCTCTGGGTCACGATCGGCGTGACGCTGACCGCCTTCGTGCTCGCCTCCGCGCTTGGCCTCGGCATCGCGCTCATGGCGCTCTCCGGCTCGACCTGGGCGCAGCAGACCGCGCGATTCTATACCGAGATCATTCGCGGCGTCCCGATTCTCGTCCTGCTCTTCTACATCGCCTTTGTGGGCGCGCCGGCGCTCACCGAAGCGATCAACTTTCTTGCCACGCCGCTGATCAAGACGGGCGTCATGGAGCCGCTTCTGGTACGCGACATCTCGCTGATGTGGCGGGCGATACTGGCGCTCACCATCGGCTATTCCGCCTTCATCAGCGAGGTCTTCCGCGCCGGCATTATGTCGGTAGACAAGGGGCAGATCGAGGCGGCGAAATCGCTCGGCCTTTCGCGCTACCAGCGCTTCCGCCTCGTCGTCATGCCGCAGGCGATCCGTGTCATCCTGCCACCGCTCGGCAACGACTTCGTCGCGATGGTCAAGGATTCGTCGCTGGTCTCGGTTCTCGGCGTGCAGGACATCACCCAGCTCGGCAAGGTCTATGCTTCCGGCTCGTTCCGCTTCTTCGAGACCTATTCGATCGTGGCTTACGTCTATCTCATCCTCACCGTCGGCCTGTCGCTGGGTCTGCGGCGACTTGAAAAGCGGCTGCGACGCAACCAGATGCGGTGAGATGAAGAAGATTGCCGAGCGATCTGAAAATTGATATGACGCGCCCATGACGATACCCACGGCAAAAAGCGGCATTTTCGAGCATGTCTTCGTGCTCCAGGACAGGAAGCGTCTTCCTGCCCGCTTTTTTGCTGCGATCTCCGGCGCGCTGAACACCCGCCTATCGTGATCGGTCACGGCCCCTGCGGCCGGCTCTCAGCCTATTTCAAAATTCTCCAAGCTTTCGGGAAGAAACATCATGAGCGCACCGCGTACCCTCTATGACAAGATCTGGGACGATCACCTGGTCAGCCAGGCCGATGACGGCACCTGTCTCCTCTATATCGACCGTCACCTCGTTCACGAAGTGACGAGCCCGCAGGCCTTCGAAGGCCTGCGCATGGCCGGCCGCAAGGTTCACGCGCCGGAAAAGACGCTCGCCGTCGTCGATCACAACGTGCCCACCTCGCCCGACCGTCACCTCGGCATCAAGAACGAGGAAAGCCGCATCCAGGTCGAGGCGCTCGCCAAGAACGCCTCCGACTTCAATGTCGAGTACTATTCCGAGAACGACAAGCGCCAGGGCATCGTGCACATCGTCGGCCCCGAGCAGGGCTTCACGCTCCCGGGCATGACCATCGTCTGCGGCGACAGCCACACCTCGACGCATGGCGCTTTCGGCGCGCTGGCGCATGGCATCGGCACGTCGGAAGTGGAACACGTTCTGGCGACGCAAACGCTGATCCAGAAGAAGGCCAAGAACATGCTGGTGCGCGTGGACGGCAAGCTGCCGGAAGGCGTCACCGCCAAGGATATCGTGCTCGCCATCATCGGCGAAATCGGCACCGCCGGCGGCACCGGCCACGTCATCGAATTCGCCGGCGAAGCGATCCGCGCGCTTTCCATGGAAGGCCGCATGACGGTCTGCAACATGACAATCGAAGGCGGCGCCCGCGCCGGCCTCATCGCGCCGGACGAAAAGACCTTTGAATACATCAAGGACAAGCCGCGCGCGCCGAAGGGCGAAGCGCTGGAAAAGGCCATCGAATACTGGAAGACGCTGAAGTCGGACGAAGGCGCGCATTACGACAAGGTCGTCGTGCTCGACGCCGCCGCCCTGCCGCCGATCGTCTCCTGGGGCTCCTCGCCGGAAGACGTCGTCTCCGTCGAAGGCATCGTGCCGAACCCGGACGACATCCATGACGAAAACAAGCGCACGTCCAAATGGCGCGCTCTGGACTATATGGGCCTGAAGCCGGGCACGAAGATCACCGATATCGCCATCGACCGCGTCTTCATCGGCTCCTGCACCAACGGCCGCATCGAAGACCTGCGCGCTGTTGCCAAGGTCGTCGAAGGCAAGAAGGTTGCGGGAACCGTCAACGCCATGATCGTTCCAGGCTCCGGCCTCGTGAAGGAACAGGCCGAAGCCGAAGGCCTCGACAAGATCTTCAAGGAAGCCGGCTTCGACTGGCGCGAGCCGGGCTGCTCGATGTGCCTCGCCATGAACGACGACCGCCTGAAGCCGGGCGAACGCTGCGCCTCGACCTCGAACCGCAACTTCGAAGGCCGCCAGGGCTTCAAGGGCCGCACCCACCTCGTGTCGCCCGCTATGGCAGCAGCCGCCGCCATCGCCGGCCACTTCGTCGATATCCGCGACTTCAAGTAAGCCTCGGCTGACGGAAGAATTGAAAGGCGTCCGCTCCGGCGGGCGCTTTTTTTGTTGGGAGTAGCCCCCTAACCAAGCCTGCCAAACCAATCGGCTTCGCCTCTTGGGGCAGGCTATCCTCTCCCCGAGGGGAGAGGAGGGCGCAAAAGGCACGGCTCCAGCCCGCTTCTCCCCAGCGGGGAGAAGATGCCGGCAGGCAGATGAGGGGGGAGCCAAACCCACCGAAGGGGAAGGCTTGATCACCCCGCCGACAACCGCCCAATCCGCCCCATCATGAAAGCCTCGGCGACCGCCAGCTTCTCCCGGTCAATTCCTGTCTCAAAGCCCCGAGCGTGCAGCAGATCGACCAGCGCGCCCGTCGCCACGTTGCCCTTCGCACCCGGCGCATAGGGGCAACCGCCAAGCCCACCAACAGCGCTGTCGAAGGTTCTGACATCCAGCGCAAGACTGGCCTCGACATTGGCGAGCGCGCGATTGCCAGTATCGTGATAGTGGCCCGCGAGTTGGACCGCCGGAACGGCTCTCAACACCTCCGCAAGCATCGCCGCAATCGTCTCAGGCGTCCCGGCCCCGATCGTATCGCCGAGCGAAACTTCGTAGCATCCGGCAGCCATCAGCCGCTCCGCCACTGCCTCAACCGCTTCGGGCGCAATTGGCCCCTCATAGGGACAGGCAACCACGCAGGAAACATAGCCGCGCACCGGCAAGCCCGCCGCCTGCGCCGCATCAAGAACCGGTGCGAAACGCGCGAAGCTCTCCTCGATCGAGCAATTGATATTCTTCTGGCTGAATGTCTCCGAGGCCGAGGCGAAGATCGCAACCTCGTCAGCACCGGCGGCGAGCGCCGCCTCGAAACCCTTCATGTTTGGCGTCAGGACACCATAGGTCACGCCCGGATGCCTCCGAATGCCTGCCATCACCTCCGAAGCATCGGCCATCTGCGGCACCCATTTCGGCGACACGAAACTCGTCGCCTCGATCTTGCGGAATCCGGCTTCGGAGAGAAGATCGACCAGCGCGATCTTGTCGGCGGTCGGCACGATCTCCTTCTCGTTCTGTAAGCCGTCGCGCGGGCCGACTTCGTAAACGGTGACGAACTCAGCCATCAGCGGCGTCCTCGAGCTTGACCAGGACCGCCCCGCCTTCCGCCTGCCCGCCCTCAGCGACAAGCACGGCCTCAACGACGCCGTCGCGCGGCGCTTTCAGCGTGTGCTCCATTTTCATGGCTTCCATAACCAGCAAGCGGTCTCCGGTCTTGACCTCATCGCCCGCCTTGACCTCAACCAGACGCACGACGCCGGTCATCGGTGCGAGGATATCGCCCGAAGCGCCATGCGCCGCGTCGGCACCGGCAAGCGGGTCGGGGTGGAGGAAGACAAAGGTTTCGCCGTTGAGAAGGACCGACACCGACTTGCCGGCGCGCGCTGGGGTGATGACGACGCGGGCAGTGAGGCGAGCTGAGATGTCGGAGGTTTGGGTGCGGGCGGTGATGGTGAAGGCGGTGGTTGTGGTACCCCCCTCTGCCCTGCCGGGCATCTCCCCCTCAAGGGGGGAGATTGGCCGAGCGGCACCCCCTTGCTCCCACTCTCCCCCCTTGAGGGGGAGATGTCGCGAAGCGACAGAGGGGGGTGCCCCAACCGAAACACCCGAAATCCGCGCCTCCGCAGCACCACCAACCAGCCGATACCCCGCCCCATCGGACACCACACGCCGCTCGATCGGCTCGCCATTCGCTATCAATACAATTCGATGCGACGCCGCGCCCCAGAGCCGGAACCCGGCATGAGCGGCTTGCGGATCGATCTCCAGCGCCGCGAGAACTGCAACCAGAAGAGCCTCTTCCGAAATTTTCGGCTTACGCAAAAGCGCATCCAGATCGTGCTCGATCATCCCTGTATCCATGCGCCCTGCACGGAAGGTTTCATTGGCGACAAGCGCCCTGAGGAAATCGCGGTTCGTCGCAAGACCCGCTACATGGGTCTGCCCGAGCGCCGCGCCGAGCAGGTCCAGCGCCGCATCGCGCGTCGACCCATGCGCAATCACCTTGGCAATCATCGGATCGTAGAAGGGCGACACGGCATCGCCGCCGATCACACCGCCATCGATGCGAACCCCCTCACCCCTGCCGAATTCCAGATGGTCGATGCGTCCTGCCTGCGGCAGGAAGCCGACGGCTGGGTCTTCCGCATAAAGACGCGCCTCGACGGCATGGCCGTGAATCCGGATATCATCCTGGGCGACCGGCAAAGCTTCGCCATTTGCCACACGCAATTGCCATTCGACCAGATCGAAGCCGGTGATCGCCTCCGTCACCGGATGCTCGACCTGAAGCCGCGTGTTCATTTCCATGAACCAGAACCCGTCGGGATGCAGCGATCCCGAACCGTCGGCGATGAACTCGATCGTCCCGGCTCCCTTGTAATTCACAGCGGCAGCTGCCTTGACGGCTGCACTCGTCATCGCCGCCCGCACGGCCTCGCTCATCCCCGGAGCCGGCGCTTCCTCAATGACCTTCTGGTGCCGGCGCTGCAGCGAGCAATCGCGCTCGAAGAGATGGACGATATGGCCGTGGCTGTCGCCGAAAACCTGCACCTCGATATGGCGCGGCGAGAGAATGTATTTCTCGATCAGCACCTTGTCGTCGCCGAACGAGGACTTGGCCTCGCGCCGGCAGCTTTCCAAAGCCGCGGCGAAGTCTTCTGCGCGGTCCACGCGCCGCATCCCCTTGCCGCCGCCACCGGCAGAGGTCTTGATCAGTACGGGATAACCGATCCGGTCCGCCTCTCGGCCCAGGAAACCCATATCTTGGTTGTCACCATGATACCCCGGAACGACCGGTACCCCGGCCTTCTCCATCAGCCGCTTCGCCGCATCCTTCAGCCCCATGGCGCGGATGGAAGCGGCCGAAGGGCCGATGAAGACAAGACCCGCCGTCTCGACCGCCTCGACGAAATCCGGATTCTCCGACAGGAAACCGTAGCCCGGATGGATGGCCTCAGCGCCGGTCGCCAATGCTGCGGCGATAATCTTTTCGCCGGATAAGTAACTTTCTCTCACAGGCGCGAGACCGATATGAACGGCCTCATCGGCCTGGCGCACATGCTGCGCATTGGCGTCCGCGTCCGAATAGACCGCAACGGTCCGGATACCGAGCCGCCTTGCAGTACGAATGATCCGGCAGGCGATTTCGCCGCGATTGGCAATCAGGATCTTGGAAAACATGGGTCTATCTCCTCACATCCTGAACAGGCCGAATTTCGTCTCTTCCACGGGCGCGTTCAGGGCCGCGCGCAGCGACAGCGCCACCACGTCACGGGTTTTTTCCGGATCGATGATCCCGTCGTCCCAGAGCCGCGCCGAGGCGTAGAGCGGGGCCGATTGGCGCTCGAACTGTTCGAGCGTCGGCCGCTTGAACTCCGCCTCCTCCTCCGCCGACCACGTGCCACCCTTGGCCTCGATGCCGGCGCGGCGAACGCTTGCCAGAACGCCGGCCGCTTGCGGTCCTCCCATGACCGAGATGCGGGCATTGGGCCACATCCAGAGGAAACGCGGTCCGTAAGCACGGCCGCACATTCCGTAATTGCCGGCGCCATAGGAGCCGCCGATGATGACCGTGACTTTCGGCACCGCGGCGGTGGAAACCGCCGTCACCAGCTTTGCCCCATCCTTGGCAATGCCGCCCGCCTCATATTTCGAGCCGACCATGAAGCCGGTGATGTTTTGCAGGAAGAGCAGCGGGATTTTGCGCTGGCAGCAGAGTTCGATGAAATGCGCGCCCTTCTGCGAGCTTTCGGAAAAGAGCACGCCGTTGTTGGCGATGATCCCCACCGGCACGCCATCAATATGGGCAAAGCCGGTGACGAGCGTCGTGCCGTAACGTGGCTTGAACTCGTCGAAATCCGAACCGTCGACGATCCGGGCGATCACCTCGCGCACATCATACGGCGTCTTCGCATCCGCCGGCACCAGGGCCATGATATCGGAGGCTGGGTGAAGCGGCGCGCGCGCGGTCTGCAGCGCGATATTCGGCTGCGGCGCGGGGCCGAGATGCTTGACGATCTGGCGGGCGAGCGCCAGCGCATGATCATCATTGTCGGCGAGATAATCGGCGACGCCGGAAAGCCGCGTATGCGTATCGCCGCCGCCCAGCGTTTCGGCGTCGATGACCTCGCCCGTGGCCTCCTTCACCAGCGGCGGGCCGGCGAGGAAGATCGTGCCCTGGTTCTTCACGATGATCGTCTGGTCGCTCATGGCCGGAACGTAAGCCCCGCCCGCCGTACACGAACCCATAACCACGGCAATCTGCGCAATGCCGGCCGCGCTCATGCAGGCCTGATTGTAGAAGATGCGGCCGAAATGTTCCTTATCAGGGAACACCTCGTCTTGGTTAGGCAGGTTCGCGCCGCCGGAGTCGACGAGGTAGAGACACGGCAGCCGGTTCTCGGCGGCGATCTCCTGCGCCCGCAAATGCTTTTTCACCGTCAGTGGATAGTAAGTCCCGCCTTTCACAGTGGCGTCGTTGCAGACGATCATGCAATCGCGGCCCATGACCTTGCCGATCCCGGCAATCACACCCGCAGAGGGGATATCATCCTCGTAGACGCCGCTTGCAGCGAAGAGCCCGATTTCCAGAAAAGCCGATCCGGGATCTATCAGGCCGGCGACGCGATCGCGCGGCAGAAGCTTGCCGCGCTTCACATGCCGGTCCCGCGCGGCCTGCGGCCCACCGGCCATGATGCGACGCGCCTCGGCT
>DATMTA010000026.1:0-54385 GCA_035565055.1 Ensifer sp.
CGCCGCTGCCGGACCCGCGCACGGTGGAAATCGAGCTCGACCGCCTGCGCATCGAGCGCGAGCGCCTCGGCGCGGTCAACCTGCGCGCCGAAGAGGAGCAGATCGAACTCTCCGACCGGCTGAAGGCGCTGATCCGCGAGCGCGATGACGTCGTGGACGCGATCCGCAAGCTGCGCGCCGCGATCCAGAACCTGAACAAGGAAGGCCGCGAACGGCTTGTCGCCGCCTTCGATGTCGTCAATGCCCAGTTCCAGCGCCTCTTCACCCATCTCTTCGGCGGCGGCACGGCGGAGCTGCAGCTCATCGAAAGCGACGACCCGCTCGAAGCCGGCCTCGAAATCCTCGCCCGCCCGCCGGGCAAGAAGCCGCAGACCATGACGCTGCTCTCCGGCGGCGAACAGGCGCTGACCGCGCTCGCCCTCATCTTCGCCGTCTTTCTGACGAACCCCGCACCCATCTGCGTGCTGGACGAGGTGGACGCGCCGCTCGACGACCACAATGTCGAACGCTACTGCAACCTCATGGACGAAATGGCCGCCTCCACCGAAACCCGCTTTGTCGTCATCACCCACAACCCCATCACCATGGCCCGCATGGACAGACTGTTCGGCGTCACGATGGCCGAGCAGGGCGTTTCGCAGCTTGTGTCGGTGGACCTACAGACGGCGGAGCAGCTGCGCGAGGCGGGGTGATCAGGCCGCTTCCTGTCTTTGAAGATATTCGGAAAATAGCGGGACGGTGAAATCGATCTCGCCATAGGACGGGCTGTAGATCATGCCCTTCTTGATGACGCTGGCACGGACCGGGCCGAAACGTTGCTGCGCATCGCCCAGTGCGTCAGCCACATCGGACGATTTGTAAGGGCCGCGTCCAAGCCTCGCCATGGCGCGAACATAGTCCCGCTCCTTCGGCGTCAACCGATCGAAACGCACTTTGAAGAATCCCTCATCCAGCCGGCGTAGCGCTGCCTCGGACGCTGCTTTGGCGATGTCTGCTCCGATGGGCGATTTCTCCGCAAGATTCCAGGCCTGGTAGCCCCATTCCTGGAGATAATAGGGATAGCCGCGCGTCTCGGTGAAAATGGCGGAAAGCGCCTCGGCCGAGATCTGCTTGCCTTCATCTTCGATCGGATTGCGAACTGCAGAAATGGCCGCCTCTTCGGTCAGTGCTCCGACGCGCGGATAGGCAAAGAGCCGTTCTGCATAAGACTTGGAATCTCCTGAAAGCGATGCGATTTGCGGCAGGCCCGCCCCGAAGAACAGAACCGGGAGATTGCGCTGGGTGATCTTGTGCATGGCAACGATGAGTGCCGAAAGATCGGACTGTTTGAGATATTGCAGCTCATCAATCAGCAGAACCCAGCCTCGACCGGCTGCCCTCGCGGCTTCTCCGACCCGGACGAAGAGTTCGGGCAGATCGAATTCGAGATTGCCGCTGTCTGCCACGCCCGGTTCGGGATCGACTGCAATGGAAAAGTCCCCGACCTCCACCTTGAAGGTCCTGGCAAAGCTCCGCAGCGCCCGCATCCCGAAATAGGCGGCCGCCTTGGCTGTTTCGCTGAGCGACAGCTTGCGCAACGTCTGCTGGATCATCGGATAGAGAAGGGCGGGCAGGGGCCGGTCTTCCGGGGCCTCAAGCAGGGAGGTGAGATAGCCGTGCTCTACCGCGATTGCCTCGATCTTGTTGAGCAAGACGGTCTTGCCCACGCCCCGAAGCCCGAGAAGTATCTGCGACTGATCGGACTTGCCCTGCAAAACCCGTTGTAGGGCAACATTCGCGTTGCCGATAATGTCATCCCGGCCAGCCAGTTCAGGAGGCTGTGACCCTGCGCCGGGAGCAAACGGATTTCGAACCGGATCCATGTTTCTAGAAACCTCTATGAAGATATAAGGCGTATCGCTTATATCGATTTATAACTTTCTAGAGGCATTCACGCAAGAGAACGAAAGGCCCGCTCAACCCCCATAAACAAACGTCATCACCAGCCTTCGCACGGTCCCGCCATCTCCCATCTCGGCCTTGTCAAACGCCGCATCCTTGCCGCTCTTTTCCTTAAAGGCCGCCCCCATGCGTCGCGTCAGTTCGGCGCGTACCTTTTTACAGGACGGATCGTTTGCGGCGCTTAAGGTCGACGTCTCGGCCACCATCCGGCGGACCATCTGCATGATGAACTGGCCGTGCTGCCGTTCGTGCGTTTCGATACCGGCCTCGAACATGTCCCAGTTGGCCTTCACGGAAGGGGGGAGTTTTCCGGCAGGTTTCGGGAAACGGTAGATGATGGTGACGTTGGGCGTGTTCTCGGCGATCCGGCAGCCGCCGCTGGCGTCGTTCTCGTAGCGCCGCGTCCAGGTCAGCTTGAAATCCGTATAGGCAATGGCCCGCACCTTGCCGCCGCGCACCATCGGCCCTTTGTTGCCGATCGACTTGTAGAGATCGAGTTCTGTCTGGCCGGAAATGGCGTAGCGCTCGATCTTTTCCGTGGGTTTCCAGCCGCCCGCTTCCTGCGCGGCGAGAGGGGAGACGGCAAAGAGAGCGAATGCAAGGGCCAGAACGGTCCGGGACATGCAAGGCGAATCCTTCTTCAAATGAAGGTCGAGCCTATCACTTCGCCTTCGTCGCGACCACGGCGTAGCGATGCTGGGTCGCACGTTCCAGCCCCTTGAAGAAGCTGAAATTCTTCCGCTGCGCCCGGTGGATCGCCCGCATGTCAGTGTCTATCACCACGGTCTCGAAGCCGGCCTGCATCAACAGATCGGCGACCGCTTCGGCGCGGGCTCCTTGCGAAAAATAGACCCGCGAAAGGATGCTTTGATGCGTCGCCGCCATGTCGGAGGTTGCCGGGCCGTGATGCTTGTCGCGGGCGAGCCCGAAACGGGCAGCCAGCGCGGCAAGCTTTTTCACGAGTTCAGCCACCGGCCCAGGATTGACGAAATCGCCATCCACAACCAGCACCTTGCCGCCCGGCTTCAGCACGCGATGCCACTCGATGAAGGCCGCCTTGGGATCAACCAGCGTCCAGACCAGATGCCGGTTGGTGATCACGTCATAGGCCTCGTCCGGCTCCATCGTGTTTTCGGCGTCCCCCATGACGAAACGGATGGGGCGTGCATTGCGCTTGGCCTTGGCGCGGGCGAGCGAAAGCATCGGCTCGGCCCAGTCCATACCGGTGACGGAAAAGCCGATACCATCGAGGAGATGCGAGACGACGCCGGTGCCGCTCGCCAGATCCAGCGCCTTGCGGCCATCGCCTTCGCCCAAATGCCGGGTCAGCAGCCGCTGCCAGGCCTGGCGTTCTTCTTCGGAAAAGATCTCGTGGCCGGGCTGTTCGTCGAAGGTGGCTGCGCGCGCCGACCAATAGGCCTTGATCTCGTCGCGCAGCGAGAAATTCGCCCCCTCCATCGCCGTGCCCATCGTCTCTTCCATGTCGTCACCCGCAGTCTGGAATCGTTCCAAAAGATAATTCTTGACTGAGATTATCAACATATCTAGTCAAAACATGATCGCATTTATCAAGATAAGGCGCTGCCATCAAGCGGCGACTTGAGGGATACAAAGATGAAATATTTCAACAAGGTGGCTCTCGCCGCCTCGGCTTCGCTCGTCCTGTTTTCCGGCCTTGCCTTCGCCGGCGAAAAGACGGAAGTGACCGACATCACCGGCCGCAAGGTCACGGTGTCGCTCCCCGTGGAACATGTGATCCTGGGCGAGGGCCGGCAGATCTATTTCACCGCAGCCCTCGATACAGATGCCCCCTTCGAGCGCGTTGTCGGCTGGCGCGACGATTTCAAGAAGGCCGACCTCGACGGCTACAATGAATATCTTGAGAAGTTTCCAGAGATGACGAAGATCCCGACCTTCGGCGGCATGAAGGACGGCACGTTCGATATCGAGCAGGCGGTCGCGCTGCATCCGGACGTCATCATCATGAACATCGACGCCAAGTCGGCAACGGAAGAAAGCGGCTATATCGAGAAGCTCGCCAAGGTCGGCATTCCGCTTGTCTATGTCGACTTCCGCGAAAAGCCGATGGAAAACACCGAACCGTCCATGCGCCTCATCGGCAAGCTCTTCGGCAAGGAAGCCCGCGCCGAGGACTTCATCAAGTTCCGCGCCGCCGAAATCGCCAAGGTGACGGACGTTCTCGCCAAGAACCCGGACGTAAAGAAGCCGCTCGTCTTCATGGAACGCGCCGGCGGCTATTCTGATGATTGCTGCATGTCCTTCGGCAACGAGAATTTCGGCAAGATGGTCGAGATGGCCGGCGGCATCAACCTCGCCAAGGACATCATTCCGGGCACGTTCGGCACGGTGAACCCCGAGCAGATCATCGCCTCCAACCCCGATCAGGTGATCGTCACCGGCGCCAACTGGGAAGGCTATGTTCCGGGCGGCAAGTGGGTCGGCGTCGGGCCCGGCGCTGACAAGGCCAAGTCGCGAGAAAAGCTCGCGGCGCTGATGCAGCGCCCCGCCTTTACCGGCATCAAGGCCGTCAAGGATGGCAATGTCCACGCCGTCTGGCACCAGTTCTACAACAACCCCTATCAGTTCGTCGCCATCCAGCAATTTGCCAAGTGGCTGCACCCGGACCTTTTCAAGGACCTGAACCCGGACGCGACCTTTGCGGAACTGCACAAGCGCTTCCTGCCGGTCGAGTACCGTAGCGGCTACTTCGTGTCGCTGAACAACGCCACGGAATGACAAGGACCAGAGACATGGCGACGATCGCCACCGAAACATCGGCTTCACATCTCGAGACGGGGCGCGGTCAATACCGCGCCCTTGTCTTGCGCCGTATCCTGATTCTCGTCGGGATTGCGCTCGCGCTCTGTTTCACGCTGACGCTTGACATGGCGCTGGGCCCGGCGCGCTATACGCTATCCCAGGTTCTCTCCGCACTGTCGAACCCGTCTGCCGTCGCCGACCAGCTGCGCGTCGTCATCTGGGATATCCGCATGCCGATCGCGCTGATGGCAATCACCGTCGGTGCTTCGCTGTCGCTCGCCGGCGCGCAGATGCAGACCATTCTCTCCAACCCGCTTGCGAGCCCCTTCACGCTCGGCATTTCCGCCGCAGCCGGATTTGGCGCGGCACTCGGCCTCGTCGGCGGCGTGGCGCTGTTTCCCGGCGCTGTGGAACTCATGGTGCCGATCAATGCCTTCGTCATGGCCATGGTCGCGTCCATGTTCATCTACGGCGTCTCGACACTCCGGGGCGTGACAGTGGAAACCATCGTGCTGCTCGGCATCGCGCTCGTCTTCACCTTCAATGCAGCGCTGTCGCTGATGGAATATCTGGCGTCCGAACAGGCGCTCGCCGCCGTAGTCTTCTGGACCATGGGCTCGCTCACCAAGGCGACATGGACCAAGGTCGCGGTCACGGCCGCCATCCTCGTCGTTTGCGTTCCGCTCTTCGCCCGCCAAGCCTGGCAGCTCACGGCGCTGCGCCTCGGCGACGACAAGGCGGCGAGCTTCGGCGTCAATGTCCGGCGCCTTCGTCTGGAAGCCCTCATCATCATCAGCCTGCTCGCCTCCATTCCGGTCTCCTTTGTCGGGACGATCGGTTTCGTGGGACTCGTCGGACCGCATATTGCCCGGATGCTGGTCGGCGAGGACCAGCGCTTCTTCCTGCCCGGCTCGATCCTCTGCGGCGCGCTGCTGCTCTCGGCGACCTCGGTCGTCAGTAAGATCCTGATCCCCGGTGCAGTACTCCCCATCGGAGTCATTACGGCGCTGGTCGGCGTGCCCTTCTTCTTCTCGCTCATCTTCACCCAGAGGCGGCGCGCATGGTAAGCCTGACGCTCGACAATCTCGGCGCATCCTATGGCCGAACCCGCATTCTTGACGGCATCACGACCGGCAAGCTCGAAGGCGGCTGCCTGACGGCGGTCGTCGGGCCCAACGCTGCCGGCAAATCGACGCTCTTCAAGCGCATCGCCGGCCTCATCAAGGGCGACGGCAAGGTCACGCTGGATGGCTCGAAGCGCGGGCGCGACGGCATCTGCTACATGCCGCAGGACACCGGCGCCAATGCGGTTCTCACCGTCTACGAATCCATCGTGCTCGCGTCGCGTCAGAATGCCGGCTGGCGTGTCGGGGAGGGGGATCTGCGGGAGATCGACCGGCTTCTCGAAAGCCTCAACATCGCCAATCTCGCCTTCCGCAATCTCGGCGAACTGTCGGGCGGTCAGCGGCAGCTGGTGGCGATTGCCCAGGCGCTGGCGCGCAATCCGGAAGTGCTGTTGATGGACGAACCGACTTCCGCGCTCGACCTCCATCGCCAGATCGAGGTCCTGGATTTCATGCGCCGTCTGGCCGCCAAGCGCGGCATGGCGGTGCTGATCGCGATCCACGATCTGAACCACGCGCTGCGCTATTGCGACCAGACGCTGGTGATCGCCAATGGTCGCCTGATCGCCTCCGGCCAGACCAGCGAGATCGTGACCGCACGGATGCTGCGCGAGACCTATCGCATCGATGCCCGCATCGAAACCTGCTCCCAAGGCCTGCCGCACGTCATCGTTGATGCAGCGGCGTGACCCTGGCGCCGTGCATTCGAACGGGTGCACGGCGCTCCAGCGTTTCCCGCGCCGATGCGCGAGCAGCGGACCAATCCACTTTTGTGCGCTGCAGCAAAATCCTCCGAACTTCCCATTTCCTTTTCCATAGCCATACCTTAGTGTCGCTTTTCTCAAGTTGAGTCTGGCGGCGGAATGCTTGACTGCGGGAGGCGGGGAGCAGGTAGGCGAGAATGAGGAAATGGGTCTATACGTTCGGCAACGGCCAGTCCGAGGGCAGTGCCGGCGAACGTGACATTCTGGGCAGCAAGGGCGCCAATCTCGCCGAAATGGCGAGCCTCGGCCTGCCCGTGCCGCCTGGCGCGACCATCATTTCCCCTGCCTGCACCTGGTATGCCGAGCACCAGCGCCATTTTCCCGAATCATTGTCGAAGCAGATCGATCAGGCGCTTGCCGAGATCGAACGCATGTCCGGCCGCACATTCGGGGGCAAGACGAAGCCGCTGTTTCTGGCCGTACGCCCCGGTTCGCGCGTCCCCATCCCTGGGATGATCGAGGCGATCCTGAATCTCGGCCTCAACGACGACACCGTCGAGGCACTGGCAAATGAAACCGGCGATCGCCGCTTTGCCTACGACTGTTACCGCCGCTTCATCAGCAGCTTCGGCGATGCTGTAATGGGGCTCGACCGCGGCTATTTCGAGGACCTGACCGAGGCGGAGATGCGCGCACGTGGCGTCAGCCTCGACACGGATCTTGATGCGGATGCGCTGGTCGCCATTGTTGCGGCGATGAAAGAACTGATCTTCGAAGAAATGAGCGAGGCCTTCCCGCAGGATCCCCGCGAACAGCTGTGGGCGACGATCTCCGCGACCTATCAGGCGTGGCTTGCGCCGCGCGCCAGCGCCTATCGCGCGCTGCATGGCATTCCGGTCGAATGGGGCACGGCGCTTAATCTGCAGGCCATGGTCTTCGGCAACCGCAACGCTGCGTCCGCTTCCGGCGTGGTGCTGACGCGCAATCCGGAGACGGGCGAAAAGGTGCTGTTCGGCGAGTATCTGCCGAATTCTCAAGGGAGCGAACTGGCGCTGGGCGAACGCAGGCTTTTTCCCGTTTCGGGCCGCGCGCACGCCAACGGCAATGCCGGGGTCACCTCGATGGAGGCGCAGTTCCCGGCAACGTATGCGCAATTGCGCGATGTTGCCGCCAAGCTCGAAGCCCATTATCGCGACATCCAGGATATTGAATTCGCGGTCGACGATGGCAGGCTGCATGTCCTTCAGGCGCGGCCTGCCCGCCGCAGCGTCAAGGCGAGCCTGCGTCTGGCCGTGGAGATGGTCGGCGAGCGGCTGATCACCCGCGAAGAAGCAATTTCCCGCATCGATCCGCTCTCGCTTGAACAGTTGCTGCACCCGGCGATCGATCCGTCCGTGGAGCGAAACGTCATCGGCACCGGTCTGCCGGCATCGCCCGGTGCGGCGTCCGGCGAAATCGTCTTCACATCGGAAGATGCCGTTGCCGGTTATCGTGAAGGCCGCAAGGTCATTCTGGTCCGCGCCGAAACGAGCCCGGAAGATGTGCATGGGATGCATGTGGCCGAGGGCGTGCTGACGCTGCGTGGCGGCGTCACCAGCCATGCCGCCGTGGTGGCCCGTGGCATGGGCATTCCTTGCGTCGCCGGCGCATCGGGCCTGCGCATCGATTCCCACGCCGGCACATTGACCGGTTTCGGCGTTACCTTGCAGAAGGGCGATTTCATCACCATCGACGGTTCGCTCGGCCAGATCATCAATGGCGAAGTGCCGATGCTGCAGCCCGAGCTTTCGGGAGATTTTGCCGAGATCATGGAATGGTCGGACGCCATCCGCCGCCTGGGCGTTCGCTCCAATGCCGACACGCCGGCGGATGCGCGCGGCGCGCGGTCCTTTGGCGCGGAGGGCATCGGCCTTTGCCGCACCGAGCATATGTTCTTCGAAGAAGGCCGCATCAATGTCATGCGCGAAATGATCCTCGCCGAAGACGAGGACGGCCGGCGCGCAGCGCTTGCGAAGCTCCTGCCCATGCAGCGCTCCGACTTCATCGAGCTTTTCGAGATCATGCACGGGCTCCCCGTCACCATCCGCCTGCTCGACCCGCCGCTGCACGAATTCCTGCCCAAGGCCAGCGAGGACATCAAGGAGACGGCCGCCGCCGTCGGCATGGACGAGGAAAAGCTGCGCCGGCGCATCGAGGACATGCACGAGTTCAATCCGATGCTCGGCCATCGCGGTTGCCGTCTCGCCATCTCCTATCCGGAGATCGCCGAAATGCAGGCACGCGCCATCTTCGAGGCCGCCGTCAAGGCCGCCGAAAGCACGGGCGCAGCGGTTGTTCCGGAAATCATGGTGCCACTCGTGTCGCTCCGAACCGAGCTCGACTACGTGAAGGCCTCGATCGACGCCGTCGCGAGGAAGGTGGCGGAAGAGACGGGAGTCTTCATCGACTATCTCGTCGGTACGATGATCGAGCTGCCGCGTGCGGCGCTGCGCGGACAGGAAATCGCCGAGGCCGCCGAATTCTTCTCCTTCGGCACCAACGACCTGACACAGACGACCTTCGGCATCTCGCGAGACGACGCGGGCGGGTTCCTCACCACCTACAAGCGCAAGGGCATCATCGAACAGGATCCCTTCGCCTCGCTTGATTTCGAGGGTGTCGGCGAGTTGATCAGGATCGCCTCCGAGCGTGGACGCAAGGCGCGCAACGACCTGAAGCTTGGCATATGTGGCGAGCACGCCGGCGATCCTGCCTCCATCCGCTTCTGCGAGCAGACCGGGCTCGACTACATCTCGTGTTCGCCCTTCCGCGTTCCGATCGCCCGTCTCGCCGCGGCCCAGGCCGTCACCGGCATGTCAGCGAGATAAGACATGGCGATCGAGTACGTCCGGCCCGTCTCCTATGCCGCTCTATGGGCGCAACGGATCGCCCTGTTCGCGCTGATGCTGATGCTTGCAGCCTGGCTGGCGACACGCTTCGGGCCGTTGCTGGAGGTGCATTTTCTGGCGCTCTACCTGGCGGCCTGCGCTCTCGCCATCCTCGCGCTCCTCGGCGCCTTCATCGGGTTCGTCAACCTCTGGCGCGTGGGTGCCCAGGGTGGCAAGTCCGCGATCGCGGCGGTGCTGCTCGCCGTGCCTGTCCTGCTGCCGGGCGCCTATGCCGGCTGGCTCTACAAGTCGCACGCAAAGATCTACGAGGTGACGAGCGATCTCACCGACCCGCCTGCCTGGCTGAAGGCCGTATCCTACGACCAGTTCTGGCTTGGCCCGCGCCCGCAGGCCGACACTGCTACGCGCGAGGCGCAAAACGAGGCCTATCCGGGCCTGATCACCCACCGCTACGACGCCGCGCTCGATCGTGTCATCAAGGCCGTGCGCGAGGCGGCCTCCGACCGCCGCATCAGGTTCCACGATGAGAATGTTCCTGCCGCCATTCGCGAACAGGAAGAAGAGGCAGCGCAACCCGAAGTGCTTGGTGGAATTCCGGTGCCAAGGCGACGGCCGAGCAATGTGATCACCGTTCCCGGAGCTGTCTCCGCGAAACCGCAGATCCCGATTGCCATCTTTCAGGGCACGGTCACCGATCGCATTACCGGCTTTCCCTATGATGTCGTGATTCGCGTCCGCGAATCCGGCGACGCGACGCTCGCCGACATTCGCGTTGCCGCCCGTTACGGCCGTGTCGATTTCGGCGTCTCTGCGCACATCGCCGATGCCTTCCTGAAGGCCTTGGACGACGCCATGCTCGGTTCCGCCGACGATTGAACGCGGCAGGCGCTCCGGGGTAACCCGGCGTTTGAAGAATGTCGGAGATCTTCCGAACCGGCTGCCGAAACCTGCTGATCCGAGCGATCGGATCGAATTGCGCTCTAACGGCGCCTCATCCAGACGGATGCATTATGCGATGTGTTATTCCGGTGAACCCGGAAAGCCAGCCACGCCACAGATGCGAGGTAGCCTATCTGCATGACGATCAGTGCGACCGCTACCGTTTGAAGGGTCTGGATGGTCGTATTCCCATGACTTACGCTCACGGCAAACGTCAACAGCGCGACGCCGAGCATCAGCAGGAGAAATCGCATCAACTTCAAGACGACTGCCTTTCACTGACGGAGATGTGTGTTCGGGCCGGCAAGCATTGTGTCCGCACGGTTCTACTCTTCTCTCGCCGTGGTGAGATTGAGTGCGTGATCGAGGACCAGTCGGGTGCCATTATCCATGATTGGCGTGAGACGCATGGCAAGACGGATCGCCTTTGCAGCCATCCAGCGCCGGATTTCGATACCCATGGATTTTACGCCTTCCGTGTCGTTGCCGAAGTGTCCGCCTGCGAGAGCATGACGACCTCGCGATCGTCTCCAACGCCAATCAGGCACTGATCATTCGGCTGTCATGACCTGATCGAAACAAGTATGGAGCGATTGGAAGGGCAAATGCAAGCGAAAAGTGCGCTCAACCTTTCCGTAATCAAGGGTTGTATTATTGGGTGCGCGGCATGTGCCGAAGCGGAGCGGCAATTGACTGCGGTCTCGGATGAGCGACCCCTCAGTCGGGCGCCGCGCAAACGACAGAGCAAACAGATGAGGGAAACGTCCTGAGATCGAGGCGGCTCGGCAACGTCACACGAGCGCTGGCTGCGGGGCCGCAGCATCCGCCGGCCGCCGCAGCATCGCCGGATCAATCACGACATCATCGAGCGGCGGCGCCAGCGCAGACATGATGTCATAGATTTCCTGCGGCGTGCGCGCGCCCGTATTGCGGTTGTTGAGGTAGATCTTGCCGTCCCTGATGCCGGAAAACGCGCTGTAATTCGCCGGCAGGTCGATGAACTCGGGATTGAAGGCATGGGCGTAGCGCCCGCCGTCCCATCGTGCGAAGGACGAGCGATAGAGACCGGTGATGAAATCGTAGTCGTCTCGATTGCGGAATTTCGAGCAGTAATAGGCGCATGAGCGGACGAAATTCTCCTGCCAGCCATCGATGGAGAAGCCAGCGCTGTGCTTGACCCATTGCTGTGTCGCCAGGACGCAGGCTGGAACGCCCATGTCGCTGACAAAGGGAAGCCCGTCCATTGTCTGATCCTCGAAGAAGTCGCGCCCGGCCTCGGCAAAGAAGGTGGAATTGGCCGAGCGCATCCGCTTGGAATCCAGAATGATGGACGACATCGAGAGCGGGCAGACGCCGTGGATCGAAAGCGGCCGCTGCCACATCAGGAAGCGCGTTCCGAGCAGCACCGATTTGAAGCTCGAATCGAAATCCACCGTCGGATGCTCGAAATAGCGATTGTTGAAGCGTGCCCGGATGCGCTCGACAAGCCGCCGCGACAGCGCCGAATGATAGATCGAGAAGCCATGTGTGGGCGTCGTCGTCGCATCGGCCCACTGATAGGCGCGGCGGATCAGCCAGTCGCGCGGCACCTCGATGAAGTGATGCGTCAGTTCCAGCGCGATGTTCGTGTCCGGTGCGCCTTCGCTGCCGGGCCAGGTGAAGCTCGCATAGGCCCAGCCGAAGGCCTCGACATCGGGCAGCAGGAGCTCGACCTTCTTCAGCACGGAGGCAAGGTTCGGATCGACATAGTCATCGTCGCCGATCACCGTCACCCAGTCCCCGGAGGAGGCGGCGACGGTACGCTCCCAGTTGTCCACCATGGAATAGACGACGGGTCCCGGTGAGAGGAAGATGATGCGGGGATCGCTCAGGTAGGGCCGGATGAAATCGGCCATGACGGAGGCGTCGTCGGAATTGTCGGCGAACACGAATTCGACATCCGCACGCTCGTTTTCGAGAAGCGCGCGGATGGTCTCCTGAAACCAGATCTGCCGGTTGCGCGATGGCACGCAGATGGAAAGCTTCGCCATGGCCGGTCCCTGTTGCAAGCCTGCTTCATAGCGACCCGCACTGGAGCCGGGCTTGCGGCAAGGACAACGAGGCCGTCAGGCCGGGAGGTAGACCCCGGCGAGCCGGGCAGGACCATCGGTCGTGACAAGCCCGCGCTCCGTCAGGTCTTCCAGATGCGCGAGCACCGAAAGCGCCGCCGCACCATGGAGCCGCGGGTCTGTCTCGCGATAGATGACCTTGACCATCTCGGGGATCAGCCGGTCGCCAGCCTTCACCCGCTCGAGGATGGCCCGCTCGCGCATCCTGCGATGGGTGCGAAGGCCCCGGCAGAACGCCGCTGGCGACGTCACCGGGCCACCGTGGCCGGGCAGATAAAGCGTATCGTCACGGGAAAGCAGCCGTTCCAGCGAGGCCATGAAATCCGCCATCGCACCGTCGGGCGGCGCCACGATCGAGGTCGCCCAGGCCATGACATGGTCAGCCGAAAAGACGATTCCAGTGCCTTCAAGCCCAAACGCCATATGGTTGGCGGTATGACCGGGCGTGGCGATGCCGGAGAGCGTCCAGCCGTCGCCCTCGACAACGCCTCCATCGGCCAGCACGATATCGGGAATGAAATCCACGTCCGAACTCTCGGCGAAGGGGTTCGCTTCGCCGTCATGCAGCGGTCGCGCCGCGCGATGCGGACCTTCCGCGACGATCTGTGCGCCGGTCGCCTGTTTGAGCCGGCGGGCAAGCGGCGAATGATCCTTGTGCGTATGGCTGACGGCGATATGTGTCACCTCGCGCCCCGAAAGCGCCTGCATCAGCGCCCGGAAATGCGCCTCGTCCAGCGGCCCCGGATCGATTACGCAGACGGAACGGTCACCGACGATGTAGCTGTTCGTACCGTGAAAGGTGAAAGGCGAGGGGTTGTTGACGGTGAGGCGCTGCACGCCCGGCGCCACGTCGATGGCCGTGCCATAGGCCGGCTGAAACGCAAGTTCGAACTTCGGAAGATCATCGCTCATGCCCCCTTATAGCCGATTTCCGGCCCCTCGGAAGCCATTGCCAAGCCGCGGGCCGCACTTCGCATTTCGGCCAAGATTATGCGTTGCCGTCACGCCCGGTTCTTGCTAAGAGCGCTGCGCAAACATGTGTTTCGCGCCTTGGAGACTGGCCTTTGGCCGGACCGAGATAACGGCCGAAACAGGCATTGGGGCGTCGCCAAGCGGTAAGGCACCGGTTTTTGGTACCGGCATTCCCAGGTTCGAATCCTGGCGCCCCAGCCAGCCCGTCACGTCATTGGATCTCTGCAGACGCGCCACAGGCGACGCCATTTGCGAGCAGATTACCGGTATCCCGACGCTACAGGGCCAATTCACGTATGGCAGGGGTCCGGCAAAATCCGGTCGCCTTCAGCACTCTCCAGAACCACTGCATTCTTCAAGATGAACCCAGTCGACGATCTTGCCTTCGCCGGCATAGCCCGGGACCAGTTCCTTCACCGCCGAGCGAATCGCGGCAACGTCGTTGTCATCAAGCAGCTTTTCGATCTGCTCCAGCTTGGGCAGAAGGACCGCCCAAGGAAGGAAATGCTCGTGAGCCTTCATGATCCTGGGGTGCGGGGTCGCTTCCGGATTGTCGCCTATGAGAAGTTCTTCGTATAGTTTCTCACCGGGTCGCAGCCCCGTGATCTTTATTTCTATCTCACCCTCAGGTGTTTCGGTATCACGGACGGTAAGGCCCGATAAATCGATCAGCCGCCGTGCCAGGTCGATAATCCGGA
Organism: Ensifer sp.; assembly: GCA_035565055.1. Lineage (GTDB taxonomy): Bacteria > Pseudomonadota > Alphaproteobacteria > Rhizobiales > Rhizobiaceae > Ensifer_A. The sequence goes on from DATMTA010000026.1 coordinate 14,156, forward strand.
CTGGCTCTCCCATGTCGAGGACAAATACGTCCCCGCCTGAAGACATGGCTCCAGCCTGGATGACAAGCTGAGAGGCTTCGGGGATTGTCATGAAATAGCGGGTTATCTCCGGGTGCGTGAGGGTGATCGGGCCGCCTTCCTGGATCTGCTGCTTGAACTTGGGAACAACGGACCCCGACGAGCCAAGAACGTTGCCGAAACGAACCATGGAGAATTTCGTCGTGGCGCTATCGTTCGCCATGGCCTGAAGGACCATCTCGGCAATCCGTTTGCTCGCTCCCATGATATTCGTTGGTCGAACTGCCTTGTCGGTGCTGACTAGAACGAAATCAGCCACCTCGGCAGCGGCCGCTGCTCGGGCAACATGAAGAGTGCCGAAGACGTTGTTGCGGATTCCTTCCACCGGATTGTGTTCGACAAGTGGGACATGCTTGTAGGCGGCTGCGTGATAAACGGTATCGGGCTGCCAGGTCTGGATAATTTGCTGAACCCGTCGGGTGTCTGTTACCGAGGCCAGAAGCGGCAGGATCTGGGCACCACGCTCGGAGAACTTCTGCTCGAGCTCTTGGTGGATGGCGTAAAGCGCAAATTCGTTCTGTTCAAGCAGCAGCAACTTCCTGGGGCCGATACTCGAAATCTGGCGACAGAGCTCGCTTCCGATCGAGCCTCCCGCACCTGTGACCAGCACGACCTTGTTCAGGATATTTTTCTCAAGCAGTTCAACATTGGGCGAGACTTGCTCCCTGCCCAGAAGGTCATCGATATCAAGCTCCCGGAGGTCGGAGACGGTCACTCGCCCCTGTGCCAGGTCAGTCAGGCTTGGCAGAGTGCGGACGGAAACCTGATGGATTCTCAACTGCTCCAGGATTTCGTTGCGCCGCCGCCTTGATGCATGGGGCATGGCGAGCAAAACATGCGCAATCTTGCGGGTTTCCAACAGGGATCCCAGATCGGCCGGATCGTAAACCGGCAGCCCGTTAAGGGAGCGCTTATGGAGGCTTCTATCTTCATCCAGAAAACCGACAACGTTCATCTGAGGGCTGTTGGCCAGGGCAAGCGCCAGTTCGTGTCCAGCCTGATTCGCTCCGTAGATCAGAGCTTTTGGTCGAGCGGCGCGTCGGAGGATACTTTCATAACGCCCGCCAAGCCACACATGCGCAAGGGCGCGCGATCCGCCAACAAATAGAAGGAGAAGAATGGGCTGTATCAAACCGACAGTGCGGGGTACGCCGGGGATGCCGACGCCGGTGAAGATAGCCGCGTAAATTATGCCGTAAGCGGTCACAGCGCGGGCGACGGCAAGCAGCGCCGGCCATCCGCTATAGCGGAAAATCGCACGGTAGAGGCCCGTGATGATGAATAACGGTATCGACAGGAGCGCTGCTGCAGCCACCGCCCACAATGCGTTCCCCGTGAGCGCGGTAAACTCACCAAGCCGAAGATAAAAGGCAAGCCAAACGGTTAGTACACAAATACCGACGTCAACGGAAACAGCGACCAGCCTTTTGGCAGGGCGGGGCAATGCTAGCATCGGCACCGCAATTTGATCCAAAGCTTTCAAAGCCATTGCTCATCGCCCTAACGCGCTGAAACGCTATCTGCTTCAGTGTCGCAATGATGGAGTTTTCGGAACCGGGAAGTCGCGCCACCATCGCTACGAGTTTCCGCCCGAACGCATAGACAACATTCTGCTCGGATGCAATCTTCCTTGCGGCCGCGAGGAAGCGCTATCGGCTCGGGTATATAAACAGAGCGCGTATGTCTGATTTGCGGCCTCTCTGTTGAGAGTGGAACATCGCATTTGAGGGGTGACTTCGACAACGAAGTTGCTTAATCGAGCGTAAGCTGTGCGGTGGCGGCAGGATAAAGCCGGCTTGCCCACTTAGAAGAGGAAAATCATGAAGCGCGCATTTGATTTGTCCGTGGCCATTTTCCTCCTTGTCTTGGCGAGCCCTGTCATGGCGGTGGTCGCACTGCTCATTCGGACGACTTCGCCGGGCCCCGCGATCTTTTCTCAGACCAGGGTTGGTCTGGGCGAAAAGAGCTTTCAGTGTTTGAAATTCCGGACCATGGCTGTCGGCACGCCAGATGTCTCTTCGCATCAAGCTTCGTCGACTTGGATAACGCCGATTGGCCGTGTTCTGCGGCGAACCAAGCTCGACGAGTTGCCGCAACTGGTCAACGTCTTGCGGGGGGAGATGAGTCTGGTCGGTCCGCGGCCAGGCCTGCCGAGTCAGACCGAGTTGCTTGAGGAACGCCGCAGGCGTGGCGTCTTCGGCGTGCTGCCGGGAATCACCGGACGTGCACAACTCGCCGGCATCGACATGTCCCAGCCGCAGAGGCTTGCCGAGGTAGACAGCGAATACATCGCAAGCAGGACTTTCCTGACGGATCTCCTCATCTTGTTTCGAACACTCGCGGGCAAAGGTGCCGGCGATGCAGCAAACACGTGATGATGAATGATGCGTAAAATATGCTTTTTCATACATCATCCGGAAATGGGGCAGAACGCTCTCTTTGAGCGCGGGGCTGAAAATGGCGGTGGCCCCTCGGCAATGGCTGATTTCCGCCGCCGGATGACCGAAGTCGGCTACACATGCGACACCGATGATGTATGTCCGCCGGAGCAGGCAGACATCTTCATGTTCCATCGACTTGACCTGGTCTGCGGAAAGCTGGCGAAGGCGCTGTCGCGGAACCCTCGCGCAATCCTTGCTTTGCTTGCCTTTGAGGAGCCGGTAATTTGCGGGCTCCATGAAGAGGATTTGTTGCCCCGTCTGGACCTGGACGCGATTTTCACCTGGAGGGATGACCTCCTGGATGGAGGCCGAATGATCAAGGTCAACATACCGCAGCCGCTGGGGAAGGATCCAGGCTCATCGTTCGTGCCATTTTCCGATCGCAAGCTCGTCGTCTCGATCGAAGGTTTCAAGAGTTCCAGACATCCCCGCGAGCAGTATTCACTGCGACGGGAAGTCTTGCGCGGACTCGTCAACGCAGGCGTCGAGGTGGATCTGTTCGGTCGAGGTTGGAGCAACTGTGAAGAAAAGTCGCTGCGTGACATCTGGCGCGGCGAAGTCGACGACAAGGCGGCGGTGCAGCGCAACTATCGTTTCAGTCTCTGCATTCAGAATGCGCGGGATTATCCGGGTGACGTTTGCGAGAAGATATTCGATGCCATGAAAACGGGCTCGGTACCGATCTATCGCGGCGCATCCAATATCGAAGACCACGTGTCAAAAGATTGCTACCTCGATCTGCGAGATTTCGATTCCGTCGCAGCACTTGCCGCAAAGCTCGAGAGCATGGATGAAAATGAGTATCGCCAGATGCAGGAGGCCGGGCAGGCCTTCCTGCGCAGCGATCTGCCCGCGCGCTTCTCGGGTGTCGCGCTCGCCGATGCCGTAGCGCCGGTGCTTGAGGCATTGAGCGGTCGTCAGAGAAAGAGCAGAAGCGGACTAGCATGGCTCGTGACGCTTTTTCTTTCGGTCGTCCGTAGCCTGTGGTCTGCACCCCGCGAAACCAAGCTTCTGTCGCTGAAGCTGATGGTGCGCTCCGCCTTGCAGGCTCTGCGATGATTGGCAAGCTGGGCAGCATCCTGTCTCAATGGAGAGGCGGCGGAAGAAGGGTTTCCACGATCCTGCAGATATTCTGGGGCAACCTGCTTCAGGTCGTGGAAGCCGTGCGTGGATTGATCACGACCGCGCTTGCGCTGAAATATGTGGGAATTGAGGGCTACGGGTGGTGGCTCACCTTTTATGGCCTGACCCAGGTATTCGCGATGCTCGACATGGGGCTGGCGGGCCCTTTGCAGCGAGAGTTGTCGCATCAGCACGCTGCCAGAAACCCTTCGGGTTTTGGCCGGGTTCTTTCTGCGGGCATTCTGCTCGTGGGGGCAATCGCTGTCCTGGTCTTCATTCTCGGATGCGCGCTGATTTTCGGACTTTCGTGGTTCTACGGCAGTCGCACGATGAGTGCCGCCGATCTTTACCCCGCGTTGGTTCTCGGAGCGGCAGCTCTGGGCCTCGGGATTCTCAATACCCTCTTTCGCTCGGCCGGATCCGCACGGCTGTCCCCCACCTCGACCATACTTCCCACATCCTTGTCGCGGCTGCTCAATCTCGCCGTGACTTTCTTTATGTTCAGAGCCGGTTATGGTCTTTTGTCGATCGGATCGGGACTTTTGGCTGCCGAAGCCTCCATGCTCGCCTTTTATATATATCTCCTGGGCCGTTGGCGTTTCCGGTTTGCTTTCCTCTCCCGGACGGAGATTTCTCCCTGGATCGAGATCGCACGACTGACTTTCTTTGCGCGCCTCATCGGAGGGGGTGCGGCGCAAATTGAAACGTCGCTGGTCGGATTGTTTGTCAGCGCTGAAGCGGCGTCTCTCTATTCGATCAGCAGAAGGCTCGCACAGTTCGCCGATCAAGCGTTACATTCGTTCTGGTCCGCGCTCATGTCGCCATTGACAAACTATGCGGCACAGCACTCCGAGCAGGCAACACGTTTCCTGTACGACAGGGCCTTCGGGGCGCTTTCGCGTCTAGGGATATTCGGTCTGACCATCTATGTGCTCGTGAACCCGTGGCTGGTCAGCATTTGGGTCGGTCCGCAGTTTGTCAGTTCGCAGTGGCTTCTGTATCCGCTCATCGCGGGATCCGTGCTCACCACGTTCTTGTTCGACATATTCAATGAAACATTCATCCTGTGCGGGAAGCCGAGGGTTTCGGCCCTTCAGCGCATAGCGATAGGTCTGGCCCGAGTGGTGGCAATGGTCGCATTCGGAGCGCAATGGGGACTGGCTGGACTGATCGCTGCCGCAATCATCTCGAACTGCGCCGGTATCGTAGTTGCGGTCATAGCATTGCGACGGCAATACGGCTTCCTGGGGCGCACTCTGGGGAGGTTGTCACTTGGGGTCCAGACCGGCGCCACGGTCGCGCTTATTGTCACATTTATTGTTTTCACGACGACGCCAGCCGGCGCCACCAGCTTCTCCCTCGCGTTCTGCGGCGGGCTTGTTGCCCTGGCCGTCTATGCCGTTTCCGAGCTCATCGATTTGAAATTTCGAAAGACGACGCGGGTTGTCGATCAATAGTGTCGACAAGCCATCTAGTGTGTCTTTCCATGAAGAATGCGAGGTTCAATGCCGCAGATCTCAGTTGTCATAGCCGCTCATAACGCGGATAAGGACATTGTCCATTGCCTGGAAAGTGTCTCCCGCCAGTCTTTTCAAGACTTTGAGATCATCGTTGTCGATGACGGATCGACGGACCAAACGTATGCGGTCCTTGAGGCCTATCGCGAAAGAGAGCCGCGCCTCATCATCATGCGAAACGATCGCAACATGGGATTGGCCGCCTCGCTCAATAGCGGTATTGCAGCCGCAAACTCGGACCTCATTCTGCGCGCAGATGCGGATGACATAAATTTGCCGGAACGCTTCGCCGAGCAATACAGGTTCATGCTCGAACATCCGGATGTCGATGTGCTTGGAAGCGCGGCCTTTCTGGATAGGGGAGTAGGCACCGAAATGCCCGTGGCCCGGCTGCCTCTCACACACGAAGAGATTGTTGCCCAATCCTTTTTGAAGTCGATGTTTTTCCACCCTTCGGTGATCATCCGGAGGCGCTTCTTCGACAAAGCGGGATTCTACGATCCGAAATTTCTCCGCGCACAGGACAAAGAACTGTGGATCAGGGGCGCTTCGGCCGGCTGCATCTACGCAAATCTGCCGTCACCTTTGATCCGATATCACATGCCAGATAGTCGCAGGACCTGGAAGCAGATTGAAAGGGAATTGAAATTTCTGTTTGCAATCGGCAGGCGCCATAACCCGAGTGCTTGGAAATCATTGTTGGTTTTGCACGCAGTTCGTGTGGTCGCGGTGAAGCTCGGACTGTATGTGCCGCGATCACAGCGAAGTTCAACTGCGGCTTAATTCGGACACTGTTGGGCTGGAAAACCGCGCTCCGGGCAAGGCTTTCATTCCGGTTCGACTTGGTTTATACGCGGGGCACCGGGCCGGGTTGGTTTTCGGCGGAGTTCTCTTCTCAAGGGAAACACGAAAGAACCGGCCATCAAAAATATAGCGAGCGTGGAAATATGAAGAAGGCTTTCATAACAGGAGTAACAGGTCAGGACGGTTCGTATCTGGCTGAATTTCTCCTTGCAAAGGGCTACGAAGTTAATGCCATTCTACGCAGAAGCTCTGTCTTCACCACGGCGCGTATCGACAAGATACTTGATCACCCGAATTTCAAGACCTTTCACGGTGACCTTACGGATTCGAGCAACCTTCACACATTGCTGAACAGGATTCGCCCTGACGAGATCTATAACCTGGGCGCTCAGTCGCATGTAGGGGTCTCGTTTGAGGTTCCCGAATATACAGCCGAGGTTGACGGTCTAGGCACGATCAGACTGCTCGACGCGATCAAGGACACCGGGCTTAACACCAAATTCTACCAGGCCTCGACTTCGGAGCTTTTCGGCGGGCTGCCGGAAACTGCGCCGCAGGATGAGAGCACGCCTTTCCATCCGCGGTCACCCTACGGTGCGGCCAAGCTTTACGCCTATTGGATTACCGTGAATTACCGCGAGTCCTACAATTTGTTTGCCTGCAACGGGTTGCTTTTCAATCACGAGTCCCCGCGAAGAGGCGAAACATTCGTCACCAAGAAGATCACCAAGGCGGCGGCGCGAATTTCGCAGGGGAGGCAGGACGTTCTCCGGCTGGGCAATCTGGATGCCAAGCGCGACTGGGGTTATGCGCGCGATTACGTCGAGTGCATGTGGTTGATGTTGCAACAGGACCAGCCCGACGACTACGTGATCGCGACCGGCAAGACGTACACGATCCGGGAATTTGCAGAGCGTGCATTTGCGAAGGTGGGCATCAATCTTGTCTGGAAGGGAACTGGCGTCGAAGAAGTCGGCGTGGACGCGAAGACCTCAAAGACGGTCGTTCAGGTGGACCCGGTGTATTTCCGGCCGGCAGAGGTTGACCTGCTTTGGGGAAACCCGGAGAAGGCTCGCAAGAAGCTTGGTTGGGAATCCAAGACCTCGCTCGATGAATTGATTTCCAAGATGGTCGAATATGACCTGAAATACGACACATATGGGGGAGAAGAGCCTTGATCCTCGTCACCGGGGCAACCGGATTCCTGGGCAAGAGAGTGTGCAGGCTCCTCGCCGAAAAAGAACAGACGTTCGTCAGAACCTCGCAGTCACTTGGGCTGGACCTCCGCGACAGGTCGGCCGTTATGAGGTTTTTCGAACAGGTTCGCCCGGACTATGTATTGAATTGTGCTGCTTACGTGGGCGGCATAGAGTTTGGCCGGAAGCATCCGGTCGAACTGTTCCAGAACAATCTGCAGATGTCACTGAACCTGCTTGAAGCCGCGCATTCAGTCGGCGTCAAGCGACTGGTCAACCCCATCTCGAATTGCGCCTATCCCGGCGCGGCCACGCTCTTCAAGGAAGACGAGTTTTGGGATGGTCCTCTGCATGAGTCCGTGATGGTCTATGGCTTCGTGCGCAAGGCCTTCTGGGTCGGCAGCTGGGCCTACCGCCAACAATTCGATAGCGACATCATCAATATCATCCTTTCGAACATGTACGGTCCGGAAGATCATTTCGAGGCCGAGCGTTCGCACGCTCTCGGCGCGCTGGTGATGAAGATCGTGGAAGCAAAGCGGAACAACGCGCCGGAAGTGGTCGTGTGGGGCTCTGGAAAGCCTGTTCGGGAATGGCTCTATGTCGACGACGGGGCGGAAGCCATGTGGCGTGCTCTTTCGATTCCGAAGACAACCGACCCCATTAACATTGGTATCGGCAGAGGGATCTCGATCATCGATCTGGCAACGATGATCAAGGAGGCCGCCGGATATCAGGGCAAGCTGGTTCTTGACGAAAGCAAGCCGGATGGCGCGCCGTACAAGACGGTCGATGGTAGCCGTGGAAAAGAAATATTCGCCTGGTCACCGGAACGCGATTTTAGGCGAACCGTTGCCGAGACCGTAGGCTTTTACGAAACCCAAGGAAGGGCAGTGGCGTTATGATTATCGAAGACAAGGAAGGCGACCTGGTTCTTGCACGGCATATTTCGGCTGACACGGCCTGGGCCGGCGGTCTGTCGTTCTTTTCCGGTGACGATGACTTCGTCCAGGCGGGAACCTGGGGATATGACGCCGGCAAGACGCTTCTCGCCCACATCCACAATGAAGTCCCGCGTGAAATCTTCTGGACGCAAGAGGTGATCTTCGTGAAGAAGGGCGCAATCAAGGCGCACATCTATAATACCAAGCGTGAAAAGGTTGCCGAGCGCATTGCCAAGGAAGGGGATATCCTGATCCTCCTGCGCGGCGGCCATGGATACGATATTCTGGAAGATGGTACGCAAGTCCTGGAAGTGAAAAACGGGCCTTATGTCGGACCGGAAAAAGATAGAAGCAGGTTTTGAGGGCTAAGCCGTGGCAGATGCGTCGCCGATAACAATTCCGCAGATGATTCCCTGGTTCGGTGTTGAAGAGAAGGAAGCTCTCAACGCTTACATGGATACCGGCGGGTTCATTACCGAGTTCAAGCGCACGGCTCAGTTCGAGCAGATGATCGCGGAATTTACCGGCGCCAAACATGTCATCGCTGTGAACAACGGCACGGTCAGCCTCACCGTTGCAGCCCTTGCCTGCGGTATAGCTGCGGATGACGAGGTCATCGTGCCGAACTTCACGATGATCGCGACGCCGAACTCCGTGAAGATGTTCGGTGCAAAACCGGTTTTCGTCGATGTGGAGCGGGAGACTCTTTGCATCGATTTTCAGAAGCTTCAACAGGCGGTCACGCCGCGAACGAAAGCCGTGATGCTTGTCGCTGCGAATGGCAGGTATCCCACCTACGACGTCGACGCGCTGGCGGCTTTCTGCAGCCAGAACGGTCTTGTGCTCATCGAGGATTCGGCCCAGTCCTTGGGCTCGTTCTATCCGGACGGCGTCCATATCGGTCGAAAGGGGCTCGTCGGCTCGTTTTCCTTCTCCGCACCAAAGATCATCTCCACGGGGCAGGGCGGAGCGATCGTGACCGATGACGACGAGGTCGCATCGCGGATCAGGCGATTGAAGGACTTTGGCCGATCGGGCGGCGGCAACGATATTCACGGAACGATCGGATACAACTTCAAATTCACCGAGCTTCAGGCCGTCATCGGCATCGAGCAGATGAAGAAGTTGCCTTGGCGCATCGAGCGGAAAAAGGAAATCTGGCGCCGCTACAGCGAGGGTCTGCAAGGACTGTCGAATTTTGAGCTGTTCAAGCACGACCTTAAGAACACGGCGCCGTGGTTTATCGATTCGCTGGCTGAGAATCGCGAAGGCCTGCAAGCGCATCTCGCGCAGCGTGGGATTGGCAGCCGCGTGATGTATCCGCCGATCAACAAGCAAATGGCGTATCAGATCCCGGGCCACCACGACGTTTCCGAAATCGTGGGAACGAAGGGCCTATGGCTTCCGTCTTACACCCAACTGCGGGACGACGAGATCGACTTTGTCTGTAAGGCAATTGCCGAATTCTATCGTTGAAGGGTATGGGAACCGAAATGAAACTCCATCTAGGATGCTGGCACCGCTATATTCCCGGTTTCGTGCATGTCGATTTGTGCGACATGCCTCATATCGATCACAAGACCAGCATCGACTCCTTGCCGATGATAGAAACCGGGTCCGCCGAACTCGTCTATTCAAGCCACTCGTTTGAATATTTCGATCGACAGCAGGCGCCTGTGGTCTTGAGCGAGTGGCGCCGCGTCCTGAAGCCGGGAGGCGTCCTGAGGCTGGCGGTGCCGGATTTCGAGGCGCTCGTGCGGCTCTATTTGCAGACCGGCGAACTCTCCAAGATCCTTGGACCGCTCTACGGCCGCATGGAAATCAAGACAGAGGCTGGCCCCGCGACGCTCTACCACCGCACGACATATGATTTCGCATCGCTGGCCGCTCTCCTGACGGAATGCGGCTTCGAGAATGTCGTCCGGTACGACTGGCGTGACACCGTGCACAAGGACTACGATGATCACTCGCAGGCATATTTTCCGCACATGGACAAGGAAAATGGAATGCTGCTCAGCCTGAACGTGGAAGCCACCCGGTCAATGGACTGAGGAGCTTCGGAAGGATCCAGCTGGTGATATGCTTCGGATCACCGGTCCACGCTTTCGAGTGTACTTTCTCTTTGGTTCTTGTCGCCGTGCGACCTTAAGTTGCGGTCGGAACGCGTTCATATTCGATACCTGCATTTTGCCCTGGCATAGCCGAACGCTGCGGACACTGCTCACATGACCCTCTATATTCACGCAACGAATATTCATAGTGGTGGCGGCGCGGAACTATTGCGCGCGTTACTGGAATCGGGCCTGGCAAAAGGGAGCGTCGTACAGGTCGACACCCGATTCGAATATTCGCACGGTGATTATGAGGGGGTAACGATCAGGAAAATCAACGCGTCCATCATTGACCGGTTCAGGGCCGAGAGGTGGCTGGCCCGAACTTGCAACGAATATGACGTTGTTCTGTGCTTCGGAAATCTGCCGCCATTGTTTCGATGCAAGGCGCTGGTGAACGTATTCCTTCATAACCTGTATTTGATATCCACCGTGCCCTTGGGGGGATTTCCACTCCCGGCAAGATTGCGTCTGATGGCAGAGCGCCTGTGGTTCAGATGGCGGATACCGGATAGGGGGCGCTACATTGTTCAGACGCCTACAACGCGGCGCCAGTTCGCGTGGTGGCTAAACCATCTCGCTCCATTGACTGCCACAAGGACACCCGTTGTGGTCATGCCGTTTCTCCGTGGCGGCGTCGAGTTACTGTCGCAGCGCGCAAATTCCGGACGAGATCAGTTCGTTTACGTTGCCTCCGGGGAAGCACACAAAAACCATAGCTGTCTCTTCAAGGCGTGGCTCCAGCTGGCCGAAGAGGGTATTTTCCCGACACTCCACATTACACTTCATCAGTCCTCGTTTCCGGAATTGTGCCATGATGTCGCCGAGCTGAAGGAAAAGCACGGTGTGAAGATCATCAATCACGGATGGATTACGAGGCAGGAGGTCGATAGCCTGTATGATCAGTGTGATGCGCTGATTTACCCTTCCCTGCTGGAATCTTTCGGCTTGCCCTTGATTGAAGCGCGTAGGAGAGGGCTGCCGATTGTCGCAGCTGAGCTCGATTACGTTCGGGATGTCGTCGAGCCGACAGAAACCTTTGACGCGAACTCGCCTGTCTCGATCGCACGTGCCGTCAGGCGATTTCTCAACCTCTCGGACAGTCCCGTCGCAATTTCCGACGCTGATGATTTCTTGCGTCAAATCCAGCAGGACGTTGCATGATGTTGCGGGTCTTGATCGTAAGCCAGTATTTCTTCCCGGAAGAATTCCCAATCAACAGCGTTGTCGCCGATCTTCGCAGGAGAAACATCGAGGTTGAGATCCTGACCGGGAAGCCCAACTACCCACAGGGCACTCTTTTCGAGGGCTATAAGGGATGGGGCCTCCAGCGTGAGCAGTTTGAGGGCGCTACGATCCACCGCGTGCCGATCATTCCAAGGGGGCGGAAGAGCGGCGCACGACTGGCCCTAAACTATCTATCCTATGTCGTTTCGGGTTTGCTGCTGGCGCCCTGGATGCTTCGCCGGCGAAAGTTCGATGTCGTTTTCGTTTACGGTATTTCACCCATCCTGCAGGCTATTCCGGCACTTTTTCTGGGCTGGTTAAAGAGCGCGCCGACAGTGGTCTGGGTTCAGGATCTGTGGCCGGAGAGTCTATCTGCTACTGGGTATCTGACGAATCCACGCATGCTCGGCTGGGTAAGGCATGTAGTTCAGGCCATTTACCGGAAATCGGACCGCCTCCTGGTTCAGTCGCTCGCCTTCATCGGCAGTGTTCGTCAAATGGCTCCCGACACGCAGATCGATTACTTCCCCAATTCGGTCGGCAGTGAATTCCTCTCCTCTGGCGCAGTGGATCTTCCGGAAATAGGTGGCCTCGAAAGCCCATTTCCCGTGGTGTTTGCGGGCAACATTGGCAGCGCGCAGGCGGTCGACGTCATCCTGGAAGCGGCCAAGCTTCTGCGGGACGAGAAGGATATTCAGTTTGTCATCGTTGGAGATGGTTCCGAACGTGCCTGGTTGCAGCAACAGGTTGAGAAGCACGGTCTCAAGAACATGAGCCTGCCCGGCCGTCTTCCGGTCGCCTTCATGCCGGCTCTGATGCGCAAGGCCTCGGTTCTGCTCGTCTCGCTTCGGAATGAGCCGATTTTCGAACTGACGACACCGAGCAAGGTCCAGGCCTATCTTGCATCGGGAAGACCCATAGTCGCGAGCTTGAACGGCGAAGGTGCACGAATCATTCATGAGGCCCAAGCGGGTCTCGCTGCGCCGGCGGGAAATGCGGATGCGCTGAAAGATGCCATTTTGACCCTCTACAGGATGCCGGTGGAGGAGCGCGTGCGCCTCGGGCACAATGGTCAAGACTATTATAAAGCCAATTTTGCTCACGATATGTTAGCAGACAGGCTTGTCGAGCTTTTTCAAAGCACGATCAAGGAGAAGAAAGCACCGCGATGAAAGTATTGGTTTTAGGCGCCCACGGAATGCTCGGTCATACGCTTCTGCGCGTTGTGGCTGAAAAGCAAGAATGGGAAATCGAAGGCACTGCCCGTGGCGAAGCCAGTGTTCGTTTTGCGGGACGGAGCAAGGCGGTCCCGATCCTGGCGTTTGACGCCGGGAAGGAGAGTGAGGTTGCCAGGCTTCTGGCTGAACGGAAACCTGACGTGGTCGTCAATTGTATCGGTGTGACGAAACATCGGACCACGGCCGAGGATCCTGTCCTTTCGTGCCGCATCAACACGATATTCCCGCATCTTCTCGCAGAGGAAGGCAGGAAGACGGGGACACGGGTGGTTCATATTAGTTCGGACTGCGTCTTTTCCGGACGAGAGGGATTTTATAAAGAGGGAGATCCGATGGATGCCCTGGACATTTACGGAAAATCAAAATCGATGGGCGAGTTGCATGACCCGCACACGATAACCCTCCGAACCTCGATGATCGGGCATGAGATGGGTACCAAGTTCGGCTTGCTCGAATGGTTCTTGAGCCAAGCCGGTAGTTGCAAGGGATTTAGCCGCGCCTATTTTTCCGGTTTGCCGACTGTTGTCCTGGCGCGCCTCATTCGCGATGTAGTTATTCCGAAACACGAACTTGCCGGCGTTTATCATGTCGCAGCGGAGCGCATCGACAAGTACCGTTTGCTTAAGGCAATCGCGAAAGTCTACGACAAGGACATTGAGATTGTCGAAGACAGGGAGTTTCAGGTAGACAGGTCGCTGGATGCGACGCGGTTTGCGGCGGCCACTGGCTACGTCGCCCCCTCGTGGCCGGATTTGTTGATGGAAATGCGCGAAGATTATAAATCGGCGATGAGCGACACTGATCATGCTTGATGACAAGGTTTTGATGATTACCGGTGGAACCGGTTCCTTCGGTAATGCCGTCCTGAAACGGTTCTTGAACACCGGGGTGCGGGAGATTCGTATCTTCAGCCGTGATGAAAAGAAGCAGGAGGATCTGCGTCTCGCGCTCAACAACCCGAAGCTGAAATTCTACATCGGTGACGTGCGTGATCCGCGCAGCGTCGAAGACGCCATGCAGGGCGTGGATTACGTTTTCCATGCGGCGGCTCTGAAACAGGTTCCGTCCTGCGAATTTTATCCGATGGAGGCCGTCCAGACCAACGTTCTGGGGACCGGCAACGTGCTTGATGCGGCGGTCCGCTGCAAGGTCGGTCGGGTCGTCGTGCTAAGCACGGACAAGGCGGTTTATCCAATCAATGCGATGGGCATTTCCAAGGCCATGGCGGAGAAATTGGTTACTGCCAAGGCCCGCAATTTGCGAGAGAGCGACACCGTTCTGTGCGCGACGCGCTACGGAAACGTGATGGGCTCGCGCGGCTCGGTCATCCCGCTATTCATTTCGCAGATAAAGTCGGGTCAGCCGTTGACGATTACCGACCCCAATATGACACGATATCTGATGTCCTTGGAAGAATCCGTGGATCTTGTCCTGCACGCGTTCTTGAATGCCCAGCAAGGCGACATCTTCGTGCAGAAGTCACCCGCCTCGACCGTCGGTGATCTGGCCACGGCATTGCTGGAGATATTCGGTGAACGTCAACCTGCTCGCGTGATCGGAACGCGACACGGCGAAAAACTCTACGAAACGCTCATTTCCCGCGAGGAAATGGTTAGGGCAGACGACATGGGGCGTTACTTCCGGATCCCGTCCGATACGCGCGACTTGAATTACGCGAAATATTTCAGCGAAGGCGACCGCGAACTCTCCGCCGGGGAGGATTATACGTCTCACAACACGACGAGGCTCGACATTTCGCAAATCAAGGAAATGTTGTTCAAACTCGATTTCATGAAAGCCGAATTGCATGCTTAAAACCATGACAATCGTGGGCACGCGGCCAGAGCTCATCAAGATGAGCATGGTCATCGCCGAGCTTGATGTGCAGACGAAGCATATCCTGGTGCATACCGGACAGAACTATGACTACGAACTCAACCAGGTCTTTTTCGAAGATCTGGGGATTCGCAAGCCGGACTACTTCCTTGATGCCAACGGTGAGACTGCCGCACAGACGATCGCACGTGTGATCGAGAAGGCCGATGCGGTGATGCGGCAAGAGCAGCCGGATGCCGTTCTGCTCTATGGCGACACAAACTCCTGCCTTTCCGTGATCGCAGCCAAGCGGCTTAAGATCCCTGTCTTCCATATGGAAGCGGGCAATCGGTGCTTCGATCAGAGAGTGCCGGAAGAGCTCAACCGAAAGGTGCTTGATCATCTCAGCGATATCAATCTTGTCCTGACCGAACATGCGCGACGCTACCTGATCGCGGAAGGGATCCGCCCCGAGACGATCATCAAGACCGGATCGCATATGGAGGAGGTCCTGAACGCCAATATTGACAGGATCGAGCGGTCGAAAGTTCTTGAACAACTGGGCCTGAAGCGCGATCAGTTCTTCCTCGTCAGTGCCCATCGCGAGGAAAATGTCGACTCCGAGAGCAATCTGAAGAGTCTGCTTGACACGTTGAATGCCCTTGCGAAGCAGTACGGTCTACCAATTATTGTGTCCACGCATCCGAGGACGCGCAAGCGCCTCGACGCGCTCGGTCAGGCGAACCTGGATCCCTTGATCCAGTTCATGAAGCCCTTCGGATTCCTGGATTACATCAAGCTGCAAATGGAAGCGCTATGCGTCATCTCCGACAGCGGTACGATCACCGAGGAGGCCTCGCTTCTGAACCTGCCGGCCGTTACCATTCGAGAGGCTCACGAGCGGCCAGAGGGGATGGACGTCGGTACGCTGGTCATGTCCGGGCTGGCGTCGGATATGGTTCTTGATTCTATCCGGATCGTCCTCAACCAGCACAAGCGCGGTGAACGTGTGGCAATGCCCGTGAAAGACTACGAAGGCGGCGCAGTTTCAAAGAAGATCGTCCGCATCGTCGCGAGCTATGTTGGCTACGTCAACCGGACGGTCTGGTCAAAGTAAACCCGCACTCTGCCTTCATCGGGCGCGGAAATCGGGTCCTACCGCAGCTGCCAATTTTCCCAGACGAAGTCGTAACAGTAGGTGGTGGCGTGCGTCTTCTCCAGGCGGCGCCGGATTTTTTGCATCCGTTCTTCCGCGTTCGGAACAACGTCGTGGAACTGGACCTGCAGGTTCTTGACGTTTGTCATAAATCCGCCGTCGAGCAAATGCTCCAGAAGTTCGTACTCGGCGCCCTCGATGTTGATCTTGACCAGATCAAGCGGGCCTATTGAAGCCTCTGTGAACCAGCGCAACGCGTCGACAATCCGTACGTCTTCGGTTCCCTCACCGGAAGCGTTGATGATCGAGCTCGAGGTTGAATCCAGGCGTATTTTATCGATACGATCTGAACCACCGAGACCAAATCCGTAGACCGTGATGTCGTCGTTGTTTTTGAAGCGCAGTGAAATGCTGTCATAAAAGCGCTTGACGGGCTCAAAGACATGAATTTTACATCTAAAGCGCGAGTATAGGTCGCTCGTCCACTGTCCGTTGAAGCCACCCAGATCGATGACCACGGATTCCTGTAGCAGCGGATAGTCAAAGCGAAACCGTTCGTCACCACCATCCGCGTACCAGCTCCGCACGTTCCTGTCATGCCGAGTCGGAAAGAGTTTTTTTTGGATCAGACTCGATAAGCTCGTCGCCATTTGGCCTCTAATTACGCAATTAATAGGCCCCATGGTTATGGCTTGTTGGTGCTCATTGCAACATGCTTCTAGGGGGAAAGCCTCATTTGTTTGGCACATTTGCGAGCCTTTTGATTTGAAGCGGTGTCTCGTGGATCGCTCGCTTCAGTGCCGCCTTGCATCGCCAGCCTGCCTCATTTTGACCGTAGTCCCTCAACTTTCTTCATGTTTTCTAAACTTTGTCCCGGGTGGAAAGACCGAATTCGGATCGCATTCCTTTGCGTCGTGCGATCTCACAGCTAAGCACTTGGGACGGCCACTCGGCGAATATCGGGAGCCGACAAGTGTTACCCCAAAACATCGAGCCGGGAGCCCCGCCACGGGTGTCGGCGGACAGCAGACGAGGGCGGAATTTTCCGGCCTTGAAGAAGACATCCAGTGCAGGTAATGCAGGTCAAACATTAGGGAAGTGTTTCGGAATGCCATCATCTCACCTTTCGCGCCTAGAATCCGAGGCGATCCATATTCTTCGGGAGGTTGCGGCGACGTTCGAAAACCCGGTTATGCTGTATTCGATCGGCAAGGATTCGTCGGTGATGCTGCATCTGGCAGCGAAGGCGTTTTATCCTGCCCGCCCGCCTTTTCCGCTCTTGCATGTCGATACGACCTGGAAGTTCAAGGAGATGATCGCCTTTCGAGATCGCATCGCCGCCGAGATGGGCTTCGATCTTCTCGTGCATATCAACGAAGACGGCGTCAGGGATGGCATCAGCCCCTTCGTGCACGGTTCCAGTCACCACACCCACATTATGAAGACGGTGGCCTTGCGGCAGGCGCTCGACAAATATCGTTTCGATGCCGCATTCGGCGGAGCCCGGCGCGACGAGGAAAAGTCGCGCGCCAAGGAGCGCATTTTTTCGTTCCGCGACCGCAACCATGTCTGGGATCCCAAGGGGCAGCGGCCCGAGATGTGGAAAACCTACAATACCCGGGTCAAGAGCGGCGAATCCATCCGCGTGTTCCCGTTGTCCAATTGGACCGAGCTGGATATCTGGCAATACATCATGCGGGAAAACATCCCGATCGTTCCGCTCTATTTTGCGGCTCGAAGGCCTGTTGTCGAGCGCGACGGAATGCTGATCATGGTCGACGACGATCGCATGAAGTTGAAGGACGGGGAGCATATCGAGGAACGTATGGTCCGTTTCCGTACGCTTGGCTGCTATCCGCTCACGGGCGCAGTCGAATCCGAGGCGGACACGCTTACGAAAATCGTGGAAGAAATGCTCGTCGCCCGCACCTCCGAAAGGCAAGGCCGCGCGATCGATCGCGATGAAGCCGGCTCCATGGAGAAGAAGAAGCGCGAGGGCTACTTCTGATGGCAATTGTCCTGTCTCAATCGGGCGAGATCTCACAGGCGGAAAAGACATATGAATAACGCAGCTGGTAACCTCGCTACCTATCTCAAGGAGCAGGAAAACAAGTCGATGCTGCGGTTTCTGACCTGCGGCTCGGTGGACGACGGCAAGTCCACGCTGATCGGTCGTCTCCTGTACGACACAAAGCTCATCTTCGAAGACCAGCTTGCGGCGCTCGAAGCCGACAGTCGCAGGCATGGCACGACCGGCGACGGCCTCGATTTCGCGCTTCTTGTCGACGGTCTGGAATCCGAGCGCGAACAGGGAATCACCATCGACGTCGCCTATCGCTTCTTCACGACCAAGCGTCGAAAATTCATAGTTGCCGACACACCCGGCCACGAAGAATACACCCGCAATATGGCGACCGGCGCTTCAACCGCCGATCTGGCCGTGGTTCTCATCGACGCCCGGAAAGGCGTGCTCACCCAGACGCGTCGGCACACGTTTATCGCCTCGCTGCTCGGGATCAGGCATGTCGCGCTGGCGATCAACAAGATCGATCTGGTGGACTACAGCGAGGAAGTCTTCGACAGAATCGTTGCGGATTTTGAGGCTTTTGCCGCTCCGCTTGGGTTCCAGACCGTGCAGCCGATCCCGCTCTCGGCGCTTTCTGGCGACAACGTGATTGATCGATCCGTGCGAACGCCTTGGTATCGGGGGCCGAGCCTGCTCGAGCACCTTGAGACGGTTGAAGTCGACGGGGGACGCGAGCACCTGCCATTCCGTTTCCCCATCCAGATTGTCTGTCGCCCGGACCGGGACTTTCGAGGGTTTGCAGGGGAGGTCGCATCCGGCACCGTCTGCATCGGCGATGATGTGGTAGTCGCCAAATCGGGGCAGTTGACGAAGGTGAAAGACATCGTCACCTTCGACGGCAGCCTGTCGCGCGCGGTCGCCGGCCAGGCCGTGACGCTGGTGCTCGAGGACGAGGTCGAGGCCTCGCGCGGCAACATGCTCGTCGCGCCGAAAGACCGTCCCCACGTCGTTGACCAATTGCAAGCCCACGTTGTCTGGTTCGCGCCTGAGCCGATGATCCCTGGGCGCGGCTATATTCTGCGGACCGAGGTCGATAGCGTAGCCTGCACGGTTACCACGCTGAAGCACGAGATCAACATCAATACACTTGCGCATGAGCCGGCCAAATCGCTCGGCATGAATGGCGTCGGTGTCTGCAATTTCTCGCTCCTGTCGCCGATCGCGTTCGACGCCTATGCCGACAACCGCGTGACCGGCAATTTCATTATAATCGATCGTTACACGAACCAGACAATCGGCGCAGGCATGATCGATTTTGCACTTCGCCGTGCGGAGAATGTTCATTGGCAGGCAATGGACGTCAACAAGGCCACGCGTGCTGCTATCAAACACCAAAAACCGGCTGTGCTCTGGTTTACCGGGCTTTCCGGATCCGGAAAGTCCACGATCGCCAACGACCTCGAAAAGCTGCTTGTTGCCGAGGGACGTCACACCTACATGCTCGACGGTGACAATGTTCGCCACGGGCTGAACCGCAATCTCGGCTTTACCGCCGAGGACCGTGTCGAAAATATCCGTCGCGTCGCCGAAGTTGCCAAGCTGATGGCGGACGCCGGCCTCATCGTCCTCGTCTCCTTCATTTCACCCTACAAGGCTGAGCGACAGCTTGCCCGAGAATTGATGGAAGATGGTGAGTTCTTTGAGATTTTTGTCGATACGCCCATTGAGGAATGTATGCGCCGTGACCCGAAGGGCCTTTACAAGAAGGCACTTGCGGGTGAAATCAAGAACTTTACGGGCATCGACGCGCCGTAT
The DNA here is from genome assembly GCA_035565055.1 of Ensifer sp. Lineage (GTDB taxonomy): Bacteria > Pseudomonadota > Alphaproteobacteria > Rhizobiales > Rhizobiaceae > Ensifer_A. The sequence continues at coordinate 33,646 of DATMTA010000026.1, forward strand.
GAGGCGCCCCAAACTCCGGAGCTTCACCTGGAAACCGTCGGACAGAAGCCGCATGAACTGGCCCAAAGGATAGCCGAGTTCCTGCGATCCCACGAGATACAATAGCAGCCGCGGTCGACGCAGAATGCCGGATCGCCGAGTCGTTTTTGCATATTTAAAGAGTAGCTTCGAATCGCCGCAGACTGCATGAGCAAAGGCGGCGGTGATCCGGGCGCCGCTAACGTCAGAGATAATATAAGTTGCTCGGTTCCCAGGCGACACTTGGGGAAGCCGTAATCAATGAGGAGCCAGGATGACGTCCAGAAAACCAGTTGCGGTGGTAACAGGCTCCGCCGGATTTGTTGGCTATTTTGTTAGCAAGAAGCTCTTGCAGCAGGGCTATTCGGTCATCGGCGTCGACGCAATGACCGACTATTACGACGTCACCTTGAAACAGCAGCGATTGAACGAGCTACAGGCTGACGCGGCCTTCAGGCAGATCATCGGCCGCGTTGAAGACGCTAACCTGTTGATGGACATATTTCGCGAGTCGCAGCCGGACATCGTGATCCATCTCGCTGCACAAGCGGGCGTCCGACATTCGATAGAGCACCCGCGCGTATATCTCGAAAGCAATATCGGGGGCACGTTCGAGATACTTGAGGCCGCCCGAGCGCACCCCCCCAGACATTTGTTGATGGCCTCTACGTCGTCCACCTATGGCAGCAATCTCGATATGCCCTACGCCGAGACGGCGAAAGCTGATCATCAGATGTCCTTCTACGCCGCTACGAAGAAGGCGGGGGAAGCGATGTCTCATTCTTACGCTCATCTGTTCGGTATACCTGTCACAATTTTCCGCTTCTTCACGGTCTATGGTCCTTGGGGAAGACCCGATATGGCGCTCTTCAAGTTCACGAAGGCGATTCTGGAGGGCCGGCCCATTGATGTTTACAACCATGGGGATATGAGGCGAGACTTCACCTATGTTGACGATCTGGTTGACGCCATAGCCCTGCTTGTCGAGCAGGTGCCGCAGCGAGATGGCAGCAAGCCGCAGAGCGCCCTGGACAGCCTCTCCCCTGTTGCGCCGTGGAGGGTAGTCAATATCGGCAATTCAGAGCCCGTCGCCTTGACGGATTTCATTGAGGCAATCGAGGCCGCAACCGGGCGTCAGGCGATCAAGAACATGCTGCCCATGCAGCCGGGAGATGTTCCTGCGACCTGGGCCGACGCTTCGCTCCTGGGTCATCTTACTGGGTATGCTCCCCGAACCTCCGTGCGGGAAGGAGTGCAGAAGTTTGTGGGGTGGTACCGCGCATATTACAATGTATAAGTCGCACAGGAGGCCAAATTACGCCAGATTGTGAAGGCAAATCGCGTTCATTATTCGGCTGAGCGCTGTCGGATCCTTAACGTCTCCCCGCGCGTTCCTGCGGGCGACAGTGCTACGGAGAGCAAAATCAGGACATGAACGATTCCACTGTTATTGTAAGATTGCAGTCTCTCGGGCTGGGCAACAGCTTTTTCCAATACGCTACTGCGCGGTCGGTTGCCTCCAGGACGGGCGCGCGCGTTTTATTCGATATCTCCGGGAGTATTCCGCCGCAGCTTGGGCTCGGGGGCGCGCGCGTCGGAAACGAAGCGGTGCGGCAGCTTTTCGCACCCTATAAAATGGATTTCGACTTTGCGTCGCTTGCGCAGATCGTTGCCGCGCGAGGCCTGCCTTATCAAACGGGCCGCTTGAGACGGAAGCTGAATCGAGGCCTGGACTTGTTGGGAATGCGGCCGCGAGCCTACTTTCGGGAAAAGAAGATTCATCAATTTGATCAGGAGGTTCTCGGCCTGACCGCGCCAGTTTATCTTGAGGGAACCTTCATAAACCCCCGATATTTTGGGCCTCTTGCACGAGATATTCTGCGTGAGGTGACTGCGTCAGCGCGTCTGCCCGATCCGCTGTTCGCGCTATCTCAAACCATGAAGCAGACCAATTCCGTCTCCGTCCACATTCGTCGGGGAGATTTCACCACTGCTGCGACGGGAAACATTTATCCGCTCTACGGGCCAGACTACGCCCGTAAGGCTCTCGAGCTCATTCGCGAAAGAAGCGGCGTCGATCATTGCTATGTTTTTTCGGACGACATAACCTGGGCGCAGCAGAACGTGTTATTGGGCGATGATACAACCTACGTCTCCTTGGAAACCCAGCATCCCTGGGAGGATCTGGAGTTGATGCGATCCTGCAAGCACCACATCATTGCAAACAGTACCTTCTCATGGTGGGGTGCCTTTAATCCGGACTCTCCTGAAAGCATCGTCGTCTGTCCGAAGAAATGGCGAAATGATGATATAGATGTGTCCGATATGATTCTGCCCGGCTGGATCGCTATTTGATTAGGAAGGGAGCCAGAATGCAGTCTTTGAAGCGCCACCTCAAGAACGTGTTTTTCGCGCCGCAACTGGATCGCCTTATCAAGGCCAATCCTGCTGGCACGCACACTGCGGCTTCCATCTCTGCCGCAGCCTTTGATTTCGTGATGTCATGCAAGTCTCCGGCAGGGGATGGCTTTTGTTTCACCTCGCGAAGCAAGACTGTGGACATATATTCCACAAGTTATGCTATCGCCTTACTGGGCCTCATTGGACGCCTGGATTCGCTCTCCTTGTCGGAACGGAAGGCGATTGCGGACAGAATTCATGCTCTGCAGTGTGATGACGGACTTTATCGCGACCCAAACCTTGTATCCCCAGTGGCGGAGACCGGGCAGGGCTGGGGATGGATGCACCTGCTTCCGCATGTTCTGATTGCGCTGGACTATCTGGAGGATGTTCCTCACAAACCTTTGCTATACGCACTTCGTGCATTCGATCAGCTGTCGCCCGAAGACTGGTACAGCCAGAAGGTGGAGAAAGACCAACTGACGGCAAGCAATGAATTTATGAATGTTGTTACCGCGCTCCAATACAGCCGCGATTTCGCGGGTGCGTCTGAGGCCGCGCCCACCATTTCCAGCCTTCTGGATGTTGCTGAAAGGCTCGTTCATCAATACGCGGAAGGCGCCCGGAACGACAATGTTTTCCTCCGTTCAAAGCATGTGAAGTCCATTTATCACCTGATACCGAATATGATCTACGACAGGACCGTTTCACCGGCCATGGCGGCGAATATTCGCTCGGCGGCTGAAGCAACCCAGACAAAGCGCGGCAGCTTCGGGACGACGGTGATCGCAGATGCCTGCGAAGACATCGACTCCATCTATCTCATCTCCCTGCTTATCGATTCAGACAGGTCTGCAACCAAGACATTGAATGCAGCTACTGCGTATCTTCCGGTCAACAGCAATAGCGATGGTGGCTTCGTCTTTCGGCGCTTCTTTCCATTCTGCTACGGTCAATGCCCTGCGTTGAGTTCTGACAAGGATGAAAGCAACCTGTTCGCGACCTGGTTCCGGGTGCTGGCCTACGCTTTCGCAGACAACGCCATTCAAATTGCCGAACACGGGGCGCCATCAAAGGCCTGGAGGTTTTCTCGCATGCCCGGCTATCAGTTTTGGCCGCAGGTAAGCATTGCATGATGTCCCACGGTCCATTCGTAGATATAGATTTTCTTCACATCGGCGACTACAAGACCGGGACCACCTGGCTTCAGCGCGATGTTTTTGGACGCGACCCCAGAATCAACCTGGTCGGCGAAGGAAGTGGGGAGGCCGAGGCGACGCTTTGGGCGCTGCTTGAATCCCTTTCTCTTTCCAATGATCTCGACATGGACGTCTGGAAGGGGTTGTTCGAATCCCAGTTGTCGCAGGATTCAAGGCTTCGGGGCATTTCCCGGGAGAGCCTGATCTCACCCGACTTCGTCTATCTTGACCATTGGCAACGCACGGCGGACAGGATGCGAGAGGCTTTCGGTTCGACAAAGGTTATTGTGACCTTTCGCCATCAACAGTCGATGCTGGGCTCCATCTATAGCACCTACCTGAAAAACGGCGGGACGAAACAGCCGGAGGATCTCTTCCTTGCGTGTGATGCGGCGCATCGGGTCAAAGAGCGCTTCGATTATTTTGCCATTGCCTCCTATTACGCCAGTTTGTTCGGCCGCGAACGATGTCTCTTTCTGTCTTACAACGATCTAGCGGCAAACCCGTCTCGTTTCCTTGAGCGGCTGTACAACTTCATTGGAATTCGCCCGCCGGCAGATCTTGGATATTCCTCAAGGCAGAATATTTCCTACGGTCAGGGTCCTGCTGCCATCCAGCGAATCCTGAACAAGGCAGTGCGTTCAACCTACAACCAGTCCCAGCGGCGCCCTATGCTCGAGCCCATCATCGGGGCTGGCATCCGAACTGTCTCCAGCCGACGCGAACATCCTCTGGAAGTTTATCGGAAACATCTTTTGGGTGATGCTCTCGAGCAGGGTGGCCACCAGTACCCGATTCAAAATTACCAGTATTTGCGGACGATACGCCTTGTGCTCGAGAAGTTGAACTTTCCGCCGAAGCTCTCGATCAACCCTTCGATCTGGGCCGAATTCAGGGACTGCGCCGAAACGACGAATGCCAAGCTGGAGAATGAATTCGGCGTAAAACTGCAATAGGCGCAAGAGAGGGCATGGCCGCCGATCGATGAAGACTGGGCGCCAGCAGGATCCTCTGCAAAATCTCGCTGAAGTCGCGGATTATTTTCTTTATACAGCCATTGCGGAAATTGACCGTAGGCCGCCTGCGATTAGAGTGTGAGTTCGGAGCGCCGGCAGGCGGCTCCAGACACAATTACATGGTCATGTGACGAGCCCTTCGTTTGAAGGTTGTATATTCGCAGAAGATGGGACTTGGGAGAAGAATGCGAGCATTGAAATATATGGGACACAATCCGCGCTCTTTCGCAATTTTTTCGGTCATTCTCTATTTTGTTTTAGTTTTTGGGGTCACCCTTTCGTATCAGACAAACTTCCTGAAGGAAGGCGATGGACTGGCATATTCTGCCGTCGCAGAAGATATATTTCATCTGAATTTGCCGCGTACTCGCGCCCTTCTGGATGAAAACAAGGCTCCCCCATCCGCATCAGACCCACCCCCCAGCGTTCCTTTGAACGACCGCCTGAGGGAAAGCCAACCTCTCTCTTTCGCGATGAAGGTTTTGAAGGACCTGAACGCCGGATTTTTGCCAGGATATCTGGTGGGCTCCGCACTTCCCGCCATGGACAATTTCCTCAACTATTACATCGGGCAGGCGATTTGCTATGTCGTGTTCTTGACGTTGGCCTATTCTGCCTTAGCAAGGGTGTCAGAGTTCGACCGAGAAAAATTACGAGTCGGCTATCTCTTTTCTTTGTTTGCTCCGTATATGGTTGTAATTGGAGCGTTTCCTACGAAATATCTAATGGTGTATGTCGCCCTTTTTCTGGTGATGAACCTTTTTTATTTATGTTACTGCTCGTTAAAGCTCCGGAACATTGTTCTTCTTTTCTTGTCCCTTCTTCTCTTGCTGGTGGTGAAGTTTCAGATGGCCATCGTGCTGGGGGCTGTCACTATTCTGGTTCTGTGGATTCGCAGCCGAAAATGGATCTACGGGCTTGCGCTGGTTCCGTGCCTCTTTCTCGTAAATTCGAATGTCAGCTATTTTTATAACCTGTACATCCAACAATCCGAGGATGGACAGGGCCGCAAGTTCGAAGCCCTTTACAATAACTACTTGATCCGCTTGCTCATCAAGTATGCCATGGACATGTACGGTGCATTCCCATGGCACGGCGGCATCGATTCCATCGTAGCCTTGGGCGGCGCCCTGGCGCCGCTAGTGATGCTGTTTCAATTGGCCAATTTCGCGTTCAACTCCGCATTCCAGAAGCGAGGCCCAGAACCGAAGTACGATCAGTTCGTGGGTTGGGTAGCCGCTGCTATGAGTCTCACGGTATTTTTCGGGAAGACCGGATTTCTTGAGTATCTGGCCATCTACTTCCCGTTTATCGGCATCAAACTGGAAAAACGCAAAATTATCCTGCCGCTCATCCTGTCCTTCGCGATATATTTCTCCGTGATTTTGGTGAAGGTCTTTTGGCGAGGGTAATATTTCAGGATCTGGTTTTTTGACGCGACACCCGGTCGATGCGTTGAAACTCCACGAGTGTTGTTGCGGGGCGTAAGCGGCAGGATGGCCGAGAGCCAGTAGTGAACGCGCTTGCGAGGACGCAAACCGCCTCGTGTCCATCGATCTTGGATACCGCAACAAAACCTGTTGTATACGCGCGATGCGACCCCGCGGTCGGGCACGCCCGAGCGTGCGCGGGGCATCGTCGCGCTTGCTTTTTTGGTGGGTGAAGTCCAAAAGGCTCGGCATCGAGAGCGGGATCTTGGTTGCCCGCCTGGACAGAGCATTGGCATTTGTCGTGTCCTTGAGGTCACGCGAAAAAAGGCACATCTGAATCCATGCTGGACAAGTTCATCTCCCGCACCAACAAGCCCCTTGTGACGCGTCTGCTTTCCGAGAATTTCCGGAAACAGGCGCCGTGGTACGGCATCGCGATCGTTTCCATGCTCATTGTCGCCGCCATGACATCGGCCAGCGCCTGGATCATGCGGGACATCGTCAACGAGACCGTCGTCTCGCGAGATCTGAACAAGGTCTTCACCATTGCGATCCTGGTTGCGGTCATATTCGCGGTCAAGGGGATTGCGACCTACATCCAGTCCGTCTTCCTGTCGCGCGCCGGCAACAACATCATTGCCGAGACGCAGAAGAGGCTCTTCCGCAGCGTGCTCAGCCAGAGCCTGGGCTTCTATTCGAAGTTTGCCTCGTCCGAACTGCTCATGCGCATCACCAACAACGCGCAGGCGGCCCGCAACGTGATGGATCTGATCGTCACCTCCTTCGTGCGCGATCTCTTTTCTCTTCTCGGGCTGATTGCCGTCATGGTCATCCAGCAGCCCTGGCTTTCGCTGATCTCTGCCGTCGTCGGCCCGGCCGCCATTTTCGGCGTGCGGCGCCTGTCGAAGAAGGTGCGCAAGATCATGGAGCAGGAGATGGCCTCGCTCGGCGGGATCATTCGCAACGTCCAGGAAACCTCCTCCGGCATCAAGGTCGTCAAGGCCTTCGGGCTTGAGGCGTTCATGGGCGCGCGCATGGACGGCTATGTCGAGGAGGTCGAAGCACGCTCCAACGCCATTGCCAAGCTGGAAGCCGCATCCAGTCCGATCATGGAAACGTTGTCCGGGTTCGCCATTGCCGCGGTCGTTGCACTGTCCGGCGTCTGGGTTCTCGAAAAGGGCAATACGCCCGGCGAGCTCATGTCCTTCATCACAGCGCTTCTCCTGGCCTATGAGCCGGCCAAGCGGCTGGCGCGCGTCCGCATCAGCCTGGAATCCGGTCTGGTCGGGGTCCGCCTGATGTATGAACTGCTCGATCATCCGGTCGACCTCACCGAACGTCCCGACGCGACGGACCTCGTTGCAGGTCCGGGCGAGATCCGTTTCCACGATGTCGATTTCGGTTATCGCGAGGGGCAGGGGCTGTTCCGCAAGCTCAACATCACCTTCCCGGCCGGCAAGACGACGGCACTGGTCGGTCCCTCAGGCGGCGGCAAGTCCTCCATCATCAATCTCGTCATGCGGCTTTACGACCCGGAAAGCGGCGTGGTGACGATCGACGGGCAGGATCTGAAGACGGTGACCTTCCGATCGCTGCGCCAGCGCATGTCCTATGTCGGGCAGGACACATTCCTCTTCTCCGGGTCCATTCGCCACAACATCGCGCTCGGTCGCGAAGGTGCGACGGATGACGAGATCATCGCCGCGGCCAAGGCCGCCAACGCGCATAACTTCATCATGGCATTGCCCGGCGGCTATGATTGCGACACCGGCGAAAATGGCGGCAACCTCTCCGGCGGGCAGAAGCAGCGCATCGCCATTGCGCGCGCCATGCTCCGCGATGCCGAAATCCTGATCCTCGACGAAGCCACGAGTGCGCTGGATTCCGACTCCGAAGTCCAGATCCGCGATGCGCTGGCGCGACTGACCACGGGCCGCACCACGATCACCATCGCGCATCGCCTGTCGACCGTCACCACGGCTCACAATGTCGTCGTCATGGAAAACGGCGCGGTCGCGGAACAGGGTGAACTGGGTCGTCTTCTGTCTCACGACGGTCCCTTCAAGCGGCTCTACGAACTGCAGCTTCTGCCGGGCAGGGAAAGCTTCGAGGGGGCTGCAGAATAGGGCGCAATTGCGCATCACGGAGGGTGACGACATGAAGGTTCTGGTCACGGGTGCAAACGGCTTCGTTGGACGTTCGCTGGTCGAAGAATTTCGCGTTCGGGGGCACGAGGTCGTGGCCGCGACCCGCGGTGCGGCGGAAAACGCGGTGGCCGTCGGCGACCTTGATGGGGCGACCGATTGGACCTTGGCGCTGCAGGGCTGTGACGCGGTGGTCCATACCGCCGCGCGTGTGCACCAGATGAAGGAGCAGGCAGCGGATGCGGAGGCGCTATACCGCCGGACCAATGTCGAGGCGACGCTGAACCTCGCGCGCCAGGCCGTAGCCGCAGGCGTCAGGCGGTTTATCTTCCTCAGCAGCATCAAGTCCATGGGGGAAGCTGGCCGGTTTTCCGAGACAACACCTTGCCGTCCCGAGGACGCGTATGGCCGTTCGAAGCACGAAGCCGAACAGGCGCTCCTGACGCTTTCCGCCGAGACAGGTCTCGAGGTTGTCATCCTGCGCCTCCCGCTGATCTATGGCGCGGGCGTAAAGGGCAATTTCCGGAGCCTGATGGGCGTCGTCAAAAAGGGAATGCCGCTTCCGCTCGGCGCGGTCCGGAATGTTCGTAGCCTGCTCTATGTAGGCAATCTTGTCGATCTCATCAGCCTCTGCCTGACCCATCCGGCGGCGGCAGGGCGTGTCTGGCTGCCGAGCGACGGGGCGGATGTGTCCACAGCTCAACTCATTCGTGCCATCGCGAAGGCGATGGGGCGCAACGTCATGCTGGTTCCAGTGCCGCCCGCGCTGATGCTATTGGCGGCCGGTCTCATCGGCAAGGGCCCGGCGGCGGCACGACTGTTCGGCGATCTCAGTGTCGACAGCACGCCGCTGTTTCAGGAGCTTGGCTGGCGGCCGCCGTTCAGCCTCGACGACGGCCTGAAGGCAACGGTCCGGTGGTATGGCGCAGGCGCGACATAAGCTGGTCTCTGCCGTTTAGCTTCAGGCTTCCGGCATCGCCGCCAGCATTTCCACCGCCACGGTCTTCCAGGTCCTCAGCTTCGGCTTGGCGTCGGCAATGCGCTGCCGCAGGTCCTGGCGATAGGCCGCATCCTCGTTGAGCCGCCCGATCTGGCCCGCCAGCGTCTCCGGATCGTCCGGATCGAAATACAGGCCGAGTTCCCCGCAGACCTCGTAGAAGACTGGTGCCGTCGAGCAAAGCGCCGGTGTGCCACACCAGAGCGCTTCGCCGGCGGGCAGTCCCCAGCCTTCGATCCGGCTCGGGATGATCAGCGCGAGCGCGTTTTCGTAAAGCCGCACAAGGTCTGTCTGATTCGGATTGTTGACGAAGACGATGCGGTCGCGGATCGGCTGCAGGTCGGCGCGTTCGACATAGCGCTTCAGCCGCTTGCGATGCGCGCCGGCAAGTACGAGATGCGGGATGGGTCTTCCGGCCTTCGCCATGATCAGGAGTGCGTTCAGCACCACCTCGATGTTCTTGCGACCGAGATTGAGCCCGACCGTCAGCAGATAGGGAGAGGGCGGCAGGCTGATTTCAGGCGCCTCGGTGCCCTGCGGGCATTCGTGGACCAGCGGAATGGCCGTCACTGGACCCGGCTTGGGCAACATCCCGGAGGCCGCGAAGCGGTGCAACTCGTCGACCGTGAAGACCGAGTTGGTAAGGATCAGGTCCGAATGCGCGATCAGGTAGCGGTTATCGTGCATGAAATTGCGGTCGAAGCGGCGGAAGCGCTTCGTCGCGCCATTGTGCAGCGGCATGAAGTCGTGCACGAGCGGCACGATGCGCGCCTTCGAACCGGCGCGCTTCAGTACCTCGATCATGTCGACGATCATCTTGGGGCGCGCAGCGGAGACGAATATACCTTCGCTGATCTCGATCTTCTTCAGGCCTGATGCGCGTTCGTCCCAGACGCGGACGTTGCGCCGTGCGACCGAGGCGTTCAGGAGCCGCATGAGATGACCGATCAGCCCGGCGCCACCGAAATGGGTGCGGAACCAGCGCTGACCGACATCCTTCGGGATCTGGAATTCGACACTGCCGTCATCGGCTCGTGTCCAGTCGATCTCGTAAAACGCCTTCTTGCCGAAGGAAAAGACGACGAAACGCATGTCTGGATTGAGCAGCGCTGCCTCCCGCGCCGTCTCGATCACCACCCGCGCGATGCCGTAATATTGCACGCGCTTGGCCGAGGCCGAAAGCAGCGCCTCGGTCAGATCGTAGTACATGGGCGTGCGTAATGTCATATCTTGCCTTCCGACTGCTCTTCTCCGACAAGCGTGTCGTTGACCAGTGCGTAAAGCAGGCCGCAAAGCAGACAATAGTAATGCGTATAGAATTTCAGATTGAAATAGGAGTCGAACATCATGGCCAGCCCCCAGAAAACTGAGACCGCCAGCGTAATCACAAGCCTGTCGGGAACTGAAAGGCCCGCGGATACAAGCCAAGGTATGGCGAGAAACATAACGCCAATGCTGAATCCAAGGAGCCCCCCCGTCACAAGCCAGGAAAGATATTGGTTATGATTATGCTCGAACCCATATCGCTCTGTGATCAGATGCTGCAGGTAAAGCGACCCGTGACCGAACAAAGGCGCTTCGGCGATGGCGTGAATCGACGTCTTCCACATTTCCAGTCGGAAACCAATCGACATATCCGCGTCCATGATTTGCTGGTCCGCGGTGGCCGCAGGAGCAGGTGGAACGGCGGGCTGCTGGGCTGAAGAGCCTGTCGGCGCAGCGGACGTCGACGTCGCGGGAGCGATCTGCGCCGTTGCAGGCTGATCCTCGGCATGGGCCGAGAGAATGCCGATTGTTCGGAATATCGGCATGATGCGGTCCATCGAGCCGCATCCCGTGATGCCTGAAACGATGGCGCAAAAGGCCAGTCCAGCAAGGGCCGAAATCAACAGTTGCCAGACGCTCGGCAACGCATCTCGCAGGCGCGTCGCCAATGCGCAGAGCGTCAGCAGCGCAAGCACGGCCACGTAGGCCACCGCAATGCCGCGCGAACCGGTGTAGGCGACGATGACGACGATCGCCATGGCGTTTAGCACGAGACGGAAATTGCGCGCTCGGCTCGTGAGGTTTCTCCAGCCCAGAAAGGACAGCAGGGTGAGCGTTCCGAAGATCAGCGCCGGAATGAATGGCCAAGCTGCAGCTGCACTGACCCGGCAGGATTCGCGATAGCCCGAAAGCATCAGGATGCTCAGCACAACGAACGCGAACAGCAGTGTCCATGGCACTGCAATGTCAAATTTCCGCCTCAGACCGTCGATCTCCAGACTTCTCAGGATACCCACGACCATGAGCGCAATGGCGATGCCGTAGAGTTCGAGGTCGGGATTGACCGGTTTGGCATCGCCCGGCTGCAGGCCGGTGAAGAAAAGATAGGTGAGCAGCGCATAACTGAAATAGACTGCTGCCGGCACGACAATTCGCGCTGGCGACACCCTGTATTTGCGCTGTCGAAGTAACTGCAAGAAAAACGGGATCGGCAGAATGCCGACCACTGCCAGCAAGGGAACGATCTTGCCAGCCAGCACAAGCGCAAAGACGATGCCAATGATAAACGCCCAGTCGAGGCCATTCTTGAGCCGTTGGCTCGTAACATTCAGTTCCATGTGTTCTTCCAGCGACGAGCGTGGCGCGTTCTTTTCGATCGCGGCACTTCTGGCTGCGACACGAAGAAAATGCAAGCGTTCATCAGCAGTCCTGGAAACGATCCGCTAACGATCGGTGCTCATAATGTGCCCTGTCGCGTGCATGTCGTCAGACGCGCGAAGAATTGAGCGAGGTCGGGAAATGAGTTCTCAACTGATTGCGCGAGGCACGACAGGTGAGATTGCCGTCTGTGCTGTCCCGCAGATGGACCAGTTCCAACGTGTCCAGGACCTTTTTGACCGGACCTTCAAGACCGCCCGCCTCGGCATCTGGGTCTGCACATTACCCGACGAGAGTTTGACCTGGACCGATACGGTCTTTGAGTTGTTCGATCTCGATCCGCAATCGGAGCTTCGGCGCGAGGATATCGTCGCGCTTTACACCGAGACGTCCCGGGAGGCGCTCAGAGCCGTGCGGTCGGCGGCTATCAGGGACGGCGATGGCTTTACTCTTGATGCGGAAATCGTCACGTCGAAGGGCAGTCGTCGCTGGATCAGGATCACGGCCATTGTCGAGCGGATCAATGGCGTTCCGACACGTCTCTTCGGGATGAAGCAGGACATCACGGCTGAGAAGCAGATGTTCGAGCAGATCCGCAGGGCAGCCGAAACCGACGCTGTCACCGAACTGGCATCGCGGTCGAAGTTTCAGGCCGTTTTCGAGGATGTGTGCGCCAGCGAGACCGCGTCCCGCCATGGGCTTCTTCTGGTCGATCTCGACGGCTTCAAGGCCGTCAATGACCGTTTGGGCCATCAGGCGGGCGACGCGTGCCTGGTGACTGCAGGACAAAGGCTCCTGAAGGCGGTGCCCGATGCCACGCTGGTCGCGCGGCTTGGTGGCGACGAGTTCGCCGTCATCTGTCCCTGCACCTCGGTGGAGGATTTGCGGAAGTCCGGCGATCGCATCGTGGCGGCTTTGGAATATTGGTGGGGGCGTGGCTCGAAGAAACTCAAGCTCACGGCGTCCGTCGGCGCCGCTATGGTCGAAAGCGGTGCGGCTGCAAAGGACGTCTTTTCACGCGCCGATCAGGCCCTTTACCGAGTTAAGGCAGAAGGTAAGGGGGCGCTGCAGGTGTCGGTCGGCGCTCGCGTTACGGACGCGGCATGAGGGTCGTGCTTTACAGAAGCAAGGCGCGGTGGGGAGCCGCACCGCAGTATCAACCGTGAAAAGCCGCTGATGTTAGCGGTTGCAGGAATATTAAGATTCGGATCCTATGTTCGAAGGCGCTAAAGTTAGGTTCCGAATGTAGGGTATTCGGTTGATGGAGGAATCGGGGGAGTGTCGCTGTTTCAGTCCTTGAAACGTCTCTTGACGGTTCCGAATGACAATCCGGAATTGACGCTCGCGCAGTTCAAGGCCTTCTCCAAACAGGTCCCGCTTCTCTATTTCATTCTGCTGACGAACATGCTCTCGCTGGCGGGCACGCATCAGAAGAGTGCGCCTTTCTGGCTTGTCACGGTCTTGCCGGCCGTCTTCGGTATCGTCTTCATCGTCCGCGGCATCGGCTGGATCCGCGAATCCCGCAAGACAGTCGATGCGGCCTACGCCTACCGCCGCCTCGTCTCGACTAACCGCCTCGTACTGCCCATTGCGATTCTTTCGGTCGCCTGGTCGATGGCCCTGATCCCCTATGGCAACGACTACCAGCGCGCTCATGTCGCCTTCTTCATGTCGATCACCGTCATCGGCGTGATCTTCTGTCTCATGCATCTGCGCTCGGCGGCGCTGATGGTGACATTTCTGGTCATTCTGCCCTTTGCAGTGGTTATGGGCCTCTCCGGCGAGCCCACCCTGATCGCGACGGCGGTCAACATGTTCCTTGTGTCGCTGGCCATGATCGCAATCCTGCTGCGTCACTATTCCGATTTCACCAAGCTCAACGAACAGCGCCTGACGCTCCTTTCCCAGCAGGCGGCGCTGCGCGACAAGAACCGCGAGATGCAGGCTCTGTCGGATGAGAACCTTCGGCTCGCCAACCTCGACAGTCTCACCCAGATCGCCAACCGCCGCAGCTTCTTCTCCAACCTCGCATCCGCCTTTGATCTGGCGCGTGCCGAAAACGGCCGGCTCGCCATCGGTGTCGTCGACCTCGATGGCTTCAAGCCGGTCAACGATCTCTACGGCCATTCGGCCGGCGACAAGGTCCTGGTCGAGGTCGCCGACCGGTTGTCGACGTTCGAATCGTCCGCCTGCAGCATCTTCCGCCTCGGCGGCGACGAATTCGCCCTGCTGATCGACATCGCGGGCCTGGACGAAAAGACGCTGGTCGAGTTCGGCCAGCGGATCTGCGCGAGCATTGCGCTGCCGATCAAGATCGGGAACAGCGTCGTCAATGTCACGGGGTCGATGGGCATCGCCGTCTATCCGGATGTCGGCGTCAGCGGCCAGGATCTCTACGAACGCGCCGACTATGCCCTTTACAATGCCAAGCGCGAAAGCCGTGCCAGTGTCGTCGTGTTCAATGCGCGTCAGGCCAAGGCGCTGTTTCGTCAGCGGCAGGTCGAGGAGGTGCTTTTTGCCGCGGACCTCGATCGCGAAATCTCGCTTGCCTATCAGCCGATCGTTGACGCCCGCTCCGGGCAGACCCTCGGCTTCGAGGCGCTGGCGCGCTGGACGAGCCCCGTTCTCGGGCCGGTCTCCCCGGCGGAATTCATCCCGATCGCCGAGCAGCACGGGCGCATCAATCTGATCACCCGGCTCTTGTTGACGCGGGCGCTCGGCGACGCACGATCCTGGCCGGGCGAAACCTATCTCTCGTTCAACCTCTCGCCGCACGATCTGGCTGTCGAGGAAAACGTTCTGCGCATCATCGCCGCGGTCAACGGCAGCGGGGTGGCACCCCGGCGCATCAATTTCGAGATTACCGAAACCGCGATCATGCACGACTTCGAACAGGCCGCGCACTCGATTGAGCTCCTGCGTGCACTCGGCTGCCAGGTGTCCCTGGACGACTTCGGAACCGGTTACTCGAGCCTCAACCACGTCCACAAGCTGCCGCTATCGAAGATCAAGATCGACCGCAGCTTTGTCGACCGGATCGACGAACGCCCGGCCAGCTACAAGATCGTCAAGTCCGTGCTGACGCTGTGCAGCGAAATGGGCCTGACGGCGATAGCTGAAGGCGTGGAGAGAGAAGAGGAAGTGCGTGTCCTGAAATCCCTCGGCGTGGACGCCATGCAGGGCTATTACTTCTCCAGGCCGCTGTCGAAGGAACTTGCCGACGCCCGGTTCGATAGCGAGCCGGCAAGCACGACGATCGGCGAACCTCCGCAAGTCCTTACACGCGCTCCGTAACGGGCTGCGGAAAAATCAATAGATCGAGCATTTCCGATGATCCGGACCGGAAAAGCTCTCACACCTCGTTGCAACGAAAAACGCGAGGAAGTCGCCGCTTCCTCGCGTTTTGCTGTCCGCAGAGCGGCCGTCAGCGCCTTTTGGCAGCGTCAGGCGATCTCAGGATTTCTTTGCCGGCTTGACCGTCTTGGCGGCGCTCTTCACCGGAGCCGGTGTCGGCTTCACGCTGCCGGGTGCCAGCAGTTCGCGGCAATAGGACGGGCTGATTTCGCCCTGACGGTCGCCGGTAATGGTGATGGAGCGGATATTGTAGTCGCCGTTGACGGCGATCGTGGCCGAGCAGCTCTTGTACTCGCCGCGGACACGCTTGTAGCCACCCTTCCAGGTGAAGACCGAGCCGGTGCCGTCATCGTTGAGCGGCGGCCCGTAGGCCGCGAAGAACTTGCCCGCCGACTTGCCGACCCAGGCCGAAGAGATCGGGTCGCCCATGCCACCCGTCGTTGCGCAAGCCGAAAGTGATGCAGCAACCGCCGCCATGCCGAGGAATTTCAGTTTCATGATCGCCTACTCGATATTGTCCGGCCACAACCGCCGAATCGCCAGAAACAGGTTTGCAAGATTCGCAACCTGCGTGGCAACGGTTATCCTGCAAAAAATCAGAAATGTTGCGCCCAATCCCCGCTCTTTCGCCCGTCGCTGTGGACGCGGGGGTAGGGGCTTATTTCTTCACGCCGAAAACCTCCGCGCAACGCGACCTGGAGATGCCGTCGCCTTCCGTATCGCCGGAAAGGCTGATCGTTTCGATGATCCGCGCCTTGTTGACCGTGATCTGCGCTTCGCATTGCAGGCGCACGTCACGACCGGGGGAGACCATGACAATCTGCGGGTCATCGAACCACGGACGGAAGCCAGGCCCGAAGCGCCGGTCGAACATGGGATCGTAGAAAGGATCGCGCCGCGCGATCTGGTAGTCGGGCGGGATGTACTTGTCGAGTCGTCCGCCGCGCCACGTGTAGATCATGCGCCCTCCGGAGAGCTTGTAGCTCGAAGCCGGAGGCCCGTAGGCGGAAAAGAAGCTGTCGACCGGCTGTCCCGGCCAGCGCTGGGCAACAGAGCGCTGCGCATCCTCTGTTGTCGTGCAGCCGGCCACGAACACACTGACGGCGAGCAGTGCTGCGGGTCGAAAAAGCTTCGGCATGGCGATCCCCTTTGTGACCAATGATTTACGCCAGGCTGAAGGCAAGGTTAAGGCCTTCGACGCGTCTTTTGGCCGCCGCACAAAAAAATTCGAAAAACCGTCACACGGCGCTTGTGGTTTCAAAATCGCTGGTTTATAGACCCCCTCGCTGGCATCGGAGTGTAGCGCAGTCTGGTAGCGCACCACGTTCGGGACGTGGGGGTCGAGTGTTCGAATCACTCCACTCCGACCAGCTTAAGTCCTTCTTGAGGGACCTCTTTCCCGGAAATTTTGTTTCAGAGACAGATACTTCCAGCGTGGTTTCAAAGACTACGGCTGGCGTCGAGTTGTGCGGCACTAGGTTCGGGGCGGCATCTGCCGTGCCGCCGGGCGCATTTCCGTTGCGCGGAGAATTACATTCGAGCTCAGAGCGATTGCCAGGCAGCCCCCGCCGGGATCATATGCAGATGTCCGGTCTCTATGCCGGCATTGTCTGCGCCGTCCGACCCACATAGCAGGATGCAACTCATGCCGCTCTCTGTTCTCGATCCTCGTTCTGCACTCATTGTCATCGATCTCCAGAAGGGCATCGTTTCGCTTCCCACGGCCGCTCCCATCGAAGGGGTGCTCGGCAATGCGCGAAGGCTGGCCGACGGGTTCCGCGCGAAGAAATTGCCGGTGATCCTGGTCAACGTGACGGCTCTGCCTCCGGGGCGAACGGATGCGAAGCGGGTCCTGCGCGATCAGCCCGCCGATTGGGCCGAGCTTGTGGCGGACCTTGGCCAGCAGCCGACAGATCATCTTGTGACGAAGCGGACGCCGGGCGCATTTACCCGGACGGGGCTTGAGGATTATCTGCGCGACGAGGCTGTGACGCAGGTCTTCGTAGTCGGCGTGTCGACCAGCAATGGTGTGGAAGCGACAGCCCGGCAGGCTCTGGAGCTCGGCCTGAATGTCGTGACCGTCATCGACGCCATGACCGACCTTCAAGCTGACGCGCACGAGTGGAGTGTGTCCCGCGTTTTTCCGCGCATCAGCGAGACGGCATCCACCGACGAGGTTCTGGATCACCTGCAAAGGAGACCGTGACATGCACCTTTGGAGCCTGATCGCCTATCTCTTCGTTGGCGCATTCCCGGGTAACGGGGAGCCGCATTTTGTCAGTGGTGCGGCTGGACGGCCGTTCCGGATTTCAGAACTCTTCCCAACTGTCTGATTGGCTTGCCAGCGCGGCATTCCCGCGGCTGGCAAAGGCGCGCGGAGCGGGACGGGCGGCTGGACGCATTGGCGCGCGTTCGGCGGCGCGATGGGCGGGGAGGGCCTTTGCCGTCGCAATCTGGGCGCCGGTCCTGAACGTCGCGAGAAGCCGGTTCAGTGCGTCCACCTCCGAGGCGAGGCTGTGGCTGGCCGCGCTCGTCTCCTCCACCATGGCCGCATTCTTCTGCGTCCCCTGGTCCATGATGTTGACCGCCTGGTTGATCTCCTTCAAGCCGGTCGCCTGTTCGCGTGAGGATTCGACAATGGCCGTGACATTGCGGTCGATCTCGTTCACGCGGGTGACGATTTCTTCCAGCGCCTGTCCGGTCTTGTCCACAAGCACGACGCCATGGCGAACCTGCTCCGACGAGGTGCTGATCAGCGCCTTGATCTCCTTGGCCGCATTGGCCGAGCGCTGCGCCAGCTCGCGCACTTCCTGCGCGACCACGGCAAAACCCTTGCCAGCCTCGCCGGCGCGGGCTGCCTCCACACCGGCATTGAGCGCCAGAAGGTTGGTCTGGAACGCAATCTCGTCGATCACGCCGATGATGTTGGAGATCTGCCCGGACGATTTCTCGATATCGCCCATGGCCGAAATGGCGTCCTTGACGACGAGGCCCGACTGTTCGGCATCCCGTTTGGTCGTGGCGACAAGCTTGCCCGCTTCCTCCGCCCGGCGCGAGGCATCGGCGACGGCCGTGGTGATTTCCTCCAGTGCTGCGGCGGTTTCCTCGACCGAAGCGGCCTGCTGTTCGGTCCGCTTGGCGAGATCCTCGGCGGCGGCCCGGATTTCAGACGTGCCCGCGGAAATGGAGCCGGCGTTCTGTGCGACATCGCGTATGGCATCGCGCAGCCGGATCACGGACGCGTTGAAATCGGTCCGTACCTTTTCCAGATTGGCGGGGAAGGCCGCATTGATGCTTTGATCAAGGTCGCCGTCTGCGAGCCGGGTCAATCCCTCTCCCAGCGCAGCCACCGCCTTCACCCGGCCGGTTACGTCGGTCGCGAACTTGACGACCTTGAAGACCTTGCCGTTCATGTCGAAGATCGGGTTGTAGGAGGCCTGGATCCAGGCCTCCTTGCCGCCCTTGCCGAGGCGACGGAACTCGTCTGCATTCGGCGTGCCGGCGGCAAGATCCGCCCAGAAGCGGCGATAGGCGTCGGAGCGGACATAGTCCGGGTCGCAGAACATGGAATGGTGTCTGCCCGCGATCTCGGGCAGCGTATAGCCGAGGAGGTTCAGAAAGTTTTCGTTGGCGGTGAGGATCTCGCCGCCCGGCGTGAACTCGATGACCGCCTGCACCCGCGAAATTGCGGCAAGCTTTCCGGCATCCTCGAAGGCCTTCAGCTTGGCCTGCGTGATGTCCGTTGCGATCTTCACGACCTTGACCGGCCGGCTGCCTGAAAATATCGGATTGTAGGAAGCCTCGATCCAGACCTCGCGCCCGCCCTTGGCGATCCGCTTGTACTGGCGCTGGTCAAACTGACCGCGCTTCAGGTTCGCCCAGAAGGCCGCATAGTCGGGGCTCGCGCGTTCGGCTGGATCGACAAACAGGCTGTGAGACTTGCCCTGGATCTCGGAGAGCTCGTAGCCGAGTGCCTTGCAGAAGTTCTCGTTTGCGGTGAGGATCTTGCCGTCCATGTCGAATTCGATGATCGCAGCGGATTTGCTCAGCGCCGCGAGAACCGCATCGGACGTGCTTCCGAATGAAAAGATACCCATGAAATGCCCTCCCTCTTAAATGCAACTGGATCGCAGGATACAGGAGAGCGGCATCGTTCGGCGCGAACGGCTCCTTCGACAGGGACATCGGTCGGTAAGAACCGCGCTCCTGCCTCGCTCATCTTTCCATGCGAGATAAACCCCATTAAAATCTAGGGGTTCTTGGTTATATATAAGGGCGATTGATTAATCCTCTTTTAAAGTCTCATTTTCTGATCCGATATTCGAGTTCGGTTGCTGATCCAGTTTTCGATCGGTCTCGTATCGTCGAAGCTTTGCATATATTTCGTGGCCTGGCGGCAGCGGCCAGCCTCAGTTCAGTCGTGATGGGGTTCGCTACTTCAGGCCACGGCAGCTGCTCTATTCATTTGCTTTTACGCAATTCCGGACGCGAAACCGGTTCGCAGCTTTCGCTGGAATTGCTTTAAACGAGACTTCGCGCTGTTTTTCGGAACAATCCGCTCGCCGCCTGCGTTCATCCCGAGCAAAAACAAAGGGAGAAACACCATGATTTCCGCAAGCCAGATCAAGGACCACATGGAAGTGAAGTCTGTCGACGGCAAGCATATCGGCACCGTCGATCATATGGATGGCCAGAGCCGCATCAAACTGACGAAGCAGGATTCTCGCGACGGCAAGCATCACGAAATCCCGCTCGACTGGGTCGATCACGTCGACGCCCATGTTCACCTGTCGAAGAAGGCGACCGACGTCCAGGCCACCTGGACCGACGTGCAGAACTGATCAGCCTTTTGCCTTTCCGGGCGCTTGCGCCCAACCACGACCATGATGGTCGCGGATGACGGCATGGTACCCTTGCCCCGCACCATGGCGTCTCGTCAGCGGCACCTGTTCCCCCGCAGGTGCCGCTTTTTCGTGGGACATTCGCCGCGGCGCAGGTCGCGAAAAACCTGTCGCATATGAGACAGGTTTCTGTTGCATCGGAGCGGTCATAACCATATAAGGATGCCTTTATATGATTTGAGAGGCCTCCCATGTCCCCCGTGATGGAAACGCTCTTCGGCTCTGCCGCCGCTCCCCAGAAATCTGCGCGCGAGCGCCTGATGGAGGCCGCGCGCGACCGTATCCTCGTGCTCGACGGCGCGATGGGCACGCAGATTCAGGGGCTCGGCTTCAACGAGGATCACTTTCGCGGTGATCGTTTCGGTGGCTGCGCCTGCCACCAGCAGGGCAATAACGACCTTCTGATCCTGACCCAGCCCGCGGCGATCGAGGAAATCCACTTCAAATATGCCATTGCCGGTGCGGATATCGTGGAGACGAACACCTTCTCCTCGACCACCATCGCCCAGGCCGATTACGGCATGGAAGACATGGTCTATGAGCTGAACCGCGATGGCGCGCGCCTCGCCAAGCGCGCGGTGCGCCGCGCTGAAGAGATCGACGGCAAGCCGCGTTTCGTCGCCGGCGCGCTCGGCCCG
>DATMTA010000027.1:0-9268 GCA_035565055.1 Ensifer sp.
CTGGCGTGCGATTTCCTGGACGATCGAGATCTTCTCGGCAATCGTCCGCATGGCATTGACGGCGCGGTTGACGGCTTCACCCGAAGCTTCGGCGTCCTTCGACGACTGGCGGGCGATCTTTTCCGTCTGGGCGGCGTTGTCGGCGTTCTGCTTGATGTTGGCGGCCATTTCTTCCATCGAAGCCGAAGCTTCTTCCGCGGAGGAGGCCTGTTCGGTTGCGCCCTGCGAGAGCTGTTCCGAACCCGAGGAGAGCTGCTGGCTGCCCGAGGAAACGTTGTCGGCGGCGGAGAGCGCATCGCTTACGACACCACGCAGGCGCTCGACCATCGACTGCAGCGAGAGACCCAGCGTGTCCTTCTCGGACATGGGCTTCACGTTGACGGTCAGGTCGCCATTTGCGATCTGGTCTGCCACCCGTGC
The DNA here is from genome assembly GCA_035565055.1 of Ensifer sp. Taxonomy (GTDB): domain Bacteria; phylum Pseudomonadota; class Alphaproteobacteria; order Rhizobiales; family Rhizobiaceae; genus Ensifer_A. The sequence goes on from DATMTA010000027.1 coordinate 421, forward strand.
CGTTTCGCGGAGGTTCGTGACCATGCCCCGCATGGCTACACCAAGCACGTCCCGATCGGAGGCTGGAACGACGTCGGTCGAAAGATCGCCGATGGAGATAGCGTTCGCGGCATTTGCGGCCACGCGTAGATTGCTGACCATGCCCTGCATCGAAATGCCAAGCGTGTCCTTCTCGGACAGAAGCTTGATGTCGACGGACAGATCGCCGGCGGCAATCCGGTCGGCACTGGCTGCGGTTGCGCGCAGGTTCTGCGTCATCGTGTTGATGGTATCGACCAGATCGCGGATCTCGTCATTGGTCTTGATCTCGACGTTCTGGTTCAAGTCGCCGGTCGCGACACCTTCGGCAACGGCCCGGATTTTCTTGAGCCCCGAGTTGATTCCCAAAGCGATCCAGAGCGCGATGCCAACAGACAGGACCAACATGCCGGCAAGCCCTCCGATGAGGAGGTTACGTGACATCGCGTATTCCTGATCGGTCTCTTCGTTGGTCGTGTTCAGGCTGGCGAGAACGGCCTTGCTGACACCAGCCAGTGCTTCGGTCATTGCATTTGCGTTCTTCGACCCCTCGTTCATGGTGAGGTCCGCGCCGCGCTTGTTGCTGGCTTCGGAGTTTTCGAGGGCCAATGTCAGAACTTGTTCATCGATGGTGTTCCATTGGCCGAAGGCCTGCTTGAACTCTGCCATCTTCTCAACGACAGTCTTGTCGCGCGAGCGTTCGAGCTTCGCGGCAATTTCATTTGCATTGGTCTTGTAGTTGCGAACCTTCTGGACGTAGCCCTGGATCTGCTGGGCGTCGCTGCTCAGAATGGCATTCTTTTCGCCGCGAACGGCGAGGCCGACGAGGTTGACCAGCTCGGAGGATGCCTTCAGATCCGCTGTCGGTCCTTCAATAATGGTATTGATGGCTTCGTTGAGAGACGAAAGCTTGAAAATGGCTAGTGAAGACATGCCGGCGGCAAGAATGATCAGCAATCCGAATGCTGCTGCCAGTTTGGCTTTAATGGTAAAACGCATTTTATGTCCCATGAGTAGTGCGTAGAGGAAAAATAGGTCTCCCCAAGACCTTGTCGGTTCTGTTTCTCGCTAAGACCGATACATTCAACCTTTCGCGAACCGTCTGCCCGGTTCATGACGTCGAGGGCCGTGGTCCCCGACGTCTGTGGTGCGCTCTCATGGCGCGCCTGCCCCCTGGTCCCCCAGGACCCTTATCCTGCCTGCCGGAAGTCGGCGTCGTCGCTATCCGGTCCACCCATGTCCAGATTCAGCGTTACGCCTCTGGATTTGCCCTGCGGCTGGCTCTTGGCTGGTGCCGCCTTCGGGACGGATTTGCCTTTGCTCGGAGCCGACATCTTTGCTGCAACACTCTTCAGCTTCTTGACATTGCCGGAGTCGAGCGAGGCTGAGGTGTCGACCCTGAAGAAGGCGATGGAGGCCTGGAGTTCTTCCGCCTGGGCGGCGAGTTCTTCAGACGTGGCCGACATCTCTTCCGATGCGCCGGCATTCTGCTGCGTCACCTTGTCGAGCTGCTGGATCGCCTCGTTGATCTGACTTGCGCCGATATCCTGTTCGCGGCAGGCGGCCGAGATTTCGGCGACCAGTTCGGCCGTCTTGCGGATATCCGGGACCAGCTTCTGCAACATCTCGCCGGCTTCGGTCGCAACCTTCACCGTTTCACCGGACAGGCCGGAGATTTCGGCTGCAGCCAGCTGGCTGCGTTCGGCCAGCTTGCGAACTTCCGAGGCGACGACCGCGAAGCCACGACCATGTTCGCCGGCACGCGCTGCTTCGACAGCGGCGTTGAGGGCGAGAAGGTCGGTCTGGCGGGCGATTTCCTGGACGATGGAAATCTTCTCGGCAATCGTCCGCATGGCGTTGACGGCCTTGTTGACGGCCTCGCCGGACGCTTCGGCGTCCTTGGACGACTGGCGGGCGATCTTTTCCGTCTGGGCGGCGTTGTCAGCGTTCTGCTTGATGTTGGCGGCCATTTCTTCCATCGAAGCCGAAGCTTCTTCCGCGGAGGAGGCCTGTTCGGTCGCGCCCTGCGAGAGCTGTTCCGAGCCCGAGGAGAGCTGCTGGCTGCCGGACGAGACGTTGTCGGAAGCAGACAGTGCGTCGCCGACCACGCCACGCAGGCGCTCGATCATCGAATTGACATGACCGAGCAGGTCGCCAACTTCGTCTCGCGTAGTAATTTCAGCCATCTTCGTGAGATCGCCCTCGGCGACATCGCGAACTGCGGTGGTCGCGCGGCTCAGACCGCGACCAATCGTGAGGGAAATCCAGACGGCCGCAATAATGGCGATCAGGATCGCACCAGCGGCCAGACCGATCATGATGTTCTTCGTGCTATCATAGACCACGTCGGTGTCGGCGTTTGCGGCTGTCAATTGATCCTTCGAGAGATCGACGAGTGCGTTGACGGCTTCATCAAGCTTTAGAATCACGTCTCGTGCTTCGGTCGTCGAGACGCGCAGGGCCTGCGCGGTGTCGCCGCTGGTCATCAAAGTGCGGATCTTGTCATCCAACGCGTTGTTGGTGGCGACAAGTTCCTGTATCTTGAGCCAGCGCGGGCGCCCTTCAGCTGTTGAGATCGACAGCGCATTTTCAATCGCCTTGGCAAGAGCCACTCGCGCGGCGTCGCCTTTGTTTCTCGCAGTCTCCAGTTCAGCCTGGTTGGCGGCGAGCAGCACATTCTTCTGCTGACGAATGGTCTGAAGTGCCTCAATCTTGATCCTCAGGATCAATTCGAGTCGTGTGACGGGGCCATTCGTCATGGCTGTCATCGCATCGTTGATGTAACCAAGGCTCTTGATGCTGTAAGCCGCGCTTCCGGCCAGCAGAGCGATCATGATCAAAAAGGAAATGGCAAGTTTGGACTTGATTGTAAATCGCATTGTGCGCTCCAGTATGTATCTCTCAACCTGTCGCCTGCAGCGCGTTATTCTGCTGTGAGGAGAAAATAGCCTGCAGGTTCGGGAGTATGATGAATTCGCCTTCGCGCTTGACGAGGGCATGGATGTAGTCCGGTCTCCAGCGCATACCGACGATCGGTGGCGGTTCGCTGGCTGAGACCGGAAGGCTCGTAACCTCGAAGACCTTGTCCGTACGCATCCCTACGAGCGTCGTCTGGCCATCGAGATCGAGTTCTGTGACGACGATGCGGCTGTCGATCGTGACGTTTCCGGCTTCCATTCCGAAGGCGACACGAATGTCGGCGAGCGGAATGACCTTGCCGCGGAAATTGATCACGCTGCCAACGAAGGGCAGGCTGCCCGGAACGCTGGTTTCCGGCAGCAGGTCCAGGATTTCCTGTACGATGACCGCTTCAATGGCGAAGGTTTCGCCGTTGAGGCAGAAAGTGAGTACCGAAAGTTCGTCCGCGCCTTTCCAGATCGCGCGGTGATCTGCTTTTTGTGCTGCTTCGCTCATCCTGCTGCCCGCAATTGCGCCTCCTGGTGCTGGCCGGCGGCAATGAGGTGCACCACATCAAGGATGAGGGCCACATTGCCGTCGCCAAGGATCGTCGCGCCCGAAAAGGCCGACACGTGATCGTGAAGTTTCGACATGTTCTTGATGACCGTCTGGTGGTCGCCGATGATCTGGTCGACCACGAGGCCCACTCGTTCCGTGCCCGTGGAGACGACGACGACCTTCTGGAACGGATCGGGCTGTGTGCCCGTCCGGAAGAGTTCGCGAAGCCGCAGGAAGGGGACGAGATCGTCGCGCAGCGAAATGAAGCTGCGGCCGCGCGACTTGAGGTCTTCCTCCAGCGACAGTTCGAGGCATTCCTCGACGGCGGAGAGCGGCAGGACATAGCGGCCGCTGCCGACGCGGACGAGAAGGCCGTCGATGATGGCCAGAGTCAGCGGAATGCGCAGCGCGATTTCCGAACCTTCGCCCGGATTGCTCTTCACGTCGATGGCGCCGCGCAGCGTTTCGATCGTCTTCTTGACGACGTCCATGCCGACACCGCGACCGGAGAGGTTCGTGACCTTTTCCGCAGTCGAGAAACCGGGCTGGAAAATCAGCTGGAGCAGTTCCTGGTCGCTGAGCTGTGCGCCGGGCTGGATGAGGCCATTGGCCTCGGCCTTGGCGCGAACGCGCGCCCGGTCGATGCCGCGACCGTCGTCGCGGATCGTGATGACAACTTCGCTGCCCGTCTGGTGTGCCGAAAGATGCACGCGTCCGACGGGCGATTTGCCGTTGGCGATACGATCTTCCGGAGTTTCAAGCCCGTGATCGACCGAGTTGCGAACCAGGTGGACCAGCGGATCGGCAAGACGGTCGATGACTGTCTTGTCGACTTCCGTCATTTCCCCTTCGGTAATCAGTTCGATGTCCTTGCCCGTTTCGCGGGCGAGGTCGTGAACCAGTCGGCGGAAGCGGCTGAACAGGCTCGCAACCGGCATCATGCGCAGGACCATCATCGTGTCGCGCAACTCGCCGGCCAGGCGTTCGATTTCTTCCGAGACCGAACGAAGGCCGAGATCGGCGGCGGAGCTCGCCATCTGACTGAGCCGGGATTGGGCGATCACAAGCTCGCCGACGCGGTCCATCATTTCGTCGAGGCGGAGAGCGGGGACGCGAACATTGTCTGCCTGCTTCTGCGACTTCGCGTCAGCGGGCTGCTGGGCCTTTGCGGGATCTCCAGCGGCTGCTGCACCTTGCATCGCCGAATCTGTCTGGGCCTGCGTCGTCGCGGCGGTCGCCTTGCCGGCGCTGGGCGCGGGCGCGGCTTCGATCTGCTTGAGATCCATCACCATGTCGTCCATGACGAAGATGAAGACGTCTTCGATGTCGCTCTTTGGCTTGTCGGTCTTGAGGGTGACACGCCAGGAAACATGCACTTCGCGCGGGTCGATTTCTTCGAGCGGCGGGACGTTGTCGCTCAGCGCCTCGATATGTGCTTCGCCAAGCTCCCGCAGTTCGTCGAGGAGGCCCAGCGGGTTGGTCCCGTTGATCATGGAATTGTGGGGCAGGCTGAACGTCAGCTCCCATGTCGACATCCCGCCGGTTGCTGCCGATGTCGGAGCAGCCGTTTCCCCGCCGCCTGCGGCATTTTCCATGGCCTTTGCGGCGCCGCCGACGGCACGGTGCAGGTTGTCCAGCAATTTGGCGCTCATGGCCTCGTGGTCGCCATTCGGCGTCTGCAGCAGGGCCAGCATGTGGCCCTGCGCGTCGAGAACGGCGCTGACGAGCTCGGTTGTTGCAGGCGCTTCGCCTTTGCGGACGCGGTCGAATGCGGTCTCGCAATGGTGCGTGAAGGCTGCAAGCTGATCGAAACCGAACATGGAGCCCGAGCCCTTCAGCGTGTGAAGGCCCCGGAACACGGCGTCGATCTGCGCCTTGTCGTCAAGGTCGCGCGTGAGGTCGAGGAGGCCGGCTTCGATCAGCTCAAGCTGTTCGAGTGCCTCGGTTTTGAAGACTGCAATCGGATCGGGATTGTTCATCGTCCAAGCACCTTCTTGGTGATTTTAACCAGCATGTCGGGTTCGAAGGGCTTGGTGAGCCAGCCGGTCGCGCCGGCGTCCTTGGCTTGCTGCTTCAACTCACCGTCCGATTCCGTGGTCAGGAAGATGACCGGCGTGCCCATATAGGCCGGCAGCTTGCGCAGGCTGCGGATCATCGTCAGCCCGTCCATGTTCGGCATGTTCAGATCGGTGACGATGAGGTCGTAGGAGCCGGATTTCATCTTTGCGAGCCCGTCGGCACCATCAACCGCCTCGGTCACCTTGTAGCCGGCGCCGGTCAGGGCCAGGCGAGTCGTCAGCCGGATGCTTGCGGAATCGTCTACGGTCAAAATATTGGCGGTCATATTGCTTTTCCTTCCAGCCAGAAGCCGTCCTTCTTCTTGTCGCCGGTCAAAAGACCCATGCGTTCGATCACTGCCAGGAAATTGCCGGCAGCAGGTTTGGTGAGCTTGAGTTTCGCGCCTCGAGCGGCCACCGACTTCTGCGCGGCAATGATCAGCTGCGCGAGCGTCAGGTCGCATTCCTCTGTGTCGTCGATGTCCAGGGATACGGTCTTGCCACGCTGCGCGTTTTCACCGAGAAACGCGTGAAGAATGTCGCGCGCGCCGGTGATGGTCTTGATGGTCAGGGGGCCGTTGAGTGATAGGGCTGCGGTTTCGTTTTTCATGCTGTTTTCCCAAGATTGAATTCGGTCAGCTTCTCGTCATCGGCTCTGTGAGATGAGGAGAAGGTCTGCCGTGTCCCGGATCAGCGCCCTTGAGACAGAACTGGTTTAGTTGAGAAGAGAGGATTTTCGGCTCATCGTAGCTCAATCAAAGGAAGCGAAGATGAGACAGAAATCCGGGCCGCAGTCGTCAGCGTCTGAGAAGACGATCAAGGACATCCGCCGCGCCACGCGCAAGCACCATTCGGCGGAGGATAAAATCCGCATCGTGCTGGAAGGCCTTCGCGGTGAAGACGGCATCGCCACGATCTGCCGCCGCGAGGGGATTGCTGAGAGCCTATATTATAGCTGGTCGAAGGAATTCCTCGAAGCAGGCAAGAAGCGGCTTGCCGGTGACACCGCCCGATCAGCGACCACTGACGAAGTGAAGGCGCTGCGCCGTGAAAGCCGCGACCTGAAAGAGGCGTTGGCCGACCTCACCCTGGAAAACCGCCTGCTCAAAAAAAGCATGATCGGGCATGGGGGCGACGACGAATGAGATACCCCGCCACCGAAAAGCTTGAGATCATCCGGCTCGTCGAGCAATCGCATCTGTCGACCAGGCAAACCCTCGACAAGCTCGGCATTCCAAGACCGACGTTCTATAGGTGGTATGACCGGTTCCTGACCTGCGGCGTGGAAGGCCTGGAGGATCGAACGTCCGCGCCGTCACGGGTGTGGAACCGCATTCCAGATGGCGTCAAGGACCGCATCATCACCATGGCGCTGGACCATGCTGACCTGTCGCCGCGCGAGCTGGCGGTGAAGTTCACCGACACGGAAAGCTATTTCGTCTCAGAGGCTTCGGTTTATCGCCTGCTCAAGGCCCACGACCTGATCACCTCGCCAGCCTATATCGTCATCAAAGCCAATGACGAGTTCAAGGACAAGACCACCCGACCGAACGAGATGTGGCAGACTGACTTCACCTACCTGAAAGTCATCGGCTGGGGATGGTTCTATCTGTCGACCATCCTCGACGACTTCTCGCGCTACATTGTCGCCTGGAAGCTGTGCACCAGTATGAAGGTAGAGGACGTCACCGACACGCTCAACCTGGCGCTGGCGGCTTCAGGCTGCGACAAGGTCAAGGTCGAACACCGGCCGCGCCTGCTATCCGACAACGGCCCGTCTTACGTCGCTTCCGATCTCGGTGAATGGCTGGAGAAATACAAGATCGAGCAGGTCCATGGTGCTCCGGGCCATCCCCAGACGCAAGGGAAAATCGAACGCTGGCATCAGACCCTGAAGAACCGCATCCTCCTGGAAAACTACTTCTTCCAGGAAGACCTCGAGGCGCAGATCGCGGCTTTCGTCGAGCACTACAATCATCGCCGATACCACGAGAGCCTCGACAATCTCACACCGGCCGACGTCTACTTCGGGCGCGGCCACACCATCCTGCTCGAACGTGAAAGGATCAAACGAGAGACCATCAGACTGCGCCGCTTGAACCACCAGAGAAAAGCAGCTTAGATCAATCCGAAAACCGAGCCGAAAACTCCATTCTTCCAGAGCCCGAAAAGTCTCAAATCATTCGACGACGGACAGGTCTGCCGGATTTCGGGCCAGCGGCGGCAAAACGCCGCCACGCAGGTTGGATCGAAGTGTTTGCCGCTGGCATTGAGGATTTCGGCGAAGGCGGCGTCGAGCGGCCACGCGCTTTTATAGGGCCGGTCCGAGCAAAGTGCGTCGAGGACGTCGGCAATGGCGACGATCCGCGCTTCGATGGGAATGTCTGTTCCCTTCAGACCTTTCGGATAACCGGTCCCGTCCCATCTTTCATGGTGATTGACGGCAATGATCTCGGCGATCTGGATGAGCTTGCTGCTGCTTCCGCCAAGGATATGCGCTCCGAGTTCGGTATGCTTCTGCATACTCCTGTACTCTTCGGCCGTCAGTTTCCCAGGCTTCAGGAGAATGTTGTCCGGAACGCCAAGCTTGCCCACGTCGTGCAACGGGCTTGCCAGGAAGATCATGCGGCAGAGTTGCTGGTCGAGACCCATTTCCTCGGCGATCATGCCCGCAATATAGGAGACACGATCGATGTGGCTGCCCGTGTCGCCATCGCGGATGCCGATCGCCTTCGAAAGGCGCCAGATGATCTCTTCCTCACGCCGATTGATGCGCGCCATCGCATCTTCATATTTGCGATTGAGATCCGCAGCCTGGTCTGCAAGAGCAATCTGGGCAGAGCGGATATTGAGGAGGTTCTGGACCCGAATGCGCAGTTCGGTTTCGTCAAACGGCTTATGCAGGAATTCGGTTGCACCCGCTTCGATTGCGGCCAGTTTGACCTGGTTATCCGTTGTTGAGGTGACCATGATGACCGGCACTGCCGCGGTGGCCGGGTTGGCGCGGATCGCCTTGATCACTTCAATGCCGTTCATCTCGGGCATTTCGTAATCCACGAGCGCGAGGTCGGGGACCAGGGTCTCAAGCTTTTCGAGAGCTTTCAGTGGTTCCTGGAAAGCATGAATTTGACAATCGGCAATTGAGTTGATCGCTCGCTCAAATGCGAAGATCATTGAAATGCTATCATCGATCAAGAATATATTCATGTCGTATCCAGATTGTTTGAAAGCCTGATATTCTTGATGGTTTTTTATTCCGGTGAGCCCCCGCTTCCGGAATTTGATCTGCTAAAAAGGTTGTTCAACCTGTTATGAAA
>DATMTA010000028.1:0-34103 GCA_035565055.1 Ensifer sp.
CCGCGTCAAGGGCGACGGGACGGGCGTTGAGCTCGCAAACGTCAAGATGTCGATGAACCCGTTCGACGAAATCTCCGTCGAGGAGGCGCTTCGCCTGAAGGAAGCCGGCAAGGCCGACGAAGTCGTCGTCGTGTCGGTCGGCCCGGCCAAGGCCGAGGAAACCATCCGCACCGCGCTCGCCATGGGCGCCGACCGCGGCATTCTCGTTGAAACCGACGAAACCGTCGAGCCGCTCGCCGTCGCCAAGATCGTCAAGGGCGTCGTTGAAGCCGAACAGCCCGGCCTCGTGATCGTCGGCAAGCAGGCGATCGACGACGATTCGAACCAGACCGGCCAGATGCTTGCAGCCCTGCTGGGCTGGGCACAGGGCACGTTCGCCTCGAAGGTCGAGATCGTCGACGCCTCCAAGGCCAACATCACCCGCGAAGTCGACGGCGGTCTCCAGACCATCGAAGTCAAGCTTCCGGCCATCGTCACGACGGACCTGCGCCTCAACGAGCCGCGCTATGCTTCGCTGCCGAACATCATGAAGGCCAAGAAGAAGCCGCTCGACAAGAAGTCGCCCGCCGACTACGGCGTCGATGTCTCGCCGCGCCTCAAGGTCCTGAAGACCGAAGAGCCGGGCGGCCGCAAGGCTGGCGTCAAGGTCAAGTCCGTGGGCGAGCTGGTGTCCAGCCTCAAGTCCGCCGGCGTCCTGTAAGTTACGGATAGGGAGATCAAGATCATGACCATTCTTCTCGTTGCCGACCACGACAACAAGACCCTTTCCGACCAGACCGCCAAGGCGCTGACCGCCGCTTCGAAGATCGGTGGCGACGTCCATGTGCTGGTCGCAGGCGCTGGCGCTTCCGCCGTTGGCGAACAGGCTGCCAAGCTCGCAGGCGTTGCGAAGGTCCTCGTTGCTGACGATGCATCCTATGGCCATCAGCTCGCAGAACCGGTTGCCGCGCTCATCGTGTCGCTCGCCGGTTCCTATGACGCCATCGTTGCAGCAGCAACCGCCACGGGCAAGAACATCCTGCCCCGCGTCGCTGCCCTGCTCGACGTTGCCCAGATCTCGGAAATCATCGAGGTCGTTTCGGCCGATACGTTCAAGCGTCCGATCTATGCCGGCAACGCCATCCAGACGGTTCAGTCGACCGACGCCAAGAAGGTGATCACGGTGCGCACCGCATCCTTCGCTGCCGCAGGCGAAGGCGGCTCTGCATCTGTCGAGACGGTTGGCGCTGCCGCCAACCCGGGCGTTTCGTCCCATGTCTCGGATGCGCTGTCCTCGTCTGACCGTCCGGAACTGACCTCTGCCAAGATCATCATCTCGGGCGGCCGTGCACTCGGTTCGTCGGAGAAGTTCCAGGAAGTCATCCTGCCTGTTGCCGACAAGCTGGGTGCCGCCGTTGGCGCATCGCGCGCGGCCGTCGACGCAGGCTACGCCCCGAACGACTGGCAGGTCGGCCAGACCGGCAAGGTCGTTGCCCCCGAGCTCTACATCGCGGCAGGCATCTCCGGTGCCATCCAGCATCTCGCCGGCATGAAGGACTCGAAGGTCATCGTGGCCATCAACAAGGACGAGGAAGCCCCGATCTTCCAGGTCGCCGACTACGGCCTCGTCGCAGACCTGTTCGAGGCTCTGCCGGAGCTTGAAAAGGCGCTGTGACGTTAGCGGTACGCCAATGAAGTGGCCCCCTCAAGCTGGACCACGCGATAGGGCAAACTGATAAACTGCGGGCCCGAGAAGCCTTATGACCTCCCAACGTCTTTATCGACAGCATTCGACGCCATTCAAAATGCAAGCTTTGCTAGAATACAAAAAGCGTTGTCATCGGACCGCGCGACGGATAGCGCAGCTAAGGCGTTTCGATCAACCGTATCCAGATATTGCTCACGGAATTCGATCGTTGTCAGCTGAGTGATGAGGAGGCCAGGGTGATTACAGATATACAAAGCTAACTTTCCGGCGCTTACGGGACGAGCTGCCCGCCGCGGATATGACGCGCGACCCACGACTTGCGGAGCCGCACAGGCAGGCCGCTCGCATCATGCAAGCCAATGGATCAACACCACGTACACTTTTGGAGAAAGGATGCGTCTTTCACGCCGAAGGCCTCCGTATCTGCCTGCGTGGAGAAAGGTCATCTACAAGCCCATGATGTCAACCACTACTTCGCCATGCGCCCCACCTCGACAGACATTAACAGGTCCACGTCTACGGACACGCGCGCCATTGTTTTCATGCACAACTGCATCTACCTCACGCCCAAGAAACTGAAATTTTTCGATCCGTGTTGTTTGGGCGTACAGGAAAAGATAGCCACTAACTCCAATGAAGTTTGTGGCTGATCATAGCGCCGGACAAAGCCCTTTGGGGCAGAAAATTTGCCCCGGTAACCATATCCCACGGGAAAAATTCCGATTCTTGATCTTTTATTTTGGGTTAAGTTCCTTCGGATAGGAGGGCTCCCGGCGGAACTCCGTGCGACTCATGGTTGATTTGAGGCAATCAGAGGTCTAACGAGAAAAATGAAAATTCAGAATCTTCGTAAGACGGTTTGACATATCTCTGAATGTGACTTAATGCACCGCAATAACTCTTAAAGGTTGCGAACCAACGAAGGCTAATCACCTTGACTGAAAGGTTCTGGTCTTCGCAAGCCGACCCGTCTCATGTGCCATTGGATTCAAATAATCCTTTAAAATCAATATGTGAGTGGCTACATCCATGACGGCGGCAAATAAGAACCTGACGGATGAAGCAGTACTAGCCGCATTGGATTCACTGGTTCTGACCAGACCCACTCCGCAACTGGAGCGGTACTATACGCAGCTGCTCTTCCGGAGAGCCAATGGTGACCCGATCGACATCAGCGCGTTCGCCGGATTGAACGATCTTCTCGATGACCCATCTGCTCAGGAGTTCTTGAGGCTGGTGCAGCTTCTATAGCGTGGCGCTTACGTCCAGGCGCTGACCTGTCACATCGAAATAGTGCGCAGTAAGAGCTTCGATCGCGTCAGCGCGTATATAAATCACCTTCCCCGGCTTGCCCTTTGTCAACGCGGGCGTCAGCACCCGTTCAATCACACCCTTGGCCTCAAGTGAGGTGGCAAGGCTGTCCATCTGGGAGGGCGGAGCGCTGAACAATCTTGACATCGAGCGGGCTGTCGGCTTTGCACCCTGCCGGTGCTCCAGATCGATGAGGTTCAGGAACGCAATCTGCCTCAGGCGTGTAGAGGCCGTTTCGCCCGGAAAGTGCGAAACGGCAATCAAACGCAACAACTTATCGAGATCGCGAAACTGCGTTTGCGTCATGTCCTTCGAAGGTTTCTGCTCTTATTGGGCGAGCAGATCTTTCGAGGGAAGCGGAACATCATCGAATGCCCAAAGACCCATCTTAGCCTGCCGCGCAATCATTTCCTGAGTGCGATACGGCATGTAGACAGGTTTGCCGCCATTTGCCAAGGCGGCAAAAGCAAAGCCCTGCGTGATCAACAGCGAGCCGAGATCAAGTTCTCGATCCCCCAGACGTACCGTGCAGACGACAATGACCGTCGGATTTGCGTCCCCTTGCCTGTCCAGAACACTTGCAACCGCCCGACAAATCGGGTCGGTGTCATGAACAACCGCGGCAAGCATAGCGGCCGAAACCACGCCACAATCCTGCTTGCGCCCAAGGTGATCGGTGTAAACCTTGCCCCTCAGGCAGGACTGAACACCGTATAGACGCAATGTCCTCTGCCCATCCCGCCAGCTATCACCGGTGAGGAACTGAATGTGTTCGCGCGGGATCTGGATCGTTTCGTCCGCGAGGCTGCGCGCAGCAGGGACCATGAACACGGACAGAACCAAGATGGCTCTCGCCACGATCTTGACCGATCTGTTGGGGCTCCTCATCGATTAGTCTACACGGGCCGCAGCACTGACTGGCGCGCAATCGATGCCGTCATTGCTATTGGTAATGCAGCCGACATTATAGCCGGCGCCAGAGACAAGGTATTTGCAGACACTGGTGCCTGCGCCATCGGTCGTACCCGGCGCATCGCAATCGAGGCCCGATTTCATGAGCTGATAGAGTTTGGACCGTGTTCCTTGGCAACCGAATTGGCATGCCTTAAGCACCGAAGATTGTGTAATCGTCGCGCAGGTCCCGCGATAGCAGACCTGCTGCCCGATCAGGCTCGACATGCCGAGCCGTTGCGCGGCAGCCCATTCGTTCTTCTGCAGCTTGATCCAGGCGTTGATCTGGGCGGACGGGCTTGCCAGAAACTCAGAAGAGCTGCCGCTCCAGTATGCCTGCAGAGTTCCGCTGTCGCAAAATTGGAAGGCACCATAGCAGGTTGTTCCATTCACCACTGGGGAGGTCGACCCGAAGTTGCCTTCACTGCTCGAAACATTGGAAGCATACTCGGCACATTCCGCCGCCATGCCCGCATTGATCATCGCAACAGCCGATTCTCCTGCAAACGCTGTCATTGCGAACAGCGCCAGGGAAAGGCCAAGGTTAGCAGCCAGGTCTTTGCGCCGCGGCGCGATGAAATCTCGGACTTTGAATTTCAGGGAGGTCATTTCAGGGGAGCCAAGTTGTAGGAGCCTTTGAACGGGTGACCGTTCTCGTCGATTTCCTCGGTCGTCAGCTTCTTGTAGTTGAGGGAGAGCTCTGCTTTGCCGCCCTCCGAAACTTGCGGGTTGGCATATACCGTCAGCGGAGCGCCGGGCTTGATTTTCACAAGCACGGTGTCGCACATGCCTTGCATGTTGCAGAGACCAGCCAGCTGGCTGAGTAGCCACTCCCCGGAGGGCGTCGTGATCCTGGCCGTATAAATCTTGGGAACGAGGCCGGATGCCCGGATGCCATTGAGATCGGCGTCCGACCAGATGCCGTCTGGATCGTGCCGGGGGTCGGATGCGGCCAGCTTCAGATTCAATAGATAACCCCGCGCAGTTCCCTCACCCGCCAAGACGCCATCGGCCAGCGAACACCCGGCTATGAGAGCGGCGCAAGCCATCACAAACGACTTTTTCATCGGCGGAACACCAGTTGATAAATTCGGGACAGAAAGCGGAACACGGCCTGCCCCGCGAGAAAAACACCGGCAAGGATTAGGAAAACAATGACCAGCACCGCGGCAATTTCGGCCAACCATGTGAGGAAGAATAGTAGGCAGATCAGGACGGTATAGGGCAGATTGACATAAGGCGCCTTGATCACCGCCTGAAACTCAAGGCTTGCCCAGGTCTGGACGAAAAGAAAGCTGCCCAGGAGGATGAGGCCACCCCATATGCGCGGGTCCTTAGGCTTCGGCGCCTTGATCTTGATCGTGTCGTAAACGACCACACGGTGCTCAGGCATCCCTCTTGTCCCTTTTATCTGCGTTCGCTCCACGCTCAGTCATGAAGATCGAACCAGAAGCGGCGCATCTCTCCCGACGGTTGTCGGATGTCGAAAAAGTAAGGCTTGGCGCGCTGCGCCCGATCAATGATCTCCACCTGGCTGCAATCGACGACGTTACCCCGCGGGTCATGGCAGATGGTTCCAGTATCAATCCTTCGAAAGCACCGATCATAGTCTGACAGCTGTCGTCCATCCGAACCGTCGCTCGAACGGATCGGCGCAAAACCCGCCGGGCAATCATCATATGGCTCATGACCCGGAGCGCCCGTCCCTGCCGCACCACAGACTGGCCAAGAGAAGAAAGGCGTGGCCATAGCGGCGATCAGCTTTCGCATTGGAGGGATGCAATAGGGCACGCCATGCCAGCTCGGATTTTCCGAAGTCGCGCAGAGCAGCACCTCACACCCCCAATCGGTGCCTGCGGCTTCTGCCTTGCCTTTTCCCAGCGACAGCGCCGCGATGGAGATCGCCACCACGACTGTGGAAACATTCCTGTGGGTTGTACTCATCATTGTTGACAGTCCATTCGCGAAACCGATAGACCGACTTATATGCACATATATAAGTGCATTCAAGTACAGATGAGAGTTCAACGCGACCGTGCCCAGATCATTTTCCAAAAGCGCTTTTGCAGCGACCACGTTCGGTTTGTTGACCTTGGCGGCCCCTGCCCTAACGCAGGAAAGCGCTTTTACGCCAAACGTTTGCAAGGACGGCGCCCTCCACCCGGACCGTGTCCGGGCGCTGATTGCTCAGGAAGCTGAGCGGCAAGGCGCTGATGTCAGGCTCGCTCTGGCTATTGCTGAACAGGAATCCGCCAATGGCATCAAGACGAACTCGCCTGCAGGCGCCAGAGGCATCATGCAATTGATGCCCGCAACTGCTGATCGATATGGGGTCAAAGATGTCTGCGACGCGGAAGACAATATTCGTGGTGGTGTCGCCTATATCAAAGACCTCACGCAACGCTTCCACGGCCAGATCATGCTGATTGCGGCCGCATATAACGCCGGCGAAACCCGCGTGATCAACGCCGGCGGCATCCCTGCGATTGCCGAAACGGTCAACTACACCGCTCTCGTCACCAATACCTATTTCGGGTTCGGGTCCGTCGTCGGTGCTGGCCAAAACCGTAGCGGACAGGCAGAAGTCAAAATCGCCCCTGCCGCCGCCCAGATCGTGACCGCCACGACGTTCCCAGACGCACCTATTCCCATCAACGCATTAGCTGAACCGGCGCCCGCAAAGACCGGGGCCAATACCTGGCTCGGCGGCTCGGTTCTCTATGTCCAGCATTAAGGAG
Organism: Ensifer sp.; assembly: GCA_035565055.1. GTDB lineage: Bacteria > Pseudomonadota > Alphaproteobacteria > Rhizobiales > Rhizobiaceae > Ensifer_A. The sequence goes on from DATMTA010000028.1 coordinate 6,688, forward strand.
AGATATCCATGATGATGACCACCAGAAACCTCAGAATCAAAAGGGCGATTTCGCCCTCCGGAAGAGCTCTGCTGATTGCCGCAGCTGTTGCTTGCCAATGTGGCATCGCTCATGCAGCCGGTGACGTGTTTCAGCCGATCAACAATGTCTTCACGACGCTTCTTCAGTTCATGACGGGCACGTTTGCAACGACGGCCGCAACAATTGCCTGTGCTGCCGTCGGCTATATGGCGCTTACCAGCCGGATCCCATGGGCCTGGTGCTTTTCCATCATCGTTGGCATCGCCTTCATTTTTGGGGGTGCGCAGCTCGTGCAATCCATGTCGGCAGGATTAAGCGGCTGATGGCCGAGATCTCGCAGCCCGTGGTCGCTCCGCTCGTCATTGGCCTGACACGCCCCCGCATGATGTGGGGCGTGCCGATCGGCCTCTTCGTCGGCGAGCTGATGCTTGTCGTGATGATCTTCCTCAATACGAAGAACCTCGGGGCCTTCCTGCTCTTTCTGCCCTTCCATGCGATCGCCTTCACAATGACGATCCGCGACCCGCACATGGCATCAATCTTCAGGGTGCGGATCGCCAAATGCCCCCTCACCCGGAACCGCCACTTCTGGGGCGGTAACTCCTATCAACCTTGAGGATCCACGATGGAGCGTGCGCTTCGCCAAGACATGCATTTCTCCGGCCAAATCGGCAGGGAAAAGTCTGTAGCACACCATGTGCCTTACACGCGTCACGTCGATGAAGCGACGCTGCGTACAAAAGACGGCATGTTTCTGTCGATCATTAAGATTGACGGCTTTTGTCATCAGACAGCAGATCAAGACGATATCGATATGGAAGCTGCCAGCCGCAACACGCTCTTGCGCGCGCTGGCCGACAGCCGCTTCGCCGTCTATTCCCACATCGTACGCCGCCGCATCCCACCGAACATTGACGGCGAATTCGACGTCGAGTTCTGCCGGCAATTGGATGAGCGTTACATGGAAAGCCTTGGGGCTGCGCGCATGTACAGCAACGCACTCTACCTGACCGTCATCCGTCGTAGCTATCAGGGCAAGGTTGGTCTGGCGGATACGCTGTTTTCGAAGTTCCGCAAGGCAAGCGGAATTTCGGAGAAAGCGCTGGAACTTGAGGCGCGCCAGGAGCTTCGCGACCATGTTGCCAATATCGTCAAAGGCTTTGATCGCTATGGTGCCCGTGTCCTCAAGACGGTCTTACGCGATGGGTCGGTGTTTTCAGAGCCCATCGAGTTTCTGGCACAGCTCGTCAATGGGGGCGTGGTGGCAAACATGCTTCTCCCTCGCATGCCACTCGACACCTATATCCCGCAACGCCGGATCACCTTCGGGCGGCGTATGCTGGAACTGCGCGGCACGAATGACGCCGAATGCCGCTTCGGCGCAATGCTGTCGATCCGGGAATATACGCCCTACACCGCCGCTGGCATGCTTGACGGTCTCTTGAAGGTCCCTGGCGAATTCATCCTCAGCCAGAGCTTTGCCCTTCAGGACCGCGCTCCGATCCTCTCGGAAATGGATCGAGTGGAACGGCAGATCAGCGTGTCCGATGAGCGCGGCACGAGCCTGGAAGCCGCAATCAACACGGCCAAGGACGAATTGGTCAACGGTCGGGCCGTCATGGGCTATCATCATCTGACCGTCATGGCGCTGGGTAACTCCATCAAGGAGACGGAGGCCTGCACGCAAGCCGTCACCAAGGAGCTTCAGGACAGCGGGCTTGTGGTGGTGCGCGAAGACCTGAATGCGGAACCTGCCTTCTGGGCTCAGCTTCCTGGCAACTTCCCCTATATCGCGCGCCGCGCGTTGATTTCATCACGCAATTTCTGCGGCATGGCGTCGTTTCACAACTTCGCACTCGGAAAACCGAACGGAAATCGATGGGGACCGGCGATTTCGCTGCTGCAGACGACATCGCTCACGCCCTATTATTTCAATTTCCATAAGGGCGAGGTCGGCAACTTCATCGTCACCGGACCGACCGGGTCAGGCAAGACGGCAGGCCTCCTCTTTCTCTTCGCGCAAGCCATGCGGGTTCGACCGCAGCCGCGTTTCGCGATCTTCGACAAGGATCGTGGTGCGGAAATCTTCGTCCGCGCCTGCGGCGGGCAATATGAAGTTCTGCGGCCAGGTGTTGCGACCGGCTTCAATCCGCTCCAGCTCGAGGATACACCGGAGGCGCGGGCATTCCTGTTCGAGCTTCTGGCCTTTCTCGTTCGGCCACGCACCGTGGGCGACAAGCTCGCTGCAGAACAAGAGAAGATCCTGGCAGCGGCAGTCGACCGCATCTTCAGCGTTCCTGTCCGTGAGCGACGGTTTCGCGATGTGATCCAATTGCTGCGCGGCGCAGAAGTCGCCGGCCGCGATGACCTTGCCAGCCGCTTCGAGGTCTGGTGCGATGCCCATGGCTGGCTCTTCGACAACGACGAAGACCTTTGGGATGGCGAGATGGGCATCTTTGGCTTTGATCTGACATCGATCCTCGACGACCCCGATATCCGCACCGCCGCACTTGCCTATATCTTCTTCCGCATTGGAGGAATGCTCGACGGGTTTCGCCCGATGATGATGTTCATCGACGAAGGCTGGAAGGTGCTTGGCGACGAGAAGGCTGGCGCATTCCTCAATGACCAGCTCAAGACGATCCGCAAGAAGAATGGCATTATTGGCCTCGGCACGCAGTCACCGCGCGATGTAGTGACGGCGAAGATTGCCCATACGCTGCTGGAACAGAGCCCCACCAACATCTGCTTCCCGAACCCGAAGGCCGATCGCGAAAGCTATGTCGAGCGCTTTGGGCTTTCCGAAACCGAGTTTGACTGGATCAAGTCGACCTCCTCAACGAGCCGGCAGTTCCTCGTCAAGCACGACCATGACAGCGTGATCGCCAAACTCGATCTATCTTCCATGCCGGACCTTATCAAGGTTCTGTCGGGTCGCGCGGAAACCGTGGCCGAATGCGAGCGCCTCCGGGCCACCTATGGTGACGAGCCCGCCAAGTGGCTCCCCTTCTTCTGTGGTTGGAAAACGGAGGCAGACCTATGATCACCAAAGTGACGACGTCTCTGGCTCTCCTGCTCGTAACTGTCATAGCAGTCGCTCCCGCGGTTGCTCAGGTTCCCGTCAACGATGCGGCTCGCACAGATACGGAAACCCGGACGCGCGTCTGTATGACCCGTGCGCGGACCTTCAAGCAAGCGAGCGTGTCTCCGTCGCGCGGCGTGACGCTATCTGTGACCAGCAGTCATGACACGGCCGGAATATCGGTTGTCGCAGGTCAGAGCGTTTTCGGAGCGACATTCAGCGGCACTAAGATTGCTGGAAGCGAGTTTCAAATCATCGCCGCCGTCGTCGGCAGCATCGCGGTCGTCAAAACTGAGAACGCGGGTCAGGTGCTCAATTCTCTTGCGGCCGTCGCCTCCGCAATCGCTGCAAACCAGTCAGCGCTAAGGGCACAATCAACAACCATCGGCGCTTCATCCACCCAGCAGGGGGCCTTCGACCAGAACACGGTCGCGCGTCTGTCGGCAGCACAGGTTTGGAACCAAGCGATCGAGGCCGTGAACACCAGAAACGCCATTCGCAATCAGAAACTGCTCGATCAGGCTGCTGGCGAAAATGCGCTTTCCGATTTTATGCGCGGTCAGAACTGAACTGAAAGACGAAACAATGCATGCTATGAACATCCTCCCTCGCCTGACGGCCGCCTTCCTGTTTGCATCGTCTGCTGCCCAAGCACAGGTGCCGGTGATCGACGAAGCAACACTGTCACAGGCGAAAGAGACCGCGAGCAACACGGCTCAGATCATGAGCTCGAACAGCGATATCCTTCAGACGGTCAACAAGACGCTGGCCGCTGTTACAGGCAATCGTTCGACCGCGGAGATTGCCAGTACCGCACTTGGCTCCGGCTTCTCGCTCGGCAACGCGCCCGACTTTTCGACCCTGCTCAACGGCCAGATGGTCTGGGGCAATCTCGGGCAGTTCGGCAACAATGCCGCCGCAATCCTGAACGGTCTCAATCTCGTGAGAACCATCTCTGGTGCCACCTCAAGCTCGGACTATACGCGCGCGGACAAATCCTATCAGCAGCTGGTCAACACAGCGACAGCTTTGACCGCAACGGTCTCTGGAACGCAGGCCGCTGTGCAACAGCGCAGTTCAGCATTCCAAGGGGTCCAGATGCAGATCGGGACAGCGCCTGACATCAAGGGATCGATCGATCAGAATTCGCAAGTCCAGACGCAAACCGCCCAGACCGTGAATGAGCTGGTCGGTGCCGTGAATGCCGGCAATGCAGCGATGAACACTGAACAGATGCGCCAGCTCGCCGCCGAGGCGGCGCTTGCTGAATTCATGAAGTGAGGCATGCAAATGTTGAAGCTGTTGACCGTCTTCTGTGTCTCGATGGCGCTGACTGTGTTTTCCGGCTGCGCCGGCCATAAGGACCTGCGTGCGCCCTGCGCCACACCCGAGAGTGCAATGACCTCGCTCTTTTCCTCGTCCGCCTTCGCCTCCTCCGTCTCTTGCGGCCCGCTCGTTCGCCAGAGCGGAGTCAGCATGTTTTGAGGATCCCCATGGACGAACTCGCAAACGCCTCCGGCCAATTCATCATCGACATGCTTGCGAAAGTCGATGCGCTCGGATTGACGGCGGTTCAAGGCATTTATCAGCAGCTGGCCGCCTATCTCGGGCCACTCTTTATCTCGGCGCTCACACTCTACGTCATCTGGTGGGGCTATGAGATGCTCTTCGGGCGCGCACCGATGACCGCTGGCGAATTCGTGTGGAGGTTTGGACGCGCCTTCATCTGCTACACGCTGATCGTCTCCTGGTCGGCCTATTCCCCGCTGATTGCCGAACCGCTGCTCAAGGCGCCACAAGCTGTCGCGACAATTGTCTGTCAGGCATCCGGCGGCGCCAATTGCGGTATTGACAGCGCCTCCATGGGCTCCGGCCTGAAGGATATCTGGACCGCCGCCATGGCAGGTGCAAAAGCAATCGCCGCAAAAGGCGGTGTCACCGCCCCCCAATTCTTCCTCGCCGCTCTCGTCGTGATGATCTTCGCAATCATCATCTGTGCCGTTGGAGCCGTCATTCTTATCATTGGCAAGATGACCATGTTCATCCTGCTTGCCATCGGCCCTATGATCCTATGCGCCGCCCTCTTCAATCTCACATCCGTCGTGGTCGATGGATGGGTGCGGACACTTGCCGCCTACGCGCTCCTGCCCATACTCGTCTACACGGTGCTCGGCCTCATGACGACGATCCTCAGCACCACGATCGACGACATGAAAAGCGGATCAGCCGTCTTCTCTACGCTCGGCGCCTTCTGCTTCATGTGCGCAGCCACCGCTTATCTTCTCAAGGAACTGGTCGGACTAGCGGCTGGCATTGCTGGCGGTGCGCCGCGCATCGACGCGACCGGGCAAAGCGCGTGGAGCGCCGCCCAACTCGCCAGTTTGACCACTGCGAAAGGGCTGCTTTGGGGAAGCCGAAAGATCTTCCAAAACCGACCGCAACGCCCATCGGCAACGATCGGCGATGGCGATGCCGCCGCAGCCCAAGTGCGCGCCGCAACGCTCAACAGCCGCAAATAATCCGAAGCTCAATATTCGAGGGAAGCTTTTCCATGACTGATATCAGCGGTGCGGAGGCACGCCCTCCCGCATCAACGGTGGTTGATGCCGATTATTACCACCAAGGCGAACGGTGGGAGGCGTCCGTCTACCGATGGACGGCTCTATCGCGAAACGTCTGGCGTACCCTCGCCGTCGTCCTTGCCATGGCGCTTCTCGCCGCATTCGGCCTGCTCTGGGCGCTCCTGCCGCTCAAGAGCTTCGATGTCGTCGTCCTTGAGGTCGATAAGACGACCGGCTTTGTCGAAGCAAGCCGCCCCCTCTCGGAAGCCGGCGATCTCACTCAGAACGAAGCGGTCACGCGCGCCAATGTCGTCCGGTTCATTCGCGCCCGTGAGACCTATGATCCGAAGGGACTGCGCGACAATTACGATCTCGCATCCCTCTATTCGACGGGCAAGGCAGCCGACAATCTTGCTTTCACCTATTCCGGCGCCAACACACAGAACCCGGTCAAGATCTATGGTTCGGATACGACGGTCACGGTGGCCGTCAAAAGCGTGATTTTCCTGAACGAGAAAACCGCGGCCGTGCGATTTTCGACGACGCGCGTCAGCGCGAGCGGCCCCTCAATCACCGAACACTGGGTCGCAAATGTCCGCTTCCGTTACACATCCGAACCCATGCGCAATGACTGGCGCTTCGATAATCCGCTCGGTTTCCAGGTGACCGAATATCGCCGTGATCAGGAAACGGTGACGAAGGAGGACGGCAAGTGAACGCGTTAATCCGTTCCCTCTTCCTCAGCGTGGTCCTCGCAGCGGCACTTGTGACAGCCGTCCGCGCCGAAAGCACGCCGCGGGCTGTGCCGACCGACCAGCGGATCCGAACCGTCCCGTTCCAGAGGGATAATATCATCTATCTCGCCGGGATGATGGGCGTTTCGACAATGATTGTCTTCAACGAAGATGAGAAAATCGCGACCGTCGCCATGGGCGACAGCGTGGCATGGCAGGCAGTACCAGATCAGTCGAAGCAGTTCCTCTTCATCAAGCCGGTTCAGCCCGATGCCCAGACCAACATGAATGTCGTGACCACCAAGCGGGTCTATAATTTCGTGCTGAATGGGGCCAAGCCGGGGAACACAAAGCAGGCGGTGATCAAACTTCGTTTCGCCTACCCGGACGACGTCGGCGATGCCAAGCTCTTGGCGCAGGCCAGACAGTACGCGGCTATGCCGAACGTCCGAGACGCTTTGGCCAACCCTGGCCGGCTCAACTACGACTACGGCTATAAGGGCGCCGTCGACAACCGTCCGACCTCTATGTTTGACGACGGAAAGAAGACATTTTTCCAGTTCTCGGGCGAAGTGCCCGCCTTCTTTGCCGTCAAATCGGACGGCTCGGAATCGCTCGTCAATTTTCGGCGCGAAGGCGATTACATCGTCGTCGACAAGGTCGCGCGCCAATGGACGCTGCGAAGTGGCGACATAGCGACCTGCGTCTTCAACCTGAAACGTGAAGCATCGAACGCCAGCAAGATCGCTGACGCGCCGCAGACGGCGGGAGCGCAAAATGACCATTGATTTTGAAGAGGAGTCCCGCATCACCGAGACGGTGGCCCGAACGCAATCGCCTAAGACCGGGAAGCTGATCCCACTTTTGCTCGCCTCAGCGGCATTGGCGGTTCTCGCCTATGCCGGCTATGTCTCTTTTGTGCATCCGAAAGGCCATGAAAAGCAGGAACGCGAAGAGTTCAAGACCGCGAGCAAGTCGGTCAATCTCGATCTGGATCCGATGGCCCCACCAGAGCCACCGGACAACAAACTGATTATCACGCCGCCCGCACCTGTTCAGCCGCCACCACCACCGCCTGTGGTCATTCAAGCTCCGCCCACTATCGATGAGGAGGCGGCACGCCGCGCGGCAGAGGACGCCGCCCGGCGCAAGCGCGAAGAGGAGCTGCGTCTGGCCCGGCTGCAATCCAACATGATTGTTGTCGATCAGGGCGCGATCAATTCCGCCGCCTCGAACATGGCAGGCTCCGCCAATAGCCCTTCCGCGCAAGCTATCGCTTCCGAGGACGATCCGAACCGCAAATTCGTGGCCTCGGTGTCATCTCAGGATATCGAGACCGTCAAGGCGACGCGCAACGATCGGACCGATGCGCTGATTGCCCAGGGCACACTCATTCGTGGCGTTCTTGAGACCGCAATCCAGTCCGACCTTCCCGGAATGGTGCGGGCCGTCACCTCGACGGATGTCTATTCCTTTGACGGACGACGTATTCTGCTGCCGAAGGGGACGATGCTGGTTGGTGAGTATCGAAGTGGCATTTCCCGCGGGCAGAGCCGGATTCTCATCGTCTGGACACGCGCGCTGCGCGCAGATGGCACTTCGGTGGCGCTCGGCTCCTACGGAACCGATGATCTCGGCCGCTCCGGCGTGACCGGTATGGTCGACAAGCATTATCTCGAACGGTTTGGAGCATCGGCCGTGCTCAGCATCGTCGGTGGCGTTTCATCCTTCATTGCTGGGTTGAACGCGAATGGCACCAGTTCGACCACGTCGTCAGCGGGCACTAGCGCGCAGACGCAGGCACAACAGACCATCTCGCAGACCATGGCCGACATGGCGAACACGGCGCTTGCGGACTCTATCAAGATCCCGCCGACCGTCCATGTCGATCAGGGAAGTCAGATCATGGTCTTCGTTCGACGTGACCTCGACTTCTCCTCTCTTTACCCCGATCCGGTCAAGGAAGCCGCCAATGAACTTCGTCGCCAGCGTGCCGCCGGTCATTGACCGTTCCCTTTGGGACAGCCTTCCGGTCTATCTGCGCCAGGCTGCAACCCCTATTCGGGCGTGGCTTGAAGACCCGGCCGTCATCGAGATCATGTGTAATCGGCCCGGCGAGATTTGGGTCGAGCGCATCGATCAAGCTCGCATGCTGCGCCATGAGGTGCTGGGCCTCGATACCCGTGCCATTCGGGGACTTGCTCAACAGGTCGCAGGCTCAACGCAACAGAGCGTGAATGAGGAAACGCCTCTCCTATCTGCTGCCATGCCGAATGGGGAACGGTTTCAGGGGGTACTTTCGCCTGTTGCCACCGCTGGCGGCGCTTTTGCCATCCGCAAGCAGGTCATCCGCGACATGTCGATTGACGACTATTTGGCGCTCGGCACCCTCGATCACGTGCGGGTCTCCGGTCCGAAAATGGTCGATGACGACGCGAGCACCCTTGATCAGGATCTTGTCGAGGGGCTGAAAGACCCCTCCCCTCACGGCCGCAGGGCCTGGCTACGTTACGCCGTTGAGAACCGGCTAACGATGCTGATCTCCGGAGGGACGTCGAGCGGGAAGACCACCTTCTTCAACGGTCTTCTGAAGGACATTCCAGAATGGGAAAGGCTCATCTCCATCGAAGACACGCGCGAACTGAAGCCGCCACAGCCGAACTATCTGGCGCTCGTCGCGTCAAAGGGTGGCCAAGGTCGTGCGAAAACCACGATCCAGGATTGCCTCGAAGCAGCATTGCGCCTCCGGCCCGATCGGATCTTCATGGGCGAAATCCGTGGTGCCGAAGCCTATTCTTTCCTTCAGGCCGTCAATACCGGTCATCCAGGCTCGATGTCGACGCTTCATGCTGACAATCCGCATGGCGCTTATGAGCGTCTGGCCATGGCAACGATGCAGGCGGGTCTGGGCCTCAGCAAAGCAGAGCTTCTCGAGTTCGTTCGCTATGTCGTGCCGGTCATCATTCAGATCAGCCGCGATCCAGTCACGATGAAGCGCGGCGTGCGCGAGATTTTCTTCAACCGGTGGCCGGGACGATGAACCGCTTCGAGAAGATCGCCCTCTCGATCCTCGGGCCCATCATAGCGGCTTGCGGCACTTTCTACGCTTGGTCCCTCAATTACAGCGTGGCGTCCTGGATCATCCTGAAGAGTTCGTCCATGTGGAAGAGCTTTTCCGGCGGCGAGATATTTCTGCCGATCAGACAAGCCTCAGCCTATATCGACAGCCCCTTGGTCATGCGGCTCGTGAAGGCCGCGACAACTGCGACGCTCGTAGAAGGAGTTGTGGTCGCCGGCGCCATCGCAATCGCAATCACACGGCCATGGGAGGTTCGACCGCCGTCAGACGGCTCACGGTTCGCCACACTTGAGGATCTGAAGCGGGCCGGACTCATCGACGGCCAGCCCGGACGGTCAATCCTACTCGGGACCTTTGGGAAGGGCCGCCAAGCCGTCGACGTCCGCTATAGCGGCGACAGCCACTTCTTCGTCAACGGACCGTCGCGCTCGGGCAAAGGCCGTGGCTTCGTGATGACGAACCTTCTTGAGTATGAGGGATCGGCCGTCGTTCTTGACGTCAAGCTTGAGAACTATCTGAACGCGGGTGCGGCCCGCCTTGCCATGGGCCAAAAGTGCTTCGTGTTCGCGCCGGGATCGGCAAAGTCACATCGCTGGAACCCGCTTGATTTCGTGCGTGGCTGGCCCGAGCGATCCACCGACCTCATCAATCTAGCCGCATCGCTTCTCCCCATCGGCGAGAAGGAGGATGGCTATTGGAGGCAGACAGCGCGGGGTCTCCTTGCCGGCGTTCTCGGCTATGTCATGGAAGCCAAGTCAATGGACGGCCGACGCAACTTTCGCTCGGTCTTGCGGATGTTTTCGACAGGTCGGTCCTTCTCCGATGTGTTGAGCGAAATCATTGAAAATGAACCACAACTCAATGACTTTATCCTGGGGAGTTTTCGTCAGCACCTCGGCCGCGACGAGGAACAGCGCCCAAGCTTCGAAGGGCACATCGTCACGGCCCTTGCGCCATTCAATAATCTTCTGATCGCTGAGGCCTGTTCATCAAGCGACTTCGATCTCCGTGACCTTCGGCGCGCGCCGTATTCGCTCTTTATTGCTGCGCCGGTTTCAGACTTCGGCACGGTTGAGCCCATCATCCGCCTTTTGATCCAGCAGATCCACGACATCATGTTGCGGAGCCTTCCGGGGAAGGACGAGCCGAACAAAATCCTAATGATGCTCGACGAGTTTTATCAGTTCGAGCGATTGCCAGAAATTATCAAGCGCGCACCGCTGGTCGCCGGATATGGGCTGACAATTGCGCTCGTGGCTCAGAACATCCCGCAGATCGACGAGCGCTATGGCCAGAAAACGCGCGATGCGCTTCTCGGCAATATGGATATCAAGCTATGCATTGCCGTCGGCGACGATGCGACCGCCAGGATCGTGTCAGACAACCTCGGCCGGAAATACGAGGAGCGTGAAGGCTGGGGACGACATTCCGGCCTCATACTTGGAAAACAAGCATCCTCCGGTCGGTTCGAACTCGTGCCTCTCATGGATGCCGGCTCGATCCAACGCCTCGATGACACGAAGACCATCCTGCAGGTTCGAAGCGGCTATGGTGCGATCCTGAACAAGCTGAATTTCTATACGGACGGTCGGTTTCTTCAAAGGCGGCGGGAGGTCGAGGCCTATGCCCGCCAACTCGTGATTCCGAAGATCGAACTCCGCCCGGAATGGCCATTGTTCGAAACGCGGGCCTCAGTTGCCACGGCCGCATCTGATGCGACCGCTGCCAATGGAGGAATTTCCGACGGTGTCTCGAGCAACGGTGCCAATTCCGCCTCCGATCGCGATTTCGAGGTTTTGGCTGCGTCCATGGCGGTGTTCTCCGAGACGAACCGGTTTATGCATCAGTTTCGCAGCGCCATGAGCGCGACAGAAGATCAGGCCATTGCCGATCTCCTATTTCGTTTGCGCACCGCCCCAGAAACGCTCGGCCCCCTGCGTGGAAAGACAGATCGGTTCGACCGGAAGGCGCGAAGTGAACGAAAGGCCGCGCTGGAGGCGGTATGGCCACTTCGCGAAGCTGTCATCGCAGCGAGATGGGCGAAGATCGCCGAGGCAGTGAACGCTGCGGCAACCCAGGTGACCTGGTCGTTCGTTAAGGGGTTTGCCCCGTCTCCTCAACACTCGAGTGTTCACACCGATGACGTCGCTGCCGCAGTTCTCGAACCCGATGTTGAGGAGGAAACGAACCAGCTTGAGATCGGCCATGAGCAGCTTACCGCGGCTGTTGATCAGATTGGGGCTATTCTAGCGTCTGACGCTCAGACGCTAGATACAGGCAACATCGACAAGACCCGCACCATCGACGCTGCGGTGCGGCGTCTCAAGCGCTCAATCGCGGCCGCCATGCTCGAGGATGACCAGCTTCCAGAAGCTGTCGTCGCACACGACGGCGCCACCACCTCGCTCCCACCGCACTCACCCGATGAAACGCAGGAAACCTTGGAATGAACCACATGAACAGAAGCGACATGTCGAACTACATCGCCTTCGACCCCGATGGACAGGGCCTTGAAGGCAACATCGCCTCCATCTCCTACGACGTCGATATCATTGGGCAGCGCTTCTTCAGTGATAATCCGAAAGCGCCCCAGTTCAGGCTTTATGCCAAATCACCCCGCGGCAAGACCGTAGAGATCGGCGGCCTCTGGCTGAAGGAAAACAAGACGAAAGATGGCTCCTACTATCAGATGACGGTCACGACCGGATACGGGAAGTTCCACGCCAATCTCGGCCGATTTCCAGGCCAGAATGAAACCAGCCTGATGGCCGTGATCGCTTGGGACTGAAGAGAACATGAAACGATTTATCATTGCTCTCGTGAGCGCTACCGCCCTCCAGGGCTTGATGATGCCTACTAGGTCCGCGGACCTCTTAAACTAAACCGTCTCATCATCAAAAGGTCTCCATGAAACACAGGCCTTCGCCATACCTGTCTCAGCCCGCTATTGTGAAAATAGGGATTTTGAGCCTGTCACGCCGCGTATCTGAGCGGTGATACCTTCACAATGGATCGCCGTGGGCAACATCACGAAGTCATCACCATCGCCAACATCGAGGCGCGGATCTTCACTCCAAATGCAACGCGGAAGCGCATGCAGCTCAATCGGCGAAACACCAACTGACGACCATTCTTGAAAACCGCACATTCGTTCTCGCGCGCGTGGTCGGACGCAAGGATGCACGATCCATGGCGTTTGTGACTGTCGCAGGACGAGACGTGGGTAAGATGATGATGGAGCACGACAGAGCGAGACCGTTGAAAAACCCACCACGGCCCTAGTGTTAATTCGAAAGCGTAAGTGACTGTGGCAAGCAAGAAAAATCGCCCCCATTTACCGGCGTGAGACCCGATTCTCAACGCTTTGCGCTGGCACAGCGAAGCCCAAGGTAACATCAACAGATCGGGCTGCCACGCCATGGGCGAATGGGCTTAGATATCAGGAATGATGACATCCCCTGCTATCTATTGCTATAAATGGATATCTGACGACTGTTTCAGTAAACAAAGGAAGCATCATGCCGAACGTTGCGCTGGGAAACCACTATGAGGATTTCGTCAAAAAGCAGCTAGACTCCGGACGCTACAACAATGCCAGCGAGGTGATCCGCGCTGCGCTACGGCTTCTTGAGGATCACGAGGCAGCGCGCGAACGCTGGCTGAACGAAGAGATCCCGGCGCGCTTCGAAGAGCTTCGGGCAAATCCGTCTCTTGGCATTCTTGCTGCCGAGGTGCGCGCCCGCTTCGAGGCTAAACACGGCGCCGCTGCGAAAGCCAAATAAGGCATGACATATCGAATTATTTATCATCCGCGAGCGGAAGCTGAGTTGGATGCCCTCTATCGCGATATCTCCGGACCGGCTGGCTTCGATATTGCGGGTTCCTTCGTCCGCGGGTTGATCGACTTTATCGACAGCCTCGAAATCTTCCCCGAACGCGGTTCGATCCGCGAAAGTCGCGTTCCGGGCCTGCGGATCATCGGTTACAGGCGAAGCGTTAGCGTGGTCTTCACTGTTGGCGACGAAACAGTCCAGATTCTCGGCATCTTTGCGCGAGGGCGAGACATTACCGAGGATATCCTGTCGGAGCGCGTTAAGTAAAACACGAACAGCCTGTGCTTAGCCGTCGGGGGGTGATTTTTCTTTCGCCTTGGTTTGCTGCGGAGAAGACCGACCTGCGCTCGATGAAGTCGACGCTGCGAGAGTCTGTTGTTTCAGGCTGGTGGCGGGACTTGACCATGATCAACCAAAACTACGACGTCACCTCTTCGACGTCGTAGTCCTGTTTCATCGCGCTTTCGGTTCCGTTCCAGCTTTGGAACCACCATATCGCCTGATCACGGTGAGAGTTCTTCCAGCGCCCTGCCCTTTGTTTCAACAGCGAAGAAGACCGTTAGAAGCGCGCAGATCAGCAAAATGACGGCGAATGTGGCGAACACATACTGGATGCCCATTGCCGACATGATGAAACCCACGAGCATCGGGCCTGCCGAGGAGCCGAGCCTGAGCCATGCGCTGCCCGCCCCGGTGCCGAGAGCCCGTAAGCGCGTCGGATAGATCTCCGCAGAATAGAGATAGAGCGAGAAGGTCACGGTCTGCACGATGGCGTAGGCAAGGCTTGCGAGGACCAGAACCTGCTCCGCCGACGTCGCACCCAGCCACGAAAGGGCGACCAGTGGAAGCGGGGCCACAAGCAGCGCACCGGTATACCACCGCTTGCGGCCGACCTTGTCGATGAGAAGCGCACAGATGACGGCTGCGACGACACCGGTGATCGAGGTCAGGAAGCCATAGAAGATGCTGGTCTGGAGCGGCAGGTTGAAGACCTGGCGATAGAGGGTCGGGAGCCAGGTGATCGTTCCGTTGGCCACCATGTAGCTCGTAAACCACATTGCCCAGATCGACAGCGTGCGGCGAAGATAAATTCCCTGAAACAGTTCCTTCCAGTCTGAGGCGCGCTTGATCGGGGTCGCGACGATCTTCGGCTCAGGCAGGTCCTTGCCCGATGCGCGAGCGCTGGCTTCCATCTTCGAGACGATGGCGTCTGCCTCTTGGTAGCGCCCGTTTGCTGCCAGCCAGCGCGGCGATTCATGCAGGAACCAGCGCAGCGGGATCATGATGGCGGCGGGCACAAGACCGACGACGAACATGGCCTTCCAGCCAAAGACCGGAACCATGAAGTAGCCGATGAGGCCCGCGCCGACGAGGCCGAGGAGGAACATCACCTCATAGAGGAGAAAGAAGCGGCCGCGGCCCTTCGAACCGATCATTTCGTTGACATATGCACTGGCCACCGGAACCTCGCCGCCGGTCCCGATGCCCTGCACGAAGCGGAACGCCATCATCATGCCGGCACCCGCGGCAAAGAGGCAGGCGACATCCATGCTGACGAAGAGAAGAATGGTGAAGAGCAGGACCTTGAGCCGCCCAACCTTCTCCGCCAACCAACCAAACAGGATCGCACCGAGCAATTGGCCAAGATAGCCCATGGACAGGATCATGCCTGCCTGTTGGGTATTGAGGCCCCATTCCTTGACCAGGACGGGCATGGCATAGGCGATCGCGATAACCGTATATCCGTCGAAAAAGGTCGCGGCGCCGACGATGTTTCGCGCCCAGAAAACCTCGCGCGTTACGGGAAGGCGTTCTAGACGGGCGCTGATGTCCGCCTGCGGATCATCGATCTGCCTCGCGTCTGCCAACGAGGGTTGCATCATGTTCATTGTTCCTCCTCACGTCTCGCGTCCACCCTCTCCATCCCGGGCCCGGAAACGTTTCTCTGATGTTGCCAACTTTGCTTGGTGAATCCTGTCTATGCAAGAAATGCCGCTGAAAACGCCCTTCGCGGCGTAGCGGCTCATTTTCCTCAAGGAAAGCCCCCGCTGCTTTGAAGTGCTGCGGGGGCTCTGATACCTTATTCGGCTGCCATCAGCTGCTGATCGACGCGGCCGATACCGGCGGCGTCAAAGGCTGCGAAGATTTCGCGCTCGGCCTTTTCGCCGAGGTTCTTCAGCGGTTCGCGGATCGTGGCGTGGTCGAGAATGCCGCGATGCACGAGGCCGAGCTTCAGCGCAACGGTGCCTTCCATATGCGAGCCACGATGATAGACGGCGCGGGTGACGGGCAGCAGCTGTTCGAAGATCTTGCGGGCTTCCGGATAGTTCTGTGCCTTGCCGGCATCGATGAGCTGGACCAGCAGTTCCGGCGCGATGTTGCCATAACCGACCAGCAGACCGTCAACGTCGAACATAGTCGGCAGCAGCCATTCGTCATGGCAGGACAGGATCTGAAGCTTCGGATTGGCCTTCTTCAGTTCCGGGATTTCGACATACCAGCGCTTCATGTTGCGCACGCCGTTCTTGGTGGCGACAACGCCTTCCTGCGTGGCGATTTCGAGCTGCGTCTCGAGATCGTAGGATGCTTTGGTTGCGTCCGGATACTGGAACAGGATTTCCTGCAGGCCAGACTCTTCCCAGATGGCCTTGTAGCGGCTCTGCGGCGCGCCCTTCTGGTAGCCGAAGCGCAACCAGCCATGGTTCGGGTAAACGAGTGCGCCGGTCGCGCCGGCGGCCTTGCACTTCTTGGCTTCCGCGGCAGCAACGCGCGTGCCCTCGCCGGTGATGCCGGCGATGATCGGAACGGCGCCGTCAACAGCCTCGACATAGGTGCGGATCAGAGCCAGGCGCTCGTCTTCCGTCAGGAAGGTGCCTTCGCCGGCATGGCCGAGAATGACAAGGCTCTTCACGCCTTTGATGGAAACCAGCCACTTGGCAAGGCGCGCATTGGCCTTGTGATCGACCTCGCCGTCGGTCGTAAAGGCGGTGACGGGGGCCGGGCTCAGGCCACGCAGATCCATGGGGTTCATTTGACTTCTCCTCCTGATGCATCGCCAGCTAGTTCCGCTTGGCGATGGGAACGTTGTTGGGAACGTTCCCATAGTCAATTTGATTTCGACTGGAGTCAAGTGGTAGAAACAAAAAATCGAAAATGGGAATGAAAGCGCGCCATGAAGAGTGACAGGACCAAGCCGGAGGCGCAGCCGCGCGTGACGATCCTGGATGTTGCAAGGGCTGCGGGCGTCTCCAAGTCCAGCGTTTCGCGCTTCCTGGACGAACGCATGCCGAAATCCGACAGCGAGACGGCGCAGCGGGTTCGCCAGATCGCCATCGACATGGGCTATGTACGGGACGTTTCCGCATCCTCCTTGCGGCGGGGAAAGACGGGCATGATCGGTGTGATCGTGCCGCGTCTGACCGATACGGTCATGGCCATGCTTTATGAATCACTTGCGCATGCGGCGGCGCGCTCCGGCCAATTCACCATCGTCGCCACCACCGAGGATGAGCCCGGCGCCGACCGGCGCGCGGCGGACATCCTGCTGCGGCGGGGCGTGGACGGCCTTATCCTTTCCACCGCCCGTCATGGCGAAGATTTCACCGATGAGTTGGTCGATCGCGGCGTGCCCTTCGTCCTGACGCTGAGGACCGACGGCAAATGCCGCTCATCAGTGGGGGACGACTGCTTGGGGGGTTATCTGGCAACCCGGCATCTCATTGATCTCGGGCATCGGCGGATCGGTCTGATCGCCGGCCCCAACTACGCATCAAGCGCGACGGGGCGCGTCGAGGGCTACCGGAAAGCCATGGCGGAGGCTGGACTTGCGGTGGATCCCGAGTGGATCAGGAGCTCGACCTTCGGCATAGAATCTGGCGGCGAGGCGGCGCGCCAGCTTATGGCGCTGAAGGAGAGCCCATCCGCGATCTTCGCGATCAATGACAATACGGCGATCGGTGCGCTCTCCGCGCTGAGCCGGCTCGGGCTGTCGGTGCCGAACGATATTTCGTTGGTGGGCTACAACGACATTCCCGTTGTCAGCCATCTGCCAACACCTCTGACGTCGGTGAAGATCCCCTTCGAGCAGATCGCCACAGCCGCTTTCGAACTCCTGTCTTCGGAAACCGTTTCGGCGCGCGAACGGATTCGCGTCGCCATGCCCACGCTGATCCCCCGAAGTTCGTCGAGGCCTTGGTCAGAGAAATCTTGAGTATAGCTCAACTTTGGTCGCTTCTTGCAAAATTGAGTCAAATGCGCTTTTACGACCGCATCTATCGTCTTTTATTCTGTTTGCCTGAAACCTTCTCTGTGGGCTGAGGCAAAATAGGAGTGGCTGCGATTATTGGCGCTGCTTTACCTTCTGCCGCTCTGCTTGCTTCTGCACCTTTTCTTCCTTGTTCTCTTCTCGTTGGGCGAGCAATTTCTCCTGAGTATGGCGCTCCCGCGCAATTTCCGTCGACTGGTTGATATCGGGAGCCAACGGCTTGTCGACACTCTGCTCTACCGAACGCTCTGCACGAACCGCCGCGGAGGCCTCAGACTTCGTGCGATAGGCATGATCCTCGCCACCGCCATCGAAGGGCCGTTCGTTTGTGGCCGATGAGGTGGTGGCTGCCTGCCGAACTTCCCGTCGAGCTTCCGTTTCGGTGCGCTCGCGCACACCAGCAAGGCCAATTTCGATCTCAGCCTCCGTCTTGCGTAAAGGCGGTTGCTCAGACCGTTGATCAGACAATCCCTCAACGACACCGACAGGCTTGTTTTCGCGCTCACCCTCTTTCTGCCTGCGCGCTTCGATCCTCTGGCGCGCCTCGGTCAGCCTCTCCTGAAGCTCGGGGTTTGTCAGCGTCAGACCGTGTTCGGCGGCAAGCTCCACGGCCATAGCCTTATCGCGCTCAGTCCCATTGACGGCAATCACGCCGTACTTTGCCTCAGCCTCTTTCATCGCTGCGAGCATGGCTTCACGCTCTTGCTCGGCAGGCATGGCCTTCGTCCCGTCTTTCATGGACTTGGAAGGCAAGACCGCCTCTGTAGCCGTGGACTTCTCGGCAGTGGTTTGTAGGTCGGATTGAACATCTTGCTGTCTTTCCGCGAGGGAGCCGGCCACAATTCCAGCCTTTTCGCGACGCGACGCAAACTGCTCGCGGGCGACCTGAAGCGATGATTGCAGCTCCGGATTGATGATCTGGAAGCCATGTTCTGCGGCGAGTTCAATCGCCAGCGCCTTGTAGCGATCCGTGCCATTGACGGTGAGAGAGCCCCACTTGGTGGAGGCAACCTGCATCGCCGCCAGAACGGTCTCGCGGTCATTCCAATTCGATATTTCAACCTTGTCACCATGGTCGGTGAAGGCGACAGACCCTGAACGTCCGTCCGCCTTGCGATGGTGATATCGCAACAGCTCCCCGCGCTTTTCGGCAACAAAGTTTTGCAGCTCCACCGGCTGCGGTGTTACGAACATCTCGCCCGCGATCTTGCCGCGCTTCTTCTCAATTGCCTCTTGGGCATCGAGCATGATGCGCTGATTGGCCGCCACTTTCTCTCGAAGCGCCATAATCTGCCCGGCCTTTTCTTCGGGAAGGTTCGACGCGATCTGGTCAAGGCTGGCATCCATCTCCTTGAAACTATTTTTCATGAGGCGGAGATCTGCCATGTCATTGTCCTTCTGGTTCAACACCGAATTAATGTTGGTTTGCTGCGAGCCATTCGATGCGGCTCGGGCGGTTCGTTCTTGAAAGCGGATAATCTGGCCTGGTTCGACCGCGCTGATGATTTGAGCGGTGACGGCAATTTTACGCGGCACGACAAACATCGTTCCCGGCTGGCGCCTCGACGGTTGAAGCAAATGAAGCTCGGCAGATGGAACATCGATAAAGCGCAGCGTGCCACTCTCTCGAATAACTATCTGCGCCGCAGAAGCCCGATCCAGCGTGAACAGCGGCGCAGATGACGAGGATGACGAAGACTGGGCTCCGGCACGCTCCGCGCGATAAAGCCTGATCATCCCGGGACGTTGCGGTGGTTCCGATGTGAAGGTCGACGAGATGGTGGTCGTTGCCATGTCCGACCAGGAACGCGCTACGGATTCTGCTCGGCGTCTGCCTTCCTCACGCGTAGGGTGATGAACATCGCCGTTTCGGACCGCTGCCACACGACGGCGAACCGTCTCGGTCGCCTCGCCCCGCTCGACACGACGGATATCCTTCATTGTGTAGCCGGGAGGATTGGCCCTCTCAAAGCGGCTCACCGCGTCCATCGGGATATCCCGCTGCCGGGCTTCCTCAGCCAGCGTTTCCCGCCAACGCTTGAAGTCCTGGATCTTCGGATGAAGCTTCTTGCCTGTCTCGGAACGCATCTTGACCACCGCATGCACATGCAAGTGTTCGCGATCCTCATGGAGCGCGAACACATAAGCGTGGCCTTCAAACTCACGCGCCAGCATGGCTCGCGACGCGGCGGCGAAACCCTCCTTCGGCGTGCCAGGTTTGGCACTCAGAACGATATGTGCAACGTCACGCCGTTCCTGCGAGCGAAGATCGCGCTTCCACGCGCGGGCCTCTTCAATTGCAGCCTTCGGTCCGGTCAAAACGACGTCGCCCGTAAACCCTCCGGATCTTGCAAGCCGGCTTGATCTCAGATCATGCCGTCCGCCCCTGCGGATCTGGCCGAGATAACGCGCGACGCCCTCGACGCCATGGGCGAAGCCCTGAACTTCGATTTCTGCGTCGGCGCCAAAGACCACATTGAACCGAGCCTCAAGCAGGGCCAGCGATTTTCGGTTGTCGAAGATCCGCGGTGGCGTGACTTCGTCAGACTGCTTGCGGGCAGCAGCGCTCACAACCAGCTCGACATGCCTTCGATCGCCCACCACTTCGCTCCGCCATGCCATCCGATGCCCGGGAAGGGTCTGCTTTAGGGCGATAGAAAGCTCGTCATCGGTGAGAACATGGAACGCAGGTAAGCTAAGAGATAGGCGCAGCACATCCTTCGAAGGCTGGCGCCCGTCATCCTCGCTCCAGTCATCAGCAATCGCCTGTACCCAGGCATTCCCATCCTGTGTCAGGCCCCCCTCGTCTTCGACGGACACCTTCCCTGCCCTACTCTGGTAGTTCAAAAGTGCCGTAATGCGGGAACGTCCCGCCGCAAAGCTCACCAGCTTAACCACAGCAGGCTGCGATCCGGCCGCAATGGCCGCACGGACTTGCGGTCCCACCTGGATAAACGGTGGTCGGGAGCTGGGTGCACCTACCGCCCCTGCTAACGATGGGGCCTTGGCCGCGCGCAAAGACGCTGCCGACACTCCAGAGCGCCCCGCACCAGGACTGCCTCCACCACCGCCACGGCGCTTTCGTAGCACGTCTTCAAGAACACCCTGTGGTGTCGATCCTGTAAACGGCTTACCGCCGGTCCTTGGTTTGCCTGAATTCACCGACTTGCCGGGTCGAGGCTTGGGACCCGGTTTCTGCCTCGGTCTCAAGCCGGGAGCATCAATCCCAACCGACGGCCTGAACATCGGCACGACCGAGATCCTGCGCTTCTCTTCGACCTCATCCAGGAGGGATAGGAAGCCATCGAGATCAAACATCGCGCGTTACCTCTTCCGATGCGCGCGCCCTCCCCTTCCCGCACATGGCCTCCAGCATCCCCATTTGCTCCAGCACCAGCCTGCCAAGCCGATCGACGCCACCCGTCATCTCCGCATAACCAGGAACCCGTCCAGCGTTCAGCGACCGTGCAATCTGGTTCAGGTTCACGCCCGCCTTGCGCAGCTGCATGACATTGGCGCGAATGCCCTTCGCCGCCTCCCCGTCAAAGGTCGGCCCAAAGCCAGAAGCCTGTCGCGCCAGCCGGCGCAATGTCTCGCTTGTGGTCAACCGATGAGCGCGCGCAAACGACGTCAGCGCAATCAACTCCTCATCCGATAGCCGTACATGGACCACCCGGCCGCGCCTCACCGACGACGAGAGCTTCGGTCGTCCGCCTGCCATGGTCATCCTTTCGCGTCTTCATCTCATCGTTCCGGTCGCCCTTGCGACTGCCGGAACGATCCACCACCGCCCGCTTTGGGCGCTGACAGTTTTCGTATCACGAAGACTGCTATCCTGCCAGTCACATAATTCATTTTTATCGTTTATTTTCATATACTTATACCACTTCGCCAAGTATTTTACTGCGCGCAGTCATTCCACTTCGTGAAGCTTTTCTCTTCACGAAGTTCACGACGACCGGGCGGATTTCGCTGCAAGACGGCGATGACTTTCCTAAGCGTTCCGCTTTCCGAAAGACTAGTAGTGCACGGGCTAATGTTCTGCGCGAAGCGCGTCCCTGCGCGAAGCGGTGCGCGGCGCGCAGGTCGCCACATCGAAAAGCAAAATGCTTCCCGAAGATGATGTTGTTGACAGGGAGACCCTGTCGCCGATTGTGGCTTCACTCATTTCATTATGCACATATATGTAGGCATAAAAGAAAGGGACCCTTGATGACCATCATATCATTCGCAAACTCAAAGGGCGGAGCGGGGAAATCGACCCTCTGCCTTCTCATTGCTTCAGAGCTCGCGGAGGCGGGCACAAAGGTGCTCATCATCGACGCAGACGAACAGCAGTCCTGCTCACAATGGGCTGAGCGATGCCGGGTTGCCGGCACAATGCCGCCGGCGATCAGCATCAGTCGAGCTTCAACGCCAGAAGAGCTGAAGGCGCTTCTTCAGGCAAGCCAAGCGGAGATTGTTCTCGTCGATGTCCAGGGTTCCATGAACAAGATGCTGATCGCCGCCGTCGTTGCCAGCGACGTCACGATCGTTCCGTCGAAAGCCAATGTCATGGAAATGAACGAGACCGTTAAGCTGTTCGAATGGGCACAAGCCAATTTGAGGCGAGCGCCATTAAGATTGGTTCTGACCCGCGTCGATGGCATTGATGTCAACACGACCGCGTTCAAGGATGCCGTTCAGCTGATCCGCCAAAACAATCTTCCGGCGTTCGGCACCTTCATTCGTTCACGCAAGGTCTACGAGCAGTTCTCAAACAATGCGGGATCGCTCGGGACCATTGCAAGAGACCCTTCCAAGACTGAACAAGTCGAGAAGGCCCGCGCCAACATTTTAAGCCTGATCTCGGACATCAGCGAGTTGCTCAAAGCGGAGAGTGACGCACGATGACGAAGGCACCGACGATCCCACGGTCGAACCGCAATCTCGCGGACCTCGATGCGCTGATCAACCAGTCGATCGGAAAGGACCCAATTGGTAGCGCGCTTGCGAAGCCGGAAGTTGAGACTGATGAGAATTTCGGCGCTAAGGCGCCACCTATTGCCCCACCGATCCCCGACGAGCCAGCCACCAACGCATATCCCCGTGGGAAGTCGTCTCCGATCAAGCTCGAGCGGTTGCAAGTCAAGATCCCAGACGATGTACTGCTCGCCATGAAGTTCGAAGCGCTGAGACAAAAACGCTCGCCGAGTGCTATCGTCGAATTGGCCCTGCGCCAGTATCTCAATCCGCAGAAAGAAGCCTGAGACGACAGACCAGGTTTCCCACAGGGCTCAGGAAAACCCAACAGCGCTGATGAGGAGCGCGGGTTTCCTCCGCCCTGCTTCGTTCGCTTGTCGCTCACTCCGGCCGCGCGGCGGCTGGAAAACCCTGATCACAAATTCCGGACGAGCACGCGTCACCGGATTCCACGTCATCGCCTCGTGCTAATCGGCTTCGGCGCTTGCGTCGACAAAGCACCGCGACAGGCTGACGAGCTGATGAAATGTTCATCAGCCCACCCTCGCCTTCGTCCCCGCCTGGCCGCGCATCTGCGCCATCAGCATCGGCCCGAGCGAGAATTCGCCGCATTCGGCCCGGCGCGTGAGATCGCGGAGATAACCGCCAGCCGAGTTGATATGCCCGGCGCGCTCCAGAATGCAGGCCATCACGGTCGCCGCGTTTTCGGGTCCCAGAATGCCGCAGGCCTCCTCGTAGGCCGAGGGCGAAACGCCGAGCATGGAACGCACCACAACGGCAGCCGACATCAGGTCTCGCCAGCTGGTGACATGCCCGCCGGGGCCGTAATCGGCAATCTCCGGGCAGGCTGACAGCACCATGCCGAGCGGGAAGGGTTTCAGGCCCGCAATGCTGTCGAGCGACTTGCGTTCTGGCGCCCATTCTGGCGCTTGCCCATCCAGCGGCGCGGCGCGGACACCTGGTCCTGAGCCAATGTCCGCCGCGGCCGAGCCCGAAAGTTGGGCCGATCCCCCCTCCCCTGCCGCGGATTTCGCGCCGTTCGCATTCTCGGCGGAGGCAATTCTGGCAGCCTGACGGCTTTGGCGCGCTTTTTCAGCCGCGGCGCCCTCGTCCACCTCTGGCATTTCCGTCGTCCTGGTCCAATCCAACCCGCCTACATCCCGATTTTCCGCTCGCGTCTTTTCCAAGCGCGGTTCAAGTTCAGAAATAGAGTCGGGATTTGAATTCTGTATATGCCGCTCGTCCTGATAGGCATTGCCGCTTTGTTTTTGTGTTTTCAGCTGCATTTCCAGCTGGTTGACGATGTTGTCACGGAGAAACGTCATGGCGTCGAGCGTTTCGGAGACCACATGTGCATTCGGCTTGCGCGGATAATCCGCCAGGATCACCCGATATTCGGCCTGCGCCGCATCCCAGTCGCCGCTGGCACCCTCTTCGATCGCCGTCTCGATCAGCTTCACGACATCGCGCCGGCAGATCGTCAGTCGTTCCTTGAGGCGCTGCAGCGTGAGGCGCTCGGCCTCGACCTCGGCTGCCAGGCGCTCGATCTCCTCGGCACGCGCCAGCAGCGGCGCGAGCGAGAAGCCGAAGGCCTCGTCGATCTGCCCTTCCCGGTCGCGGCGCACGAAGCGCTTGCCGTTGGCGCTGTCGCGGCGCGTGAGCAGTCCGGCCTCGATAAGGCTTGCCAGATGCCGGCGGATGGTCTGCTCGGCCATGCCATGGGCGCGCAGCGACAATTGCGCGTTGGACGGAAACACGATCATCGTGTCTTCGGCGGCCAGCTCGTTCTTCGGATAGAAGCTTAAGAGCGCATTGAGGATCGCCAGCGCCCGGTCGGTGACGCCGAGCCGCTCGCGCGCTTCGCACAGCGCCCGATAGAGCTTCCACTTGTCGGCGCGCGCGCCTTCCTCGATCTCCGCCGATGCCATCTGGTCTTTCAACATGGCATAGGTCAGCGGCCGCCGCCCGAAGGGCGTCGTCACATGGTCCAGCTGCATCGTCTTTCACCTCCAATCAGGCAAAAGAAATCCGCTCACCAAAAACGGTGCCAAAGACTCTTGACAGTGATTCGTGGAAATGCGATTCTCTGAGTGCTTAAATCCGAGAAGGGCTTCCACGACGGCGACGTTTGGGGGCCTTTTTCTTTTGCTAATTAATCTCCTTATTGATCCATCGTCTGCCGATAAGCCTGATATAGGTCACTCAGCCTATCGGCGATAAAATCGCCGAAACCAGCGGCATCCTTTGTCTTTAATGAGAGCGTGTAACTCTTGCCTTCGCTCTTCATGTCGGCAGAAACAGACTTGTCATCCGAGGCCCATTTACGCTTGCGGACCTCTTTCGTCCGACTCTGCTTTGAAAGCGCTTTGACGAAAGTTAGCAATGCACCAAAGCGATCATCTCCTGTCCTTGCCTTGAAATCTTCCGTCTGAATGTAACTCATAGCCTTCTCAAGGGTCGCAGGTCGCTCCAGCATATTCTTAAGTTCGTACCAGCGATCTCGGCCAATCCCCTTAGCCGCACCGACAGCCGCCAGTACTTCCTTCGGGATCGTTGCAACGGCAAGCATCTTGGAGAAGGTCGCGCGGTCGATCGATAGCGCAGAAAGCGCGACCGCATTGTCACCGTCGAATTGGCGGCGTGCGATCTCAGCGGCAAACAATGCCTTTTCAAGGAACGACAAGTTCGCACGGGCGGAGTTCTCCTGCCCCTGCGCGATCAGGTGATCCTGATCCTTCAGGTCTTTGACAACAGCCCGAACGTTCCGTCCCAGCGTTTTGACTGCTCGGAGGCGACGGTGCCCAAAGACGACCATGTAACGACTTGGCGCATTTGGATGCGGCCTGACAAGGATCGGCGTGTCCTGACCGCGATCCCGGATCGCGACCAGAAGAGCGTTGAAGTCCTCTTCATCATCCTCAAGGCGGTCACGGACGAAAGATTCATCGACTATGCTTGGATCGAGATCTACAACGACTTCTCCTTCCATCAATCGGTCAGCCTTTGCCGCCAAATCATCGAGGGAGTGAATAAGCGATTTAGAGGCTCCTCTGTTCGTATATTCGAGGATCGCCCCATCATCATCGGGCGCCGGATCGCTCATTACATTCATGAAGGGGTTCTTACGAGCCATGATGCACCCCATCAACCCAGACTAAACAATTGAAAACCATGACAGGTTTTCCGACTTTTACGGCAGTCAAAACCATCACATCCTCCCCCATGCACGGTGGATCAGCCCCTGGATCTCAAAATTCACGGCGTCCATACATTCAATGGCACGGTCGTAGGTTCCGCGCGTAAAGTTTGACCGATCAAGTTCATAAAGGCTGCGTTTGGTCAGACCGGCGTCCGAAATCGCGGTGGTCTTTACCATCGGCGTCTTTAAGATTTCCTCGGCAAGCATCGACTGCATGAAACCAAGCATCTGCACCTGCGGGACGTCCTGCGGCTCAAAGCGCGTAATCAGATAGCGCAGCCAGTCTAGGCGCACGTCGGCCCCTGCCTGCTTAATAGTTTTGGTGATATTTCCGAGCATCAGCAGGAACTGGCTCATGGACATCAAGTCCAACATTTGTGGATGAACGGTGATCAATACGGAGGTCGCGGCTGTCAGAGCGGTCAATGATAGGTAACCGAGCTGGGGTGGACAGTCGACGATCACAACATCATAGCGTTCATCAACATCCTGCAGAGCCTTGCCGAGCCTTGTGAAAAACCTCTTGCCTTCACTGCCGGCCTGCATTGCAAGAGGAGTGTCGTATTCATACTCCTGAAGTTCAAGATTAGCCGGGATAATCTCGAGGCCAGGAAAGTTCGTCTGCAGAATAACATCCGCAATTGACCTACGCTTATCGTCGTAGCGGATGGTGTCATAGAGAGACGGATTTTCATCAAGCTCCGGTTGAAACCCATGAAGCGCGGAAAGCGACGCCTGCGGGTCGAGATCGATAGCAAGCACACGATGACCTGTGAGCGCCAGGTGTTGAGCAAGGTGCGCAGCGGTGGTTGTCTTGCCGCTTCCGCCCTTAAAGTTTACCACAGCTACGACTTGGAGTTTGTCCCCGGGCTTCCGATGCGGAAGATATCGCTTCGCTTCACTTTTACCGGTTTCGGCGAGATAGTGCCGCAACTCGAGCATTTGATCTGCTGTGTAAAACTTTCGGTTCCCGGAAAGCGTTGTCGGGAGAGGACCCTTGTTGTCGAGGTAAAGCCGTTTCAGGTTTGAAGGCGTAACTCCTAGATAGTGCGCTACTTCCGAGACCGAAAACGGACGCAGAGTCTTCTTCGCATTAGGCGGAAAATTCTCCAATCGAAGCTGATTGAGCTTGCGCGAGATTTCAGCGCCTTGTCTCAAGATCTTATCGTCGAGCTCAAACGAAGGGAGCGGACTGAACGCGTTCATCGTGCCTCAAGCCATTCTGTCGGTAAAATTACCGATTTTTCGGATATGTCGTCATTATCTCCGATTCTATCTTATCGGCAAGGGAAATTGAGTTAACGAAGTCTTAACGCGGCGTTCAACCGCCGCAATCTTGGCAAGTTGGCCCGTTGGGCCGCAGCTTGTCCGCGGTGTCTCAAGACACGCTCTCGCATTATTGACTGCCGTCAAAATGTGAATTTCTTCTGCAATTGCAATAAATTGGAAGGTATCAGTCAATCATGCACCAGCATCGGGAAAAGCGGGAAGCCAAGGACCACCTTAGAAAACAATAACCGATTCTCTGATCGCTCGGACCATTAGCGCCCCGCGTTCACCCCTCCCCCGAGGACAATGCGGAGCCCGCGAGCCTTGGCCTGAGTAAACTAAGTAGAGCATCGGAGAAGTCAGCATAGCGGCGACCGAAGGGCGGACTTCGGGAATTCTCGTCACGTCTCGG
>DATMTA010000029.1:0-100418 GCA_035565055.1 Ensifer sp.
GCCTTCAAGAAGAAGATCATCGAGAACAACCCGACTGTCGCCACCCGCAAGGCTTCTGAAGACTCGCTTGAAGTCATCAACGGCATCCTGCCGGAAATGGTCGGCGGCTCGGCTGACCTGACCCCGTCCAACAACACCAAGACCAGCCAGATGAAGTCCATCACCCCGACGGATTTCTCCGGCCGTTATCTGCATTACGGCATCCGCGAGCACGGCATGGCGGCCGCGATGAACGGCATCGCGCTCCATGGCGGTCTCATCCCCTATGCCGGCGGCTTCCTGATCTTCTCGGACTATTGCCGTCCGTCGATCCGCCTCGCTGCGCTGATGGGCATCCGCGTCATCCACGTTCTGACCCACGATTCCATCGGTCTCGGCGAAGACGGTCCGACGCACCAGCCGGTCGAGCAGATGGCAGCCCTTCGCGCCATCCCGAACCTCATGATGTTCCGCCCCGCCGACGCCACGGAAACGGCAGAATGCTGGCAGATCGCCCTTGAGACACAGGACCGTCCGTCGGGCATCGCGCTGACCCGCCAGAACCTGATGGCCGTCCGCACCGAGATGTCGCAGAAGAACCTTTCGGCACTCGGCGCCTACGAACTCGTTCCTGCCAAGGACGCCAAGGTTTCGATCTTCGCCTCCGGCTCGGAAGTCGAGATCGCCGTTCTCGCCGCCAAGGCACTCGGCGAAAAGGGCATTGCCGCCCGCGTCGTCTCGGTCCCGTGCTTCGAGCTCTTCGCCGAACAGCCGGAAGACTACCGCAACGCTGTCATCGGCACCGCTCCGGTCAAGATCGGCGTCGAAGCCGCCATTCGCCAGGGCTGGGACGAGATCATCGGTTCGCATGGCACCTTCATCGGCATGAAGAGCTTCGGCGCTTCGGGTCCGTACAAGGAACTCTACAAGCATTTCGGCATCACGGTGGAAGCCGTGGTGGCAGCGGCGGAGAGCCGAGTCTGAAACTGTTCCGGCGGAAGCGGGTAACCGCATCCGCCTCCGGACTTGCTTCAAATCAAGGAACCCGGAGCGCCGATCTGCTGCATTGAGATCGAACCGCTCCGGAAAACGGAATTGTCCACGGGATTGGAGATATCCATATGACTGTTAAAGTTGCCATCAACGGTTTTGGCCGCATCGGCCGCAACGTCCTTCGCGCCATCATCGAAGCCGGCCGCACCGACATCGAAGTCGTTGCCATCAACGACCTCGGCCCGGTCGAGACCAACGCCCACCTGCTGCGCTATGACTCCATCCACGGCCGCTTCCCGGCCAAGGTCGAAGTCTCCGGCGATACGCTGATCATCAACGGCGGCAAGCCGATCAAGGTCACCGCGATCAAGGACCCGGCAACGTTGCCGCATGGCGAAATGGGCGTCGATATCGCGCTCGAATGCACCGGCATCTTCACCGCACGCGACAAGGCCGCCGCCCACCTGACCGCCGGCGCCAAGCGCGTCGTCGTCTCGGCTCCTGCCGACGGCGCTGACCTGACGGTCGTCTACGGCGTCAACCACGACAAGCTGACCAAGGACCACATGGTTATCTCCAACGCGTCCTGCACGACCAACTGCCTCGTGCCGGTCGTCAAGGTTCTGCATGACCTTATCGGCGTCGATCATGGCTTCATGACCACGATCCACTCCTACACCAACGACCAGCCGTCGCTCGACCAGATGCACAAGGATCTGTATCGCGCCCGCGCTGCCGCCCTTTCTATGATCCCGACCTCGACGGGTGCAGCCAAGGCCGTCGGCCTCGTCATGCCGGAACTGAAGGGCAAGCTCGACGGCTCGTCCATCCGCGTTCCGACCCCGAACGTCTCCGTCGTCGACTTCAAGTTCGTCGCCAAGCGTTCGACGACCAAGGAAGAGATCAACGAAGCGATCAAGGCTGCCGCCAACAGCGGTCCGCTCAAGGGCATCCTCGGTTACACCGACGAGCCGCTCGTCTCGCGCGACTTCAACCACGATCCGCATTCTTCCATCTTCGCGCTCGACCAGACGAAGGTCATGGAAGGCAATTTCGTGCGTATCCTCACCTGGTACGACAACGAGTGGGGCTTCTCCAACCGCATGCTCGACACGTCGGTTGCTTTCGCCAAGCTCATCTGAGCCTGACACGAGCGTTGAAATGCGAAGCGCGTCGGAAACGGCGCGCTTTTTTATGCGCCAAAGAGCAGACTAGTCGAAAAGCCCGGGCAGCATGGGCTCGCCGCCATCGAGATGAACGCCTTCCATGGCCAAAAGCTTCGCCTTGGTGACGAGGCCACCCGGCGCGGAAAACCCGCCCGGCTTGTTGCCCGCAGCGAGAACCCGATGGCACGGCACGACGACCGGCCAGGGATTGCGCGCCATGGCAGTGCCAACCGCTTGAGCGGCGCCCGGTGATCCGGCCAATCCGGCCAGCTCGCCATAGGTCACGGTCTCG
The DNA here is from genome assembly GCA_035565055.1 of Ensifer sp. GTDB lineage: Bacteria > Pseudomonadota > Alphaproteobacteria > Rhizobiales > Rhizobiaceae > Ensifer_A. Next base: position 2,431 of record DATMTA010000029.1, read on the forward strand.
CCGCGCCGGACCTTGCGCAGCGCGAGATAGACTGTTGCTTCAAATTTCGCGATGCCGGCAAAATCCAGAAGTACGCCTGAGAAATCGACATCCTCGCCGCTTGCATAATCCGCCAGCAATTCCGCAGCCTCAGTGGCATAAGCTGGCACCGCACCGCCTGCCCGCCTTGCACTCTTCGCAAGCCGCGCGGCCGTCGCCGCCGCGTCGCGATCGGGCAGCTGCACGCGCGTCAGTCCGACCTCGCTCCACGCGATACCGCAGACGCCAAGCGCCGTCTCGAAGAGCATATATTCGGCCGAATCCATGGGGCGATCTCGCATCGGCCAATTATGCGTTTGAAAGAGCCTGATCGCAATCAGCCCCGGCTTGCCAAGGACGCGGGATTTCCTATTGTCGCGCCAACCAAGACCGGAGCACCACGTGAGCCTGACCAAAGCCGAAATCCGCAAAGACCGCCTTGCGCTGCGCGACGCCATCCCGGCGGAAGACCGCATCGAAAAGAGCCTCGCGATGGCCGATCACGCAGAGGCGATCACCTTCGACCCCGGCAAGATCATATCCGGCTTCATGCCGATCCGCTCCGAAGCCGACGTGCGGCCCATGATGTCCGGCTTGCGGGCGCGCGGCGCGCGCCTCTGCCTGCCCGTCGTTCTGGACAGGGAAACGATCGTCTTCCGCGAACTGCTCCCCACCGCAACACTGGTGAACACCGGCTTCGGCACCTCGGGACCGGGGCCGGACGCGGCGGAGCTCGACCCGGATATCCTGCTCATCCCCCTCTCCGCCTTCGACCGTCTCGGCAACAGGATCGGCTATGGAGCCGGCCATTATGACCGCGCCATCGACCGTTTGTTGCGGAAAGGGCTGAAACCGAGGCTGATCGGCATTGCATTCGACGTCCAGAAGGTGGAAGAAATTCCCGCAGAACCTCACGACATGCCGCTCGATGCCATTCTGACCGAAAGCGGCCTCACGCGTTTTCGCTAGAACGGACTTTAGATGCGACTGCTTTTTCTGGGTGACATGGTAGGCAAGACAGGCCGCACGGCCGTCTGGGAGCGCCTGCCCGGCCTGATTTCCGACTACAAGCTCGATTTCGTCATCGTCAACGGCGAGAACGCCGCAGGAGGTTTCGGCATTACCGAGCAGATCCATGTCGATACGATCGACGCCGGCGCCGATGTCGTGACCACCGGCAACCATGTTTGGGACCAGAAGGAAGCCGTGGGCTTCGCCGGCCGCTACGACAATTTCCTGCGCCCCGCCAACTATCCCGCCGGCACGCCCGGCAAGGGCTCCGGCCTCTTCATCGCGAAGAATGGCGCGCGCGTGCTCGTTGCCAACATCATGGGCCGCGTCTTCATGCACCCGGAGCTGGACGACCCCTTCAAGACCGGCGAAGCGATCCTCGCCGCCTGCCCGCTTGGCGAACAGGCCGACGCGATCATCTTCGACTTCCACGCGGAAGCGACCTCCGAGAAGCAATGCTTCGGCCATTTCGTCGACGGCCGCGCCTCGCTCGTCGTCGGCACCCACACCCATGTCCCGACCGCCGACCACCAGATACTCAACGGCGGCACCGCCTACATGTCCGACGCCGGCATGTGCGGCGACTATGACTCCTCGCTCGGCATGGAAAAGGAAGAGCCAATCAACCGCTTCATTTCCAAAATGCCGAAGGGCCGTTTCGAGGCCGCAAACGGTCCGGCGACGATCTGCGGCCTGGCAGTTGAGATATCGGACCGCACGGGGCTGGCGGAGAAGATTGCACCGCTGCGGCTGGGGCCACGGCTGAGCGAGACGGTACCGGATTTCTGGTAATGCAAACGCCATGCGAAGGCAGATACAAGAAAGAGGCGGGGCCAAACCCCGCCTCTTTCCGTCTGGGACACGCGTTGTAATCAGACAAACGCAATGTGCTTGTGAACGCCGACATCCGGTTCCTTGTCCGGATCGAGATTGGCCTTGGCGATCTCCCAGCCGAAGGTGAGCAGGTTGCCGGTCGAGGCCCAGAAGCTGCATTCGCGCGGGCGGAACTGCAGCATGGTGAGATCCGGATCGTCCTTGCCGTCGTGATACCAGGCCTCAACGACCGAGCTCCAGTATTCCTCGACGCGGGCCGGGTTGGGGTTCACCTCGATCGGGCCCTTGAGCACGGCATGGAAGTCATGATCCTTGCCGACGACGACGAAAAGCGCTTCCGAGCCCGGACCGATGGCGCGGGCGAGATCGCTGCTCTTGCGGGTATAGAACCAGATCGACTTCGTCGAGAAATCCAGGTTCGGCGCCATCGGCTGAATTTCAAAACTCTCTCCCTTCAGGCCGAGCATCCCGGCGGTCACGCGGTCGAGCTCATCCCAGATCAGCTTTTCCGGATCCTTGTTGGCAGTCGAGAGGCTTACCATCGTCATGTCCTTTCACGTTGTCGCGGGGGGTCGGTGTCACCCCGTTAATCCGCAACCGTGCGAAATGGTTCCACATCTGGACGAACCGCCTCAAAATCCTTATAAGGCGCCAAAATCTCGAAAAACCGGATGAAATACGCATAGGGGTGCCATGGCTGGCCATTCACAGTTCAAGAACATCATGCATCGCAAGGGCAAGCAGGACAGCGTCCGGTCAAAGCTCTTCTCGAAGCTCGCGCGCGAAATCACCGTTGCTGCCAAGGCCGGCCTGCCGGACCCGGCGATGAACGCCCGCCTGCGTCTGGCGATCCAGAACGCCAAGGCGCAGTCCATGCCGAAGGACAATATCGACCGCGCCATCAAGAAGGCCGCGGGCGCCGACGGCGAAAACTATGACGAAGTCCGCTACGAAGGCTACGGCCCGGGCGGCGTCGCCGTCATCGTCGAGGCGCTGACCGACAACCGCAACCGCACCGCCTCCAACGTCCGCTCGCTCTTCACAAAGGCCGGCGGTGCACTGGGCGAAACCGGTTCGGTCTCCTTCTCCTTCGACCGCGTCGGTGAAATCACCTACAAGGCCTCCGTGGGCGATGCAGACAAGGTGATGGAAGCGGCCATCGAAGCCGGTGCCGAAGACGTTGAGTCCAACGAAGAAGGCCACACGATCTATTGCGGCTTTGAAGACACCAACGAAGTCGCCAAGGCGCTCGAAGCCGTCCTCGGCGAAGCCGAAACCGTCAAGTCCGTCTGGAAGCCGCAGAACACGGTTCCGGTGGACGAAGAAAAGGCCCAGTCGCTGATGAAGCTCATCGACAATCTCGAAGATGACGACGACGTCCAGAACGTCTATTCGAACTTCGAAGTCTCGGATGAAGTCATGGCCAAGCTCTCGGCCTGATCCGCATAGACAAACCATTTCAAGCGCAATCCCCGGCTCGTCCGGGGATTTTGCGTTTCAGGCGCTCTGATCAGGATTGACGGTGCGACTAAAAGATCGTTGCCTGAGTGAGAATAATAGGGTACCCCCCTATATTACATTCAGGAGCGCAATCATGAGCGACCATCACACCCATCCTCATCCGCACGATCACCATCAGGATCACGCGCACGACGCGCTGCCAGCACAGCACGAACATGTCTTCCTGGGCGAAGGCCATGCCCGCAACGAGAAGCGGACATGGATCGTCATCGCCGTCACCGCCACGATGATGGTGATCGAGATCGTCGCCGGCAACGTCTACGGTTCGATGGCGCTGGTGGCCGATGGCTGGCACATGTCGACCCATGCGGCGGCCATGCTGATTGCCGCACTCGCCTATTTCTACGCGCGCCGCCACGCCCATAATCCGCGCTTTACTTTCGGCACCGGCAAGCTAGGCGATCTCGCCGGCTTCACCAGCGCCATCGTGCTGGCCATGATCGCCCTGCTGATCGCCTGGGAAAGCTTCATGCGGCTGCGCGCGCCGGTCTCGATCAACTTCCGCGAGGCGATCCTGATCGCGGTCATCGGTCTTGCCGTGAACCTCGTCTGCGCATGGCTATTGAAGGACGATCACCACCATCACGGCCACGCACATGGGCATGAGCACGGGCACGATCATCATCACGACGAGGGCGGCAAGGACCAGAACCTGCGCGCCGCCTATCTGCATGTACTGGCCGACGCCTTCACCTCGGTGCTCGCCATCCTGGCGCTGACGCTCGGCAGCCTCTACGGCTGGTCCTGGCTCGATCCGGTCATGGGCATTGTCGGCTCGCTCGTCATCGCCAACTGGTCCTGGAGCCTCATCCGCGACACCGGCGCGACGCTGCTCGACTATGTGCCGGAAGACGAGGATCTGCCCGAGGAGATCCGCGAGATCGTCACCCGCGAGGGCGCCGAGATCGTCGACCTGCACGTCTGGCAGCTCGGCCCCGGCCACCACGGCGCCATCGTGTCGCTCCTTGCCGACCACCCGAAGGCCCCTTCCTACTATCGCGAAAAGCTTGCAGCGATCCACGATCTGTCGCATGTGACGGTCGAAGTGGAAGCACGCGCCGCGTGACTGGCGAATACGGGGCCATGGGACATGACGCATACGATCCGTGAAAAGCAGAAGCTCATCAACCGAGTCCGCCGCCTGCGCGGCCAGATGGAAGCCGTTGAGCGTATGCTGGAGGAAGAGAAGGGCTGCGCGGAAGTCATGCAGCTCATCGCCGGCATCCGCGGGGCGGTCAATGGCCTGATGGCCGAGGTCATCGAAGACCACATCCAACACCACCTTGCCGCCGCCGACCTGACGCAGCCCGACCGCAACGAGGCGGCGGGTGAACTTGTCGATGTGGTGCGGGCCTATTTGAAATAGGCGAGGGTCCGACACCTCATGGCGCCTTTCTGCTAAAAGTGACTTGCAGCAGCAAGGCGAGAAGCATCAAAGCGCTCGCCAGCAGAAATGTCAGCCGCATCCCGTTTGAAATAGCATCCGCGCTGGCATTGGAGATATCCACTCGTCCGACGCCATAAGCAAAGACCGCACCCATGAGCGAGGCCCCGGCGATGAGCCCGGCATTGCGCGAGAGGCTGAGCAACCCCGACACCGTGCCGCGCAACGCCTTGCTGATATCGACCAGTACCTGCGTGTTGTTGGCCGCCTGAAAGAGCTGGTAGCCGGGCGTCAGAACTGAAATGGCTGCGATATAGCCTGCTACTCCGGCATGGGCCGGCAGCACCGCGAGCAGCAGCGTACCGAGAAAGAGAAGGCCAAGGCCAAGCCTCAGCACCCGGCCGCTACCCCAGCGGTCGACCAGCCTTCCCGCCGGAATACCGCCCAGGATTGAGATCACCGGCCCAACCGTCATCACGAGCCCGACGCCCACGGGATGCAGCCCCAACGAGAGGGCGAGAAAGAATGGTCCGACGACCAGCGTCGTCATCATCACGGCGGAGACCAGAAAATTGACGACAAGGCTGGGCAACAGCCGGCGGTTCATCACGCTGAGCAGCGACGGAGCCTTCGTCTCCGGCTTCCGCACGTCAGCCGGCAACAGAAAGGCAACCAGCAACAAGGCGATGAGTGCCAGAGGAACCTGCACGGCGAAGATTCCACGCCAGCTCGTCAGAGGCAGCAACAACCCGCCGAGCGATGGCCCGAGCGCGGTGCCGAGGGCCGATACCGTGCCGAGCAGGCCCATCGCCCGCCCCACCTTAGCCTCGCTCGCCTGTTCACGCATCAGGGCCATCGCCAGCGTCATGAGAATGGCAGCACCGACGCCCTGCCCAACCCGTGCGCCGATCAGCAGCAGGAGGCTCGGCGCGATGGCGCAGCCCAGCGAAGAGACCGCAAAGAGCCCGAGCCCCGCAAGCAAGACAGTCCGAAGCCCAAACCTGTCACCCAACCGCCCCGCCACGACAACCGAGACCGTCAGCGCCGCGAGATAGCTCACGACCACCACCTGTACTTCGGCAAACGGAGCGGCAAATGCCTGCGCCAGCGTCGGCAGGGCGATATTGGCAATGCTGGTACCCAGAGATGCCAGCAGCGCCGAAAGCGCCAGCGCGGCCGTTACCCAAGCCGGACCTACGCTGCCGTCATCGTCGATTTTCCCTGTGTTCATGTCTTTCACCCTTGTCTGAAATTGCATTCAGGCGCAGGCTACGAATTCAAGCCAACTTGAGGTCAAGCATGAAATTTCTGGATATTGGGGAGGTCGCTACGGAGACCGGCGTCAAGCCGTCAGCGCTGCGCTACTACGAGGAGATCGGGCTGATCGAATCCCTCTTCCGGCACGGCCTGCGCCGGCAATTCTCGCCGGACGTCCTCTTGCAGATCAAGCTGATCACGATGGGTCAGGCGGCCGGCTTCTCGCTGGAGGAAATCGCCGGCATGTTCGGCAGGAATGGCAGGCCCGACCTGCCCCGCGATGTCCTGCATCGCAAAGCCGACGAGATCGACGAGAAGATCCGGCAGTTGGGCGTACTCAGCGACACGCTGCGCCATGTTGCGGACTGCAAGGCACCTTCGCATATGGAATGCCCGACCTTCCGCCGACTTGTCGAGCTATCCGGAAAGCGGGGGCGTGTGAGACTGAAAAGGAAAAGACCGGCAGCCGCCGGCGATTCGTGAAGGCGATTCACGCCCGCTCGAAGACACCCATTTCCGACACCGCCTTCACCGCCGCCAGCCGCTTCTCCACGTCGAAGACCGTGAAGGACACGATGATCTCGTCGGCGTCCGTGTCCTTGATGAAGCGCTTCAGCTTTGTCTCGACCGTATCGCTCGCGCCGACGACGGCAAATTGCAGCGTGTGCTCCACCATGGTCCGTTCCATGGGAGTCCAGTGCTCATCCATATCGGCGACCGGCGCAGGATATTTGCCGGGACGCCCCCGGCGCAGGTTGACGAATTGCTGCTGGGCCGAGGTGAAGTAATAGGCTGCCTCCTCGTCCGTCTCCGCCACCACGCCCATCACGCCGGCCATGACATAGGGCTGGTCAAGCTGATCCGATGGCTCGAAGCGCGAACGATAGATATCGATCGCCTCGAACAGCTGGTCGGGCGCGAAATGCGAGGCGAAGGCATATGGCAGGCCGAGCGCCGCGGCCAGATGGGCGCTATAGAGGCTTGATCCGAGGATATAGAGCGGGACGTTTGAATCGATGCCGGGGTTGGCGATCACCCGCTGTCCCTCCGCCCTCGGCCCGAGCCAGGCCTTCAGCTCCAGAATATCGTCGGGAAAACGCTCCGAGGCCGCCTGCATGTCACGCCGCAAGGCCCGCGCGGTGGCCATATCCGTCCCCGGCGCACGGCCAAGTCCCAGATCCACGCGCCCCGGAAAGAGCGCGGCCAGCGTGCCGAACTGCTCGGCGATGATGTAGGGCGAATGGTTCGGCAGCATGATGCCGCCGGAGCCGATGCGGATGCGTTTGGTGGCGTGGCCTGCATGGCCGATGACAAGCGACGTGGCCGCGCTGGCAATCCCCGACATGCCGTGATGTTCGGCCAGCCAGAACCGCTTGTAACCCGCCTCCTCCGCCGCGATCGCCATGCGCCGCGTGTTCTCCAGCGCATCCGAGACGGTCGCGCCTTCGCTAACGGTGGAAAGATCGAGAATGGAAAAGGAGGTCATGGCAGGGCACCTTTAGGAACTATGTTCCCTATCTAGTGCACCTCAATAGCAATCCCAAGACCATTCGGAAACCAAAATGGTAAGCCAAACGAATGAACCTGGCGTTCAAGCCGGGTCCATGCGCGATTTGGTGACAGCCTAACCCGCCATCCGATAGCCGGTTCGATCACCTTCCAGACGGAATTGCCCGAGGCGCTGATCCATCTCGCCGGCCTCGTGGGCGAGTTTGTGGACAGCGGCGGTGGTTTCCTCGACCATCGCGGCATTCTGCTGCGTGGCATGTTCGAGCTCGCCGACGGAGGCGTTGATGGCGCGCAGCGAATCCGCTTCCTCGCGGGTCGATTCCATGATCGAGCGGATGCGCCCGTCGATGTCGGCGACATGCCCACCAATCGCGCCGATGGCATGACCGGCCTTCTCGACCAGCGCCACGCCCGCATCGACGTCGCTCGTCGACTTGGCGAGAAGCGCGGTGATTTCCTTGGCCGCATTGGCAGAGCGTTGGGCCAGTTCTCGGACTTCCTGCGCGACCACGGCAAAACCCTTGCCGCTTTCGCCAGCGCGCGCAGCCTCGACACCGGCATTCAGCGCAAGAAGATTGGTCTGGAAGGCGATTTCGTCGATGACGCCGATGATCTGGTTGATCTTCTGCGAGGAGCTCTGAATGTTCTGCATCGCCTCGATCGTGCTGCGCATGATCCCTGCGGAATCGTCGGTTCCGTCACGGGCCGTCTTGGCGATGCGCGCCGCGTCTTCCGCGCGGGCCAATTGTTCACGAACGGCCTTGGTCACCTGATCGATCGCGGCCGCCGCCTGACTGATGGAAATGGACTGCCTTTCCGTGCGGGCGGCCAGCTGGTCGGCCGAGCTTCGCATTTCGCTCGATCCTTCCCGCACAGCCGCCGAATTGCCGCCAATCGCCAGCATCGCATCGCGCAGCTGTTCGACGGAGCGGTTGAAGTCGAGCCGCAGCATCTCGAGTTCCGCCGGGAAGCGCCGATCGATCGCGCAGGCAAGATCGCCGCCGGCCAACCGGCCGAGGCCGGAACCCAGTGCGTTGACGACATCCTGGAGTTCGGCCGCCTGAGCTTCGCGCTCGGCCTGACGCGCATTGCGCTCACGCTCGGCGTCGATCGCCATTTGCGCGGCTTCCGCCTCCATTTCCCTCTGACGCTGCAAGGACTGCCGGAAGCTGTTGAGCGCACGCGACATGACGCCAATTTCGTCGCGACGATCCTGGAAGCGGATCGTGGCGGCAAGATCGCCTGTCGAGACGGCCTGCGTGGCCTCTGCCAGCGCGCCGAGCGGCGAAAGCATCCGCTTGAGGAAGAAGGTCGATGCGACGACGCCGGCCAGCATCACGATCGCACCGACGCCGGCCATCAGCAGGGCAATATGCCTGGACCCTGCCTCCAGCGCGCCGATACTGTCGCTTTCGGCAATCAGATAGCTATAGCCGTAAATGTCGACGGGCTTGGTGAAGGCGCGTGCAGGACCGTCAACGCGGTCGAAATCGCCCTGGAAAATCTGGTTTGCAGCAAGCGCCTCTGTTGCGAAGGTGAACGGCTTTGCATCCACGGCAACAATGGCGCCCTGATCCGACACGCCGAGCGCATGGCCGTCGCTACCAATGATGTTGACACGCGCATCGCTGCCGGGGGTAACCGCCTTGGTCATGACGTCGCTCAGGGCGCGGTCAGCCACCTTGAAGATGACGATGCCGCGGGGTGCGCCAAGCTTGAGAAGCGGGACGGCAAAATAGATGTCGGCCTTGCCCGTTGCCGGCGAGATCGCAAGTCCCGAGAAGACCGTGTCCGCCGTCTCGCCATCCTTGGAGGCGGCTATGGCCTTGTTGGCAAGAGCATAGACCGTGCCGAGCCCCGACTTCGAAAGGTCGCCGGACGCCACGTTGCGCCCGAAGGTTTCGGTCTTCTTGTATGAGTAAATGATATTGCCCAGCGTATCCGCCATCAGCAGATCGGAAAACGGCCCATTGGCGAGATAGGTCTGCACGTCACCTTGCGTCTTCTCATGCGAGGAGAAGTAGAAACCGCTGGGCCCGTCGACCTTGACCAGAAGCTCGCGCTTGTCGGCCGGGTTCGGATTGCGGGTGACATAAATGTCGATCAGAGCCTTGCTGGCATCGCCTGCGGTTTTTTCGACCGTCTTCCAGCCGCTCTTCAGATTGGTGAGATCCTGCTGCAATGCCTCGATGCGCGCAATCGATTCCGCCTGGCCGCGCAATTGGGCAAGCCTCTCGGAGAGCATGTCAGCGCGGAAGGTCAGCGTCGCTTCCCGCGAAGCAGAGGCCTGTTGCTGGAACACGCCGTCGCTGCCGAGATAGGCGATTGCCGACAGCACCGCGCCCGACAGCACCATGAACAGTACGAACAGGCCCGTGACACGCGCCCGGACAGAATTGAATACTCGGCTCATTGATCCACCATCCGCAAGGGCAAGCTAACTGGCGCGCATTCCGGAAACCGCAAGGTTGCCGCATCGCACCATTCAAGAAGATAGTCTTTCACCCAAGGCACTTACTTCATGGTTAATGAAGTGCCGATAAATTAGGAGTGTAAGATGTTTCTTGCCATTTCCCCTATCTGCAAGCGCAGCCCGCCAGGGATTTGCGCGTCAAACAAGATGGGCAGCACCCGATTTCTGTCCTACCTTCGCGCCATGAAAGACCTGATTCGCATCATCGGCATCGATCCGGGGCTCCGCCGTACGGGCTGGGGCATCATCGAAACGCTTGGCAATTCGCTTCGCTTCGTCGCCTCGGGCACGGTGACGAGCGACGGAGACATGGACCTCGCATCGCGGCTTTGCCAGCTCCATGACGGCCTTGCCGAAATCATCCACGCCTATCAGCCGCATGAGGCGGCCGTGGAACAGACCTTCGTCAACAAGGACGCCGTCGCCACGCTGAAGCTCGGTCAGGCGCGCGGCATCGCCATGCTTGTACCCGCCCGCGCGGGGCTGAAGGTGGCGGAATATGCGCCCAACGCGGTCAAGAAATCCGTGATCGGCGTCGGCCACGGCGAAAAGCAGCAGATCCACATGATGCTCAAGGTTCTGATGCCGAAGGCCGAGTTCAAGGGCAACGACGCCGCCGACGCACTCGCCATCGCCATCTGCCACGCCCACAATCGCGGCGCGACCGCAAGCCGGCTGGCCATGCTGGCGGGGTAATGTTCTTGACTTGTTCTCGAAGTAAGAGTAATTCTTACCTCGACTCGAAGACAGGAACTGATCGGTGCGTGTGACATCAAAGGGCCAGGTTACGATTCCACGCGACTTGCGGCAACTGGCCGGTATCGAGCCGAACAGCGAGGTCATTTTTTCCATCGAGAATGGAAAACTCGTCGTCTCTCCGAAAGCTGACACGAAGGCATCGCCTGAACGGGCGCGGCTTGATCGTCTGAACGCCGCTCTTGACCATCTCGAAGGCACGGGAGACCAGACGCTTGATGCGGGCGCCTTGATGGCCATGACGCGGGACCGCAGTTGATGTCGACGATCATCGACACCAATGTCCTGGTCGACATCGCCGTTCGCGATCCGAACTGGTTGAGCTGGTCCCGCGCCAGGATCGCAGAAGCGGCTTCGCGGGGCGCACTGATTATCAACCAGATCATCTTCTCGGAGTTTTCCGTTCGTTACGATACGATCGAGATCGTCGAAGCGCTGTTGCCACCGGAGGAATTCCTGCGCGAGAGCCTGCCATGGCTATCATCATTCGCCGCCGGGCGCGCCTTCGGAGTCTATCGGCGAAGCGGCGGCGCAAAGGAACGTGTCCTGCCCGACTTCCTGATCGGGGCTCATGCGTATCTGCGCGGTTACAGCCTCCTGACCCGAGATCCGAAGGGTTACCGCGCCTATTTCCCTGACCTCGATATCATCTCGCCCGAAACGCATCCCTGAAAGACCCACCCCATGATCGGCAAACTCAAAGGAACCGTGGACGAAATCGGCGAGGATTATGTGCTCGTGGATGTTCATGGCGTCTGCTACCTCGCCTTCTGCTCCGCCCGCACGCTCTCGAAGTTGAACGTCGGCGAGGCGGTCGTGCTGTTTATCGAAACCTATGTCCGTGAAGATCAGCTGAAGCTTTTTGGCTTCGCGACGCCGCTGGAGCGCGAATGGTTCCGCCTTCTGCAGGTCGTGCAGGGCATCGGTTCGAAGGTGGCGCTCGCAGTGCTTTCGACGCTCACGCCCTCCGAACTCGCCAACGCCATTGCGCTACAGGACAAGACAGCGATCTCCCGCGCGCCTGGCGTCGGACCGAAGGTTGCCATCCGCATCCTGACGGAATTGAAGAACAAGGCCCCCGCCTTTGCCGGTGAAGCCGCGAATATGGGCCTCAAGCAGGAACTCGGGGAAGGCGTCGCAAGCGCCCCGGTGGCGGATGCAGTTTCGGCGCTGACAAATCTCGGCTATTCCCGCGATCAGGCCGCCAATGCGGTTGCCGCCGCGCTCAAGAATGGCGGCGAAGGCGCAGACAGCGCCAAGCTCATTCGTCTTGGTCTGAAGGAATTGTCCCGGTGACGCCGCTCTTTCCTTCATCCACGTTCACCGATAAAGCCGTTGTCGAAACGGGACAGACCACATGAACCAGCCAAATCCGCTCTTGAACCCAGAAAAGCGCGGCGAAGATCTCGACACCGCATTGCGCCCGCAATCCCTCGACGAGTTTACGGGTCAGGCGGAGGCACGCGCCAATCTCAAGATCTTCATCGAGGCGGCCAAGAACCGCGGCGAGGCGCTGGACCATGTCCTGTTCGTCGGCCCGCCCGGCCTCGGCAAGACGACGCTGGCGCAGATCATGGCGAAGGAGCTCGGCGTCAATTTCCGCTCCACCTCCGGCCCGGTCATCGCCAAGGCCGGCGACCTGGCGGCGCTTCTGACCAATCTCGAAGAGCGTGACGTGCTCTTCATCGACGAGATCCATCGCCTCAATCCGGCCGTCGAGGAAATCCTCTATCCGGCGATGGAGGATTTCCAGCTCGACCTGATCATCGGCGAAGGCCCGGCCGCGCGTTCGGTCAAGATCGACCTGTCGAAGTTCACGCTCGTTGCCGCAACCACGCGTCTCGGTCTGCTGACCACGCCCCTGCGCGACCGCTTCGGCATTCCCGTGCGGCTGAATTTCTACACGGTCGAGGAACTGGAATCGATCGTCCGGCGCGGCGCGCGTCTGCTCGGTCTCGGCATGACGGATGACGGCGCCCGCGAAATCGCCCGACGCGCCCGAGGCACGCCCCGCATCGCCGGCCGACTGCTGCGCCGCGTGCGCGACTTTGCCGAAGTCGCCCGCGCAGAGGCCGTGACCCGTGAAATCGCGGACGAGGCACTGACCCGGCTGCATGTCGACAACATGGGGCTCGACCAGCTCGACCGTCGCTATCTCGCCATGATCGCCCACAATTTCGGCGGCGGCCCCGTCGGCATCGAGACGATCGCTGCCGGCCTGTCCGAACCGCGCGATGCCATTGAAGACATCATTGAGCCCTACATGATCCAGCAGGGTTTCATCCAGCGCACGCCGCGCGGTCGTATTCTCACCGCAAATGCATGGAAGCATCTGGGCCTTAACCCGCCAAAAGATATCGAAAAAACCCAGATAAGCCTTTTTCAGGACAACGACGAGTGATCACCAGACGCGGTTTTCTCAAGCTCGCGGCAACAGCCTTTGCCTCTGCCGCGGCGGTGCTTGGCTATGGCACCGTGGCGGAGGCCATGGGCACGCCCCGCATCCGAAACTACACTTTCACCCCGCCACGCTGGACACCCGGCCTGAAGCTCCGCCTCGTGCTGCTGAGCGACATTCACACCACCAAGCGCTGGATGGAGCTCGACCGTGTCGCCGGCATCTGCGAGACGGTCAACGGGCTCGGCGGCGACATGATCCTGCTCCTCGGCGACTTTGTAAACGGCATGGACCAGCTGGGCGTGCCGCTGCCGAACGATGACATCGCCTCCTGCCTGAAGACACTCTCCGCACCGCTCGGCACCTATGCGATCCTCGGAAACCACGACTACTGGCATTCCGAGGATTTCGAGCTTGATCCCCGCATGATGCCGAAGATCGGCAAGGCTTTCGAGAAGGTCGGCATTCCACTCCTCATCAATGACGCCACACGGCTCGCGAAGGATGGAAAGCCTTTCTGGCTCGCCGGCCTCGGTGATCAATTGGCCTTTCGCCTGGTGCGGCGTCCCGATGGAAAGGAAAAGGAGGGCGTCGACGACCTGCCGGCCACGCTGGCCAAGGTGACGGACGACGCGCCCCTCATCCTCATGGCGCACGAGCCTGATATTTTTCCCGAAGTGCCCGACCGCGTCTCGCTAACCCTCTCGGGCCACACCCATGGCGGACAGGTGAATCTCTTCGGCTGGTCGCCCGCCATGAACTCCCGCTATGGCACACGCTATCGCGGCGGCCATATCGTCGAGAATGGCAGGCATATCGTCGTGTCGCGCGGCCTCGGCTGCACGACCATTCCGCTTCGGCTTGGCGCATGGCCGGAAATCGTTGTCCTCGATATAGGCTGAGCCATGGCGCGCAAGACCATCCGCATCAAGCTGGCAAGCCGGCTTTTCAACATGCGCATCGCCGGCCTCGCCTTCCGCGATGGACACGTTCTGGTGCATCGCGCGACGCATGAGAAATTCTGGACATTTCCCGGCGGCACGGCGGAGGTAGGCGAGAGCTCTGCGGAAACGCTGATCCGTGAGATGAAGGAGGAGACGGATTGCGATGTGACACTCGTGCGCCATCTCTGGACGGTGGAAAATTTCTTCGCCTTCGAGGGCAGGAAGTGGCACGAGATCGGCGTCTATTACCTCATGCAGATGCCGGAGCATTTTCCCTTCCGCCCGGAAGAGATCGTGCATCGCGTGCGCGATGCGAAGAATGACCTTGAATTCAAATGGGTTCCGGCCGAAAAGGCGCGTCTTGAGGCGCTGCCGCTGCAGCCGGACTTCATTCCGGCGCGCATCGGCAGCCTGCCGGAAACCAGCGAACATCTGATCCATCGCGAGAGCGTGCCCGAATGACCGAGACATTTTCCCTTTCCGGCGAGCTTGCCGCCGATGGCAGCCACCGGCTGACGCAGCGCGTCTATTACGAGGACACCGATTTCTCCGGCTTCGTCTATCATGCCCGCTATCTGCATTTCATGGAGCGCGCCCGGACCGATTATCTGCGCTGCCTCGGCGTCGAGCAGAGCGCACTGCACCAGATGGATGGCGAAGGCCTGATGTTCGTCGTTCACCGCATGGAGATCGATTTCAAGTCGCCCGCGCGCATGGACAATGTGCTGACCATCGAAACGGTGACGGAAAAGGCCGGCGGCGCGAAGATGGTGCTGAACCAGAAGATCCTGCGTGGCGAAACGCTGCTGATCGCCGCCAAGGTCATCATTGCGGTCGTCAACGCCTCAGGCCGCCCGCGGCGTCTGCCGGAGGCGCTCGCCAAGTCCTTCCTCGGCGAGACCTGATTACTTCTCTGTGAGCTTCAGCTCGATGCGCCGGTTCTGCGCCCTTGCTTCCGGTGTGTCGCCTGGCGCAATCGGCTGATATTCGCCGAAGCCTGCCGCCACCAGCCGGTCGGCCGGCACGCCCTGGCTGATGAGATATTTCACCACCGACGTCGCGCGGCCCGATGAAAGCTCCCAGTTGTCGGCATATTTGCCGCTGCCGGAGAGCTTCACATTGTCAGTGTGTCCGTCAACGCGCAGCACCCAATTGATTTCCGGAGGAATTTCCTTGGCAAGCTCGATGATCGCCTGTGCTAGCTTCTGCATTTCAGCCTTGCCGGCATCGTTGAGATCGGCGCCGCCTGACGGGAACAGGACTTCCGACTGGAAGACGAAACGGTCGCCGACGATGCGGATATTCTGACGATCCGAGAGGATCTCACGCAGGCGCCCGAAGAAATCGGAACGATAGCGGTTGAGCTCCTGCACCTTCTGTGCCAGCGCCACGTTCAGCCGACGGCCCAAATCCGCGATCTGCGCCTGCGAGGCCTGATCCTTGGACTCGGCCGCCTGCAAGGCACCCTCGACAGCAGCGATCTGCGCCCGCAACGCCGCGATCTGCTGGTTCAGCAGTTCGACCTGGCTCATCGCCCGTGCCGAGACCTGCTTTTCCGCATCGAGTTCGCCCGAGAGCTGGCCAATCCGCGCCTGCGCTCCAGATGCAATCCCGGAGCCGGCATCCAGCAACTTCTGCAGCCGTGACTTTTCACCTTCGGATTGGGACAGCGACGCCTGGAGAGCCGCAAGCTGGTCCTCCATATCCTGCTTGTTGCCCTTCTCGAGTGCCAGAAGCTGCGTCAGCTCGTTGATCTGGCTGTTCAGCCGGTTCAGCACCGCATCCTTCCCGGAAATTTCACGGCTGAGGAAAAACTGTCCGAGGACGAAGACTGTCAGCAGGAACATGATGGCCAGAAGCAGCGTCGATAGCGCATCGACGAAGCCCGGCCAGTAATCGATATGCCGCTGCTGGCGGCGGCGCGCGAGTGCCATCCTACTTTTCCTCCAGCGCCTTCACGAGACGCTCGAGCGCGACCCGCAGGTCGCGCGATTCGGATTGATGCGCCTCAATCCAGTCGCGCAGCATCTGCTGCTCGGTCCGCATGTTCTTCACCAGCCCCTGGATGCCCTCCGCCAAGTTCGCCATGGCGGTCGTCGCGCGCTGGTTGGAGGCGCTTTCGCTGGCAAGCCGTGAAAGCTGCTGGGTGACGAGCCGAATCTCGTCCTGTGCCTGCAGCGGCATCAGCGGCGTGCCACTGCCGGCGGACTGCACGCCCATGTCGCTGGAGACGTCCGTGACGGAGGAGAGCCATTCTTCCAGTTCGTTGTAGAACCGGTTCTGCGCGCGGCCGGCCTGCAGATCAAGGAAGCCGAGGACGAGCGAGCCGGAGAGACCGAAAAGCGAGGACGAGAAGGCGGTCGACATGCCGGACAGCGGCGCCGACAGCCCCTCCTTCAGGGCGCTCAGGACGTCTGCCGTGTCACCTGCGCCGACGCTCAGCGACTGGATGACGGAGCTGATCGAGCCGATCGTGCCAAGAAGACCCCAGAATGTGCCGAGAAGGCCGAGGAAGACGAGAAGCCCGGTGAGATAGCGCGTCGTATCGCGTGACTCGTCGAGACGGCTGGCGATGGAATCGAGAATGGAGCGCAACGCCACGGCCGAGATCGCCATGTTGCGGCTGCCAGCGAGCAGCATCCGCATAGGCGCCAGAAGGATCGGCGCGCGACCGGCCTTCTCGATACTTCCTGCGGCCCGGAAGGCATTGAACCAGCGCACCTCCGGTCTCAGCCGCAGCACATGGCTGAAATTCAGAAGGATGCCGATCGCGAGCACGCCCAGGATCAGGCTGTTGAGTCCCGGATTCGACACAAAGGCGGCGTGGGCCTGACGGTACAGAATGGCAGCGACGAATGCGGCGAGGATGATGAAGATCGCCATCGGCCAGAAATAGGCCATGGGACTCGACAGTTTCTGAACGTAGCCCTCGTTCTGGACGACCCGCTCTCGTTCAACCGCCACATCCAGATCCGACATAGACTACGCACCTCCAGCAAATTGAGGCGAGGTTAGTGGAAGAATGCGTTGAAATGAAGCGCAAAAGCGTGCGCGTCCCAGGCCCTTGCACAGCTTGGTTGCCGCCGGCCGCGCACTATTTTGCGGAAGCCGCCTGCTGGCTCTGCGGCGCGCGAAAATCCGCCGCCATGGCCTCAAGATCACGTTGCTTGCCCGCGAGCTTTTCAATCGCAGCCACCGCCAATCCGTTCGCCACATAATCCGTCTTGTGTCCAACGTCGTGGAGCCAGAGGAGTTCCGAACGGGGAATGTCCCGCTTGAGACCCACGGAATGGATCTCTTCCGCGACGATGTCGTCGTGATCACCCGTGATGATCACCGTCGGCGCGGTGATCTCCTTGTAGCGCGGCGCCATCTTCGTCACGTAAGCATCAAGCCCCGACACGTCGACGGCATTGGCATAAAACGCGCCTGGCCGCAGGATCATTCCCGGCATGGTGTCGGCAACATAGTCTCTTGGCATTGGATTTGGCGCGAACACCGCGCGGCTCCCGCTCTCGATCCGATCGAGGCCGACCGGCAGCAGCAGGGTGTAGCGAAAGATCGTGCCGACGACCGGCGTTGCCGCCAGATCGTAATACCAGTCGACACCGCCATTCCACGGATGCGTCGCGGCGGAGAGAAACAGGAGACCTGCCGTCTTGTCGGGATGGCGAACGCCAAAGCTCGCGGCAATCGCCCCGCCCAGGGAATGGCCGACGATGATGGCCCGATCGATGCCCTTCTTCTCCAGAAGCCGCGCAATCGCATCCGCCTGCCCCGCCGGCGTATCGTTTTCCGGACCGCCGCGATCGGAGTAGCCATAGCCGGGCCGATCGACGAAGATCAGCCGCGCCCGGCCTTCCAGAGGCTTGCGGAACGCGAAAAGCTGGTCCCGCAGATTCCCGCTTGCGCCATGGATGAAGACGATTGCCGGCAGGTCCGCCTGCGGTCCGGCGGGCAGATCGACGTTGTTGAGCGCATAGCCGCCGACATCCGTTCGAGTTCCGATATTCGGATAGGCGGCCTCGAACTGCGAAACCTTCCATTCGGTGAAGACAAAGCCACCGGCCAGGGCCATCAGCGGAACGAGGGCGACCAGCGCCAGGAGGATTTTCAGCATAGGGGGAACGATTCGGGTTAAGCGACGACAAGGGAAATACGCGCAGGATGAAGGGATGGATCGCGATCAGGTCTTGTTGCCGTCCAGCTTTTCCGAAAGCGTCCGCACGTGCCCCTGCGCATCGCGATTGGCCGGATAGAGATCGATCACCTTCTCCCACACCGCCAGGGCGGCGGCGTCCTGGCCTGCATCTTCGAGAATGGCGGCCATACCCGACAACGCCCCGAAATGACGGGGTTCGCGGGTCAGAACCTGCGCGATATCCGCCATCGAACGTTCGTAATTGCCCGTCTTGAAATGCAGCGTGGCGCGCTTGTTCCAGCTTTCGGCGTAATCCGGCTTCAGAGCAATCGCTTCGTCCAGATAGTCGAGCGCGGCCGAATATTGCTGCTTGGCAACCGCCGCATCGGCGGAACGCAGCATCAAATCCACCGTCGCGCTGCCCGAATTGTTCCAGACGCCCCAGATTTCTCCGACAACGCCCTGGGCTGCCGAAGGATCGCGCAGGCGCTTCAACTGCGCAAACAGGGTATCGAGTTTCTGGGAAGGCGAAATGGCCGCAAGCGGTGGCGGCTCCTGCTGTGTCGTCGTCACGGCCGGCGGCTGGGCGGCAGCGGTGAGAATCAGGACCGGCAGGATGGATACGACAAGAAAACGCATGGCGGAGATCGTACTCCGCCATGGTTGAATATCAACAGATTTATGCTGCATCACGCCCGAGACCGAAGTCTTGCGAGGGCGCGGCGCGCAATCAGCCCTGACGGGCCTTGTAGCGCGGGTTCAGCTTGTTGATGATGTAGATGCGGCCCTTGCGGCGAACCAGACGGTTTTCGCGGTGGCGAGCCTTCAGCGACTTGAGCGAATTCTTGATCTTCATTTTTCTGATCCGCGTGGTTGGAAGAAACGTCTCCGTTCCTTCATCACAATCTATACAATCAAAAGCGCGCCGGCAGGGCGCGCTCTTCAGGTTGGCGGCGTGATACAGTTCCAAAACCGCCATGTCAACGGTCATGAACCTGTAACACTGCATTTTCAACGTTTCAGAACGGTGACATGCCCCATCTTTCGGCCCGGCCGCGCCTCGGCCTTGCCGTAGAGATGAACCAGTGCGTCCTTCGTCTTCAGCCAGTCTTCGACCGTCGCGATATCATCGCCGATGAGGTTCTGCATCACGCAGTCGGAATGCCGCGACGTATCGCCCAGCGGCAGGCCAGCGACCGCGCGGATATGCTGCTCGAACTGCGAAACGATGCAGGCAGCCTCGGTCCAGTGACCGGAATTGTGCACGCGCGGGGCCATTTCATTGGCAATCAGCGAACCATCGGCGCTGACAAAGAACTCGACACCGATCACGCCGACATAACCGAGCTTGTCGAGAATGGCGCGGGCAGACTGCGTAGTGGCTGCGGCAGTTGCGGCGGAGACCGACGCGGGAAGCGTGGACGTGTGGAGAATGCCGTTCTTGTGGACATTCTCTGCCGGATCGTAGGCCGCGAAGCTGCCATCGACGCCGCGCGCCGCAATCACCGAGATTTCACGCTCGAAAGCGACGAAGCTCTCGAGAATCAGCGGAACGCATCCCAGCGACTCATAGGCCCCTGCCGGATCGTCACCCTTACGGAAGACGCGCTGCCCCTTGCCGTCATAGCCCATGCGGCGCGTCTTCAGCACGCCCTCCCCGCCGAATTCGGCAAGGGCTGCGACCAGATCGTCCTGGCTGTCGATGCGGCGGAACTGCGCGGTGGGAATGCCGCAAGAGGCGAGGAATTCTTTTTCCGTCAACCGGTCCTGCGAGACTTCCAGCGCCCGCGGCGGCGGATAGACTGGCCGTGAAGCAGCCAGCGTCTCGGCTGCATCGACAGGCACGTTCTCGAATTCGTAAGTGACGATGTCGCAGGCGTCTGCGAGCTCGGCCAGGGCATGGGGATTGTCATAGGCCCCGACGATCTGCCTGTTCGCCACCTGCGCGGCCGGACAATCGGCCTGCGGCTCCAGAATAACGGTCTTGAAATTGAGGCGGGCGGCGGCCATCGCCAGCATACGGCCAAGCTGACCGCCCCCGATGATGCCGATCGTCTTCATAGACATTAACTATTATCCACAGGGTAGTCTGCAACCGAGGCGGTCTGGCGGGCGCGATAGTCATCGAGCTTCAACGCAACGTCCTCGTCGGACAGTGCAAGCACGGCCGCGGCGAGAAGTGCGGCGTTCACGGCACCGGCCCGGCCGATGGCCAGGGTGCCGACCGGGATACCCGCCGGCATCTGCACGATGGACAGAAGACTGTCCTGGCCGGAGAGCGCTTTCGACTGAACCGGAACCCCGAAAACCGGAAGCGGCGTCATGGCCGCGGCCATGCCCGGCAGATGGGCGGCACCGCCGGCGCCGGCGATGATCACCTTGAAACCTTCTTCGCGCGCACCCTTGGCGAAAGACACGAGACGATCAGGCGTGCGATGTGCCGAAATGATGCGGGATTCATACGGAATTCCAAGCATGTCCAGCGTGTCGGCGGCATTCTTCATGGTCTCCCAGTCAGACTGGCTCCCCATGATGATGGCGACAGGCGGCGGGCCGGCATAGGTCATGTCGTGCTCCATCTCAGGCGATGATGTCCGGGATGATCTGGTCCTCGATCTTGGTCAGCGTATCCTTGATCGCCAGTTTCTTCTTCTTCATCCGCTGGATGCGGAGCGCATCGCAGCCGACGGTGATCATGGCATTGATGGCGGCGTCGTAATCTTCATGCTCCTGCCTGAGCTTCGCGGCCGACATCCGCAATTCCGCCTGATCCTGGTCTGCCATCCCCATTCCCCGTTCTGTAGCGCCTTAACATCATACACAAATTTCGCGCCCGCCGCTCCTATCACAAAAAACGCGTTAACGGGAAGTTATCCCTTGCCACGATTTCGCCTTCGACAAGATTACAATTCTGTGACACACTTTCGGGTGTTACGGCTTGGGGTACCCTGAGGCGATACAGGGTGCGGGCCACTAGGGAAGGAAGGACGTGCCGCATGAATATTGAGGCTCATCTTGCAACGCTTACCAAGAGACACGGAGATCTTGAGGAGGAACTCCACTCGGCGATGAACCAGCCTTCAGCAGATGCCACGAAGATCATGGAAATCAAGCGGCGCAAGTTGCGCATTAAGGATGAAATCGAGCGCATTCGCTCATCCGTTCATTGATCCCAGCATTTCTCCTTCGCCTGAACGGCGAATAGAATCAACTCAAGGGCCGGCATGAAGTCATGCAGTGAGACCGGCCTTTGCATACGTCAAGAAACGCCACCGGAATCCATCCATGCGCCGCATCGGCGCGCTGGTTCCGGTGGCTTTATTTTTTTCAAAAGGTGAAGAGGTTCTGGCAGCAGTGCTGCACGCCGGCTAGCGCTTCAGGCCCAGAACTGATCCAGCCACAGATTGAGCTTGTTGAACCCTTGAGCGTTGATCGAATAGATCCGCTTGGTTCCCTTCGCTGTCACCTTGACGAGATCGCTGTCGAGCAGCGCCTTCAAATGCTGCGACACCGCTGGGCGACTGATGGGTAACCCTTCGGCGAGCTCGTTCACCGTGCGCGGCGTGCGGCGCAGCTCTTCAAGCAGGTAACGCCTGTTCGGATCGGCAATCGCTGAAAATGCATCAGACTTCGACATGCGCGGACCCTAAAATAAAGCTTGCGGACGGGCAAGCGATTTTGTGCAGTGCAAATAAATAAAGTGACGCCTTTTGAGAGACTTGCGCCTTTCGCCTTGCGTGCGCCCCGCTCGTGAGCAAGTGCAGTATAACCTTGAGTCGTCGCGGGACGCAATGAGACCTTTGCGACTGCGGCCAAGCTTGTATATGAGATCACCACGGACGACGTTGTACGGTGAGGCAATCTGATACGCCCCCAGGCAACGAAACGAACCGATGACCGCGATGGCTCGCTGCCCAAAGGAATGCGCAAAACCATGTCGAATATCAGAGATCGCTGCCGCCTCGTTCTCATAGCGCCAGACGTCGATAGCGCTGACGAGCGCGCCCGGATCGTTGGCGACGCCCTGAAGGGCGGCGATGTCGCGACCGTCATCGTGCCCGGTTACGGGCGTTCCGACGACGAGTTCCAGCGCCACGCCGAGGCCCTCGTGCCGGTCATCCAGGCGGCAGGCGCCGCGGCCCTCATCGTCAATGACAGCCGCGTTGCCGGCCGCGCCAAAGCCGATGGCCTCCACATCGATGCGCCATTCGCCGAACTTGCCGATGCGGTCGAGAAATTCCGGCCAAAGCTCATCGTCGGTGCCGGCCGCGTCGCCGACCGCCATCAGGCGCTTGAAGTGGGCGAACTGGACCCCGATTACGTTTTCTTTGGCAAGATCGGCGGCGACATCAAGCCGGAGCCGCATCCGAAGAACCTGGCGCTCGGCGAATGGTGGGCCTCTATGGTTTCCATCCCCTGCATCGTGATGGGCGGCACGGACCCCGCCTCGGTGCTGGCGATAGCCGAGACCGGCGCAGAGTTTGCGGCACTTTCGGCCGCCGTATTCGCGGAGCCCGGCCGGGCCGCAATCGTGGTCGCGGAAGCAAATGCCCTTCTTGACGAAAAAGCGCCAAGGTTTGAGTAAGATATAGTCACCATGTGCTGGAACTCATCTTTACGTCGAACGGCAATGGCAGCCACCCTGGCAGCCCTGATGGGCGGCGTGGCCGCGCCTGCGCTGGCCACCGACGACCTGCCGGGCGTCAACCTGCAGGACGGCATCGGCGACGAGGACAGCGCCCCTCAGGACGCCGAGTCGGCGAAGACCTCCCGTGTGATCCAGCCTTCAACCGCACCGGCCCTTGCCAATGACGCACCGCTCGACGGCAAGGTGATCGGCCCCGATGGCAAGCCCGTCGATCAGCTGTCCCAACCGAACGAAGCCCCCTCGGCGGGCACGGGACTTTATGATCGAATGGGCCTGCGCCTGCCGGATCTGCCCCCGGAAAAACCATTTACCGGTAAGATCGACGAAGCCTATGGCGCCTTCCAGCGCGGCTACTACATCACCGCACTCGACAAGGCGCTGCCCCGCGCGCAGCTGGGCGACCCGGCGGCACAGACGCTGATCGCGGAGCTTCTGGCCCGCGGCATGGGCGTCAAGCAGGATGTGCAGAAGGCCCTCTTCTGGTATTCGAAGGCGGCAGAGGGCGGCGACCCCTCCGCCATGTTCCGCTACGCGCTCATTCTGATGGAGGGCCGCCTCGTCAAGCAGGACAAGGCGCGCGCTGACGAACTCATGCACAAGGCCGCGGATGCGGGTCACCCGCTGGCCGCCTTCAATTGGGCGCAGATCCTTGTGTCACAGAAGCCGGGCGAAGAGGGCCTGCGAAACGCCCTGCCCTATTACGAAAAGTCCGCCGCCAAGGGCATTGCGGATGCGGAATACGCCCTTTCACAAATCTATCTGAACCTGCCCGGCCTGCCGAAGGAAAAGCGCGATAGCGCCAAGGACTGGCTGTTGCGGGCCGCCAAGGCCGGTTACGACACGGCCGAACTCGATATGGCGATCTGGCTGATCGATGGGATCGAGTTTCCGCGCGATCAGGAGGCCGGCTTTGCCTGGATGTATCGCGCCGCCGCCGCAGGCAATGTCGCCGCACAGAACAAGCTGGCGCATCTCCTGATCCAGGGGATTGGTACCAAGCAGGACGTGGCGGAAGCCGGAAAATGGTACGTGCTTTCCCGCCGCGCCGGTCGCGAGGATCAACATCTCGAGGACGCCTTCCAGGGCCTGACCGATCAGCAGCAGAAGGCGGCGATCGAAGCGGCCAACAAGCAGCAGCGCCTGATCCGCCTGCGCTGACGGGCGTCGGCGTTAAGCCTGATGCTTAAGGTTAAAAATCTGTTTACATTGAAAAATCCGCCCCGACCTGAGAAAAGGAACCTGCCTTCGGGCGGGGTGGCATGGCCAGAAATGGTCATGGAGCGAGCGGATCGTTTTCAAGTTTCGTTCTCCGCAATATTCTGCGGCGCCTGCGAGTGTTTGTTTCGGCGTCCGGGCTATCGCCGCCTTGGTGCCGAGCTGGAGAGCGGCCGGCACGGCCAGGCCGACCGCTCTTTCGGCGTCTTTCGGCTTGAATATTTCCCCGTTTTATGATCATGAAGCCGCACGATGCGGTCGAACGGCCGCAACACATCAGCATGGACATTCTGAAATGAAGATCAGCGGCGGCGAAATCCGCCCGGGCAGCGTTATCGAGCATAACGGCGGGCTCTGGGTGGCGGTAAAGTGCAACACGGTCAAGCCCGGCAAGGGTGGCGCGTTCAATCAGGTCGAGATGAAGAACCTGATGGATGGCACCAAGCTCAACGAGCGCTTCCGCACCGTCGATACGGTCGAACAGGTTCTCCTGGAGAAGAAGGACTTCCAGTATCTCTATGAGCAGGGCGATGCCCTGGTCTTCATGGATGTCGAAAGCTACGAGCAGCTGGAACTGCCCCAGGAATTCGTCGGCGACCGCGCCCGCTTCCTGAAAGACGGCATGATGGTCACTGTGCAGCTCTACGGCGAAAAGCCGATCGGCATCGCACTGCCCGACCAGCTGGTTCTGGAAATCGTGGAAGCCGATCCGGTCGTCAAGGGCCAGACGGCGGCCTCGTCCTACAAGCCTGCCATTCTTGAAAACGGCGTCCGCATCCTCGTCCCGCCGTTCATCGCGACGGGCGAGCGTGTTCTCGTCGATACCAACGAACTCACCTATCTCCGCCGCGCCGACTAAGCAGGCGCGCAGCATCGACCAGGTCGGATCAACGTCCGGCCAGGTCTGTTTTTTGACAAAGGAATTCGTCTCATGGCTCGTTCAGCCCTTCTCAATGTCATGGTTCAGGCCGCCTTCAAGGCCGGCAAGTCGCTGTCGCGCGACTTCGGCGAGGTTCAGAACCTCCAGGTTTCCGTCAAGGGTCCGGGCGACTACGTCTCCCAGGCCGACCGCAAGGCTGAAAAGATCGTCAAGGACGAACTCCTGAAGGCCCGTCCGACCTATGGCTTCCTCGGCGAGGAAAGCGAAGAGATCAAGGGTACCGACGGCGCACATCGCTGGATCGTGGACCCGCTCGACGGTACGACGAACTTCCTGCACGGCATTCCGCAATTCGCCGTCTCCATCGCGCTCGAACGCAACAACGAGATTGTTGCCGGCGTTGTGTTCAACCCGGCAACCGATGAACTCTTCACGGCAGAAAAAGGCGGCGGCGCCTTCCTCAATGACCGTCGTCTGCGCGTGGCGGCCCGCAAGGAGCTCTCCGACAGCGTCATCACCTGCGGCGTGCCCCATCTCGGTCGCGGCAATCACGGCAAATTTCTCATCGAACTGCGCCATGTCATGGGCGAAGTCTCCGGCATCCGCCGCTTTGGCGCAGCCTCTCTCGATCTCGGCTACGTCGCGGCCGGCCGCTGCGACGGCTATTGGGAAACCGGCCTTGCCGCCTGGGACATCGCAGCCGGCATTCTCCTGATCAAGGAAGCCGGCGGCTGGGTGTCCGACTTCGACGGCAAGACGAACATGCTCGAAACGGGCTCCGTCGTTGCAGGCAACGAATACATCCACAAGGCGCTGCTCGAAGTCACTCATCGCCCCGTGCCGGGCGTCTGAGCCCGGCGAAGCACCCCGAATTCGGTCAGTCCGACCGGAACCTCATCATCCCGCCGGCGTTTGATCGCCGGCGTCCTTGTAGACGCTCGATGCGCGCACTACCTCTCAGTTCTTCGCGTCAGGGTCTTGCGAGAGCCGCCACTGGTTTCCAGGCCGAAGCTGCAAGGGTGACATGCGGGCAATTGCTATTCTGAACAAGGACGCCGGAACCTTGAGGACCATGGACCTTGAGGCCTATGTCGGTGTGCTGAAAACATCCTTTGCCGCGCAAGGCCATGATGTCGTTTGCCGCATCGTCTCCGGCAAGGATGTTGTCTCTTCCCTCAAATCTGCCGCGGCCGAGCCACAAACGGACGCGCTGATTGTTGCCGGCGGCGACGGGTCAGTCTCCGCTGCCGCCGCGATCGCCTGGAAAGCCGGCCTCCCCCTTGGGGTCATCCCCGCCGGCACGATGAACCTCTTCGCCCGCGCCATCGGCCTGCCGCTCGACGTCAATGCCGTGCCTGCCGTACTGGCCGAATGGAACGTCATGGCGGCAGACATCGGCGACGCCAATGGCAACCCCTTTGTTCACCAGTTCAGCGCGGGTATGCACGCCCGGATGATCAGGCTGCGTGAGAAGATGACCTACAAGTCTCGGCTCGGCAAGATTTCCGCCAACATCCGGGCTTCCTTCGGCGTGCTGCTCGACCCGCCTGCCTTTGACGTCACATACAGGATCGAGGACCACGAGGAGACGCTGCGGGTGTCGGCCATCTCCGTGTCGAACAATGCCTTCGGCTCAAGCCCGATGTTGATCTCCGAGCGGCTGGATGGCGGCCATCTGGGCCTTTATCTGGCCAGGCGGCTGGATTGGCGCGGCGCACTGCACCTTGCCTTCGATCTGTTTCGGGGCAAGCTGAAGGAGAATATCGCGGTGCGATCCGCCCTCGCCCAGCAGGTCGATCTGCACTTCCCCCGTCGCACGAAAACCGCCCGCTGCGTTCTCGATGGCGAACTCATGCCGCTGCCGCAGGATATCCGCATCTGCATTCATCCGGGCGCACTCAAGGTGTTTGCGCCAAAGGCGGCAATAGCAGGCATCCAAAACTGAAAAGGCCGCGCGCCGGTCAGGCGCACGACCTCTCGATGGGCTTTGACACCAATCAGTTCAGATGCCTGTGACGCCGTCCGAGCCGATATAGGCGATGCGCAGCATGTTCGTCGAACCGGGCGTGCCGAGCGGAACGCCGGCCGTGATGATGATGCGGTCGCCCGGGCCACCAAAACCTTCGCTGACGACGATGCGGCAGGCGCGGTTCACCATGTCATCCAGGTCCGTCGCATCTTCCGTGACAACGCAGTGCAGGCCCCAGGCGAGCGACAGACGGCGCGCGGTCTTGACGATCGGCGACAGCGTCAGGATCGGCATGGCCGGACGCTCACGCGAGGCGCGCAGGCCGGTCGTGCCGGAGGCCGTGTAACAGACGATCGCGTTGAGCTTGAGAGTCTCGGCGATCTGGCGAGCCGCAAGCGAAATCGCATCCGCACCCGTCGGGTTAGGCTCCGAACGCTGGGCATGGATGATGCCGGTGAAATGCTGGTCTTCTTCGACCTTCTGCGCAATCGAGGCCATGGTGGCGACAGCCTCGACCGGATAGGCACCGGAGGCCGATTCAGCCGACAGCATGACCGCGTCTGCGCCTTCGAAAACGGCAGTCGCCACGTCCGAAACCTCGGCGCGCGTCGGGACCGGGGCGGTGATCATCGATTCCAGCATCTGGGTCGCAACGACAACCGGCTTGCCGGCCTTGCGGCAGGCGCGCGTCAGCTGCTTCTGGATGCCGGGAACGGCTTCGAGCGGCATTTCAACCCCGAGGTCGCCGCGGGCAACCATCAGTGCATCCGAAAGCTCGATGATTTCGTCAATCCGCTCCAGCGCCTGCGGCTTCTCGATCTTCGACATGAGGCCGACGCGACCGCGGGCCATCTTGCGCACCTCTGCCAGATCTTCCGGGCGCTGAATGAAGGAGAGTGCGACCCAGTCGACATCGTTGGTCGCCAGCACGGCTTCAATATCTGAGCGGTCCTTCTCGGTCAGCACACCGACAGCAAGCAGCGTGTCGGGCAGGCTGACGCCCTTGCGGTCGGAAATCGAGGTCCCGGAAATGACTTCCGTGACGATGCTCTTGCCGTCGCACTTGATGGCCTTCAGATGCAGCTTGCCGTCATCGATCAGGAGACGGTCGCCCGCCTTCACCGATTCGAGGATTTCCGGATGCGGCAGGAAGACGCGCGTTTCGTCGCCGGGGGCTTCGTTGTTGTCGAGCGTGAAGGTCTGGCCGGGCGTCAGCGTCACCTTCGTGTTGGCAAACTTGCCGACGCGCAGCTTCGGTCCCTGGATGTCGGCGAGAATGCCGATCGGCCGGCCCATCCGCTTTTCGACATTACGGATGCGCGCGATCAGCGTCCGCATGACATCATGACTGGCGTGGCTCATGTTGATGCGGAAAACGTCCGCGCCCGCCAGGAAGAGCTTTTCGATCATGGCCTCTTCCGAAGAAGCGGGGCCGAGGGTGGCTAGGATCTTGACCTTGCGGTTGCGTCTCATTTGCTCTGGCTTTCCTGGGTTCCCGACGTATCAGTGAGCTGAACCATCCAGCTCCCCTGCTTGCCGGTGTCATATTCCTTGAAGCCCATCTGCTGGTAGCCGCGTGCGAAACAGTCCTTGACGCCGACGATCTTGAACTCGTTTTCAGCCACGCACATCTTCACGTCACCGGTCCAACGCCCGCCACGGGCGGCATCCTCAGCGTAAAGATAATAGTAGCGCGATTTCAGTTCGCCTTCGATCAGCGTGGCGCAGGTGGTTGCCGGCACCTGCCACCAGCCCTCGGTGATCCAGCCTTCGCTGGCACGATAGCCGATGGCAACGCCAACGAGATTCTGCGTTCCGTTGCAAACCCTGAAATCGGCGCGCGCCTCGCTTGCCGGGAGGAAGGCAGGCGCAAAGGCGAGCGCAAACAGGACGACAGGCGCCGCGAAGCGCTTGGCGAAACGTTTGGGGGAAGGATTTCGAGTTGAACGGGTCACAGTTTCCGTTGTGGCTCCATGATGGGTGGTCTTGTCGTTGTGCGCTGCCATAGCCCGAATGTCAATGAGAGTTTCAATCGATTAGTATCGCGTCCGGTCGAGAATGCGCACCGAAGTCGAAGCGCCATTTCTGGCCTTGAACCACACTCCCTGCCATGCCATCACTCATTGTCGAGAAAATGACAATCTTGCAATACCGGTCACGGGCGCTTCATGAACCAACACCAGGCCTACCGAAGGATCGGCGGAAATTCCGCCGCCGGGCTCCTGATCCTTGCCGATCACGCCACGAATCATGTTCCGGCAGACTATGACGCACTCGGCCTGCCAAAGGAAGCATTCGCCCGCCACATCGCCTACGATATCGGGATCGAGCCGCTGACGGAGCGGCTCGCAGCCATGCTCGATGCGCCTGCCGTGCTCTCCTGTTTCTCGCGCCTCCTGATCGACCCCAATCGCGGCGAGGACGACCCGACACTGATCATGAAACTCTCGGACGGCGCGATCATTCCCGCAAATCACCCCTTGGGCCCCGCAGAGCGCCGCAAGCGTATAGAAACCTGGCACCGCCCCTACCACATGGCCGTGGACAAGGCGATCGCCGAGGTGGCGATGGCGGCCGGCAAGGCGCCGCTCGTCATCTCGCTGCATTCCTTCACGCCCTATTGGAAGGGCTTCAAGCGCCCCTGGCAGGCCGGCGTTCTCTGGGACACCGACCACCGCGCCGTCCACCCCCTCATCAGGGCGCTGGAGAACCGCGGCTATGTCACCGGCGACAACGAACCCTATGACGGCGCGCTGAAAGGCGATACGATGTACCGGCACTGTATGCGCAACGGCATCCCGCATGTGCTGCTCGAAGTCCGGCAGGATCTGATCGGCGACCGGCGCGGCGTCGATGAATGGGCCGGCGTGCTCGCCCCGATCTTCGCCGAAATGAATGCGATGCCCGAGCTGCATGAGTACAGGATCTTCCCGTCTCGCACCGGCGCTTACGAATGAATCAGAACAAGGAAGGAGACGCCCCATGGCCGAACTGACCAAGGAACAGCAGACCGAACTCGAGGCCGCCGCCTTTCGCCGCCTCATCTCTCATCTTCAGCACCGCCCCGATGTGCAGAACATCGACCTGATGAATCTCGCAGGCTTCTGCCGCAACTGCCTGTCCAACTGGTATCTCGAAGCGGCCAACCATGCCGGGCTGCCCGTCACGAAGGACCAGTCCCGAGAAGCCGTCTACGGGATGCCCTATGACGACTGGAAAAAGCTCAACCAGCGCGAGGCTAGCGCCGACCAGCAGGCAGCCTTCGAAGTGAACCGACCGAAAGAATAACGCGGAGAACCGCAACATCCCCCTTGACCTCGAACGGGCTTCACGGCACGTCACCGCATCCCTCGGCGGGCGCATCCGTCTGCCGCACCGAACCCAAGCCCGACCTCATGCGGCCGTGGCCAATGCAGGAGCATGACATGGAAGAAGAAACCAAAGCCGTCGAAAACGTCGCCGCCGCAGAACTGCGCCAGCTCATCGAACGCATCGAGCGCCTCGAAGAAGAAAAGGCCTCGATCAGCGACGACATCAAGGACGTCTATGGTGAAGCCAAGGGCCGCGGCTACGATACCAAGGCGATGCGCACGATCGTGCGCCTGCGCAAGAAGGACGCCAACGAGCGTATCGAGGAAGAGACCATCCTGCAGACCTACATGGCCGCGCTCGGCATGGAATAAGCCGATCTCAGGCAGAAGCCCTCAAGCAAAAGGCCCGCTCGCAGCGGGCCTATTTCATATTGACCGATTGGTTATCGGCAAAGATCTTACTGCGGCTTGGCCACGGGCGCCGCACCGGAAAAACGCGCCGGATCGAATTTCGCCGTGCCGGCATCCGGCTGGCTGCTTGCGACCGCTGCCGGCTTTGCGTCCGCATCAGCGTCACGACCGTTGACGCCATCGACGCGCTTGGGCGCAACGATCTGGGCATTATTGGCGGCCAGCGCCCATTTCTCGATCATTTCGCCCGTCAACTGGGCGGGCTGCGAGTGCGAACCACGCAGCGCAGCGATCGCATCGGTCTTGCTGGGGCGCGCGCCCTTCTTCGGCTGGTAGGCTTGCTCGGCAAGCGCCGGACGGATATCCGCCTTCAGCGAGCGCGTCAGCTGCTTGTTGCCCGAAGCCGGCGGCTCGGCAAGCGCAACCTGCTGCGGCTTGACGGAAGGTGTCACGGCAGCGGGGGCTGCTGCGTCCTCGCCAGACATCCGCCTGATCATCGCGGCAATCTCGTCCTTGCCTTTATCCTGGCCCTTATCCGAACCATCGACCGGATTTGGCGCGTAGGCAACTGCATCCGCGGCCTGCGGCGGCTGGGCGGCGGGCATCAGTGTGGGAACAGGTGCGGCAGCCGCATCGGGCGCGACGGAGGCAACCTGATAATCCGGTCGCGTTCCCGGCAGCGGCACGGCGGCAAGCTCTGCGTCACCCGGCTGCTTGCGGTCGCCCAGCAACTGGGGAACCGGAATCTTGTAATCGCCGAGATCGGCATAATCCCCATTGCCCGCATCCGGCGGCTGCAGCACGGAGGCCATCGCGTCGCTTGCAGAGCTTCTGGCCGGCGAAACAAGCGCCGTCTCAAGATCGGCGCCCTGACTGCCGGCAACGGACGGACGGACATTCGGCACCGGCGCATTCGCCACGGTCGTGCCCGGAATATTCTCGATGAAGGTCTGTTTCGGCTGCGGCGCGGGTTCGGCTGTTGCGACCTGAACAGGCGGCTCAGCCTTCGGCGGCTGCGCCTTTGGCGCTGCATTGTCCGTAATCGCTTCCGGGCTTTCGTCCTCGTCGCCACCACCGAACAACATCTGGAAGAGGTTCTTGCGACCGCCTGACGAGGCGATCTCGATATTGTCGGAACCCATGCGACGCTTGTAGTCGGCCATGGCGGCTTCGTAACCCGGCAAAGGCTTGCCATCCGGCGGCACGTGGATCGTCTTGCCATCGGGGAAGAGGCGCACCAGGGTCTCGCGCGATGCACGCGGCCAGGCGCGAACGCCGCCGACATCCATGTGGACGAAGGGCGAGCCCGACGTCGGATAATAGCCGACGCCACCCATTTGCAGCTTCAGGCCGATCTCGCGCAGCCGCTCCAGCGGAACGCCCGGAATGTAGAAATCCATGGCCTTGCCGAGAATGTGCTGGCTCTCCTTGGCGACGCCGGTATGGCGAGAACGGTTGCGCAGCATTTCGTTGGTGCCGGGAGAGCGATAGCCGCAAAGAACGTTGATGTAGTCGCTCGATCCGCTCTTCTGATAGACCGACCAGATCAGGTCGAAGAGGCGCGGATCCATCTTGGTCGGTTCGTTGCGGCGCCAGTCGCGCAGAAAGCGGTTGAGCTTCGCAAGGCCGTCCGGGTCGAACTTCCCGTTGCGCTTGAAGGTGATCGTGGCGCGTTCGCCGGTGTGAACGAAATAGAGCTTGAGGGATCGGGTCTCCGCCTGAGCGGCCCCGGCGACAGCCGCCGTGAGGCCAACGGCCAGTGTCAGGGCAGCGATGCCCCGGACGGCCATCTTACGCATTTTCGACGTCACAGACCGCAAGGGCGCAACCCAGCGCATCCGCCCTTTGGCATCCGAAATGACCGACAAATGGACGTCCCCATTAAAAGCGAATTTCCCTCACATCCCACATGGAATGCAAATGCGGTGAGACGATGGCAGAAACGTCACAGTCAACACGGCGATAGTTATATAGTGAAAAATTCGTCAAATGGAAACGACGAACCCGGCCTTTCGACCGGATTCTTTAAGCCCTAGTTAATCTTAGGCAACATCCCGGAAAGGGTGATCGGGATCAATGTCGTAGTCCTTGAGCTTGCGGTAGAGTGTCGATCGGCCAATCCCGAGCTTGCGCGCCACCTGGCTCATCTGGCCGTGATAGAATTTCAATGCAAAGCGAATGAGCTGTTCCTCGACCTCTGCGAGTGTGCGGACATCGCCGTCATCGCCGAGGCTGGGTATGATATCGGCGTCTCTATCGCCGGATCTGGGCATGGCAGTCTCCTGCATCTCATGGCGCTCGGAAAAATCGGGGAACACGCGCGGCGTCTTCTCGACCAGCATCGGCGACTGGTGGCGCACCGGCGCGCCCCATGAAATGGCGCCGTCAGAGTTGATCGAATAGCCGGGAACCTGCGCAGCAATCTGCGGGAAGTCCTCGACGTCGAGCTCATGCCCCTGCGCCAGGACGACGGCGCGGAACATCGCGTTTTCCAATTGGCGGATATTGCCGGGCCAGTCATAGGCGGTCAGCAACGCCAGCGCCCTGGGCGAGACGCCGAGCGGCTGCGGCAATTTCTGCTCGTGCGCGAGACGCTCCGCGAGTGCACGCACAAGAACCGGAATATCCTCCTTGCGCTTGCGCAGCGAGGGAATGGCGATCGGGTAGACGTTGAGACGATAGTAAAGGTCTTCGCGGAAACGGCCCGCCTTGACCTCCTCGATCAGGTCCTTGTTGGTCGCCGAAATCAGACGCACGTCGACCTTCTGCGTCTGGCGCGCGCCGATCGTTTCAATCTCGCCGGACTGAACGGCGCGAAGCAGCTTTACCTGCGTGTCGAGCGGCAGGTCGCCGATCTCGTCAAGGAACAGCGTGCCGCCATCGGCCTCGGCGAACTTGCCGATATGCCGCTCGGTCGCGCCGGTAAACGCGCCCTTCTCGTGGCCGAAGAGAATGCTTTCAACCAGGTTCGCGGGGATGGCGCCGCAATTGACGGTGATGAAGGGCCTGCCGGAGCGGTCGGAGGCGGCCTGGATCGCCTTGGCAATCATCTCTTTGCCAACGCCCGATTCGCCCTCGAGCACCACCGGAATGGCGGAATGGGCGGCGCGGCGCGCCAGATCGATAACGCGATCCATCGCCGGGCTCGCCGAAACGATATCGCTGAAGCGGACATGCGAAGAGCGCGAGCGACGGCCGGCCTTGGCGCGGGCTTCCTTCTGGTCGACCTTCAGGGCGTTGGCGATGGCAGACCCCAGCCGCTCAGGCGAGACCGGCTTGACGACGAAGTCAAACGCGCCGGCGCGCATCGCCTCGACAACGGTTTCAATGCCGCCCTGACCGGTCTGCACGATCACCGGAATGTCGGTGCCGAGATTGGCCAGCGCCGCCATGAACTCCAGCCCGTTCATTTCGGGCATCATCAGATCGAGCACGACGACGTCGATACGGTCCACGACGTCCTTGAGATATTCCAGCCCCACGCGCCCGTTTTCGGCCGTATGAGGCTCATGCCCATGCTGCTCGATCGCGTGTTTGAGAAGACGGCGTTGAACCGGATCATCATCCACAACAAGAATCTGGGCTACCACGGACATTCTCCCTTCGTGCGTTTCTTGATGGCACGTTGCTTTTTTCGTCGCGTCACCTTGGCACAGCACCCCTAAACACCCCATTTTCGGAAATGCTTGCATTTTATCGATCCGCAACGCATTCAATCGACGTAATCAAAATTGGAATAGGGAGAGCGGCAACATGCTGAACCGGACCTTTGACTTCGCGAGAAACCTGGCTGCCATGAGCGCAACGACAGGAGCCGCGATCAAGCCGGAACTGGGCGACCTGCCGTCCTGGAACCTCGCCGACCTCTTCCCGTCAAAGGACAGCCCGGATTTCAAGGCAGCGCTGGAGAAGGCAACAACGGACTCGCTTGCCTTTGAAAGCCGCTGGAAGGACAAGCTGGCCGACGCTGCGACAAAGGCCGGTGATGACGGTCTTGGCGCCGCCATTCGCGACTACGATGCGCTGGACGACATTCTCGGCCGCATCGCTTCCTTCGCAGGGCTCACCTATTTCTCCAACACGGCTGATCCCGCGAACGGCAAGCTTTATGGCGACGTGCAGGCCAAGCTCACCGATCTCGGCAGCCACCTGCTCTTCTTCACGCTGGAACTGAACCGCATCGACGACGCCGTCATCGAAAAGGCGATCGCGACCGACACGCTCGCCGCCCACTACGCGCCCTGGATCCGCGACCTGCGCAAGGAAAAGCCGCACCAGCTGGAAGACCGCATCGAACAACTCTTCATGGAAAAGTCGATGACAGGGGCCGCCGCCTTCAATCGTCTCTTCGACGAGACGATGGCGACGCTCACCTTCGAGGTCGATGGCGAAACGCTCGGCCTTGAAGCAACGTTGAGCCTCCTCCAGAGCGCCGACCCGAAGAAGCGCGAAAGTGCGGCACGTGCGCTCGCCGCCACCTTCGCCGACAATATCCGCACCTTCACGCTGATCACCAATACGCTCGCGAAGGACAAGGAAATCTCAGACCGCTGGCACAAGTTCGAAGACATCGCCGACAGCCGCCATCTCGCGAACCGCGTGGAGCGCGAGGTCGTCGATGCGCTGGCCGCCGCCGTGAAGGACGCCTATCCACGTCTCTCGCATCGCTATTATGCGATGAAGGCCAAGTGGCTCGGCATGGACAAGATGCAGTTCTGGGACCGCAACGCACCGCTCCCGGAAACGCCAGATGCTACGATCTCCTGGGACGAGGCCCGTGAGACCGTTCTTTCGGCTTACGGCGCCTTCTCGCCGGACATGGCAGGCATCGCAAAGACGTTCTTCGACCGCAACTGGATTGACGCGCCGGTTCGGCCCGGCAAGGCACCGGGCGCATTCGCGCATCCGACCGTGCCCTCCGCCCACCCCTATGTTCTCGTCAACTACATGGGCAAGCCGCGCGACGTGATGACGCTGGCGCATGAGCTTGGCCATGGCGTGCATCAGGTTCTCGCCGGCGGCCAGGGCGCGCTGATGTGCGCCACCCCGCTGACGCTCGCCGAAACGGCTTCGGTCTTCGGCGAGATGCTGACCTTCCGCGCCCTTCTCGACAACACCAAGGACAAGCGCGAACGCAAGGCCATGCTCGCCCAGAAGGTCGAGGACATGATCAACACGGTCGTGCGCCAGATCGCCTTCTACGAATTCGAGCGCAAGGTCCACACGGCCCGCAAGGAAGGCGAACTGACCTCCGACCAGATCGGCGAACTGTGGATGTCGGTTCAGGCCGAAAGCCTCGGCCCGGCGATCGATCTTTCCGGTGGCGGCTACGAGACCTACTGGTCCTATATCCCTCACTTCATCCACTCGCCCTTCTATGTCTACGCCTATGCGTTTGGCGACTGCCTGGTGAACTCGCTTTACGCCGTCTACCAGAACGCGGCCGAAGGCTTCCAGGACAAGTATTTCGCCCTGCTGAAGGCTGGCGGCACCAAGCACCACTCCGAACTCCTCGCCCCCTTCGGCCTCGACGCCTCCGACCCGTCGTTCTGGAGCAAGGGACTGTCGATGATCGAAGGGCTGATCGACGAGCTGGAGGCTTTAGATAAGGCGTCATGAGCGCGCCACCCTTCATTCTCTTTCGCGATGATCCGGCCGACCGCACGATGCTGTTTGCAGAGCCGCGCGAGATCGTCCGCGTCGATCGCAAGACCGACTTCTTTCCGGCGCTCGAAAAATTGCAGGCCGCGCACAAGGCCGGCCATTGGCTGGCCGGCTGTCTCTCCTACGAAGCCGGTCATCTTTTCGAGCCGCGCATCGAGAAACTGGCCGAAGACCACGGCGCAGTGCCGTATCTGCTGTTCGGCATTTTCGATGCTCCGACAGACACCGGAGACCCCTTCTCCCCTTGGGGAGAAGGTGGCCCAACAGGCCGGATGAGGGGTTCCCCAGAGGCGGGCTCCAACCTCCCCTTCCTGACCTCCCCCCGCGCCCGCTGGAATTTCGAGACCTACAAATCCCGTTTCGAAGTCCTCCACCACCACCTGCGCAAGGGCGACAGCTATCAGGGCAACCTGACCTTCCCGATCGACGCCGAATGGCATGGCGATCCGCTGGACGCCTTCCACGCGCTCGCCGAACGCCAGCCGGTGAAATATGGCGCGCTGGTCAATCTCGGCGGCCCCGTCGTCCTCTCCCGCTCGCCCGAACTCTTCTTCAAGGTCGACACCGAGGGTTGGATCGAGACCCATCCGATGAAGGGCACGGCCCCACGCGGACGCAACGCGGACGAGGACCGGGCCATCATCGAAGCCATGAAGGCGGACGAGAAGACACAGGCCGAAAACCGCATGATCGTGGATCTGCTGCGCAACGACATCTCGCGGATCACCGAAGTCGGCACGCTCTCCGTCCCGAAACTCTTCGAGGTCGAGACCTATCCGACGCTGCACCAGATGGTGAGCCATGTCCGCGCCAAACTCCTGCCCGGCACGACGCTGAGAGATATATTCGCCGCCCTCTTCCCCTGCGGCTCGATCACCGGCGCGCCGAAAATGTGGACCATGGAGATCCTCCACAGGATCGAACAGACCCCGCGCGGCGCCTATTGCGGCTCGATCGGCTATGTCGCACCCTCCGGCGAAATGCTCTTCAACGTCGCGATCCGCACGATCACATTGTTCGACGACGGCAAGGCCACCTTCAACGTCGGAGGCGGCATCGTCTTCGATTCCAACGCCGAGGACGAATATGCCGAAGCCTTGCTCAAGGCCCGCTTCGCCGTCGGCGACGAGGAGATTGCCCGATGACCGAGTTCTCGCTGTTCGAGACGATGCGCTATACGCCAGGCGTTGGCATCGCGCGGCTGAGCCTGCATTTGAAGCGGCTGGAGACCTCGGCGCGGCGGCTGGGATTTGAGGGGGCGGAGAAGGCCGGAGAAGCGCTCGCGGAGTATCTGGGGTTACCCCCCTCTGCCTTGCCAGGCATCTCCCCCTCAAGGGGGGAGATTGACCCGGAGCAACCGCCTCGCCTGGACAGATCAGGTAGTGCAAAAGGTGAGAGCATTCAGTGTGAGGCGGCTAGCGCGCCCCATCCAATCTCCCCCCTTGCGGGGGAGATGTCCGGCAGGACAGAGGGGGGGGCTGCACCCGCAAGCCTCCAGCGCCTCCGACTCGAACTTTCGCCCGCAGGCAGTATTGCTATTACCTCCGCCCCCTTCACCCTCCAGCCCGCCGATACCGTCTGGCGCGTCGCCATCGCCCAAACCCACACCGCCTCGACAGACACGCTGATCCGCCACAAGACCACCCGCCGCGCACTCTACGAAACCGCGCGCGCGGAATTCCCCACTGACACAGTCAACGAAGTCATCCTCGTCAACGAAAAGGGCGAACTGGCCGAAGGCACGATCACCAATCTCTTCGTGGAAGACGACGAAGGTCGCCTCATGACGCCGCCGATCTCCTCAGGCTGTCTTGCCGGCGTGCTCCGCACCTCGCTCATCTGCGCCCGCAAGGCCTATAACCACCGCCTGCGCCCGGAAGACCTGAACGGCCGAACCATCTATGTCGGCAATTCGCTGCGCGGCCTGATCCGCGCGGAACTGATAGGAAAATAATCCATGTTCATCATCTCGCTCACCTACAAGAAGCCGACCGAAGAAGCCGACAAGCACGTGGCCGCCCATATGGACTGGCTGAAGGCAGCTTATGCAGATGGCACGTTCGTCGCCTCCGGCCGCAAGATCCCCCGCACCGGCGGCGTGATTCTCGCCAGGGGCGAGCGCGCGGCCATCGAAGCGCTCTGCGCCAACGACCCGTTCGTGATCCACGAGATCGCCGATATCGAGATCATGGAGGTCAACTTCACCACCACGGCGGAAGGCTTCGAGGGCTTGAAGGGCTGACAATGCAAACGCCCCGCTTCACCCCCTATGACGGCTCGTCGGAACCCTTTGCCATCGGGCTGACGCAGATCGCGCCGGAAGCGTGGATCGAGACGGATAGCGATCTGAACCGCTACCTGGAAGAGAAAGATCGGTTGCTGGGCGAAGACCGTGACGCGGTGTTTCAGGTCGTGAATGGCTCGGAACAGGCGCAGGCTGAAGCCTTGGATGTTCTCGTCGCGCATCTTCTGGACAGTCACGCGGCCACCTATACGCGCCACGATGACTCCCTCGCCTTCCTGAACCGCCACATACCCCTCGACGCCCCCGAACCGCCTCTCCTCACCGCCGGCTCCCTCGTGGCCGACGATCTCGTCCTCCTCGAAAACCGCGATGGCGGCTGGCGGGTGACGGCGGGCTATGTCGCCTTCCCCTCCTCCTGGTCGCTGAAGGAAAAGGCCGGCAGGACCATGGGCGAAATCCATGGCCCCGTGCCGGATTTCGAGCCGGGCAGCCGCAATGACGGGCTCATTACCCGCATGTTCGACCGCATCGCGCCCGGCCGCGTGGTGGAGCGCTTCAACTGGTCGATCTATCCCGAAGCCGATCTCGACTGGCCGCCGGAAAAGGGCGCTCGGCTGGCGCGGCAGCAGTTCGACCCCGCCTCGAATTTCATCCGCGTCGAGCGCCAGACGCTGCGCAAGCTGCCGGACACCGGCGCCATGCTCTTCACCATCCGCATATATCACGACCCGATCGCCGCCGTCACCGTGCATCCCGAACTCGCGGACCAGCTTGCAGCGCGGCTGGAGGCCATGAACGAGGCGCAACTGGCCTACAAGGGCATGACGGAAAAGCGCGCGAAGCTCATGACATTTCTGCGAAATCCGCGGTGACGCGCGCTGTTTTACCGGCGCGGCCCGCTCAAGGTCTTCGTTTGTACTTTATTGTGACTCGATTCTGTGATTAGAGCGCGCACAGGTCTCGATGACGGGACCCGCCAACCTGTCCTGCATCGCGTGCAGGCGCATCTTCAGGAGCACGGACCCGATGTCTGACGTTCAATACCCGATCTATGGCGAAATCTCCGGCCCGATCGTCATGATCGGCTTCGGCTCGATCGGCCGCGGCACGCTGCCGCTCATCGAACGTCACTTCAAGTTCGACAAGTCCCGCATGGTCGTCATCGACCCGCGCGGCGAAGATGTGCAGCTGCTCGAAGAGCGCGGCATCCGCTTCATCAAGGCGCATGTCACCAAGGACAACTACAAGGAGCTGCTGAAGCCGCTCCTGACCGAAGGCAAAGGCCAGGGCTTCTGCGTCAACCTCTCGGTCGATACCGGTTCGCTCGACCTGATGAAGTTCTGCCGCAAGCTCGATGTGCTCTATATCGACACCGTCGTCGAACCCTGGCTCGGCTTCTATTTCGACAACTCGCTCGGCAACGAAGCGCGCACCAACTATGCGCTGCGCGAAACCGTGCGCAAGGAAAAGGCCAAGAACCCCGGCGGCACGACGGCGGTCTCCTGCTGCGGCGCCAATCCCGGCATGGTCTCCTGGTTCGTCAAGCAGGCGCTCGTCAACCTCGCAAGGGACACGGCAACGGAAATCGTCGAACCCGCCGCTGACGACCGCGAAGGCTGGGCAAAGCTGATGCAGACGCTGGGCGTCAAGGGCGTGCACATTGCCGAGCGCGACACGCAGCGCACGATCAATCCGAAGCCGATGAACGTCTTCTGGAACACCTGGTCAGCCGAAGGCTTCATCTCGGAAGGCCTGCAGCCCTCCGAACTCGGCTGGGGCACGCATGAAAAGTGGATGCCGAAGAACGCCAAGAAGCACAAGAAGGGCTGCAAGGCTGCCATCTATCTGGAGCAGCCCGGCGCCAACACGCGCGTTCGCACCTGGTGCCCGACGCCCGGCCCGCAATATGGCTTCCTCGTCACGCATAACGAGTCGATCTCGATCGCCGACTATTTCACCGTGAAGGGCAAGGACGGCGAAGCCGAATTCCGCCCGACCTGCCACTACGCCTATCACCCGGCCAATGACGCCGTCCTGTCGCTGCACGAAATGTTCGGCAACGGCGGGCACCAGCAGCCGGTTCTCCACGTTCTCGACGAGAACGAACTGGTCGACGGCGTCGACGAACTCGGCGTGCTGCTCTATGGCCACGAGAAGAACGCCTATTGGTATGGTTCGCGCCTGTCGCTGGAAGAAACCCGCCGCATCGCGCCCTACCAGAACGCCACCGGCCTGCAGGTGACCTCCGCCGTGCTCGCCGGCATGGTCTGGGCGCTGGAAAATCCGAAGGCCGGCATCGTCGAGGCCGACGAGATGGATTACAAGCGCTGCCTCGAAATCCAGCTCCCCTATCTCGGCCCGGTCGAAGGCCACTACACCGACTGGACCCCGCTCGACGGCCGCCCGGGCCTCTTCCCGGAGAAGCTGGACGAGAAGGATCCGTGGCAGTTCAAGAACATCCTGGTTCACTGAGCAGTTCCGGAAAAAGGTGCGAAGTGGCTTTTCGTTCGGAACTATGACCAACGAACGGATTGAACGCTTCTCCAAGCCGCTCCAAATTACATAGGATAATATGTAAATTCGCCGTCCCGGTCTTGCTTTGACCGGGGCGGCACTGCAATCTTGGTCGCGGGACAGGGAATCGCATCCAGGGGCGCGAAGCCACCTGTGCGATATGTGCGTTGACACGTTTAATTCGCCATAAAAGTCATAATGACGCCGTGAGCGTCGGCTTTTCATGGCCCATGAACATGCCGGAGAATGCCATGAAGAAATCGTCGATCTGCCTTATCCTCGGCTCCAGCCTTTCGCTCGCCGGGTGCATGTCTGCGCCCGCACCGCGCTCGCTGCCGCCCATCCAGCAACCGGCCAGTGTGGAAGGTCAGTGGATCGATCCGAACGGGATCGTCTCGAGCTTCCAGGCTGGCACGTTTACCACCCGCACGACCGACACCAACCAGCTGCTCGCCTCCGGCACCTATACGAGCAGCGCCCCCAAGGTCGTCGAGATCAACATGACCTCGCTGGTGCGTAACACGCAGTCGCGCGTCAACTGCGCCCTCGTGACGCCGAACCAGCTCAACTGCACGACCGATTCTGGCGCGCAGTTCTCGCTCGCCCGCAAGGCGATCTGAGCAGCGCATAATCCAGTGTGAATTGTCGAAAGCGCGGACAACCATCCGCGCTTTTTTGTCGTAGTGAGGTATGCCATCAATACAATTGGCAACGAATTCGCCTATATGGGCGACAAGAGATATTCGAAAGCGGAAGATTTTGACCATGATGCTTGGCGCGCTCCCTGCCGATCACCCGAAAGTCAGCTTCGGAAAGGTTGGCGTTCTCCTCGTCAACCTTGGAACGCCCGACGGCACAGACAGGGCTTCGATGCGCCGCTATCTGGAAGAATTCCTGACCGACCGACGCGTTATCGAATGGTCGCGGCTGTTCTGGTATCCGATCCTCTACGGTATCGTGCTCAACCGCCGCCCCGCCAAGGTCGGCAAGGCCTATGAGACGATCTGGAACAAGGAGCGCAACGAGAGCTATCTGCGCACCTACACCCGCTCGCAAGGGGAACTGATGGCGGAACGCCTGAAGGACCTGCCCAATGTCGTGGTCGACTGGGGGATGCGCTACGGCAATCCCTCCATCGCTTCCCGCATCGAGGCGCTGCAGGCTGCCGGTTGCGAGCGCATCGTGCTCTTCCCGCTCTACCCGCAATATGCCGCCGCCACGACCGCGACCGTCAACGACAAGGCGTTCGAAAAGTTGCAGAAAATGCGCTGGCAGCCCGCCATCCGCACCGTGCCGCCCTATCACGACGAGCCCGCCTATATCGAAGCGCTGGCCAATTCCATCACCGCGCATCTCGCGACGCTCGACTGGGAGCCGGAAGTCGTGCTCGCCTCCTTCCACGGCATCCCGCAATCCTATTTCAAGGCCGGCGACCCCTATCACTGCCAGTGCATGAAAACCGCGCGCCTGGTGCGCGAAAAGCTCGGCTGGACGAAGGAAAAGTTCCGCGTCACCTTCCAGTCCCGTTTTGGACCGGAAGAATGGCTGCAACCCTATACCGACAAGACGGTCGAGGAACTGGCCAAGACCGGCACAAAGCGCATCGCCGTCCTCAACCCCGGCTTCGTCTCCGACTGCCTGGAAACGCTGGAAGAAATTGCCGAACAGGCCAAGGAAAGCTTCGAGCACAATGGCGGCGAGCACTTCACGCACATCCCCTGCCTCAACGACAGCACGGACGGCATGAACGTGCTTGAGAAAGTGCTTCGGCGGGAGTTGCAGGGCTGGGTGTGACGGAGCGTTCTGCCACGGAAGCCCCCTCACCCCGCCTCCGCTGCGCTCGGCGGACCTCTCCCCGAAGGGGCGAGGAGGTCCGAGGCGCTGCGGCGCGCCCCCTCTTCTCCCCTTGGGGAGAAGGTGGCCCGAAGGGCCGGATAAGGGGTTACGCCAAACTCGAAGCCCGAAGTCCGCGCTGACCACCACATTCCAATTTCCCCACCCCCTCCTTGAAATAAACACCGCCCTCCCCACGTTCATGCTACAACCTGCGCCGTCAACCGCGCGAAGACGCGCGACGCAGGCTGGAGGGACTTCCATGGACTTCACCGGTTCGGACATCACCGTCATCGCCATCGTGGTGCTGGCGATCATCTTCCTTTATTCCGGCATCAAGACCGTGCCGCAGGGCTATCGCTACACGGTCGAGCGCTTCGGGCGCTACACGCGCACGCTGGAGCCCGGCCTCAATCTCATCATCCCCTTCATAGACCGCCTCGGCAACAAGATGAACGTGATGGAACAGGTGCTTGCCGTTCCGACGCAGGAAGTCATCACCAAGGACAACGCCTCCGTCTCCGCCGACGCCGTCGCCTTCTATCAGGTGCTCAACGCCGCACAGGCTGCCTATCAGGTCTCCAACCTCGAACAGGCAATCCTCAACCTGACGATGACCAATATCCGCTCCGTCATGGGATCGATGGATCTGGACGAACTCCTGTCAAACCGCGAAAAGATCAACGACCGGCTGCTGCATGTCGTCGACGACGCGGCAAGCCCGTGGGGCATCAAGATCACCCGCGTCGAGATCAAGGATATCCAGCCGCCGCGCGACCTCGTGGAATCCATGGGTCGCCAGATGAAGGCGGAGCGCGAAAAGCGCGCGCAGGTTCTGGAAGCCGAAGGTGCCCGCAACGCGCAGATCCTGCGCGCCGAAGGCGCCAAGCAGGCCGCCGTTCTCGAGGCCGAAGGCCAGCGCCAGTCAGCCTTCCTCAATGCCGAAGCCCGGGAACGTCAGGCCGAGGCCGAAGCCAAGGCGACCAAGATGGTCTCGGAAGCCATCGCCTCCGGCGACATCCAGGCGATCAACTACTTCGTGGCGCAGAAATATACCGAAGCCATGCAGGCGATCGGCTCCGGCCCGAATTCCAAGGTCGTGCTGATGCCGATGGAAGCCTCAGCACTGGTCGGCTCGCTCGGCGGTATCGGTGCGATTGCCCGCGAAGTCTTCGGCGACCAGGCCGGCCCCGCAGCGCGCCCTGCAGCGCCTGCCGGTCGACCGCGCACGACGCCCGTCGTCACGCCGCCCGTCACCCCGAGCCGCGAAAGCTGACGCCATGATCACCGATCTT
This sequence comes from Ensifer sp., assembly GCA_035565055.1. Taxonomy (GTDB): domain Bacteria; phylum Pseudomonadota; class Alphaproteobacteria; order Rhizobiales; family Rhizobiaceae; genus Ensifer_A. Next base: position 46,662 of record DATMTA010000029.1, read on the forward strand.
GTCGCCCGTGCAGGTCCGTGGAGCTGGTGGGTTCTGGGCGTCGTCCTGCTGATCCTGGAAATCGTCGTCCCCGGCGTCTTCCTCTTCTGGATCGGCCTCGCCGGCATCGCGACCGGCCTCCTCTCGCTCCTCCTCTGGGGCTCGGCGATCTGGGCCTGGCAGGTTCAGGTCGTGGTCTTCGTGGTGCTGTCCTTTGTTGCCGTGCTTGTTGGACGCTCATTCCTCAAGCGTGGCGAGACGGCCAGCGACGAACCGCATCTGAACCAGCGCGCCGAAAGTCTTGTCGGTCGCGTCGTAACGGTGACGGAGGCGATCGAGAACGGGCGCGGGCGCGCGAAGGTCGGAGACACGACGTGGAGCGTGTCTGGACCGGATCAGCCGGCAGGCGCGAAGGTGCGCATTGTCAGCGCGTCGGGGAATGAGTTGCGGGTGGAGGCGGGGTAAGCCCGAGGCCTCGCCTCAAGCCACCCCGATCCGCAGCAGGTCGTGGAAGCCGATGATGCCGATGGCTTTTTGGCCTTCCACCACCAGCAGGGCCGAAATGTTGTGATCGTTAAGCATCGCCATGGCGCTCATCGCGAGGGTGTGAGGCGCGACCGTCTTCGGGCCCCGCGTCATGATCTCTTCCACCTTCGTGTCGCGAAGGTTGCGGCTCATGTTGCGGGCCATGTCGCCATTGGTGACGATGCCGACGAGGCAGCCGTCGCCATCGACCACGCCGACGCAGCCGAAGCGCTTTTCCGAAAGAACCATAGCCGCATAAGGTACCAGCGTGCCGAGGCCGACCAGCGGGATTTCATCGCCGGTATGCATGATCTCGGAGACATGTGTCAGAGAGGCGCCGAGCTTGCCGCCCGGATGGAAGGTGCGGAAATCGGAGGCAGAGAAGCCCCGCGCCTCAAGCAGCGAGATGGCCAGCGCATCGCCGATGGAAAGCTGCATCATGGTCGAGGTCGTGGGTGCCAACCCGTGCGGGCAGGCTTCCTTTTCCTTCGGCAGCAGAAGCACGACATCTGCGGCGCGCGCCAGTGCGGATTTTTCGCCCGACGTGACAGCGATCAACGGGATCGAGAAGCGACGCGAAAAGGCGATGATGCCCTGCATCTCGGCCGTCTCGCCGCTCCAGGACATGGCAAGGATCGCGTCATCGCGGGTGATCATGCCGAGATCGCCGTGATTGGCTTCCGCCGGGTGCACGAAGAAGGACGGCGTGCCGGTCGAGGCGAAAGTCGCCGCGATCTTGGAGCCGATATGACCGCTCTTGCCGACGCCCGTCACGATGACGCGTCCGGAACTTTCGCCGATCAGCGTCACGGCCTTGGCAAAGGCCTCGCCGAGTGCGCCGTCCATGGCGCGCGCCAGAGCGGCAAGGCCTGCCATACCGGTCTCCACCGTCCGCTTGCCGGCGGCAGTGATATCGACCCGATCGGTCGTGAACGGCTTGTCGATCATGTTTGCGCGCCTCTCGAGCCCACCCTTCGCGATACGTCAAACGCACCTGCGTGTCTGGCGGGAAACATTGCCTTTGCGCCTGCAACCACTGCGACAGGCCCGGGCAAGCGAGGTTCTATATAGTCTCTTCGATGCGAGTGTCAAAATCCTGGCCTCTCCAGCGGACCAGGAAAGAAAGAATTCCCCTCTTTTTCGGCCTTCAGACCGACGGCGTCAACGTCCTGTTTACCATGTTGAAATAATTTCGCGTTTGAAAACAAATCATACCGAAAGCCGCGCCGTCTCATGCCGACCGATCATCGCACCAAGCTTCGCCTGCCTGCCCTGACGAGGGTTCTCCTCGCCAGCGCCGCAGTGACCTTCGCGGCCACGGCAGCCGACGCGCAGACCGTGATCCAGGCGCCTGCGACACAGGATGCCACATCGGATACCGCCCAGACGGGCAATTTCGCCGACACGTCCTCGACCTATGCACTGCGCACCGGCGACAGCGGCGGGGTCGTAGACGACAGCGCGACGACACCAGCCTCGGCGACAACCGCGACGCGGAACGCTGCAGCCGCCGCCTCGGCCAGCGCCGCGAGCACCGCGCCGGACATGTTTGGACGCATGAATTTCCGCGAGCCGGCGGACAATGCCCGCGCCGGTTCCGTCGACAATCTGCGCCCTCACCGCGAAGACATCGACGCCCCGGGCATTCGGGTTGGCACGTTCATCATCCGTCCGAGCATCGGCCAGGGCATCGGCACCGAAAGTACCAGCTATGGCAGCACGAAAACGAGCCGCAGCTTCCTGCAGACGACCGGCAAGGCCGACATCATCTCGGATTGGTCGCTGCACCAGCTCAGCATTTCCGCCGCCGGCGTCTGGCAGACAAATATCGGAGGGAGCGGCGAAACCAAGCCGACCGCCAATGTCGACGCCAAGCTCCGTCTCGACGTCGACCGGCTGACGATCGCCAATCTGACAGCCGGCTACAGTTTCGTCCGGGAAAGTTCCACCGATCCCAATTCGATCGTCGGGGCCACGACCCAGTCTGGCATCCACACCTTCACGGGCGGCGCAGACGTCACCCGCGAGTTTGGCGACTTTCGCGGCACGGTCGCCGGCACGCTGACCCGCACGGTCTATACGGCCGCCACGTTGGCCGATGGTACGCTGATGTCGATGAGCGACCGCAACCAGACGACGGCCGAAGGGCGGGTCCGCCTCGGCTACGAGATTTCGCCGGCGCTCATTCCGTTTGTGGAAGCCTCGATTGGCCGCGCCATCAGCGACCAGACGCTCGACCGCAACGGCTATAACCGCAACGCGAACATCTATGCGGCCAAGGCCGGCATTGATCTCGACTTTACGGAAAAGCTGCGCGGCGAAGTCGCGGCGGGCTACAAGCAGGTTCGCTATTTCGACGCCCGCCTCTCCAAGATCGACGCCTTTACCGTTGACGGCAAGGTTGACTGGTCGCCGATCCGCGGCACGAACGTCAATCTGACGCTTGCCACCGGCATCGATCCCTCGACGACCGCCGGCGTGAGCGGCTCCACCTATTACACGGTCGGCGCCGCGGTTTCACAGCAGATGATCGACAATCTGGTTGCGACCCTGGGCGGCGCGACGACCTTCCGTCATTTCGCGCCGACCGGCGTTGCCTCCGACCAGACGGAGTGGGCGGCGACCGCGGGTCTCACCTGGTCGCTCAGCCGTTATCTCGAACTCGCCGGCACCGTCGCCTGGAACTATACCGACGTGAAGACCGGTACCGACACCCACTCATGGAGTGCGATCGCCGAGCTCCGGGTCAAGCGCTGATTATTTCAGCGCCGCCAGGAGAGCCTTGAGATCGCCTTCGACGCTTGCGCGGATATCCGGACGATCCAGGGCATAGGCGACATTCGCCAGCACATAACCTTCCTTCATGCCGCAGTCGAAGGTGCGACCCTTGAAGCGGTAACCGAAGAATTCCTGGTTCTTGGCAAGCTTCAGCATACCGTCGGTCAACTGGATCTCGTTGCCCGCGCCGCGTTCCTGCGTCGAGAGGATCTCGAAGATTTCCGGCTGCAGAATGTAGCGGCCGTTGATGTAGAGGTTGGAGGGCGCGGTCCCTTGCGGCGGCTTTTCCACCATGCTGGAGATGCGGAAGCCGCCGTCCATTTCCTCGCCCACGCCGACGATGCCGTACTTGTGCGCAAGCGCCGGATCGCATTCCTCGACGGCGACGATGTTGCCGCCCGTCTTGGCGAAGAGATCGATCATGCCCTTCATGCAGGCGATATCGCCCTTCATCAGCATGTCCGGAAGAAGCAGGGCGAAGGGCTCATTGCCAATGATGTCGCGGGCGCACCAGACGGCATGGCCGAGGCCGAGAGCCTCCTGCTGGCGCGTGAAGCTGGCTGCACCTGCCGGCAGGCGGTGATGCTCGAGAAGCGACAGTTCCGCCTTCTTGTTGCGTTCCTTGAGCGTCTGCTCCAGCTCGAACTGGATGTCGAAATAATCCTCGATCGCCGCCTTGTTTCGTCCCGTCACAAACACGAAATGTTCGATACCGGCCTCGATCGCCTCGTCGACGACATATTGCAGCACCGGCTTGTCAACGACGGTGATCATTTCCTTCGGCATGGCCTTGGTGGCAGGCAACATGCGCGTGCCAAAACCTGCGACCGGGAAAACGGCTTTACGGACTTTATTTGTCTGAGACATGTATCAGCCTTGTGTAAGATTACTGCATTGAGCAAGCCGTTGAATAGGCTTGCATGTTTTAAAAACCAGGATTTGAACCCCCTCATAAAAGCAAGACCTAACAAAAAAACTTCAGTATGGTAAAGAATTTGTTGAGGTCCTGTTTGTAACCTTGTGTGTCTCACCCGGTGTCCCATGCACAGGAGCGATCCAATGAAGCATCCACAAGGCAATTCCATGACATCCGTCTTACTTGGCGGAATTACAGCTGCTTTTCTTGCGCTGGCCCCCACCGGAGCCCTGGCGGAAGCACGCTTCGAAAAATGGATCCGCGCCTTTTATCCGGAAGCCGCAAAGGCCGGGATTACGGTCCAGACCTACAACGCCGCCTTTGCCGGCATCACCAACCCTGATCCCGATGTGCTGCAGAAAGCCCAGTACCAGCCGGAATTCACCACGCAGATATGGGATTATCTCGACAGTCGCGTGAACCCCTACACGGTCAAGATGGGCAAGGATGCCGAGGCGAAGAATATGCGTTCGCTTCAAAACATCGAGAAATATTTTGGGGTGGATCGCAATATTCTGGTCGCGATCTGGTCCATGGAGTCAAACTACGGCGCCATTCTCAACAAGCAGGAGAAGCTGCACTACGTCCCGCAGGCCCTGGCGACACTTGCCTACGCGGATCCAAAGCGTGCGGGTTACGCCAAGAAGCAGCTGATCGCTGCGCTGAAGATCATACAGGCCGGCGATATCAAGCCCTCCGAGATGACTGGCTCCTGGGCCGGCGCGATGGGCCACACGCAGTTCATCCCCACCAGCTATCTCATCTATGGCGTGGACGCCGATGGCAATGGCAAGCGCGACATCTGGCACTCGGTTCCCGATGCGCTCGCGACCGCCGCCAACCTTCTGCACAAGAACGGCTGGCAGACCGGCCGCACCTGGGGATACGAGGTCCTCGCGCCCGGCCGGGCAAGCAGCCTCGCCGGCAAGACCAAGACGATCGCCGAATGGGAAAAGCTCGGCTTCCGCCGCCCTGGCGACCGCGGCTTCAAGTTCAAGGATGAGCGCGCCACGCTGAAAATGCCGGCGGGCGACGGTGGCCCGGCCTTCCTGTTGACGAAGAATTTCTACGTCATCAAGCGCTACAACGCCTCCGACAATTATGCGCTGGGCGTCGGGATGCTGGCCGACCAGCTGGGTGGGTCCGCCGGCCTCGTTCAAAGCTGGCCCCGTCCGGATGGTGCTCTGGATGCCAAGGAGAAGTTCGAAATCCAGTCGCGTCTCAAGGCCCTGGGCTACTACAGCGGCGAAGTCGATGGCAATCTGGGCTCCGGCTCCAAGTCGGCCATCGAGGCCTTCATGAGGCGCAAGGGCCTGAACGGCGATCCGGAACCTTCGAAGACGTTGCTTCAGCATCTGCGGCGGTGAAGCGCGTTTCGCTCTTCCCGTTTGATTGCAAACTGTTCCATGATAAGACATCCGGCACGATGAAACGTGCCGGATTTTTCATGCCCAGATTGACGCCTGCTTGCCTTGCCGCCTCGCTCGCGCTCGGCTTTCTTGCCATTGTGCTGGCGGGAACTTCCCCGGCAACGGCACAGGAGCGGCCGCGCACACTTCTGGAACTGCTCTTCGGCAATCGCAAGACCCCGGAACAGGTCGCGCCGGCAGCTCCGGCCAAGCGCAAGCCCAAGCCCAAGCCCAAATCGTCATCGATCATCAATATCCAGACCGGCAAACCGGACCAGCCCGCACAGAAGCTGGACACGGCCAGGCATGTCCTCGTCATCGGCGACTTCATGGCCGGTTCGGTGGGCGACGGGCTGATGGATGCATTTGCCGCAGAGCCGGGCGTGGTGATCGACGAGAAAACGGATGGCGCCTCGGGGCTGGTAAGAAACGACCACCGCGATTGGATTGCGTCGCTTCCGGCACTCCTCGATGAAACCAAGGCGATCGCCGTTGTGGTCGCTCTGGGCTCGAACGATCGGCAGAAGATGCTGGTCGACGGCACGCGCGAGGAATTCCACACGCCCAAATGGACGGCCGAATACGAACGTCGCGTCGCGGAACTCACCTCCGTTGCAACCAAACGGCAGGTTCCAGTCTTCTGGGTCGGCGCGCCGCCGTTCCAGTCGCCATCGCTGACAGCCGATATCGTGACGATCAACCTGATGCTGCGGCGACAGGTGGAGGCCGCCGGAGGGACCTTCATCGATCTCTGGGAAGGCTTCATTGACGCCGACGGAAAATTCACCGCCACCGGCTCCGGCGTTGACGGCCAGCAGGCCCGCCTGCGCGGTTCGGATGGGGTAAGCCTCACCAAGGCAGGCCGCGCCAAGGCCGCCTTTTATGTCGAGAAACCGCTACGCCGCGTCCTCGGCGATGCAATCGCTCCCGCGCCGCTGGCCACCGTCAACCCGCCGATCGCCGATTATGGCCTGCCTGATCTGAACATGCCTTCGGCCCCTGCCCCGGTCGCGATAACACGCACCGAACCGATCAGCATGACCGATCCGTCGCTCGACGGCAGCAATGCGCTTGCCGCCCGCGTTGCCACCAATGCGGCTGGCCCACTGGTCACGCCTAGCGCACGCGACCGGCTCATCCTGCACGGCGACGCCGGAACGCCGCCGGAAGGCCGCGTGGACGACTACAAAATCCGCACAAAATAAAAGCCGCCCCCGAGGGAGCGGCTTCGCGATGCGTCGAACCTGCTGCCATCAACGCGGCAGGTTTGTAGAACCCATCAGAGCCTCATCGATCGCAGCAGCAGCCTGACGGCCTTCGCGGATCGCCCAGACGACCAGCGACTGGCCGCGACGCACGTCGCCGGCGGCCCAGAGCTTGTCGACCGAGGTCTTGTAGTCGCGCGTGTTGGCAATGACATTCTGCGAGCCACGCTTGTCGGTCGAGATCGCCATCTTGCCGTCGAGTTCCTTGACCACGCTGTCGGTGAAAGGACCACGGAAGCCGATGGCGATGAAGGCGAGATCGGCCTTGATGATGAATTCCGTGCCGGCGATCGGCTTGCGCTTCTCATCCACCTGAACGCACTTCACACCCGTCAGGATACCGTCTTCGCCGACGAACTCGAGCGTGCCGACCTGGAATTCGCGCACCGCGCCTTCTGCCTGCGAGGAGGAGGTCCGCATCTTCGTCGCCCAATAGGGCCAGACGGCGAGCTTGTCTTCCTTTTCAGGCGGCTGCGGACGGATGTCGAGCTGGGTGACGCGAACGGCACCCTGGCGGAAGGCCGTGCCGACGCAGTCGGAGGCCGTATCGCCACCACCGACGACGACGACATGCTTGCCGCCGGCCAGGATCGGATCGGACGGCCAGCCGACGCTGTCGATGTCTTCGCGACCAACGCGGCGGTTCTGCTGAACCAGATAGGGCATGGCGTCGTGCACGCCCGCAAGGTCCGCTCCCGGAATGCCGGCTTCACGCGGCGTTTCCGAACCACCGCAATAGAGCACCGCATCGTGTTCGGCGATCAGCTTCTCGGTCGGGATATCGACGCCAATATTGAAGCCATAATGGAAGGTGACGCCCTCGCCCTGCATCTGCTCGACGCGGCGGTCGATGAAGTTCTTCTCCATCTTGAAGTCCGGAATGCCATAGCGCAGCAGGCCACCGGCCTTGGACTCGCGCTCATAGACATGGACCTCGTGGCCGGCGCGAGCGAGCTGCTGGGCAGCCGCCATGCCGGACGGGCCGGAACCGATGACGGCCACGCGCTTGCCGGTCTTCACTGTCGCCGGCTGCGGCACGATATAGCCGAGCTCATAGGCCTTGTCGGCAATCGCCTGTTCGACCGTCTTGATGGTGACCGGCACATCCTCAAGGTTCAGCGTGCAGGCTTCCTCGCAAGGCGCGGGGCAGACGCGGCCGGTGAATTCCGGGAAATTGTTGGTCGAGTGGAGGTTGGCAATCGCTTCCTTCCACTTGCCGCTATAGACGAGATCGTTCCAGTCCGGGATCTGGTTGTGCACCGGGCAGCCCGTATCGCCATGACAGAAGGGAATGCCGCAATCCATGCAGCGGGCAGCCTGTTTCTGCACTTCCGCATCCGACATGGGGATCGTGAATTCGCGGAAATGGCGGATACGATCAGACGCCGTCTGATACTTCGCCACCTGCCGGTCGATTTCCAGAAAACCTGTTACCTTGCCCATCTTACTCCCACCTGTTTACCGGACCACAACGGCAGTGCCGGAGGCCGAAACCATCAGCATCGACCCGCTGGAACCGGTCGAAATCGTTTCATAGTCGATGTCGACACCGACAATTGCATTCGCACCGAGCCGGGCGGCTTCGCCCTGCAACTCGTTGAGTGCCGTCTCGCGCGCATCGCGCAGAACCTGCTCATAAGACCCGGAGCGTCCGCCGACGATGTCGCGGATGCTGGCGAAGAAATCGCGAAACACGTTCGTTCCAAGGATCGCCTCGCCCGTGACGATGCCCTTGTAATCGACGATCTCGCGCCCCTCTATCGTGTTCGTCGTCGTGACGATCATTCCGGCATCCCCTTATGCGGCGCGGACTCGCGCCTATTTCATCCAGTTCTCGACCTTCAGCCCCGGCACCCGGGCAAATTCCCGTTCATTGGCCGTGACCAGGGTTGCGTCGAGCGCAAGCGCGTGGGCGGCAATCAGCATGTCCATCTGCCCGATCGGCGTTCCCGCCTTTTCGAGCGTCGCCCGCAGTTCCGCATAAGCAGCGTCTGCAGGCGCCTTGAAGTCCTCGATCAGGATCGTATCGAGCACCTTTTCAAGGTTTGCCGTCAGATTCGCTGACCTCTTCTTCGCCGCCCCGAACTTGAGTTCGCTGACGACAACAATGCTCGTACAAACCGCGTCCTCACCGAGCTTGGCGATGGCGGAGGTCATCTTGTTGACCGGCCCCCGCATCATCTCCGACATGGCATTCGTATCGAGGAGATACCTCATTTATCACCAGACCAGTCAAACAGATCGACCGGTTCTGGCGGCAGGTCCTCGATCTCAGGCATCATCTCGTCCTCGTTCAGCTCCACCAGTTCAGCGAGAGCTTCAAGAAGCGACTTCTTCCGAACGGGGTGAATGATCAGATCACCATTCTCGGCCTTGCGGATTTCAACGCGCTCTTCGTCGAACTCAAACTCCTTTGGAATTCGGATTGCCCGGCTTCTTCCATTATTGAAAACCTGGGCAATCTTCACGACATCCGACTGATCGTTCATCGCAGCCTCCGCCTCTGCATATCTGTCATATGCCATGTCATATCACAGAGACGGAGTTGCAACAAATCATTCCGCCGCGACGCCCATTTTCATACGCTCCATGTCCTCAAGCGCACGGCGGTATTCGACCGGCATGACCTTGCGGAACTTCGGGCGGTATTCAGCCCAATTTTCCAGAACCGCCTTCGCCCGCGCCGAACCTGTGTAATGCAGGTGGTTGGCGATGAGCTGGTAGAGGCGCTCCTCGTCATGACGGGTCATGTCGCCGGAGACGTCCACGCGGCCCTTGTGCATGAGGTCGCCGCCATGGTGGTGCAGCTTCTCAAGCATGTCGTCCTCTTCCGGAACCGGCTCAAGTTCGACCATGGCCATGTTGCAGCGGCTGGCGAAATCGCCTTCCTCGTCCAGCACATAGGCCACGCCGCCCGACATGCCGGCCGCGAAGTTGCGGCCCGTCTTGCCGATGACGACGACGACACCGCCTGTCATGTATTCGCACCCGTGGTCGCCCACGCCTTCGACGACAGCGACCGCACCGGAGTTGCGCACGGCGAAGCGTTCGCCGGCCACGCCGTTGAAGTAGCACTCGCCGGCGATCGCGCCGTAGAGAACCGTGTTGCCGACGATGATCGAGTTTTCAGCAACGATCTTCGTGTTTTCCGGCGGACGCACGATGATCTTGCCGCCCGACAGGCCCTTGCCGACATAGTCGTTGCCGTCGCCGATGAGGCGGAAGGTCACGCCGCGGGCGAGGAAGGCCGCAAACGACTGACCGGCCGTGCCGCGCAGCGTCACATCGATCGTATCGTCCTTCAGCCCCTTGTGGCCGTAGCGCATGGCGACTTCGCCCGAGAGCATCGCGCCGGCAGACCGGTCGACGTTCTTGATCGTCACGTCGAAGGCAGTCGGCGTCTTGGATTCCAGCGCCGGCATGGCCTTCTCGATCAGCGTCCGGTCGAGAATATGCTCGATCGGGTGATGCTGGCGCTGCGTCCAGTAGGTCGCTTCCTTCGGCGCATCGACCTTGTGGAAGATACGGCTGAAGTCGAGACCCTTGGCCTTCCAGTGCGCAATCATCGCTTCCTGGCCGAGCATGTCGGTCTGGCCGATGATCTGGTCGAGCTTCGTAAAGCCCATCGAGGCGAGGATTTCGCGCACTTCCTCCGCGACGAAGAAGAAGAAGTTGATGACATGCTCAGGCGTGCCCTTGAAGCGCTTGCGCAGAACCGGGTCCTGCGTTGCAACGCCGACCGGGCAGGTGTTGAGATGGCACTTGCGCATCATGATGCAGCCGGCGGCAATCAGCGGCGCGGTCGAGAAGCCGAACTCGTCGGCGCCCAGCAGCGCGCCGATGATGACATCGCGGCCGGTCTTGAGACCGCCATCCACCTGCAGCGCGACGCGCGAACGGAGACCGTTGAGAACCAGCGTCTGATGCGTTTCCGCAAGACCGATCTCCCAAGGAGAACCCGCGTGCTTCAGCGAGGTGAGCGGCGACGCGCCCGTGCCACCGTCATAGCCGGAGATGGTGATGTGGTCGGCGCGCGCCTTGGCAACGCCGGCGGCAACCGTGCCGACGCCGACTTCCGAGACGAGCTTGACCGAGATATCGGCCTTGGGGTTGACGTTCTTCAGGTCGTAGATCAGCTGCGCCAGATCTTCGATCGAGTAGATGTCATGATGCGGCGGCGGCGAGATGAGGCCGACGCCCGGCGTCGAGTGACGCGTCTTGGCAATCGTCGCATCCACCTTGTGGCCCGGCAGCTGACCGCCTTCGCCGGGCTTGGCACCCTGCGCGACCTTGATCTGCAGCACGTCGGCATTGACCAGATATTCGGTCGTCACGCCGAAGCGGCCGGAGGCAACCTGCTTGATCGCAGAACGCTCCAGCGGCAGCGAACCATCAAGCTTCGGCAGGTAGCGTTCGGACTCTTCGCCGCCCTCGCCCGTGTTGGACTTGCCGCCGATCTTGTTCATCGCAATCGCCAGCGTCGTATGCGCCTCACGGCTGATCGAGCCGAAGGACATGGCCCCCGTGGCGAAACGCTTGACGATGTCCACCGCCGGCTCGACCTCGTCGAGAGCGATCGGCTTGCGACCGAGCGCTGCGGCATCCTTGATCGTGAAGAGGCCGCGGATGGCGTTCATCTTCTGGGTCGAGTCATTCACGAGCTGGGAGAACTCGGTGAACCGGTCGCGCGAGTTGCCGCGCGCGGCGTGCTGCAGCGAGGCGATGGCATCCGGCGTCCAGGCATGGCCTTCGCCGCGCTTGCGGAAGGCATATTCGCCGCCGACATCCAGCGTGCCGGCCAGAACCGGATCGTTGCCGAAAGCCGACTCATGCCGTGCAACCGTCTCGCGGGCAATCTCTTCAAGACCAATGCCTTCGATGGTCGTCGCCGTGCCGAAGAAGAACTTCTCGACCAGCTGCGAGTTCAGGCCGATGGCGTCGAAGATCTGCGCGCCGCAATAGGACTGGTAGGTCGAGATGCCCATCTTGGACATGACCTTCAGAATGCCCTTCCCGACTGCCTTGATGTAGCGATAGACGACTTCGTCGGCAGACACTTCCTGCGGAAACTCGCCGCGATTGTGCATGTCGATGAGCGTATCGAAGGCGAGGTAGGGGTTGATGGCTTCCGCGCCATAACCGGCCAGACAGCAGAAGTGGTGCACTTCACGCGGCTCGCCGCTCTCGACGACGAGACCGACCGAGGTGCGCAGGCCCTTGCGGATCAGGTGGTGGTGCACGGCCGCCGTCGCCAGAAGCGCCGGGATCGCGATGCGGTCCGGCCCGATCTGGCGGTCCGACAGGATGATGATGTTGTAGCCGCTGGTGACGGCCGCTTCGGCGCGTTCGCAGAGGCGGTCGATCATCGCCGGCATACCTTCGGCACCCATCTCGGCTTCATAGGTGAAGTCGAGCGTCTTGGTGTCGAAACGGTCTTCCGTGTGGCCGATGGAGCGGATCTTTTCCAGATCGCCATTGGTCAGGATCGGCTGGCGCACTTCCAGACGCTTCGCCTTGGAGGCGCCCTTGTGGTCGAGAATGTTCGGCCGCGGCCCGATGAAGGAAACAAGGCTCATCACCAGCTCTTCGCGGATCGGATCGATCGGCGGGTTCGTGACCTGCGCGAAGTTCTGCTTGAAATAGGTGTAGAGCAGCTTCGACTTCGACGACATGGCCGAAATCGGCGTATCCGTCCCCATCGAGCCAATGGCTTCCTGCCCCGTTGTCGCCATCGGTGACATCAGGATCTTCGTGTCTTCGATCGTGTAGCCGAAGGCCTGCTGGCGATCGAGCAGCGAGACGTCACGGCGCAGCGCGCGCGGCTCGACCGGCTTCAGGTCTTCCAGGATCAGCTGCGTGTTGTCGAGCCAGCTGCGATAGGGATGCGCGTTGGCGAGCGAGGACTTGATCTCCTCGTCCGAGATGATGCGGCCTTCCTGCATGTCGATCAGCAGCATCTTGCCGGGCTGGAGACGCCACTTGGTAACGATCTTCTCCTCCTCGACCGGCAGAACGCCAGCTTCGGAGGCCATGATAACGCGATCGTCGGACGTGACGATATAGCGAGCCGGACGCAGACCGTTGCGGTCGAGCGTCGCGCCGATCTGGCGGCCGTCCGTGAAGGCAACAGCAGCCGGGCCATCCCACGGCTCCATGAGGGCAGCGTGATACTCGTAGAATGCCTTGCGCTCCGGCGACATGGACTGGTTGCCCGCCCAGGCTTCCGGGATCAGCATCATCACGGCATGGGCCATGGAATAGCCGCCGCGCACGAGGAACTCGAGCGCGTTGTCGAAGCAGGCCGTGTCCGACTGACCTTCATAGGAGATCGGCCAGAGCTTGGAGATGTCTTCGCCGAAGAGCGGCGACGAGACAGAGGCCTGGCGGGCCGCCATCCAGTTGACGTTGCCGCGCAACGTGTTGATTTCGCCGTTATGGGCGACCATGCGATAGGGATGTGCCAGCTTCCACGACGGGAATGTGTTGGTCGAGAAGCGCTGATGCACGAGAGCCACCGCGCTTTCGAAGCGCGGGTCCGTCAGATCCTTGTAGTATGCGCCGACCTGATAGGCCAGGAACATGCCCTTGTAGACAATGGTCGTCGAGGACAGCGACACCGGATAGAAGTCGCGGTTTTCCTGCCCGCCGCCCTCGTTGTAGATGCGGTTGGAGATGACCTTGCGCAGCAGGAAGAGGCTGCGCTCGAATTCGACGGCAGAGGCCACGCCCTGACCCATGCCGATGAAGACCTGCACATGATGCGGCTCGGTCGCGGCAATATCGGGCGCCTTGGAGAGCGAAGAGTTGTCGACCGGCACGTCGCGGAAACCGAGAAGGACCTGGCCCTCTTCGGCGATCACGTCGCCGATGACCTTCTTGAAATGCGCGACCTGGTCGCCCTCGCGCGGCATGAAGATGTGACCAACGGCATATTCGCCGGCCTTCGGCAGGGTGACACCCTGCTTCGCCATCTCTTCGCGGAAGAAACGGTCCGGGATCTGCACGAGAATGCCGGCGCCGTCGCCCATCAGCGGGTCAGCCCCGACCGCGCCGCGATGGGTGAGGTTTTCGAGGATGAACAGGCCGTCCTTGACGATCTGGTGCGACTTCACACCCTTCATATGCGCGACAAAGCCGACGCCGCAGGCATCGTGCTCGTTGGCAGGATCGTAAAGCCCCTGGGCATCGGGAAGTTTTCGGGCGAAGGCGCGGGTTTTCGTGGCCGTGGTCTCACCAGCCGCGATTTCAACACCCATGACCTGAGATGGCGACAAATCCGTCATCGTCCTTCCTCCATAACCGGCCCGCACGCGCGGGCACCCCTGTTCATTCATCTGATGCAGCAGAAAGCTGCAATCTTCATGCCCACGCGCGGCATCGCCACGCCTGCCGTCCATCGAGCATCCCTCAGCATCGCCCGCCTCGTCGTCCGACGCAGGAATCTGCGAAATTCTCATGCCTTGATTGATGTCCTTGGGCGGACGTTATCATCCGCAAGTGACGATCGGACTATAGCGCGAATTGTCGCTGTTTCCAGCGCTTTTGACGCGTCTTCGGCCCTTCAAGACCGAAATAGGACAGCAAACCTGTCCTATTTCATTCGTTCTATGCCAGAAACATGCCGAGGCCGCAAGGGCCTTGAAGGAAAATATTAACGCCAAAGCGCACAAGGTTTCGTAAAATTACCAATTTACGTAATTAAATTTCGTGCTTTCTATGCGTATGGTCGGAATATTACCAGATGGTCAAATTTTGGGGTTTCTCGCTCCGCAAGGTGGCCGCCCCGGGGACAATTGATTAATGTCTCCCCAAACCCCTGCGACACGACACGAACAAGGCCAGATTTTACGATGTTTTTTGCCTCCGACAACTGGGCCGGCGCCCACCCGAAGATCGCTGAGCGCTTGACGACAGAAGCGGGCGGCTTCGCCTCGGCTTATGGCACGTCGGCGCTGGACAAGAAGGTGGAACAGACCTTCAACGACATCTTCGAGCGCGAGGTCGCCGTCTTCTTCGTCTCCACGGGCACGGCGGCCAATTCGCTGGCGCTCGCCAGCGTCGGCAAGCCCGGCGGCGTCATCTTCTGCCATGACAGCGCGCATGTCTTCTGCGACGAATGCGGCGCGCCGGGCTTCTTCTCCAGCGCCGCCCGCCTGTCGCCGATCGGCGGCAAGGATGGCAAGATCGACCCGATCAGCCTGGAACGCGGCATTCGCGCCGTGCCGCCGGCCTTCATCCATGCCGGCCAGCCAATGGCGGTCACGGTGACGCAATCAACCGAGTCCGGCACACTCTATTCACTTGATGAAATCGAGCGCATCGCCGCGATCGCCAGAAGCCACGACATCCCGCTCCACATGGATGGGGCGCGCTTTGCCAATGCACTCACCGCGCTCAATGTCTCCCCCGCCGAAATGACCTGGAAGCGCGGCGTCGATATCCTCTCCTTTGGGGCAACCAAGAATGGCTGCTGGTGCGCGGAGGCGATCGTCTTCATGCACCCGGAACAGGCCCGTCAGCTGCCCTTCATCCGCAAGCAGTCGGCGCAGCTCTTCTCCAAGACCCGCTTTGTTGCCGCCCAGTTCGAGGCGTATTTCGAAGATGGCCTTTGGCTGGAACTTGCTGGGCACGCCAATGCGATGGCGGATCGGCTGCGTGCGGGCATCGCGGCAAGCAATAACGCCCGCTCCGCCTGGGAGACAAATGCGAACGAGGTCTTCGCCATTTTCCGCAACGACGCCTCGCAACGTCTTCGGGAAGCCGGCGCCCAGTTCTACGACTGGCATGAGATCCCCGAGCACCTGCACGACACCATGGCGCCGGATGAAACGCTCGTTCGTCTGGTCACCGCGTTTGCCACCGAAACATCGGACGTCGACCGGTTCATCGAACTCCTCCGGTAAACTGTCGATCACGCAGACATCACGGACTTGCACGGCGCCGATAACGCGGGCGTCACGGCCAGATCACGATAGGCCTGTGGGAATTGAACGCAGCTTGATTTCCATTTTAACGGGAACTGTGCGAGCTTCTTCTCACCGGACCAGAGGGGCCCGGCGGCGAAATTTCAACCTCGCCGAACCCAAGCAATTTGAGGAGATCATAATGACCACCAAGTCCGTAATCGGCGCATCCGCAGTCGCCAGCGCTCTCATGATGGCCGTTTCCGCCACGACCTTCGTCTCGTCCGTCACCCCGGCAGCTGCTGACGATGCCAAGGAAAAGTGCTTCGGCGTCGCCATGGCCGGCAAGAACGACTGCGCCGCTGGCCCCGGCACGACCTGCGCCGGCACCTCCAAGGTCGACTACCAGGGCAATTCCTGGAAATACGTGGCCAAGGGCACCTGCATGACGATGAAGCTCCCGGGCGACCGCAAGGGTTCGCTGGAAGCCCTCAAGCGCGACATGCCGGCATAAGTCCTGAGAGGACAGGCCACAGCCGCCTTCCGCTCCTGAGGCCCGGACTGCCGGACAATCCGGCGTCCGGGCTTCCCCGGCCCGGGCACCTGCTTTTTCATGACCAGAACCATTTGAAGGAACATCAACATGAAACCGGAAAGTCTCGGCCACCCTGCCCGAAACGGCAAGACGTTGCCGGCTCGCGCCGGAGCCGGCTTCAAGTCCGTTCGTGCCGACGCGATCCTCGCCGACAGCTACCGGATCGGTTTCCTGGAAGTACATGCAGAAAACTACATGGGGGCCGGCGGGCATCCGCACCGCCTGTTGACCCACATGCGGGAGCAGTTTCCGCTCTCCGTGCATGGCGTCGGCCTCTCGATCGGCTCCGAAAAGGGGATCGATGCCATGCACCTTTCACGCCTCAAGACTGTGGTGGATCGCTACCAGCCCGAGCAGGTGTCCGAACACCTCGCCTGGTCGACCCACGATGAGAGCTATTTCAATGATCTTCTACCGGTCCCGTACGATCGCGAAACGCTCGGCCGGGTCTGCGATCACATCGACATGGTGCAGGTTGTTCTTGGGCGGAAGATCCTGCTCGAGAATCCCTCGACCTATGCCCGTTTCGAGCAGTCGACCATGAGCGAGACGGATTTCATCCGCGAAATCGCCCGGCGCACCGGCTGCGGCCTGTTGCTCGACGTCAACAACGTGCTCGTCTCGTCCGTCAATAACCGCCTGAAGCCGCTCGCCTATCTGCACGACTTTCCGCTGGATCTTGTCGAGGAAATTCACCTCGCCGGCCATGCCGAAGATCAGGACGAAGACGGTCAACGCCTCCTGATCGACGCCCATGACCGGCCGGTGGACGACGAGGTCTGGCGTCTCTACGATATCGTCATCGGGCAGACCGGTCCGCTGCCGACGCTGATCGAGTGGGACAATGACGTGCCCGACTGGCCGGTGCTGCGCCGCGAGGCGCAGGCCGCGGAAGTGATACTGTCCCGCCATGCCAGCACCTATCTGATGGGTGCGCGCCATGGCTAGCGCCTCTCAGTCCCGGCAGCAGGCCTTCGCGGCCGCGCTTCTCGATCCGGATCGCGATATCCCGGAAGGCCTCGTCACACCCGACGGCCAACCCGCCGGCAAACGCTTCGGCGTCTACCGCAACAACGTCACCGTCAGCCTCGTCAATGCGCTCGCGGAAGTCTTCCCGACCGTCCAGAACCTCGTCGGCGAGGAATTCTTTCGCGCGATGGCGAGGCTTTACGTGCAGGACAATCCACCGGCCTCGCGCCTGCTGTTCGAATATGGCGCGAACTTCGCGAACTTTATCGAAGGGTTCGAGCCGGCCTCCGACCTGCCCTTCCTGTCGGACGTGGCCCGGCTGGAGCGCCTCTGGCTCGACAGTTTCCACGCCGCAGATGCTACGCCGCTGGACGGTGCTGTTCTGCAACGCGTCGACCCCGAGCAGCTTGCCGGCCTAACCTTCATCGCCCACCCTGCCTCGCGTCTCTTCAGAGGCGAACACGCCGCCGTGACGATCATGGCCCGCGACCGGGCCGGTCAGCCGCTCGACGGGCTCGACCCCTTCATGGCTGAAGACGGCCTCGTCACCCGCCCCGCCTTTGATCCCGAGATCCGCCACCTGCCCCTGGGCGGTGCGGATTTCATCGGCCTGCTCCTCGCAGGCCACACGCTGGGCGAAGCGGCGGGTGCAGCCCTTTCCGCCGATCCCGACTTCAACCTGCCCGCCGCAATATCGGCGATCATCGAGGCAGGCGCATTTTCACAAGCCTTTTTCGAGGGGATGGAGGTTTCCTGACATGAGTTTTCTGATGAAGATCAAGCAATTGCACGATGGCGTCTTCGGCCTTGCCGAGAGATTGGCGCAGGGCTGGTTTCTCGGCCTTTTCGCCCGTTTCGTCTTCTTCGCCGTGCTCTATTTCTACTTCCTGAACTCCTTCGGGACGAAGGTCGGCGATGGCTTTGCCGGCTTCTTCCAGATCCAGGACGGCGCCTTCTACCAGATCGCACCCAAGGCAATGGATGCAGTCAGCGGCGATGTCGGCGCACTTCCCTTCGTCCCCTGGAAGATCATCGTGCCGCTCGGCACCTATATGGAGTTGATCCTGCCGACGCTGGTCGTGCTCGGCCTCTTCACCCGCATTGCTGCCGTCGGCATGATCGGCTTCGTCATCGTCCAGACGCTCACCGACATCTACGGCCACATGGCGGATGCCCAGACCATCGGCGCGCTCTTCGACCGTTTCCCCGACAGCTTGATTTCCGACCAGCGCCTGCTCTGGAGCGTGCCGCTCGTTTATCTGGCGCTGAAGGGCGGCGGCGCGATCTCGTTGGATGCGATCCTCTCGCGTCTCGCGCCGCAGCCGCGCATGGCCTAACGCTGGACACGGAAAAGCCCCCGGCAGGGAAACCGGGGGCTCGTCCAATCAAACCGGAGGAGAATGGTTGGTCAGCTTAGTTGAGCTGGCCTTCGATCGCCTTGGGAGCTTCGCTCCTGGAGGCGACAATATCGATGCGGCGCGGCTTCATGGTCTCGGGAATTTCACGCACGAGATCGATGTGGAGCAGGCCATTCTTCAGCGAGGCACCGCGCACTTCGACATAGTCGGCGAGCTGGAAGCGGCGCTCGAAGGCGCGCTTGGCAATGCCGCGATAGAGATAGTCGACATCCTTGTCGGTTTCGGCGGATTTTTCGCCCTTCACGGTCAGCGCATGTTCGCGCGCTTCGATGGAAAGTTCGCTTTCGTCGAAGCCGGCGACAGCCATGGTGATGCGATAGGCATTCTCACCCGTGCGCTCGATATTGTAGGGCGGATAGCTCTGCGACTGGTCGGGCTGGCCGACGCCGTCAAGCATGTTGAAAAGGCGGTCGAAGCCGACGGTGGAGCGATAAAGGGGAGAGTAGTCGATGTGACGCATGATGTCCTCCTGAGAAGCGACGTCAGTCAATGTTTTCAATGCCTCAAGCCCCATTTCAGGCGGCGGGAGACGGTTTAGGAAGACCCGCTTGGCATCTTCGAAGAAACAGATGGGAATTGATTTTTGCGCTTCAAGAGGGGATGACATGAAACACTCGAAATCGCGAATCCGGTGACCGCATTGCTCTATCAGACGCCCGACAATCCGCTGCCGCCCGTCCACATGGAGGGCACCTTCCGGACCCATGACGGGATCGATCTCCGCTATGCGGTCTTCAAGGGCAAGACCTCGCCGCCCAAGGGGACGGTCGTGCTCCTGCCGGGCCGTAGCGAACCGATCGAGAAATACGCCGAAACGATCACCGACATCACGAATGCGGGTCTCTGGGTCGCAACCTTCGACCTGCGCGGCCAGGGCGGCTCGCCTCGATTGCTGAAGAACAAGCGGCTCGGCCACGTTCGCCGTTTCAGCGACTACCAGAAGGACCTCGACGCCTTCTTCGAGCAGATCGTCCTGCCCGACGCCAAGCTGCCCTTCTTCCTCGTCGCTCATTCGACCGGCGGTCTGATTGCGCTGGCAAGTGCCCGGCGGCTCGCCAACCGGGTGGAGCGGATCGTCGTCTCCGCGCCCTTCCTCGGCCTTGCCTCGACGCGGCCCTCGCCGCGCATGGTCCGCTTCGTCGCCGGCCTCATGTGCCTCATCGGCCTGGGCGGCCGCGCCTCGCGCAAGGACGCCGATTATTCAAAGTTCGAGGGCAATGCCGTCACCTCGGACCCGGTGCGCTTCGCCCGCAACCAGGCGATCTTCGATGCGCACCCCGAACTGACGCTGGGCCCCCCGACCTGGCGCTGGGTTCATGAATGCCTCAAGGCCGGCCGCAAGGTCGCCTCGCCGACCTATCTGCAGTCGATCACCGTCCCGACGCTGATCCTTGGACCGACCGCCGATCGCGTCGCCTCCTATCCGGAGATCGAGCGCATGTCGCGCTACTTCCGGGCCGGCAAGCTCATCCCCATCAACGGGTCCGAGCACGAAGTCTTCCAGGAGGCCGAGAAATATCGTGCGCAGGCCATGGCCGCACTCTTCGCCTTCATCCCCGGCGGCTTTTCCGAGCCGGTGCGCCTGATAGAAGACGAGGAAAAGGAAGAGACAGCTGGCTGATCAGCCTGCCAGCAGCTCCAGCGCCTGTTTGTGAAGAGCAGGCGTGGCGGCGGCAACGATGCGCCCGCCCATCTCCGGCCGCCCGCCTTCCCAGGTGGTGATGACGCCGCCGGCATTCTCGATGATCGGAATGATGCCGCCGACATCATAGGGCTTCAACTGGTTCTCGACCACGAGATCGATATTGCCGCTGGCGACGAGCATGTAGGCATAGCAGTCGCAGCCGTAACGGAAGAGCCGCACGGTCTTTTCGACGGCGCGATATTTCCGCTCGTCCTCACCCGAAAACAGATGCGGCGAGGTGGAAAACAGCGTCGCGTTGGAAATGTCGCCGCAATCGCGCGTCCTGATCTGCCGCGCCCCGCCGGGGCCGGTGTAATAGGACGCCCTGCCATCGGAATAATAGCGTTCGCCGGTGAACGGCTGGTCCACCAGACCCATATTCGCCCGACCGCCGCTGTAAAGCCCGATCAGCGTCCCCCAGACGGGCAGACCCGAAATGAAGGCGCGCGTGCCGTCGATCGGATCGATGACCCAGACATTCTCGCGATCCAGTCCGACATTGCCGTGCTCTTCACCGAGAATTCCATGATCGGGAAAATGCTTCTCGATCTCCGCGCGGATCGCCTCTTCCGCTGCACGATCACCTTCCGTGACAGGATCGAAGCCGCCCGCTTCCTTGTTGACCACGGCAGCGCCCGAACGGAAGCGCGGCAGCGTCTCCTTCGCGGCAAGCTCGGCGAGGCGATCAAAAAACGCTTTGTCTGGCAGCATGGGGTCCCCGTATCGCGCCTGAACAGCGCGTTTCCTCTGGCAAATGAAGCTATGCTTAAACCGGAATTTCGCGACGGTGGAAAGAGCGTCTTTTGACATTTGCCGTCGCTTCAATCACGGATGGGTAAAATTTGGGCATCAAAAAAATCTGCTTAAATCCTGTGCCAAATCCGTTGACATGTGTGCGCTGCAATATTAATGTCATCTTACAGTCGCTCGCGGCTGTAATACCCTCCTTGGGTGTTTCCTCCCTAGATTTGACCGCGCCCAACGGCGCGGTTTTTTTTCGCCGCCATGTCCCCCGGATTGCCTTTACCGAACAGCCCGGCCGCACGCCGAAACCCTCAGGAAAAACCTCTCCCGAGTTCCGCTCCGGTCTTATCGCTGCTGCCCTTGTTTCCGGGCAATTGCTTCCGGAGAGCCACGCTGACGCGCCGCCCTGATTGGTAGTAGTAAAAAACGGCGGAGCGCCAGCGCGACCCGTCGAGATCTGCAAGGGGAGCCTCATCCGACTCCATTCCTCAAGCGCGGGCCGCCTCGCTAAACCGCCTGCGGAGGCAGACGGGTTCTCAGGCGTAGCCTGGCCGCCGAGCTATTCGCAGCCCATCGGGGGAGTCGTTTCGTCGGGTGTTGTTTCACCCGCCGCCGCCCGCGCCCCCTGATGACATCCGCCGCACGTTACGATGGATAGCATCAGGCTCTCCTCCCGCCTGAACCAGTCGTCGCTGGCCCATCCGGTGACGGGAGGGGTGTAGGATAAGGGGAAAATTTGAGAGTGGGGAAAACGGTGCGACCGGGTTGGCCTCTCCCCCTGTGGGAGAGGAAGGAAAATCAGCATCTTAGCGGAACGCTAAGTGCTAGATTTTCCAGGTGAGGGGGTCAATTCTTCCCCGATATTGACCGGAATTCCCCCTCACCAAGCTCGCCAAACCAATCGCCTTCGGCTCTTGGGGCGAGCTATCCTCTCCCACAAGGGGAGAGGAGGGGCACCCTACTCCGCCGCAAACGCCATATCGCCCGACGTCTCGACGACATAATCCGCGAGCCGCATCATGAACTCCCGCAGCAGCCCGGCGATCAGCAGGAATTCCGGCTTGCGCTCCAGCGTCGTCTCGTCGACATAGAGCGATCGGTTGACCTCGATCTGGATGGCATGGAGGTTGCGGGCAGGCCGCCCGTAGTGTTCCGTAATGAAACCGCCGGCATAGGGCTTGTTGCGCACGGTGGCGAAGCCGAGATCGGTGAGGATATCGCTGGCCGCCCGCGTCAGACGAGACGAGGCGCTCGTGCCATAACGGTCCCCAATCACGATCTCCGGCTTTTCCGGCGAACCGGGAATGCGGATATTGCCGGGCATGGAATGGCAGTCGATGAGGATGGCCTGGCCGAAGCAGACATGCGTGCGGGCAATCAGCTTGCGCAGGCAGGCATGATAGGGCTTGTAGACCGCCTCGATGCGATCGAGCCCCTCCTCCGCCGTCAACCGCGTGCGATAGATTTCGGTATTCTCCGCCACGATGCGCGGAATGGTCCCGAGCCCGCCGGCCACGCGAACCGAATTGCGGTTCACATGCGACGGGAGTTCGCCGATGAACATGCGCGGATCGAGTTCGTAGGGCTCGCGATTCACGTCGAGAAAGGCGCGCGGGAAATGCGCGACCAGCATGGGTGCGCCGAGCGACACGGCCGAGATGAACAGCTCATCTACGTACACGTCTTCGGAGCGCCGGATGGTCAGCGGGTCGAGCCGCGACTGCGCCATGAAGTCCCGGCTGTAGCAGCGGCCGCTATGAGGGGAATTGAACACGAATGGGATTGCGTGAGCGGCAGGTTCGAATACCTCGAAGTCGATGTTTCCGTTGCCAGGGCCGCGCATCATTCCCCTTTACCATGTTTTGTTGTTGTGGTGATTTGCAGTGTCAAACATGTTGCCAGCAGGCGGGCGTGAAGTCAAAACCATTTGCGGGAGCCAACGGAGCTTCCGAACCGTTATACAGAGGCTTGGCCGCGTCTGTTCACGGGAAATTTACCCGCTCCAGCATACAACTCATGTTCATATGCCAGAACGAGAAAACACCAGATGTCAGAGAAAATGACCCAGAAGATCCTCCTTGCAGAAGACGACAACGACATGCGCCGTTTCCTGGTCAAGGCGCTCGAGCGCGCCGGCTACAACGTCATGTCCTATGACAATGGCGCCAGCGCCTACGACCGTCTGCGCGAAGAGCCCTTCTCGCTGCTTCTCACCGACATCGTGATGCCGGAAATGGACGGGATCGAACTCGCCCGCCGCGCCACCGAACTGGACCCGGATCTCAAGGTCATGTTCATCACCGGCTTCGCCGCCGTGGCGCTCAACCCGGATTCCCGCGCCCCCAAGGACGCCAAGGTTCTCTCCAAGCCCTTCCATCTTCGCGACCTCGTCGATGAGGTCAACAAGATGCTGGCCGCCTGATTTGGCGACCACCGAAGCTTTTCCACCGATTGATAAAAAAGCTTCAAAAACCCTATTGACGGCGCAAAGCATTTTATGATCTATGCGCCGACATCGGATGGGCGTGTAGCTCAGCGGGAGAGCACTACGTTGACATCGTAGGGGTCACAAGTTCGATCCTTGTCACGCCCACCATCCTTTTCAAGGGCTTAGCGAGACATCGCTGAGCCCTTTTCAGTTTCTGGCGCGAGGGGGCGGCAAGCCCGGGCCGCAAGGCCGCGCTGGATCGGGCACCCAGGCCTGTCGATCGCGCAGGCACCCGCATCTCCGCCGATTTTGCCAGTTTCGGCCGTTTCAGCCCGTTTCGCCGACATCTCACCTTGTCCCCGTTCTTTCGCGGAGACCACATCGCTATATGAACATGGATCGCGGGTCGCTGAAGTCCCCCGACACAGGAGTTCCGTCATGTCCAACATCAAAGACAGCGAGACCACGACGCCCGCCAATCCGCTGCTGGCGGCGAGTGCGTTGCGTTACGTCGGCAAGTCGCTTGAAAAGCTCTCGGACCGGGAACGGCTGATCTTCGAACGGCTGCGCGCCAGGCAGACAATTTCCACGGACGCAAACCGGACCTTCGACGAGCGGCTGACACCGGGTCAGCGCCTCGCCGACCGGGTGGCCGAATTCGGCGGCTCGTGGACCTTCATCCTGTTGTTTGCGGCGGTTCTCGCGCTTTGGCTCGGTTCCAACGTGCTGGCCGCGTCGCACGCCTTCGACCCCTATCCGTTTATTTTCCTCAATCTGATCCTCTCGATGCTGGCCGCCGTGCAAGCCCCGGTGATCATGATGAGCCAGAACCGCCATGCCGTGAAAGACCGGATCGACGCTGCCCATGACTATGAGGTCAATCTCAAGGCCGAGATTGAAATCATGGCGCTTCACGACAAGCTGGATGAAATGCGCTCGACCGAACTCAAGGCCCTCGTGGAAAAGCAGCAGGAACAGATCGGCCTGCTCACCAGGCTTGTGTTGGACAGAGCCGGGCCGTCTTCCACCCTTCCATCAAACCCTGTCTGAATGCGCAGCGCCGTTCCACACAGGGCGGCGGGCGGGAATGTCGCAGACGTTGCAATTGCCTTGCGCTTTCCGGCCCGGTACACTCCCGATACGAACCACCCCGACGAGACCAAGACCACACCATGACCCGATTCCAGCTGCCGCATACGCCTTGGGAACATTTCGCCGATGGCGTCGTCCATGTGATCGGCGTGGCCTTTGCGATCGCGGCAACTTCGGCGCTGATCGTCTGGGCAAGCCTGCGGCTTCCCGCAGACTGGATCTGGCCGCTGACCGTCTATGGCGTCGGGCTGATCGCTACCTTCTCGTTCTCTGCGGCCTACAATCTGACCATCCATGGCAAGGTGCGCGCCGTGCTTCGCCGCTTCGACCATGCGGCCATCTATCTGATGATTGCGGGAACCTACACGCCGATCGGGATCATCGGCCTTGGCGGCTGGCTCGGCTGGGGCCTGGCGATCTCATCCTGGACGCTTGCCATCATCGGCATCGTGATGAAGCTCGCCTTCTTCCACCGCTGGCCGCGCGCCGGCTTCTTCCTTTATCTGGGCATGGGCTGGCTGGGCATCATCGCCGTATGGCCACTGATCCAGAACCTCCATGCGAGCGTGCTCATCCTGCTGCTCGTCGGCGGGGTCACCTATACGGCCGGCACGATCTTCTATCACTTCGACCGCCTGCCCTATTCCCGCGCCATCTGGCACACGCATGTGCTGGCTGCAGCCGTGATCCATTACGTGGCGGTGCTCATGGCCGTTCCCGCCGTCGCTTGATTGCAGCGCCGAGTTGAGGCATAAGCGTCCCCAAGGCTTGGGAACGCCTGCCGCCCGCTGGCAATTGCCTTGGTGAAGCTCCCGATGCGGTTCGCAAGAACCTGCATCGAACCTTAAGATTGATGACCGAAGCTTTGATGCATTCGCGCCATCGGCAATGCGGGTCCCGATTACGGCACTGCGAATGCGACAAGGACTTCAACCATGTCACAATCGATGCCCATCCCCTCGCTCGAAACCCTGAAGGATCAGGCCAAGCGTCTGCGCGCCCGCCTGAAGGACGAGAGCCAGGATATCTCCCACTCGAAAGCACTGGAACTGGTTGCGGCTCAATACGGCTACCGCGACTGGAATACGATTGCCGCGAAGGCCGGGAACCGGCCGCCGCTCAATCCGTGGATGCTCGGCTCGAGGGTTTCCGGCCATTATCTCGGCCAGCCCTTCAGGGCGGAGATCCTCTCCGTGCAGGCGCTGACCCACGCGCCGGGACGCTATCGCATCACCTTCGACTTCGAAGAGCCGGTGGATGTTGTCACCTTCGACAGCTTCTCAGCCTTCCGCAAGCGAGTGACCTGCACGATCGGCGAAGACGGCCGCACGGTGGAGAAGACCTCCAACGGGCGACCGCATATGGAACTGGAATGGTAATGGAGAAGGCGGCAACTTTTGAGGGGTTGCCGCCTTCTATCTTTCACCGCGTCACCGAATAGGACGAGATCGCCTTGTCGAGCGAGATCAGCATTCCGCGGCTGCCGGTGAGCGCCAGGCAAGAGCCGGAATAGGCGCGGTCAGAGCAGATCCTGACGCTGGCCGGGCCGATCACTTCAACCGACGAGATGCGGTCGTTCCAGGTAGCTGGCAGGCGCGGCGCGCTGGTGCCGATCGAAGCGCAGAAATGCGCGCCGGTGAAATTAGCGCCCGTGTAGAAGCAGACCTTGCCGTCAACGGAGGCAGTCTGAACCTTGCAGCTTGAGCCGTGGCACGGCTTCGGCTTGGGCAGATGCGGCTTGTTCGGAAGCTTGGTGCCGTAGGTGAAGACGTCGGGGCCGTTGCCGCCATTGTTGGTGCTGCTGCCGACGCTGTCGGTGCTGTTGCCACCATTATTGCCAGAGCTCGGGCCGTTGCCAGACGGTCCGCCGATCGAGGCGGACATGCTGGAGATGTCGGCACGCGCGGCATTGGCGGCGCCGATGACGAGCACGGCGGCGAGAGCGGATTGCGCAAAAAGATTACGAAACTTGGTCATGGTCATGTCTCCCGGTAGGGCTCATCCCGAGCCTTTGGCTGATCATCTGGAGGCTTTCGCCTCCGGCTGGCTTGCATCTGATGGAGACAGGTATAGATGCGAAGCGAACATCCCGCTGTTCCTGGCGGAACAGGGGCAAAGGAGCCGTCGATCAGGGAAAATCTGAGCGCCAGAGGTGCGCAAGTTCGGGGGGCATGGCCTCGATCAACCGGCCGAACTCGGCCATGCCCATGGTCTCACGCAGGGCTGCGCCCACATCTTCCAAGGCTGAGGGCGTGGACAGATTGTGATTGTGCCGGAAGGCCAGGATTTCGCGCTGCAGCCCGGCGCGATCGATCATCGGCAGGCGTGGTGCCTCGACATCCCAGTCCGACACAAAAATCGCCCTGAGCACGGGCGGCAGGCGGCCCGCGAAGGCGATCGCCTCGCGCGGGCTCATGCGATTGCGAAGCGCGTGAAACACCGCCTCGACCATCGTGTAACACTGATGCGTCGTCTGTAGCAGGGAGATCCGCTTGAGCGCCTCCATGAAGGCCTCGAAGTCGCGCGATGCATGGAAATATTCCGGCGGCATCGGCATGACGTCACCCTGCGATGTCGACCACACCGCAATCGCCGACCTCGGACGCAAAGGCCAGCAGCTTGCCGGACTTCGACCAGGCCATGGAGGTGATCGCTCCCTTGCCCGGACGGCGCAGCACCACTTCCTTCTCGTCGGCAAAGCGCACCAGAAGGATCATGCCGTCGATGAAGCCGATCGCCACGACTTCCTCCGCCGGATGGCAGGAGACGGCCGTCGCCATGATGGTGCCTCGGGTGCCGAGCTCCAGCGGCGGCTTGCCCATCGGGCCGTCCTTGGCCGAAAACGGCCAGACGATCGCCGCCGGTGCGCCGGAGGAGGCCAGCCACTTGCCCTTGACCGACCAGGACAGCGACTTGACCTTGGCCGGATAGCCGGTCATGCGCATGTGCCGCGCCTCTTCACCGGGCTTCACGTCGATCTTCCAGCCATGCAGCGCATTTTCCTGCATGGCGGTGACGACGAAGCGCCCATCTGGCGAGAAGGTCACGGCATTGTGCGCGCCCTTCCAGTCGAGATCGATCGGCGCACCCGCCGTCATGACCCAATGTAGAGTCACCCCGTTATAGCGGGCCGCAGCGATGCGAAGACCTTTCGGCGCAAAGGCAATCGCCTCGACAGTACGCTGCTCGGCAAAGCTTTTCAAAGTGCCATCGGCCAGGCGAACCTTGGCCTCCTTGCCGACGCCATAGGCGACCGCGCCTTGCGGTCCTGCCGCAATCACGGAAATCCACTTGCGCGGCTCCTCGGCCAGCACTTCCACACGGCCATCCGCATGAACGCGATTGACCTTGCCATCCTCGCCCGACGTCACCAGCGTGTTGCTGCCCTCATCCTTGATGGAGGCGAGCAGGCCCTGATGCGCGGAAACCGTCTTGTGTCCCATGTCGAGCCGGTGAACCTCGCCGGACGACGCGGTGAAAAAAGGAACATCGCCGACAAAATGTGCGCCGACGATATGGCCTTCGAGATCAAGCGGGGCAACTGTGGGCATGGCGGGTCTCTTCTCAGCATGTATTGTCTTCAGTGGCTGCTGTTTAGACAATGTTGGCGCCAGTGGGAAGGCGGGAAACGGTTCCGCTGCGACGTCAATCCGGCTCCGGCGGATAAAGTCGTCGGCCATGAAGGACCGCTTCGACATCAAGGTGAAACTCATCGGCGATCGTGTAGACGAGAAAATAGGGATATTGCGGCACAGAAATTTCGCGCGTTCCCGGCACTCGCCCCGGCCTTCCAAGAAGAGGAAAGCGTTCAAGCTGATAGGCGATCAAAAGGATCGCATCGATACCCCTCTGCGCGGCCAGCGGGTCTCTTTTATTGATTTAAGCTTGAATGGCACGAAGATCGGCACGGGCATCGTCAGAAAATCTAACGTGCATGGAACCCGAATTCCGCCGCAACGTCATCGAGATTGCGGTAGGCCGTATTTCCGGCTTTCTTTTTCGCCAGCCGGCTCTCAACCGTCCGACGCACCCACGCGTCATGCTCAGGTGCAGGCGCTTCGCCTACACCTGATGCAATATCCTCAAGGTCTGGGTGCTCTTTCAGCTCGCTCATGAGCGCAATCATACCAGTTTGGCGCTCGCTGAACCAGCACGTTTTGCAACGATCAGGCCGCAACCGCCTGGGCTTCGCAGGCCTTGAAGGTGCGCTCCAGCTTTTCCTGGTCGAGGTCGCGGCCGATGAAGACGAGGCGGGTTTCGCGCTTCTCGTGTTCCTTCCAGGGGCGCTGGTGATCGCCTTCGATGATCATGTGAACGCCCTGAACGACATAGCGCTCCTCGTCGCCCGTAAAGGCGATGATACCCTTGAGACGCAGGATCTTCGGACCGTCCGTCTGCGTGATCTTCTGGATCCAGGGGAAGAACTTGTCGGGGTTCATCTCGCCGCCGCGCAGCGAGATCGACTTCACCGTCACATCATGGATCGCCGACGGCGCTCCGTGATGGTGGCCATGGTCATGCCCATGGTGATCATCATGATGATGGTGATCGTGGTCGTGATCATGGTGGTGGTGATCGTGGCCATGGTGGTGATGCCCATGATCGTGATCGTGATCGCAATCCGGGCCGCAGACGTGATCCTCGTATTCGTCGAGGAAATGCGGATCGTTTTCCATCGCCTTTTCGAGGTTGAAGGCACCCTGATCGAGGATCTTGGCGATATCGACTTCCGAGCGCTTGGCGAACATGACGCGGGCGGCCGGATTGATGGCACGTACGACGTCCTCGACCTGATGCAGCTCGTCATGCGAGACAAGGTCGGTCTTGTTGATGATGACGATATCGGCAAAGGCGATCTGGTCTTCCGCCTCGCGGCTGTCCTTCAACCGCAGCGGCAGATGCTTGGCGTCAACCAGCGCGACCACCGCGTCGAGCTCGGTCTTGGAACGGACGTCGTCGTCCATGAAGAAGGTCTGTGCCACCGGAACCGGATCGGCAAGCCCCGTCGTCTCCACAATGATGCCGTCGAAACGGCCGGGACGGCGCATCAGGCCTTCCACGACACGGATCAGGTCGCCGCGCACGGTGCAGCAGACGCAACCATTGTTCATTTCGTAGATTTCTTCGTCCGACTCGACGATCAGATCGTTGTCGATACCGATCTCGCCGAACTCGTTGACGATGACGGCGTATTTCTTGCCGTGGTTCTCGGTCAGGATCCGGTTGAGCAGCGTCGTCTTGCCGGAACCGAGATAGCCGGTCAGCACGGTGACGGGAATGGGTTTGATCGCTTGCGCTTGCGTCATGGTCCACCTTCGGGGAAAGGGCTTCGAATTGCTGCCTATATAGGACGGCCTCCCTAGTGATCGCAACAATCGTGGCGAATTAAATGCCGCGGCCGAGAAAGTAAGGCTGTCATGTTAATTTCACAATGCAGCCACGTTACGAACGCACTTCTGCTGCGCTGCGGGATGAACATGATGGAACATGTGACTCGTCCGTGCGTTGTCGGGCGAAAGGAGACAACCTATGTCCGCGACCTATACATCGCCTGCAAAAGCTGCTCCATCGACAGCGCCCGTACGCCGCCGTGACACCCGGCTTGACGTGCTGCGCGCGCTCGCCCTTCTCATGATCTTCATCGATCACGTTCCCGGCCAGCCGCTGGAACACTGGACCATGAAGAATTTCGGCTTCTCGGATGCCTCCGAACTGTTCGTGCTGATTTCCGGCATCGCGGTCGCGCTGGCCTATGGTCGCAAATATGACCTCACCAACCTTGCCTCGCTTACCGTAAAGGCATGGCGTCGCGTGGCAACCCTGTTTGCCGCGCACATGGCCGGTACCCTGCTGACGCTTGGCATCTTCGTGGGCGCCGCATGGGTCTTCCTGCGCCCTGACCTGATGACACAGGTGGCCATCGGTCCGGTCATGGAAGCGCCGATGAAGGGGCTCGTTGCGCTGACGACCCTTGGCCACCAGCTCGGCTATAACAACATCCTGCCTATGTACATGGTGCTGATGGCCATGGCGCCGGCCATGATCTGGCTGGAACGCCGCAACCCCGCCATGCTGATTGCAGCTTCCGCTCTGATCTGGGCGCTCGCCGGCACCTGGCGCATCGGCCCGCCGCGCACGCTGGAAGACGGCATCTGGTTCTTCAACCCGCTGTCCTGGCAGTTCCTGTTCGTCATCGGCTATGTCGGCGCGCGCCACATTGCCCGCGGCGGCCGCATCGGCGGCAGCCCCGGTCTGCTGGCCGCCTCCATCACATTCGTGCTGTTCTCGGCGCTGTGGACCGTTTTGAATCTGGGTGCGCATTCGAGCCTGTCACTCGGCCTGCCCTTCGTGCTGACCGGCTTCGACAAGACCTACCTCACCGGCTGGCGCCTCGCCCACATGCTGGCGCTCGTCTACATCTTCCTGTCGGTTCCCTTCCTGTCGCGCATCACGCGACTGGACCACGGCAACCCGCTCGCCGTCATCGGCCGCCATGGGCTTGCAATCTTCCTGATCGGTACGGTTCTGGCCGTGCTGGCTCAGGCGATCATGGCCGTGATCGGCAACTGGCCGGAAACCGGCCTGCTGCTGATCGCCAACGGCGTCTTCATTCAGATCATCGCCGCCTATTGGCTGGACATGCGCGATGCCGCGATCCGCAACAAGGCAAAGCCGGCTCCGGCTGCAGTTGGACTTAGCCCCGTCACCGCCTGAACAGGCGCCGGATGAATTCGGCGATCGCCCGGCGGCGCTCCTCGCGCCGCCATTCCTCCGCATTGCGCTCAAGGCTCGCCATGTCCGATCGCGTACCCGGCCAGATATCGGCCGGGACGTCTGCATGACGACGCACAGGACGGTGCCGCGCATCGATTTCGCCCATCAGTTCGAAACTCCCGGCGCGGGTGCTATCAATCTCGGCCATGTCGCTCTCCTTTTTGCGAGAAACCTCGGCTTTCGCTCTCACCGATCGGCCTTGAACTTAATTCATTCCTGAAGGATGATAATGATCAGAAAATTCCTCATATAGATGAATTCCGATCAACTATGTCCGAGGCCTCTCTCAAGGAAATGCAAGCCGTCTGCCGGATCGCGGAGACCGGAAGCTTTGCGCAAGCCGCCGCCGATCTTGCGCTGACGCCCTCTGCGATTTCGAAGCTCGTCAACCGGCTTGAAACACGTCTCGGCATTCGGCTGATCACCCGCACCACGCGGCGCCTCTCGCTCACCTCGGAGGGTGCGACCTATGTCGCCCGCGCTCGCGAGATCATTGCCGCCGTCGAAGATGCCGAGCAGGAAGTGATGGCAAGCGCCGCCGAACCTTCCGGGTTGCTGCGCGTCAACACCGGCACCGCCTTCGGCCGCTATGTGCTGGGCCCCATCATTCCGGACTTCCTGGCGCGTTATCCGAAGATTCGCCTCGACCTCGGCATCGCCGACCGTCAGGTCGATCTCATCGGCGAACAATGGGACGTGGCCATCCGCATGGGCCAGCTGGGCGACCCCTCGCTGGTCGCCCGCAAGATCGGCGAATCGTCACGCGCCATCTGCGCCAGCCCCGCCTATCTCGAACGACACGGCATACCCACATCACCGGCCGAACTGGCGAACCACAACTGCATCGTGATTTCCGGATTTCCCTATCTGAGGCGCTGGCCCTTTGCGTCGCCCGAAGGCGTGAACCTGCAGGAAGTCGGCGGAAGCCTCATCACCGACAGCGCCGATGTCATCGTCGACATGATGCTGTCCGGTCTCGGCATCGGCCGCCTCGCACGTCTCACGATCGCCCAGCCGCTGAGGGACGGCAGGCTCATCGAAATCCTGAAGGACGTGCACCGGATCGACCCCTTCCCGATCCATGCGATCATGCCGCCCGGCGGAAACCGCAGCCCCAAGGTGCGGGCATTCATCGATTTCCTGGCAGGTCACCCGCTGCTCAAGACGTCGCTTTAGGATCAAACAGCGAGAGGTCGAAGCGCGCAACATCGTGGAGAAGTTCGATCAAGCCCCGCGCCGCGCGGTCGATCATCTCCTGTCCCTTTTCAGCCGTCGCAAGCGCCGCGTTTCCGGCCACGCCATCTTCGTTCAGATCGCGCATCATCCAGCCGAAAGCGTGCGGCCCATAGGCGCGCAGGTGACGGAAGTCGCGAATGAAATCGCTCTGCCGCGACGGGAAGTTCTGCGCCTTCGCCATATCCACCAGATGCGGCGCAAGCGCCAGCATCACCGACGTCTCGATATCGCCACCGTGAATGCCGATCGCTTTCTCCTCCGGCGTAGCGAGTCCTGTTTCCGCACCGAAGCGGGTCCAGCTCGAGGCGACGCAGAGCATACCAAAACGGACGCGCGCCTCGGTCGCAACGATCGTCATCAGCGGCGAATTGCCCCCATGGGCATTGAGAAGAACGAGACGGCGAACGCCCTCCTCGCTCAAGCGCTGCGCAATTCCCAGCCAGCGCTC
Source organism: Ensifer sp. (assembly GCA_035565055.1). Classification (GTDB taxonomy): domain Bacteria; phylum Pseudomonadota; class Alphaproteobacteria; order Rhizobiales; family Rhizobiaceae; genus Ensifer_A. Next base: position 79,825 of record DATMTA010000029.1, read on the forward strand.
GACGGCCTCCTGATAGGTCAGCGTCCGTGTGCCCCTCACATCGATATGCTCGATCGAATAGCCGACAGGTTCGGTCGGTAGAAAGATCACATCGAGATCAACCGGCAGCAGCGCCTCGGCACGGCGGGCAACCCCCGTTGCGATGATCGTATCGGTCTCGAAGGGCAGATGCGGACCATGCTGCTCATGAGCCCCCAACGGCAGGACGGCGATACGGCGCTCCGCTACACCGGCCCCTCGGCTTTTCGACGGCGTGGACACGTATCAAAACCTCCGCTATCCCTTGCTCGGGGAGTCATAACGTGCCGGAGCACGGAGGCAAGCGGGACAGATGGCAAAGAAGAACAAAGACAAGAAAAAGGACTCCAAACGCGGCAAACAGGCGGCGAGCCCGGTCGATATCGCCTTTGAAGTCACGCAGGTGGCGCGACAGTTCCGCACGCTCACGTCGCGGACGCTGAGCGGCGCCGGCCTCTATGGCGGCCAGGAAGGTGTCATGACCGCACTGGGTGAGGAAGACGGTCTCACGGCCGGCGCCATCGCGACCCGGCTCGGCGTCAAGCCCCCGACCATTACCCGCACGATCACGCGCATGGAGGCGCAGGGACTGCTGACCCGCAAGGGCAGTGACGATGGCCGGCAGACCACCGTGTGGTTGACAGAAGACGGCCGCGCCAAGCTCGCCGATGTCGAAACGTCGAGCAGCACAGTCATGGCCGCCGCATTCCGGGATCTCGACGAGAAGCAGATGCGCAAGCTTCTGGAGCTTCTCCAGCAGGTGAGCGACAATCTGGAGACGGCGCTCTCCGCCGAAGGTTGAAGGAGTTTAGCGCCTCGAAATTGTTGCAAGCCGCGTTAAAAGAGTTTACTTAAAATTTTTAAGTAAGCGGGAAGCGGGGCGAAGACCTCGCGGCAGGAGCGTCGGGGAGGCAACGTGGCGCAAAAGATCAAGCTTTCAACGATCGCCGAGTCGCTAGGCGTCTCGACGGCGACGGTTTCATTGGCATTGCGCGACAGCCCGCTCGTGGCAGCTGCGACCAGGGAAAAGATCAAGGAACAATCGCGCGCGCTGGGCTACATTTACAATCGCCGCGCAGCGAGCCTCAGAACCTCCCGTTCCGGCATCATCGGCGTCGTCGTGCACGACATCCAGAACCCGTTCTACGCGGAAATTCTCAAAGCCATCGAAAGCGAACTCGACCGCTCGAGCCACACCTTCATCCTGTCGAACCACTACGATTCTGTCGACAAGCAGCGCAATTTCATCGAGACCTTGCTGCAGCTCGGCGGCGATGGCGTCATCATGTCGCCCGCCATCGGCACGCCGCGCGAGGATCTGGAACTGGCCGAAAACAACGGGATGCCGGCCATTCTCGTTGCCCGCTCGGTTGAAAATCTCGACCTGCCCACCTATCGCGGCGACGACAGCTACGGCATTTCGCTCGCCACCAACCACCTGATCGGCCTTGGACATCGGGTAATCGCCATGGTCGGCGGCACGGACCAGACCTCGACCGGACGCGACCGCTACCAGGGCTATGTCAATGCGCTGAAAAAGGCGAACATTCCCGTCGATCCGGCGCTGCGCATTGCCGGCCCCCGCTCCAAGCAGGGCGGTTTCGAGGCAGCCGTGCATTTCCTGTCGCTGCCACAGAAGCCGACGGCCGCCGTCTGCTGGAACGATCTCGTCGCCATCGGCTTCATGAACGGGATTGCGCGCGCCGGTCTCATGCCAGGCCGCGACATTTCCGTCACCGGCTATGACGACCTTGAGGAGGCGGCAATCGCAACACCCGGCCTCACGACCGTCTGGAACGGTCAGTCGGAGGTGGGGCGCCTCGCCGCCCGCGCGCTGCTCGACAAGCTTTCGGGCAGCCATGAACCCGACGGTATGCATCTCATCAAGCCTGAGATGCGTATCCGCCAATCCACAGCCCCGCTAAACCGGACCTGATCCCGGCGCACTTGCGGCAGATGGCGCAGATCGTAAGGCGTCCGGACGCGCGAGGAACCGACAGGCAAGGACAATTTCATGTCGAAAGTCTCCATTCTCACTGCAGGCAAGGTTCACCCGCGCGTTCTCGAACGGCTTGAGCCGCATTTCGATCTGGTTCGCCTCGAAAGACCCGACCCGGCTCTGGTCACGCCGGAGATTGCCGCGAAGGTTCGCGGCGCAACCGCCTTCAACGGTATGCCGGCGGACCTGATGTCAGCGCTCCCCAAGCTCGAGATCGTGGCCAATTTCGGCGTCGGCTATGATGGCGTGAATGTCGCCCATGCCGCCGGCCGCAACATCATGGTCACCAACACGCCTGACGTGCTGAATGAAGAAGTGGCGGACACGACGCTCGGCCTCCTGATCAACACCATCCGCCTGCTGCCCCGCGCCGAGGGCTGGCTGCGTGAGGGTCGCTGGGCAAAGGACGGCGCCTTCATGCTGTCGCCGCTGTCGCTGCGCGGCCGTTCCGTCGGCATTTACGGTCTTGGTCGCATCGGCCTGGAAATCGCCCAGCGCGTTGCAGCCTTCAACCTGCCCATCAGCTATCATACGCGCTCCGAGCGCAGCGACGTTCCGTATCGCTACTATGCCACCCTGGAAGCGCTCGCGGACGCTGTCGACACGCTGATCTGCATCGTCCCCAAGACGCCCGAGACTCACAAGACCATCAACGCCGACATTCTCCGTCGCCTCGGTCCGAATGGCGTCCTGATCAATGTCGGGCGCGGCTGGACCGTCGATGAAGAGGCGCTGGCTGAGGCGCTGGAAAACAAGGTGATCGCCGCCGCAGGCCTCGATGTCTTCCAGAACGAGCCGCATGTTCCGGCGCGGCTGATCGCGCTCGAAAACGCCTGCCTGCTTCCCCACGTCGCCTCTGCCTCCGTTCCGACGCGCAACGCCATGGCGGACCTGACTGCGGAAAACCTGATCTCCTGGTTTCAGACCGGCCGCCCGATCACCCCGGTGCCGGAGACGCCCTTCAAGGGCTGAGCAGGCCCAACTTGATCTTGGTCATCGTCTGACCTCAATAAGCGGTTAATATCGCTGGCGTGCGTTAGACTTCTGTTAGGAAATGGCGCGCAACATGCTTTTATAGGCATGTCAGATGCCTTGCTCGATCCTGTCGCCATGGAAGCGGTGGCATGGAAGAGGCAGATGTCTCCGAAGGCAAAGGAGAGACAGATGAAGATGATTATCGCCGCCACGGCCGTCGCAATCGCCGGAGCCGCCGCAAGCTACTTCGCGCCCTCGCCGCAGCAGTCCCCCGGCATAGACCAGATGAAGACGGCCGCCATCGGCAATCCATCCAGCTATTCGGTCGCCAATATCGCAGAAGGCAAGGCCTGTGTCGTCAATCGCGGCAAGCACGCCTCCGCCCGCACCTTCACGCTCAAGACGGAGCCGGGCTGCGATGAGATCTGGCCGGGTCTGGGACAGGCGCGCAACTGGACCGAAAACGCCGACGGCAGCGTCGCGCTGACGGACAAGGCAGGCAAGCAGGTGCTGATGATAGCCCCCGGCGACGGCATCGGCTACGTCGCCGTCGAGCCGCCCTCGGCTGCGCTGACATTGACGGCGGTGCAGTGAGACCGCCCCCCCTCTTGCAAAATCTACGACTTAGCCTCTGGCTAAGGCCGTGATTTTGCTTTCTCCCCCACCAAGGGGGAGATGGGGAGAATGCCGCATCCGCTTGCTCCAATCTCCCCCTTGTTGGGGGAGAAAGCGATTTCAACATCTTAGCTTCAGCTAAGTGTTAGAAATCGCAAGAGAGGGGGAAACGGAGAGACAAGCAGGCTCGACTTGCATTCAAGCCGTCAGCTGCTTGGCCGCCGCAAATTCGCGCACGGCCTCACCAAACGCCTTGAACAGCGCATTGGAGGGGCCGTCCTTGCCGACCCAGTATTCCGGGTGCCACTGCACGCCGACCGCAAAGGCCTTGGCGCCGATCACCGAGACAGCCTCAATCGTGCCGTCTTCCGCAACCGCCTCGACCGCGAGATTGGGGGCTGCGGCCGAGATCGCCTGCCGGTGCAGCGAATTGACCTTGATCGCGCCCGAGCCGAGAGTGCCCGCAAGGCAGCTGCCTTCCTTGACGCGTACAGTCTGGTGGATCTTGTATTGCACGTCACGATCCGGAACATCCTCGCGGCGATGGTCGGAAATGCCCGGCAACTCCTGGATTTCGCTGGCGAGCGTCCCGCCCAGCGCCACGTTCAGTTCCTGAATGCCCCGGCAGATGGCGAGAAGCGGAATGCCCCGCTCGATGGCGCGGCGAATGAGCGGCATCGTCGTCGCGTCGCGCGCCGGATCGAAGGGGCCATCCTTCTCTTCTGCAACCTTGCCATAGAGCGACGGATGAACGTTGGATCGCGAGCCGGAAAGCATCACGCCATCCACGCGGTCCAGCACTTCATCGATATCATGCCCCGTTTCCAGCGCGGGTACGATGAGCGGCAGAAGCCCAGCCCCGGCGACCGCGGCATTCACATACTGCGTCTGCACCATGTGCCAAGTCGTTCCGTCGAGTTCACGGATATCGGCAGGAATGGCGACAACTGGCATGCTCATGAAGGGTCTCCAATTTGATCAAGTTTGGCATTCATCACGCGACACCTGACGCAAGTCAATCAAAATTGCGGCAACATGTGGAGCAAACCGACCCAGAAATGTTCGAGACGTTTATCAAAAAGACATTTGCTTGCAGCAACTTACAGAAGAAATTTTAGTATCTGCGCTTGCCAGCAGTCGGTCAAAATGGTTAGCTTGTCTGACTCTGCGGCACAGAGGGGGAAACCGGGCCGCGGAACCAACGAATCGGGAGGTAATTCATGGATCGTCGTTCATTCATCAGAAAAGCCGGCGTTGCCGGAGCAGGCGCTGCTGCGGCAGCCACCACGCTTGCAGCACCCGCCATTGCCCAGGAAAATCCGAAGATCACGTGGCGTCTGACCTCGTCCTTCCCGAAGTCGCTCGACACGATCTGGGGCGGCGCGGTGGATATTGCAGAGCACGTATCTGCAGCGACGGATGGCGCCTTCACCATCCAGACATTTGCCGCCGGCGAAATTGTGCCCGGTCTGCAGGCGCTTGACGCGGTTGCTGCCGGCACGGTTGAAGCCGCTCACACCACCTCTTACTATTTCTGGGGCAAGGAGCCGACCTTCGCTATCGGCACGGCGCTGCCATTCGGCCTCAACGCCCGCATGTCGAATGCCTGGTTCTATCAGGGCAACGGCAACAAGCTGATGAACGAATTCTTCGCCAGCCAGGGCGTTTACGGCCTGCCGGCCGGCAATACCGGCGTGCAGATGGGCGGCTGGTTCCGCAAGGAAATCAACACGCTGGACGATCTCAAGGGCCTGAAGATGCGCATTGCCGGTCTCGCCGGCAAGATCCTCGAAAAGGTCGGCGTCGTTCCGCAGCAACTCGCAGGCGGCGACATCTATCCGGCGCTCGAAAAGGGCACGATCGATGCCGCCGAATTCGTCGGTCCGTATGACGACGCCAAGCTCGGCTTCAACAAGGTCGCCAAGTACTACTACTATCCGGGTTTCTGGGAAGGCGGTCCGGTCGTGCACGCCTTCTTCAACCTCGACAAGTACAAGAACCTGCCGAAGCACTATCAGGCCATACTTAATGACGCCTGCGCCTTCGCCAACACGAACATGATGGCGAAATACGACGTGAAGAACCCGATTGCGCTCAAGGAGCTTGTCGGTTCCGGTACGCAGCTTCGGCCGTTCAGCCAGGAAATCATGGAGGCCTGCTACAAGGCCGCTGTCGAAATCTACGCCGACCTATCAGCCAAGAGCCCGTATTTCAAGAAGACCTACGAAGACCAGCTGGCGTTCAAGAAAGACGCCTATCTCTGGGCGCAGGTCGGCGAATACACGTTCGACACGTTCATGATGATCCAGCAGCGCGCCGGCAAGCTCTGAGCGGATCGCCTGGCCTGTTCGATGCCCCGGAACCGAGAGTTCCGGGGCATTTTCTGTTTTTTGTACCATTCAGACGAAAAATCGATACAGACAGTTTGCATCGCATCATTTCAGGAACGAACCACCGATGTCTCTTCCCCGCCGACCAGCCGCCGTGATCTTCGACATGGACGGCCTGCTGTTCAACACCGAAACGCTGTCCTTCGAAGCAGCCGTCACGGCAGCAGCGCATCTGGGAGAGACGATCGAGTGGGAACTGTTCAAGACCATGATCGGCTGTCAGTGGCCGGACATCAGGACCAGGCTACGCGCGGCGCTTGGCGAACAGTTCGACACCGAGGCATTCCGCACGACGTGGGTCTCGCATTACGAGGTGCTGCTTGATTTGCGCCTTGCCATCAAGCCGGGTGTCGTCGAGATCCTGGATGTTCTCGACCGCCTTTCCATTCCCCGTGCCATCGCAACCTCTTCCCCGCGACAAAAGGTGGATTTTAAGGTGGGCGCCTTCGACATCACCCACCGGTTCCACGCCATTGTTGCACAAGGGGATTATGCCAGGGGCAAGCCGGAGCCCGATCCGTTCCTGACGGCTGCGGACCGCCTTGGCATCGACCCTTTGACCTGCCTTGCGCTGGAAGATAGCCATAACGGCATTCGCTCGGCCCATGCAGCGGGCATGATGGCCGTCATGGTGCCGGATCTGCTCGACCCGAGCGACGAGATTCGCCCGTTCTGCACGGCCGTCGCGCATGACCTGCACGAAGTGGCGGCGATGATCGAGAAGGCAGTGTAATCAGGGCCTGGAGAGCAGCAGCCTCAGCCCCGCATAGCCGAAGACGATGGCCAGCGTGCCCTCGATCGCGCGCCGCGCCTTGCGATAACCGTTCGCCATCGCAGCGGTGGAAAACAGCATCGCATAGCCGACAAAGATCGTGAACCCGATCGCGGCGCAACCACCGATGATGGCAACCAGTGTATGAGACGGCGCATCGGGTCGCAGGCCGAGCGACATGATGGCAATCCACCCGAAAATGGATTTGGGGTTTGTCAGATGAAGCAGGAGACCACGCCGGTAATAGGCCAGCCGGCTGGCCGGCACGGTCTGCGAGAGGCCGGTTGGCGTTGCCGACATGGCTGACTTCGCCGATTTCCAGGCCAGAAACAGCAGATAGAACCTGCCACCGATCTTCATGACGATCAGCGCCTCTGCATAGCGGGTCAGCAGCGTCGAAATCCCCGCCGCGGCAAGGCCGGCCCAGCAGAGGCATCCCGTCAGCACGCCAAGCGCCAGAGCGACCGCATGAGCACGTCCCCGGTTCATGGCCACGCCCATGATCGCCATATTGCTGGGACCGGGACTGGCCACCGTGATCAGATAGGTGAGATAGACAAGGCCAAGCTGTTGAAAATGATCCATGGAACTCTCTCTTGAACAGTTCCATGTCGTATCCGGGCAGGAGCCACGATGCAAGGCCGGAAGAACCGGCCCTGCACTGAGGTGAGGCTTAGTTGAATTTCGGCGGCTGACTGAGGTCGATGGCGGGCTTGGCGCCCTCCGCCGGCTTCGCCGGATCATTCGCTGGCGCCGGCGGATTGCCGAGACCATTGAGCGGGGGAAGGCCGAGCGTGTTACCGCTCTGACCGCTGCCCTGGCTCGATCCCGCCGACGGCGCGCCTCCGATGGGCGGGGGCGACAATCCCGGAATTCCTCCATTGCCGCCTGCCCCGCCAAGCGGCGGCAGTGTCATGCCCGGCGCACCGCCGGGAGACGACATGGGCACGGTGATGTTCACCTTCGACGGGTCGATGACCGCTTCGCCGCTCTTGTAAACCATGACAAGCTGGGGGAAGGCGATGACCACGAAGATCATGGCGGCCTGGATCACGATAAATGGGAACACGCCCTTGTAGATGTCGGAGGTCTTGACCCCTGACATGGTCGCACCCGTGACCGGGTCCTTCCAGTTGCCCGCAGGCGCGATCGACCGCAGGTAGAAGAGCGAGAAACCGAAGGGTGGCGTCAGGAACGACGTCTGCAGGTTGATGCCGAGAATGATGCCGAACCAGACGAGGTCGATGCCAAGCTTTTCGGCGACCGGCCCCAGCAGCGGCACCATGATGAAGGCGATCTCGAAGAAGTCGAGGAAACAGCCGAGGATGAAGACGATGATCGTCACGACGATCAAGAACCCGTATTCGCCGCCCGGCAGCGACAGCATCAGGTGTTCGATCCACAGGTTGCCGTTCAAACCATAGAAGGTGAGGCCGAAGACGCGCGAGCCGATAAGGATCATCATCACGAAGGCCGAAAGCTTCGTGGTGGATTCGACCGCCTGCTTCAGCGTCGCGAAGCTCAGCCGGCCTTTCAGCAGCGACATGATCAGAGCACCCGCCGAGCCCATTGCCCCGCCTTCCGTCGGCGTGGCAATGCCGAGGAAGATCGTGCCGAGCACGAGGAAGATCAGCGCCAGCGGCGGGATCATGACGATGATCACCTGCTGGGCAAGCCGCGAGATGATGTTGAGCTTGAACGTATCGTTGGCGAGCGCGATGAGAAAGATGACGCCGACACCCAGCGCCAGAGAAATCACCATGCGCCATTCCGGCGAAATGCCCGTGAAGAGCACCATGTCCGCGAGATAATAAAGCGCGACGGCAACGAGGATCATCACCGCCAGCGAGGTCACCCCGCCACCGAGCGTGCGCGCCTCGCGCGGCAGCGCCGGGGCCCAGGACGGCTTGATGAGGGTGATCAGGAACACATAGGCGCAATAGGTGCCGACGATGAGCAGCGCCGGATAAAGCGCGCCGACATACATGTCGCCAACCGAGCGGCCAAGCTGGTCGGCCATGACGATCAGCACGAGCGACGGCGGCACGATCTGCGCCAGCGTGCCCGAAGCCGCGATCGTGCCGGAAACGAACGGCTTGTTATAACCGTAGCGCAGCATGATCGGCATGGAAATCAGGCCCATGGCCATGACCGAGGCCGCGACCACGCCGGTGGTCGCGCCAAGCAGCGCCCCGACGAGCACGACCGCGTAAGCCAGGCCGCCACGGATCGGCCCGAATAGCTGGCCGATCGTGTCGAGCAGGTCTTCCGCCATGCGCGACCGCTCCAGGATGATCCCCATGAAGGTGAAGAAGGGGATCGCCAGGAGCGTATCGTTGTTCATGATCCCGTAGATGCGCTCGGGATGCGACTGCAAGAGCGGCCAGAACAGATTGATCGACGGCGACAGATGCGAGAATTCGACGCCTATGGCAAAGAAGGCAAGGCCGCCGGCAGCCAGGGTGAAGGCGACGGGATAGCCGAGTAGCAGCATGACCATGACGGTCGTGAACATGATCGGCGCGAGGTTTTCGACGAGGAACTCCAGCATCTCAGCGAACCTCCTCGGCATGGTCGGCGGATTTTGCATCGAGCAGCGGATCCTCGATCCGCCCCGTCAGAACGCCGATACGCTTGATGATTTCGGAAAAAGCCTGCGCGGTCAGCAGGATGAAGCCGATCAGCACGAAGGACTTGGCGGGCCAGATGATGAGACCGCCGGCATTGGCCGAGACTTCGCCCGTGCGGTAGGAGAGCCAGAACCAAGACCAGGACAAATAGACCATCAGCGAGGAGAAGGGCACCAGGAATATGATGTGCAGGACGAGATCGATGATGTCACGCGTCCGCTTGCTCCAGCCAGACGACAGGATGTCGATGCGGATATGCTCGTTCTTCTGCAGTGTATAGGCCGCAGCCAGCAGGAACACGGCGCCGAACAGATACCATTGCAGTTCCAGCCAGGCATTGGACGACATGTCGAAGATCTTGCGCACGACGGCGTTGATGGCGCTGACCAGCACCGCCACAAGAATGAGCCACGAGACGCTACGCCCGATCGCGGCCGTGATCGCGTCGATCAACGCGCTCAGCCTCAACAAGAATGCCATTTTTTCTCCCCCTGCAGGTCCCTGCCTTGCGGCAAAAAGCCAATTTACCCGGGCGGACGCTTTTCGCTTGTTTCCCTATTCCGCCCTTGTCCGAAAGATTACCTCTCTCTTCCACGGTTATCCGCAACTCCATTGCGTCTGTAAAGCAGGAGCCTGAAAAGATTTGACCATCTTAGACATTGGTAGAACAATCTCCTGACTGCACAAGGTTTGGGAGGACCGCGAATGCATCAGAAAATCTCGCTCGAGGACAAATACGACCTTTCGCGCAACCGGGTGTATCTGACCGGCGCGCAGGCCATCGCGCGGATGATGATGATGCAGCACGAGGCCGACAGGGCCGCAGGCCTCAACACGGCCGGCTTCATTTCCGGCTATCGCGGCTCGCCGCTCGGCGGTCTCGACAGCCAGTTCATGAAGGCGAAGAAGCAGCTCACCGACCATCAGATCAAATTCACGCCCGGCCTCAACGAAGAACTTGCCGCGACCGCCGTCTGGGGCTCGCAGCAGGCGGGTCTCGGCGGCCACGGCAGATATGACGGCGTCTTCGGCCTCTGGTATGGCAAGGGCCCGGGCGTCGACCGCGCCGGCGACGTCTTCCGCCACGCCAATCTTGCCGGCACATCGCCGAACGGCGGCGTCCTCGTCCTCATGGGCGACGACCACACGGCCGAATCCTCCACCAACGCGCACCAGACCGAATTCAACTTCGTCGACTACATGATGCCGATCCTGAACCCCGCCGGCGTGCAGGAAATCATCGACTACGGGCTGCTCGGCTATGCGCTCAGCCGCTATTCCGGCTGCTGGGTGGCGCTGAAATGCGTGAAGGACAATGTCGAATCGACGGCCTCGGTGAATGCCGGTCTCAACCGCCTCGACATCGTCACCCCGCCCTTCGAAGGCCCGCCCGGCGGCATCCATATCCGCCTCAACGACATCGACTTTCTCGGCCAGGAAGCGCGGCTGCACGAATACAAACGCGCCGCCGCCAATCTCTTCATCCGCGCAAACGGGCTCAACAAGATCGTCTGGTCGGGCGGCGAGTCTCCGAAGCTCGGCATCATCTCGACCGGCAAGAGCTATCTCGACGTCCTGCAGGCCTTCTCAAATCTCGGCATCGGCGAGGACGAGGCCAATCGGCTCGGCATCCGCCTCTTCAAGGTCGGCTGCACCTGGCCGCTCGATCTCGACGACGTGAAGGATTTTTCAAGCGGCCTCACCGAGATCATCGTCGTCGAGGAAAAACGCTCGCTGATCGAAACGCAGCTGCGCGAAGCGCTTTACGGCACCGCCGGCCAGCCGATGATCGTGGGAAAACGCGACGAGCGCGGCGACTGGCTCTTCCCCGTGAAAGGCGCGCTCGACCCCAATGACATCGCCATCGCCTTCGGCGAGCGCATCACCCGCTACATCGGCCCCTCCGACGAAATCTCCGCCCGCACGGCGCGCCTGAAGCAGGCGCAGGCGATGATCGCCAGCATTGCCGACGGCAATATCCGCACGCCCTTCTTCTGCTCCGGCTGTCCGCACAATTCCTCGACCAAGGTGCCGGAAGGCTCGGTCGCGGCCGCCGGCATCGGCTGTCACTTCATGTCGATCTGGATGGACCGCAACACGGTGGGCTTCACCCAGATGGGCGGCGAAGGCGCGCAATGGGTGGGCGTCGCCCCCTTCTCCGATCGCGGCCATATCTTCCAGAACCTCGGCGACGGCACCTATGCCCATTCCGGCTCGCTCGCCATCCGCTTCGCGCTCTCGGCCGGCACGAACATTACCTACAAGATCCTTTATAACGATGCGGTGGCCATGACCGGCGGCCAGCATGTCGAAAGCGGCGCAACCGTCGACCAGATCGCCCGCCAGCTTGCGGCGGAAGGCGTCAAGCGCATCGCCGTCGTCTCCGACGAGCCGGGCAAATATCCGCCCGGCATCGACTGGCCGAAGGGCACCACCTTCCACCATCGCCGCGAGATGGACGACGTGCAGCGCGAGTTGCGCGACATTCCCGGCGTCACTGTCCTCATCTATGACCAGACCTGTGCGGCCGAAAAGCGCCGCCGCCGCAAGCGCGGGACCTTCCCGGATCCCAACAAGCGCGCCTTCATCAACGAGGCCGTCTGCGAAGGCTGCGGCGATTGCGGCGTGAAATCCAACTGCGTCTCCATCCAGCCCGTCGAAACCGCATTCGGCCGCAAGCGCAAGGTGGACCAGTCGAGCTGCAACAAGGACTTCTCCTGCGTCGAGGGCTTCTGTCCCTCCTTCGTCACCGTCCATGGCGGCAAGCTCCGCAAGGCGGAAGCGAAAGCCAAGGATGCAAGCGGCTTCGACAGCCTCTTCGCAAACCTCCCCACGCCTGCCATTGCCTCGCTCGATGACGGCTGGGCGGCCATCGTCGCCGGCATCGGCGGCACAGGCGTCGTCACCATCGGGCAGGTCCTCGGCATGGCCGCCCATATCGAGGAAAAGGGCTGCGGCCTCATCGACATGGCAGGCCTTGCCCAGAAGGGCGGCGCGGTGATGACCCATCTGCGCATCGCAAAGACCCCGGAGGCCATCACCGCGATCCGCATCCCCGCTGGCCGCTCCGATCTCGTGCTCGGCTGTGATCTGGCCGTCTCCGCCTCCAAGAAGGTGCTTTCCACCGTCACCGAGGACAGGACGCTCTTCATCGCCAACACCGCCGAAATCATGCCCGGCGGCTTCACCCGCAACCCGGATTTCTCCTTCCCGGCAGAGCTGATGAAGAAGACCATCCGCAAGTCGGCGGGAGAAGCCAACACCCGCTTCTTCGACGCCGACGAGGCCGCGCGCGAACTCTTCGCCAATGCGCTCGCCGCCAACATGTTCATGCTCGGCTATGCCAGCCAGCTCGGCGGCCTGCCGCTTTCGCCCGAATCGGTCGAAGAAGCGATCCGCCTCAATGGCGAGGCCGTGGAGATGAACATCGCCGCCTTCCGCTGGGGCCGCATCGCCGGCAACGATCCCGCCGCCGTCACCGCGATCTATCGCGACCACCACCATGAGGCGCCCCGCGCGGAAACCGCCGACGAGGCGATCACCCGCATGAAGTCGCATCTCACCGCCTACCAGAACAGCCGCTACGCGCACCGTTTCGAGAAGGCCATCGCCCCCGTTCGCGAAGCCGAGATCCGCGCCACAGGCTCCGCCGGCCCCGTCACGCTCGCCGCCGCGCGCAGCCTCGGCAAGCTGATGGCGATCAAGGACGAATACGAAACCGCCCGCCTCTTCACCGACGGTGCTTTCGAGAAGCGGCTTTCCGAACAGTTCTCCGACTGGGACCACCTGGAATTCCACATGGCCCCGCCGATCTTCGCGAAGAAGGACAGAGAGGGCCATCTGGTGAAGGCCTCCTACGGTCCGTGGATGATGGGCGCGCTGGGCGTACTCGCCAAGCTCAAGACCCTGCGCGGCACCCCGCTCGACATCTTCGGCTACACGGAAGAGCGCAAGATGGAACGGCAGATGATCACCGATTTCGAGGCGCTTCTGGGCCGGGTCGCCGGCAAGCTCAACGCGACGAACGCCCCCGCCGTAGCCGAACTGCTGGCCGCCGCCGAAAAGATTCGCGGCTTCGGCCATGTGAAGGAAAAGGCGGCGAAGGAGGTTCTGGCGAAGATGGCGAAGATGGAGCGGGAGATCGATTCGCCGAAGCCGGAGGTGCGGGTGGCGGCGGAGTAGTCTGCCTTTCCCACCAAAATACAGCTCCCACCGCTTGATGTTGAGGATTTGGGCTTAGTCCTGGACGGTCAGCGCAGACCTTCGTCGCGTCAAAGGGCTAACGTCTCTGGCAGCCAATAGGCCGACCTTTGTGCTCAGTCGGTGGTCATGCCATTGCAGAGCCGGCGCGCTCTGACAGAAGTGTCGCGGCGATCTCCATGGCCTCCTCTCGAGACGAGGCAAGCCTCAGCGGAAAGCCCCAGAACTTGGCGAAGGCTATCCCGAATGCCTTGAACGTCAAGCGCTTGGCAGGGCTGGCCTCGATTACGATCATTGCCAGCACGAGCGACCGCAGCTCGAGCTTGTGCTTCTTCATCCACAGCGAGGTGCGCTTCTTTTCCTCCTGGCTATGCTCGTGCTCTTCGGTAGGAGCGGTATCAGTCAGGATTACGAACGGCACGCCGTGCGCCAGATTGGCCTCCAGGGCCGCGAAGTCCTCGTCATGGTCGTGATCGGGACCTTCATCATAATCCATCCAGACAAGCGGGAAGTTCGTGCTGTGCAAAGGCATATATATCGGCTCCTTGCGTGATGTGATGCTTTCAATTCGCGCGTATATGTCGCCACGATATGGCCAGTGCGACCGCGCCCGGAAGCGTGACGGCCAGCAGTTCGAGGGCAACGAGATGGATGCCGTCTCGCAAGCCATCCGACACGCCGCCGAGCGTGCTCAAAATGACAAGAAGACTGCCAAAGACGAGCATGGTCCAATCTGTCGCGCGCACGCCCACAAGCGCCAGCAATGGCGGAACGACCCACGCATCGTAAAAGAGGGACACTCCGAACAGCGCGGCCGGGCCGAACGTGATGGCCTGCATCGCTCCGCCGCTTCCGACGTAGCTGTTGATGTATGAGAAGCATTGGATGGTGACGAAGAGAGAGACACCAACCGTTGGAACAAGCCACGCGAGTGCGAGTTCGCTGGGTTTCTTTTCGGTCATGTCACCACTCCTGTCCATATCGCGCGATTGGGCATTGGTGCGCTGCTCGCCGCGAAGATCGCCGCGCTACCCTTCTGCCTGAACGAAATACGCCAGCTGACCAATGGCGTCATTGCGTAATTCTGCCATTATATGTTTTAATTCGGCCATAATGGAGAATGCGGAGGCCTGTGATGTATGTTGACGTCTGTAGCGACTGGCTTTCTCATGTTGACGAGATACCTCGTGCACTTGTCGCGACCAACGCCGTCGCCAGTCTCGATACCCTGGAGCAGTCGCCCCGGCACTCGCATAAAAAAGCGCAACTGCTTTTCACGGTCCGTGGCGTCATGAACTGCGAAGTCGAAGACGCTGTCTGGATCGTTCCGCCGCAATGCGCGGTATGGATCCCCGGAGGCCTGCCCCATGTCGTTTTCGGCTCCGGCGAGGTGGAATGTATCTCCCTTTTCATCGAACCGCCCGAGGCCCCCAGGCTGCCCAAAGAATGCTGCACGATCTCTGTATCCAGCTTCTTCCGTCATTTGCTGATGCGGGCCAACGAGCTACCGGAACTCTACGACGTAGACGGTCCGGACGGCCGCATCGTGTCCGTTATCTTCGATGAGCTTGCTGCGGCGTCGGTCGAAGACCTCCGCCTTCCAATCCCCCTTGATCCGCGCCTGAAAAAACTGACCGATCTGTTGATCGCATCGCCTGCGGATCATGCCAGCGTTGCGGAATGGGCCTCCCGCGCCGCAATCAGCGAGCGCAGCTTGAACCGCTTGCTGGCAGAGCAGGTTGGCATGAGTTTCGGTCAATGGCGCCGGCAGCTGCATGTTGTACTCGCCTTGCGCCACCTGAGCTCCGGCCAGACAGTCCAAGCCGTCGCGATCGACCTAGGCTATGAAAGCTCCAGCAGTTTCGTGACCATGTTCCGAAAGATGGTTGGCAAGCCGCCGAGCCGCTATCTGCTCGAGCGGTCCAGGCCGGCACACACGGCCACGGTGCGCAGGGGGAGCAGACGGGTATGATCCAGGTTCGCGTCAGAGCAACCGCGAGCCGATTTGCGAAGACGGAGGGTATCTCCTCCCACAACCCCGATCGCGACACTCCGCCACCATTGCCAAGTCCCGCTCTTTATGTAATTTCTCATATCAACGATGACATGCGTCAATCCGGAGGGGACGGGGCGCATTTTCGAGATGAGGAGAGGAAATCATGGCAGAACATCAGTCCGGTCCGGTCGAGCTTGGCGCACCGATGGACTACAAGGAACATGAAAAGAGCTATGATCTTTTCATCAAGGGCGCGAAATACGGCACGATGCATGTGGTGTTTCTGCTGATCGCCATGGCCGTCGGCTTTTTCACCTCTGCCGGCTTCATCTTCTCCGTCCTGCTCTTCATCATTCTGAGCGTCGGCGGCATCCTGCTGTTCTGATCAGCCTGAAGAAATCTGGATACAGGAAGGCCGCGCGGTGGAGACCGGCGCGGCCTTTTTGATTCGCCACATAGAGCGTTCCTGAACGCTCTATGTCTTTGTTGTTACGCAGTTGCGGACGCGAAACCGGTTCCCACTTTCGCTGCAACTGCTTTTAGAACAATCGTGCCGGTCTGAAGGGCGTCGCATCCGTGAACGGCGTCTCGCCCGTCATCAGTTCGGCAAGCATTCGGCCCGTTGCAGGGCCGAGCGTGAAGCCCTGGTGGCCGTGGCCGAAATGGAACCACAGACCCTTGTGCTTCGGTGCCTCGCCGATCACCGGCAGCATGTCCGGCATACAGGGCCGCGTGCCCGACCAGGGCGCATTCTCGACCGGGCTTCCGAGCGGAATGATCTCGCTCGCCGCCTTGTGGGCGCGGCGCAGCTGCACGGGGGCGGCCAGTGAGGCTTCCTTCGTCAGTTCCGCTCCTGTCGTGATGCGCATTCCCTTCAGCATCGGCGCCAGCACATAGCCGTTTGCCATGTCCATCAGCGGAACATTGAGCGGCGTGTCGGAGCGGTAATGCATGTGATAGCCGCGCTTGCGCACCATCTGGATATCATAGCCGAAGGGCTTCAACAGCGTCGGCGACCATGGCCCGAGCGCCACGACGACGGCCTCCGCCTCGACTGGTCCGTCGACCGTCGTCACCTTCCAGCCGGCGCCGGAAGGCGCCAGAGACTGCGCCTCGCCGCGCACGATCTTGCCGCCCAGCTTGCGGAAGAGATCGGCATAGGCCACGACCAGCGAACCCGGATCCTTCACCGCCCAGGTGTCCGGCCAGTGAATGGCGCCGGCGCCGGAAATCTGGATATGCGGCTCGGCCTCCATCAGCTCGCGCCCGCTCATCACCTTGCTGCCGAGACCATAGGTGTCGAACAGCCGCTTGGCGTTGGCGATCCCCTTCTCGAATTCGCGCCCATCGCGATAGAAGGTGCGGAAACCGTCATGGGCGACGAGATCTTCCGCACCGGCTTCGGCAATGAACGGCGCATGTTCCGCCGTCGCGCGCGAGATGATCGACGCATAGGCCTTGGAAATCGTGGCATAATGCGACGGGCCGGAATACCACCAGTATTTGAGCAGCGACAGCGCATGGCTCGGCAGGTTCGAGATCTCGTAATAGACGTCGTTCGAGATCCCCGTCGCGATCATGAAGAGCTTGCCGATCTCGCGCGGCAGCGCATAGGGCTCGACGGCTTCGGTCTGGATGAGCCCGGCATTGCCGTAGCTCGTCTCGCGGCCCGGCTCGGTCTGGTCGACAATCGTCACGTCGACGCCACGCTTCAGGAGATGCAGGCCCGCGCCAATGCCGGCCATGCCGGCACCAAGGATGATCGTCTGTTTCATGGCATTCCCCCATACACACGGGTATTTTACTGCGATGCACAATGATGACAGGAACGCGTTGCACTTAGCAAGGGGCCAGTTGCGTCATGCGCAGCGGTTTGCTGCCGCATCGATGGCGCTAGACCGCATATGCTGCGCATGGCCCCCCGGCAACAAAAAGCCCGGCGTGCAACCGGGCTTTTTCGGATTGCGAATGGTCGGGCGATCAACCGGCGCTGGCCGTCGCACCCCGGGTCCGGTCCACGCCTTCGCGAGCCGGCTGATACTTCGGATCAAGCTGCAGGGCGTGCGAATAGGACTTGTAGGCCATCGCCATGTTGCCGCGCTTTTCATAGACCAGCGCCTGGTTGGCCCAGGATTCGGCAACCCGGCCGTCAAGATCGATGGCGTGGTTGAAATCGGCGAACGCATTGTCGAGATCGTTCGTCGCGAGATAGGAAATGCCGCGACCGTTATAGGGCTCCGGCGCCGTCGGCGACAGCGAGATGGCTGAGGAGAAGTCCTCGATCGCCTTCGCGTGCTGACCCTTGCGCTGGTAGATCAGGCCACGGCGGTGATAGGCGCGGCCATCGGTCGTATCGAGTTCGATCGCCTTGTTGAAATCCGCCATGGCTTCGTCAAGGCGGTTGGCCAGACGATAGATATCGCCACGACCGATATAGGCGACGTCATAACGCGGATTGATCTGCAGCGCCGTGTTGTAATCCTGTACAGCCTCGACCTGCTTGCCGATGCTGCGCTCGATCAGCGCACGGTTGGCATAGGCCTGGTAATAGCGGGGATTGAGCTGGATCGCGCGATTGAAGTCGTTCATCGCATCCTTGAAGCGGCCGGCCTTGCCGAGCGCGGAGCCGCGCGAGTTATACGCCTCCGGGTCGCTGGGATTGGCATTGATGACGCTGGTCAGCGAGCTGATATTCTCCTCGGAGCCCTGCGCGCGGTCGATTCTGATCGTGTCGTCCGACGTTGTCGTCGCGCAACCGGCAAGCGCCACGAGGCTTCCGACTGCAAAAGCGGCGAGAACAACGCGCACGGACCGCTTGGCCGGCATCGCAGCACCCGCTGCCGAGAAAATGATGGCACCCGTCAAAACCAGTCCCCCAAAGGAAATGCTGAAATCCTGTCACGACAACCGCGACGCCGCTTGAAGAAAATGGCGGCGGCGACACAGTCACCACCGCCACACATCAATCAGAAAAACGCCGAAAAAACGGCGCGAAAATCAACGGGCGCCCGGACGGCCGCCGATCAGGCCTTCGCGCTGCATCCGCTTGCGAGCGAGCTTGCGAACGCGGCGAACGGCTTCAGCCTTTTCGCGGGCGCGCTTCTGCGACGGCTTTTCGTAGTAGTCGCGCATCTTCATTTCGCGGAAAATGCCTTCGCGCTGCATCTTCTTCTTGAGAGCGCGGAGCGCCTGGTCAACGTTGTTGTCGCGGACAAGTACCTGCACGTGAATCCCGTTCCTTTGGTTTTGTGTTACGCCAGCAAGAGGAGTAGGTTCTGCTCCAATGCGGCAAAAATATAACGTTCGCCGAGCCGGAAGCCCTGCGATTGGGAGAAGCGGATAACAGATCGGCCTGGGGAAGTCCAGACCGTTCGAAAGCCCCACGCAAGATTTTCGGCGCTTGAGGCCGGGCAAATGCCAGGCCCGCGCAAGGGGATGCGGCCCGTGTCGAAAGATTGCTGTTTTCGCGTCGCAAAAGAACCATTATGCGTGACGGAAATTTGCCATTCCTGTCGCACAGAGAAAAGATGGGATGTCGTATATTCATCCTGTCCCGCATCATTCGACCGCCGGAGCGCCCTTCATGAAGAAATATTCCGCATTCGCCGTGGTTCGCGAGGCCCTTCGCGGCCACAAGGGCTGGGAGAAGCAATGGGTGTCGCCTGAGCCGAAGAAGGCTTACGACGTCATCATCGTCGGCGGTGGTGGCCACGGCCTGGGTGCCGCCTATTATCTCGCCAAGGAACACGGCATCACCAATGTCGCCGTCATCGAAAAGGGCTGGCTCGGCGGCGGCAATACCGGCCGCAACACGACAATCATCCGGTCCAACTATCTCTATGAAGAGAGCATGGACATTTACGAGCACTCGCTGAAGCTCTGGGAAAATCTCAGCCAGGATCTGAACTACAACGTCATGTACTCGCCGCGCGGCGTGATGATGCTGTCGCATAATACCCATGACAAGCAGTCCTTCACGCGCCATATCAATGCGAACCGGCTCTACGGTATCGACAATGAATGGCTGACGCCGGAGCAGGCCAAGGCTTATTGCCCGCCGCTCGACATCTCGGCCAGCGCCCGCTACCCGATCAACGGCGCTGCGCTGCAGCGCCGCGGCGGCACGGCGCGGCACGATGCGGTTGCCTGGGGTTATGCCCGCGCCGCATCGGACCGCGGGGTGCACATCATCCAGAATTGCGAAGTGACCGGAATCCGCCGCGGCCCCGATGGGCGCGTGACCGGGGTCGAGACCTCGCGCGGCTTCATCGGCGCTAAAAAGGTCGCGGTGTCGGCCGCCGGCCATACGACGACGATCATGAAGATGGCCGATGTGCGCGTGCCGCTGCAATCGAGCCCGCTGCAGGCGCTGGTCTCCGAGCCGCTGAAGCCGATCTTTCCGTGCGTCGTCATGTCGAACACTGTGCATGCCTATATCTCCCAGTCCGACAAGGGAGAGCTGGTGATCGGCGCCGGTACCGACCAGTACAATTCCTATTCACAGACCGGTGGGCTGCAGATCATCACCCATACGCTGGATGCCATCTGCGAGCTCTTCCCGATGTTCCGCCGCGTCAAGATGATGCGGCAGTGGGGCGGCATCGTCGACGTCACCCAGGACCGCTCGCCGATCCAGGGTGTCACGCCGGTTCCGGGCCTCTACCTGAACGCCGGCTGGGGTACGGGCGGCTTCAAGGCGACGCCGGGCTCGGCCCATCTCTTCGCCCATCTGATCGCCAAGGGCGAGCCGCATCGTCTCGCCGCAGGGCTGACGCTGGAGCGCTTCCGCACCGGCCGGCTCATCGACGAGGCGGCTGCCGCTGCCGTTGCGCACTGAGGATTTCGAGATGCTTCTGATCTACTGCCCCTATTGCGAGGAAGAGCGTTCCGAGCTCGAGTTCCGCGGTGCCGGCGACGCCCATATCGCCCGCCCGGAAAACATCGCCGACATCACCGACGAACAGTTCGAGGAATATTTCTTCCTGCGTCAGAACCCCAA
>DATMTA010000030.1:0-46255 GCA_035565055.1 Ensifer sp.
GTCCATGATTGGGAGGACCGCCCGTCTTGCCGCGCGGTCCGTCCCTCTCCTCGTTACTTCGGGGCACCTTCCCAGATGAAGTCCACCTTGGCAGGCGCCTTGGGGATGAAACCGAAGCGCTGCATGTCAGCTGCTGCCTTCAGCCAGACCTCATCGTTGAACTTTCCGACAAAGGGCGCGATGTAGCGGGTCTTGATGTAGTCCGGTGGCATCTTGGTCTGCGCGGCATCGATCGCGCGGACCGTGTCGGGATGCGCGTTGCCGTAGTCGTAAGCCTTCAACATGGCGTCGTTGAAAGCCTTCATGGCGTCCGCATGTTCGGCCACGAACTTCTTCGACGACACGAAGATCACGGCAGGCGAACCCTTGATCTGGTCATAGACGCCTTCGATGGAACGGAATTTCTTCGCTTCGGCGATCGAATAGAACAGGCCGATGGGGGCAATAGCGTCCACACTGCCACGCTCGGCGCTTTCGACCATAGCGTCAAATGGAAGGCTGACAAGGCGCACATCATCCTTCGTCAGCCCAGCCTTCTCCAACGCCCTGAAGAGCATCAGCCCCTGGGTGCTCTGGACGCCGCCGGGAAGACCGACAGCCTTGCCCTTAAGATTGGCGACCGTCTTGATGGTGCTTGCTGGCGGAACCATCAGGCCGGTCGTCGGAACGTCGCCCTGATCCTGCGTGTTGAGAACCGCCAAGACCGGGAGTCCCCGCGACGCGGCGGTCACCACATCGAAGGAGCCCGTCATGATCACGTCTGTCTGCCCTGCCTGCAACTGCGCGATGTTCTGCGCCGGCGCGCCTCCGACCGTGACCTCGACCTTGATACCGGCTTGTTTGAAATAGCCCTGCTCCTCGGCAATATACAGGCCCTGGAAGGTGCCAACCGGTGAGCGCAACACGCGGATGACCGTTTCGGCCGCCTGCGCGATCGACATCGGCAACATCACCGTCGCGATCACGGCCGCCGCCGCCCCGGACAAATTCCTCCACTTCATCATGTAATTCATGGTTATCCTCCTCCAATTTCAGGTTTTATTCTGGCTTCGGGCGCCTGATCTGCTCAAGTATCCGGCCCCGGTAAGCGGCAAATCGTGGGTCTGCCTTGGTCTTGATCTGATCGCGATCCATTCCGAGATCGATGTCGACCGTATCGATGACAGTCGCGGGATGACCGGACAGCACGACCACGCGATCCGCGAGATAGACTGCCTCATCGATGTCATGGGTGACGACGACGATGGAAACCGCCAACCGCCTGCGGATCGAAAGAACCAGGTCTTCAAGGTCGAAGCGCGTCTGGGCGTCGAGAGAGCCGAAGGGCTCATCCATCAACAGGATCTGCGCGTCATAGGCGATGGCACGGGCAATCGCGACGCGCTGCTGCATTCCGCCCGACATCTGCCACGGGTAGCGGTCGCCGACGCCCGGCAGGCCCACGGCCTCCAGGCATTCGCGCGCCCTTGCAAGGCGCACCGACTTCGAAACACCCTTGCCTTGCAGCGGAAACGCTACGTTTTCCTCGGCACGCATCCAGGGCATCATCGAACCGCGATAGTCCTGGAACACCAGCCCGATTTCGGCAACAGGCTCCCTCACCGGCTCATCCCCCACCTTCACCCCGCCCGAAGAGGGAGGGAGGAGGCCCGAGAGGCAGCGCAGCAACGTCGTCTTGCCGGCACCCGACGGGCCGACGATCGAGATCACCTCGCCCGGCTCGACCCGCAGGTTGAGATTGGACAGCACATGAATCTGGCCATAGCTCTTGCTCAAGCCTTCAACCGCGAGAGACTTGATCTTCGGCTGCGCCGGAGACTTCACTGTGGTCATGATATTCATTGTCCTCCTCCGGCCTTGATGCGCCGCCGGTTCGATTGTCTTTGAGAGGCGTTGTTTCCGTCCTGGAAATACCAGTAGAGCAGACGCCTCTCGATCTGCAGGAATAGCGAACTGAGAACATAGCCCATCACCCCGACGAGCAGCGTTCCGGCCCATGTCTCCTGGATGGCGAAGCGCGTGGATGCATCGGTGATGTAGAAGCCGATCCCGGCATCGGCGCCGAAAAATTCGGAGATCACCATCAGAACGAGCCCCACTGCCAGCGCCACACGGATACCCGCCATGATCTGCGGCAGAGCAGCGGGCAGCGACACCCGAAACACGAAGAGATGGGACGGGATGCGGTAAGCGCGGGCCGTCTCCAGGAGAGCCGGCGACGTTCCCCTGACACCATCGATCGTGTTCAGGAGGATGGGCCAGAAGCAGCCCAGCGCGATCACGAAGATTTTCGGAGCGGCGCCGACGCCAAGCGCGATGATGATGATCGGAACGATGGCGGCGGGCGGCACGGCGCGCAAGAAGTTGAGCGTCGGCGACACGACGCGCCGGAACTTTTCGGCGCGGCCGATGATCAGCCCGAAGGCGACACCAAGGACGATCGCGATCACGAGGCCGACCGCCAGGTTGTAAAGGCTCAGCAGCAGATTGCGTCCCAGATCGCCGACAAAAAGTTCACGCACCAGCGTGGCGCCTATATCGGCCAGCGGCGGAAAATAGATTGACGTCGAGCCGTTGGAGACAACAAGCCAGAGCAGAAGAAGGCAGACCGGCAGCCAAATGGAACGGGCCAACTCGACGAGAAAATCTACGAGAACATAGCGCATGATCGTCGCCCTCACTCGACAGCGGAACGATGGTGCCACCCGAGAAGGCGCGCTTCGAGCCTGTCCCAGAGCACGGTGAGAAGCACGCCCAGCAAGCCGGCGAAGAAGATATAGGCGTAGGCCGTGGCCGTTTCGTTGTAGCTGCGGGCCAGCGCGATTTCCCGACCGATGCCCGGCGTAAGACTGACGATTTCCACCCCGACCGATACCAGGATCGCAACCGTGGAAGCGATGCGCAGCCCAGTGCCGATGTAAGGACCGGCCGCGGGAAGCAGGACCTTGAAGAAGCGCAGATGTGCCGGAATGCGGTAGCTGCGGATGGTATCCGATATCGTCGGATCGAGGCGGCGCGCGCCATAGATCGTCTGGATAAGGACGGGAAAGAAACATGCGATCGCGATCGCCACGACCTTCATCTGGGACGTCGCACCCAGGAGAAGGATCAGCACAGGAAGCAACGCGATGACCGGGAACGACCTTCCGAAGTCGATCAGGATACGGGTGGACCTGTCGACCGACGGGAACATGCCGATCAGAATTCCCATCGGGATCGCGAGAACCGACCCGATGATCAGCCCGCGCAACCCGTCAAAAACCGTATTGCCGATGGCCGCCAGGAATTCGGGGCGCCCCACTACCACGACGATCTGCGCCGCCACAACTTCGACCGGCGGCAGAATGGCGGCATCGACCCAATGAAGCCGGTTGCTGACCGCCCAGAGCGCGACCACGCAGAGGGCAGCAAAGATCTGCCAGAAAAATAGACGGTATCCCGCGACCACCCGCTGCCCTCCCCCCGGCAGAATTTTCCAGAATGCGCCACAAGGGCCGAACTCGGAAAGTCTTCAATATTGGTTGATCGTACAATTAATTTCATCGCAGGTGACACTTGTCAAGTGGCGTGCGCTGCGCATTTCTCTGAATGAGGCCAACGGCGTGCCTGACGCGCATGATGGCTGTGGAAATCTTCAGGCCTCCACCATCATCGACGGCAATCACGTCATCGGGAAACAGCAGCGCGACCCCGCGGCACACGCAGTTCGATTCAAACGCAATATTGACTGTACGACCAACCAATCTATATTGCCCCTGCTTCATGACCTAGGAGGACAGGATGAGCATCCAGAAATTGGGAGTTCGCGAAACACTGATCGGCAAGATTGATCGTCAGTCGCGAGTCAACGACATGTTCACAGGCGACTGTGACGTCGCAACATTCAAGGCCGACAGCGTCCTGTGGCCCGGCAACGAGACATGGAGCGAGATCAAACACTTCAAGACGACCGAATCCGGTTCGCGCCGGCTTGAGGAATATCATTACATCCCGCGCGACGGCAGCAGGGCCTACCTGCCGGTCGGGTTCATGTTCGAACAGATGCCGGATGGTCGCTCTGAAGTGCGTGTGCACTCCGATCACCACCTTGTCGATGACAGGGCGCCCATTCTTCCGGTTAAAGAGGGCATTCATCCCTGGCGCTCGGAAGAAGACGTGCTGTTCACCTATTTCCAGGTGCTGGGTTCGAACCGTCTGGAAGAGGTGCTCGATCTCTTCGACGAGGACGGCTATTTCCGACATTCGAACGCCGAGACCTTCAAGGGGCGCGAAGAACTCCGCGTCGACTTCACCAAGATGATGGGCAATAGCGGCATCAAGGTGCAATACTGCCAGTTCACCGACGACGGCACCACCTGCGCGGCGGAAGTCTACATGCCGAGCGGTCGGCCGGCGATTGCAGTCTACGAACGCAGCCAGACGCCAGGACGCCTGCACGCCGTCCGCATTTACATGTGAGGCATTCATGGCACGCATCGTCAACCTGACCGCCATCCCGCACGACCCGACCCTGCCGATTGCCGAGCGCCTGGCTGCGCAGGGTAAGGCAGATCCGGGCGCGCTGCCGGCGCTGGCCCATCTGGAAACGCTCCGGCAGGCGCTTGAGAAATCCAGACCCGACGCCATCGTCGTGATCGGCTCCGATCATTTCGGGCAATGGTTCATGAACAACATGCCGACCTTCATGGTCGGCAAGGCCACCCGCCTCAAGGGTCCCTTCCCCGCCGAAATCATGTCCTGGGGGCTCAAGGCAACGGACCTTCCTATCGAAGGCGCGCTCGCGCGCTCGATCCTGAAAGGCGGGATGGAGCGCGGCATCGACTTTTCCTATTCGGATGAATTCATCGCCGACCACTCTTTCACGATCCCGCTCAACTTTCTGCGACCGCAGGACGATCTGCCGGTCGTTCCGCTCTTCATCAACCTGCTGGCACCGCCGGTGCCGCCGGGTTGGCGCTACCGGCAAGTGGGCGGTCTGGTGGCCGAAGCGATCGAAGCCGACGGCACAGACAAGCGCATTGCAGTGATCGCAACCGGGCATTTGTCGAACAGCGTGGGCGGCCCGGGGATGATGCGCAGCGTTAAGGAGCCCGAAAGCGACTGGGATCGCATGATGTGGTCGCTCGTGCGCGAAAACAACGTGGATCGCATCACCGAACTCAGCACATGGGACCAGCTCTATGCGCAGGGCAACGGCACGCCGGGCTTTCTCGGCTATGTCTTTGCCTTCGGTGCGGCGCGTGGCGCGCCTCCAAGCTTCGCTGAAATGGTCGCAACAACCGCGCAACCCGCCTGCGCCTTCATCCATTGGGACGAGGCTGCACTGAACGGAGGTGTGGCATGACCCGCTACGCTGTCGACAAAATCCTCTGGACCTATGGTCGCGACCCGGAATATCGGGCGCGCTTCAACGATGATCCTGCTCAGACGATTGCGGGTGAAGAGCTGAATGAAAGCGAACGGTCTGCGCTTGCGGCCAAGGATATTCGCGCCATCTTCACGGCGGGCGCGCATCCGTTCCTGATCTACTCCTTCGCCATCCAGATGAATGGCGGCTGGAGCTATCAGTTCATGCTGGATTACGTCGACCGCCTGAAAGGGCTCGAGCTCGGCAATATCGAAACCTGACGCCATCTCCGGCGTCATAGGAGACCTGTGTCCGGCATGGCTGTCGGACACGGCTTCCCGCAAACTCAATCACGAGAGGAATATGCCATGAAAGTTGCGCTCATTGGCGCTACCGGCAAGGCGGGTTCGCGTGTTCTCGCCGAGTTGTTGAACCGCGGCCATACCGTTACGGCTGTTGTTCGGAACACGGACCGGGTACCCTTGTCGGATAACGTGCTTGCGCGAGGCGTCGACGGCAGCCGCGAGCAGATCGCCGCGGCTGTCAAAGGCCATGACGCAGTGATCAGTTCCGCACGCTTCATCGACCTGACGCCGGACATCCTTCTGCCCGCCATTCTCGATTCGGGTGTTCGCCGATATCTCGTCGTCGGGGGCGCGGGCAGTCTGGTTCATGCGGACGGTATCGAGGAGGTCGACCAGCCGAGCTTCCCGGAGGCGGGAAAACCCAACTCCAGAAAGGGCAAGGAACTGCTTGAGGCACTGAGGAAGACGGACCTTGACTGGACCTACATCTCCCCATCGCGAACATTCAAAGCCGGAGAGCGGACCGGCAAGTTCCGTTATGGCAAGGATGAAATGCTGATGACGCCCGAAGGTCCAAGCTGGATATCTTACGAAGACATGGCGATCGCGATCGTCGATGCGCTTGAGGGATCGAGACATCTGCGCGAGCGGATCACCATCGGTTACTGACCATCCCGAATGGAGAGGGTCCGCCTGCAGCCTTTGGCGGACCTGCCCGGTTGTTCCATGCGCCGCAACAACGCTGCGCGGGGCTTCGCCTCCGCCATCAAGACCGCCACCTGGCTTGTCCGCCCTTGCACAAGCAGATCCCATCGCGAGAGCCGATAGCCGGGATCGGCAAAAGCGGTTTGATGTCGCTTGCGCCTCCTCCTAAACCGGATTGAGCAAGAGGAGACCTATCATGACAGAACCATTCCACATCGGCTTTTTCAGCCACGCAGAAATGCAATTCCTGGGGGCCGTGCGCGAGGACAGGGTATGGAAGCTGGAGAGCCTTCTCCCCGGAGTGGCCGGTCTGACCCCGCTTGGCCTCCTGGATGACTGGCAACGGCTGGAGCCGGCGATTGCCGCCGCCATGACAAAGGCCCCGGGCAACACCTCGCTCTCCCTTCACGACCTTGCCGTAATGGCACCCATCGTGCCGCGGCAGATTTTTTGCACAGGCGCCAATTACCGCAAGCATGTCATCGAGTTGACGCTGAAACAACCGGATCCCTCCAGCGCGCACATGACGCCAGAGGAGCGCGAGGAGCATGTGGCCCGCGTGATGGACGAGCGCGCACGCACCGGCACGCCCTATGCTTTCGTCAAGCTCCCCTCGGCCGTCACCGGTCCGTTTGACCGCATCATCCTCCCCAAGGGCGCAAAGGAAGTGGATTGGGAGCTCGAGCTTGCAGTGGTGATCGGCAAACGCGGTCATCGCATCCAGGCAGCCGACGCGCTTTCTCACGTCGCAGGCTACACGGTCGCGAACGACATCACAGCCCGCGACCTGGTCTACCGGCAGGATATGAAGGCGATCGGCTCCGACTGGCTGGCCTCAAAATGCGCCGAAACCTTTCTGCCGCTCGGCCCCTGGATCACGCCGGCGCGCTACCTGCCGCAGCCGGACAATCTCCAACTGACGTTGAAGCTGAATGGCCAGGTCATGCAGAACGAAAACAGTAGCGACATGATCTTTTCGATCGCCCGACAGATCGAATATATCTCCTCGTACGTTACCCTGCTGCCCGGCGACGTGATCTGCACCGGATCACCAGCCGGAAACGGGACGCACTACCAGCGCTTCCTGCAGCCCGGAGACGTCGTTGAAGGAGAGATCGCGGGCCTGGGTCTGCAACGGCTGACTTGCGTCGCTGAAGAAACTGCAGCGTGAGGCGACGGCAGACCGAACGTCTCCGTTGACCTGATCGGGTTTACGGATGGCTCCCACGCAAGGCGGGAGCCATTCGCTCCCGCCGACGAGGTTCATTTCACTTCCGCGGCAAGCCTCACGTCGAATTGCTTGTCGCCGGCATGAAGCACATATTGGCGCGCGAGCACGACCGTGTAACCTTCGGGGCCTAGCAGACCCGCGCGCGAAAGCGGCTCGACCACCTCGGCGAGATAGCGATCGGCAAGCAGATAGCCCGCCTCTTCATCGGCAACCCAGAACGAATCCACCCAGCCGATCGGGGTCTTCGCCACCGGACGGCTCACGACATGCTGAGAAGCTCCGCCGAGCCCCGCGGTCGCAGGCTTCCAGATCGCCTCAAACGCCTCATCGCCGGAATCGGAGGCGCGGGACAGCATTGCAAAGACCTTGATGGGGCAGGCAACGACTGTCCGGTCGGTGGAGATAAGCTTTTCGAAACAGGGCACGCCGATGACGCTGGCGTCATCGACCATGTTGGCCTCGTCGTCCTTCAGCTTCTCCAGGTAAAAGGCTGATTCACGCGCAGCTTTCGCCGTTCCACCGTCGGGAAACCAGACCTCGGTCACGAAGTCGCGCGGGATCGACAGAGGTCCTGCGCCGGCGCCATAGATGCAGTCGAAAGCGTGGTTCTGCACATAGCGATGCGGCGCCTGGGTAGGATCGACGGCGACGTTCTCAAGCACCAGCGCGCCATGCACGTCCTTCATGTGACGCCTGTTGGCCCGCAAGCTCTGCCCGGGCCTTCTGCGTCCGGTAATCATTAACTTCAACATGGAAACTCCTTCAGATCGAGGTATGGCCACCGAGGACTTCGGCGACCCAATCGGCGATATAGGCGCCCGCGTTGGCCGAATTGTCGAAGCTTGAATGCTGCACGCCGCCTTCTCGGCTCGTGAAGATCTTCAGTTCGCGCTTCGGGCTGTTGACGAGCTGCTCATAGGTGCGTTCAGCCCATTTGAGCGGGATCTGGCTGTCCTTTTCGCCATGGGTGACGAGGAACGGCACTTTGATCCGGTCGAGCACGCCGTCGAGATGGACGTTTTCAGCAATACGCATGAAGTCATCCTGATCCTTGGCGCCCCACACCCATTGCACATGCGCCCAGTAATGCGGCACCCGCAACGAGCCCTCCCGCTCGACACGCCGCTTCTGCACATCGCGCCAGTCGTGGTTGGCGCCCCAGACGACGCCGCAGGCAAACCGCGGCTCGAAGGCAACGGCGCGCGGGCAGTAATAGCCGCCCAGTGACACGCCTTCCATGCCGATGCGCTTGGCATCAATATCATCCTGCGTCTCGAGCCAGTCGACAACGCGTGAGGCCCAGTGCTCGGCATCGTAGCGGGCGGTGAGATCATGCAGGCGGAGCGCCTCGCCCGTGCCGGGCTGATCCACGACGAGCGACGCGACGCCACGGCGGGCCAGCCACGCCGGCAGGCCGACGAGGTATTTCATTTCCTTGGTCGAATCGAGGCCATTGACCTGCACGAGGACCGGTTGACGACCGGAAACGCCTTCGGCTGGAACATAGATTGCCGACAGGTGTTTGCCCTCATAAGGAATTTCGACACGACGCGCCGACGCGCCGGCTTGGCTCAGGCCTTTGTAGAAGGTGTCGAGGAAGCGCTTATACAGAGCTACTCGGCCTTCGGAACCGTGCGCCTGCAGGCGCTCGGCCGTCAGCAGGTAGTTTCCGGCGCGCACCAGCTTGTCGCCCGAGGAAATGATGCGCCCCCTCGCCTCGTCTTCAGCGGCAAGGTCGACCAGTTTGTCGGCCATCTTCACCCAGGTCTCGCGAAAAGCCTTCGTGCCGGCAGCGTCCGGGGCCTTGGCAGCCTCCTGCAGAGGCGCGCACATCTCCTCGATCTCGCCGATCCTGGCCCCCATTTCGATCGACAGATCGACCGACAGGTTCCACACGTAGTTGGTCGGAAAATATCTGAACATGCCGTGACTCCCGGTTCTGGTCGGAAGAGCAGATACACGGGCACACTCCGTCAGGCCCGCTGCCGACAAATGCGGCACGCTCCTCCCCGTAGGCCTGATAGAACAACCAGTTACAGCGACAAAATCGATTGTAGGAATATAAGCCATTTGGCCCGTCGATAGTTTACTGCCGCATCGGAGAGGCGGTCTCCCCCGCCATCGAGATGAGGAACTGCCGGATCCACTGCGATGCGCTGTCGTGCTGTCGCAGGTGATGCCATTGCAGGTGTTCGACGACGGGCGGCACTTTGATCGGCAGGGGAAACGTGCGGACCGGCAGCGACGACGGCAACATGGCGGCCACCTTGGCATGGATGGTGGCAATGTAGGGCGTTCCCACGACGCATTCGGGAAGAAGCACGAAGTTCGGCATCGACATGGCAATCTCGATGTCAATCCTGTTGTCTTTCAGCACGTGCTCGAAGTGGCTGTCCCGACCCCGCGAGCCGAACGCCGTCGTGACGTGCTTGAGGCGCAGATAGGTATCGGCATCCAAGCCGTCGCGGACGTGCGGATTGTCCTGCCAGGTGACACACACGAACTCGTCCTCGAAGAGACGAGCGCTGGGATGATCCGGCATGAGTGCCATCGTTGGAACGACGCGGAAATCGACTTCCGTCTGTTCGAACATGGCATCCGTGACACCGTCAATGGTGACGAACCTCAGCCTGAGACCCGGCGCAACCGTCGCCAGGCGCTGCGCGGCCTGCGCGAGGAACACCCGGATGACATAGTCCGACGCGTTGATGGTCACGTCCCTGCGCGCGGTCGACGGATCGAAATGCGGACGCATGTCCACGAAGACACGCATTTCCTCCAGCAGCTGCTGAACGAGACCCTGCAGGTTCTGGCCGAATTCGGTCGGCACCATCTGGCGGCCAGCGGGCACGACGATCTGGTCGCCAAAGTGGAAACGGAGCCTGCCGAGCGCTCGGCTGACGGCCGGCTGCGTCAGGTTGAGTTCTTCCGCCGCGGCGCTGACGGAACGGAGCCTGAGGATCGCCTCCAGGGCCACGATGAGGTTCATGTCGAGGTTGTCGAAGCGCATCGCCGGTATTACCCAAAATCATAGAAAATATATTTTCTATTCATTGGACATATCTGCTGCGCCTGCCTAGCGTCAAGGAGAAGAAGGCTGAAGGAGGTCCGGGCAAGCGTTTCAACGCGGCTCGGATTTGGCCGTGGAGAGGAGAAGAACTTTGACGGCAACGCTGCATTATCTGGACCGTCGCGACGGTCACGAACCGGTGGCTGGCGCCAAGACAAAGCGCAATCCTTTGATTTCGCTGAAGGGCGTTGGGCTGAACTTCGGGTCTCACGAGGTTCTCCGAGACATCGACGTCGAAATTGGCGAAGGAGAATTCGTCTGCGTAATTGGCCCCTCCGGCTGTGGCAAGACGACTCTTTTGCGCATTCTGGCCGGCCTGATCCGCGCCTCGCGTGGATCGGTCAGCTATCGCGGACAGATTCAGACGGAGCCGGCACGCGATATCGCCATCGTGTTCCAGGACTACGCGAACGCCCTGCTTCCGTGGCGCACGGCATCGGCAAACGTATCGCTTGCCCTCGAGGCCGCCGGCACGCCACGCGCCGAGCGCAAGGATCGGATTGCCGCCCTTCTGGAAAAGGTCGGGCTGTCGAAACATGCAGACAAGTATCCGTCCGAAATGTCCGGCGGTATGCAGCAGCGCCTGCAGATCGCTCGCTGCCTAGCGCAGAACCCCTCCGTCATCCTGATGGACGAGCCCTTCGGCGCGCTCGATGCGATGACGCGGCAGAAACTGCAGGATGAAATCCTGTCCATCGTCTCCGACTCCAACGTCACCGCGTTCTTCGTCACACATGATCTTGAAGAGGCGATCTATCTCGGCGATCGCGTGATTGCGCTCGAACCGAATCCGGGTCGAATCGCCGAACTGATCGACGTACCGCTGGCGCGTCCGCGCAACCAGCTGACAACGCGCGAGGAGCCGGAATTCCTGGCCCTTCGGCGCAAACTCTTCGACTTCGTGATGAGGTACGAGTGATGAAGGCGTTGAAGGGCTTTGCGCTGCCGATCGCTTTTCTGGTTCTCTGGCAGGTCTGGGCCATGGTGGTCGGCCTCCATAGCGACACGCTTGGGGCGGCACCCGTGGATATCGCTGTCGCGTTCCTGGCCGGCATCCGCGACGGCTCGATCCTGGACGCGACGGGCATGACCCTGACCGCGGCTGCCGGTGGACTGGCCATGGGCGCAGCGCTCGGGATCCTCGCTGGTTTTCTCTTCGGTCTGTTGCCGCCGCTGTCGCGGCTCTCCCGCATTACCGTAGAGGTTTTGCGGCCCGTCCCGGCCGTCGCGATCCTCCCCATCGCCTTGCTCGTCTTTGGCTTCGGCTACGCCATGGAAATAGCAATCATTGCATTTGCCTGCTTCTTCCCCGTGATGCTCCTGACCGAGGCGGCCATCCGCCAGATCACGCCGCGACTGATGGAAGTCGCCCGCGTCATGCGTCTCTCTTCTGTCCAGAGAACCTCCAAGATCGTCTTTCCTGCCGTTCTGCCCCGCCTTTTCGTGGCATTCAGGCTCGCCGCCGGTGTTGCGTTGATTGTCTCGGTGACGGTGGAGATTGCGGCCAATCCGCAGGGTCTCGGATACCGGCTCATGCTGGCCGGCCAGTCGCTGCGGCCTGCCGACATGTTCGCGACGCTTTTCTGGGTCGGCCTCATTGGCTGGGCCCTGAACTGGGCGCTGGTGCGGACCGAAAAGAAGCTTTTCCCCTTCCACTCGTTGAGGAGGATCGAGGAATGATGCGTCCAGTCAATCTCGCCTGGTTTGTCGCAAGCCTTATGGTCACTGTCTTGCTGGTCGCTGTCTGGCAGTGGATCTCCAACCACGGTTACGTCTCGAAAGTATTTCTTCCCGGACCCGATCGCGCCTGGGCGGCGCTGATGCGCGACTACGGCTCAGGCAAGCTTTTTACCGAAGTCGGAGAAACGCTGCTGCGCATGGCGCTCGGCTGGCTGGTTGCCTCGGTGATCGGAATTGCACTCGGCGCGGTGATCGGCATTTCGCCGGTTGCCCGGACGTGGATCGCGCCTTCGCTCGAACTGATCCGCCCGCTGCCCGCCTCGGCCATCGCTCCGGTTGCCATCGTGTTTCTGGGCATGACCGATAACATGATCCTGCTGCTCATTGCGTTCGGGTCGATCTGGCCGATGCTGCTGACGACGATCCATGGGTTTTCCAATGTCCATCCGCGCCTCGACGAGGTCGCGCGCGTGCTGCGGCTGGGCCGGCTGGAGCGGATCTACAAGATTGCGCTGCCTGCAGCCATGCCCGACATTCTCGGCGGCCTCAGGCTGGGGCTGACGATCGCGCTCATCCTCGCGGTTGTCGGCGAAATGATTACCGTTCAGGGCGGGCTTGGGAGCCGTATCCTTCTGGCCGCGCGGGCCTTCCGCGCGCCGGACATTTTTGCCGGCGTGATCATGCTGGGGCTTATCGGTCTCGTCACAAACGTCGCCCTGAGTGCACTGGAACGCCGCCTGCTGCGCTGGCAGCCGGCCGCAGCCGTTTGACTTTTCAAAATCGGGAGGAAACACAATGAAAGCATCGATCAAGAGAGCAATGCTCGCCACGGCCCTGACGGCGTTGGCGACCGTTTCGGCCTTCTCGGCATCCGCAGCCGAAAAGGTCACCCTCATGTACACGGCCTCGGCTCCGTACATCACGGCCTTTGTTGCCAAGGACAAGGGCTTCTTCGAGAAGCACGGTGTCGATGTCGATCTCAAACTGTCGCAGAACGGTTCGATCATCATCACCGCGCTTGTGTCGGGTTCGGCTCAGGTCGGCATTCCGACGCCAGTCGTCGCCATGCAGGCCCTGGAGAATGGCGTCGAGTTGCAGGCCTTTGCCTCGACCAACGTCTTCCCGGACACGTCGGCCGCCGGCCTGGTCGTGGGCCCCACAAGCGGCATCAAGGGACCGAAAGACCTGGACGGCAAGAAGATCGGCGTTCCTGGCGTCGGCGGGTTGCTCGATGTCGTGATGCGTGAATGGGTCGACCGCAACGGTGGCGACTCCAACAAGATCAACATCGTCGAGATTACCCTTCCCCAGACGGCGGACGTCATCAAGGCGGGACAGGTTGACGGCGTCGCGAGCGTCGATCCGTTTGCGTCGCGCGCTGTCGACACCGGCGCAGGTGTGCTGATCGGCAACTACACCGACGTCATCGCGCCGGGGACCGTGGCCGGGATCTATACCGTGACCAAGGCATGGGCCACCGCTCACAAGAAGGAGATCGAAGGAATGCAGGCGGCCCTGGACGAAGCCGTCGCCTTCATCAAAGCCAACGACAAGGAATCAAGAGACATTCTTGCCAAATATACGACCCTGCCGCCGGCGGTCGTGGCCAATCTCAAGATGCCGAACCTTTCGACCCATCTGAACGCGGAAAAAAGCTTCCGGTTCTGGAACGAGCTTGCAAAGCATCGCGGCCTGATCACCCAGGACGCCGATCTCAAGGCCTTCACGATCGCCTATCCGGGCGAGTGAGTGAGCGGTCACCTCATACCCTGCGGGAGATCTTCCGCAGGGTTTCAATCTCCAGGAGCATAAAATGGCCCGTAAATTCATTGATATCTCGGTTGCGCTCAAGTCCGGCATCAAGTCTGACCCGCCGGGTCTCGTGCCCCAAATCACCTACCGCGATCACGACTACGGCGCGCTCGAATTCGAGCAGATGTCGGGCATTCCGGTCGACAAGCAGCTTGAAGGCAAGGGTTGCGCGGCCGAAGAAGTGATCATGACCACGCATAACGGGACGCATCTCGACGCGCCGTGGCACTATCACCCGACGATGAACGGCGGCGAGCGCGCCTGGACCATAGACGAGGTCCCGCTGGAATGGTGCTTCGGACGTGGCGTGAAGCTCGACTTCCGCGACAAGCCTGATGGTTATGTCTGCACGGCCGCCGATGTCGAGGCGGAGTTGAAGCGCATTGGACATGAATTGCAGCCGCTCGACATCGTCCTGGTGAATACCTCGGCCGGCGTGCGCTATGGCGAGGACGATTATCTCGCACGCGGTTGCGGCATGGGCCGCGAGGCGACGCTCTATCTCACCAGCCGTGGCGTCCGCGTCACCGGCATCGATGGCTGGAGCTGGGATGCCCCGTTCATTCACACCCGCCGCAAGATCGAGGCAACCGGGGACTATTCGCTCTTCTGGGAGGGCCACAAGGCCGGAGCCGAGCAGGCCTATTGCCACATGGAGAAGCTTCACAACCTCGAAGCGCTCCCCTCCACCGGCTTCATGGTCTCCTGCTTCCCCGTCAAGGTCGAGAAGGCTTCCGCTGGCTGGTGCCGCGCCGTCGCCATCATCGAGGACTGAGGCCAACCCTTTCTGATACCGCAGGGCCCGAGCCCACGACAGGAGACATTCCGATGAAACTTGCAACCCTGAAAAACGGCACGCCGGACGGCCGGCTGTATGTCATCTCGCGCGACCTCGCAAAGGCGTCGCCGGCCCGCGCCGCCTCGACCATGCAGGCCGCGCTGGAGAAGTGGGACGCCGTCGTCGCCGACCTGACCGCCCAGTATGATGCGCTCAACAAGGGCACCGAGCCGGATGCGGTCGCCTTCAACCAGGCCGAGGCGCTTTCGCCCCTGCCGCGTGCCTGGCAATGGCTGGATGGCTCCGCCTTCGAAAGCCACGGCGACCTTATGGACATCGTCTTCGGGATGAAGAAGGACAAGGCGGTCAAGCCGCTGATGTATCAGGGCGTATCCGACCGCTTCTACGCCCCGACAGCCGATATTCCCTTCCCGTCGACAGAGGACGGGATCGATTTCGAGGGAGAGTTCGGCGTCATCGTCAGCGAGACACCCATGGGGACCGACCAGAAGGACGCTTCGAAATACATCCGGCTCATCGTGCAGGTGAACGACTGGAGCCTGCGCAAGCTCGCGCCGGTCGAGATGAAGACCGGTTTCGGCTGGATACAGGCCAAGCCCCCCTGCTCCATGGCGCCCGTCGCCGTGACCCCCGACGAGCTCGGCCCGGCCTGGCGCGATGCGCGCGTCGACCTGCCGCTCAACGTCTTCTGGAACGGAGAGAAATTCGGCGCCGCCAACGGCTACCACATGGCGTTCGGTTTCGACGATCTGGTGGCGCACGCCGCCTATTCCCGCGATCTCGTGCCGGGGACCATCATCGGCTCCGGAACCGTATCCAATGCCAATTATCGCGAGATCGGCTCGAGCTGCATCGCCGAACGCCGCGGCATCGAAATGCTCGATCTCGGCGAAGCCAAGACCAGCTTCATGAAGTTTGGCGACACCGTGAAGATGGAAGTCTTCCTCCCCGACGGAACGCCGGTTTTCGGCGCCATCGATCAGAAGGTCGTCAAGGCGGGCTAACCTCGCATTCGAACGCCCGCAGAATACGCGGGCGTTCGCCTTGGGCACGCACATGCTTGTTGTGACCGGTCGCCGCGTTGAGAACCCCACGCGATGATCACCCAGTGGCCAACGGGTCAGTCTTGGCGCCTGTAGGCATCAAACCAGCCGAGGCCGTCGATGGTCCTGCCGCGCGGATTATACTCACAACCGACGAAGCCATCATAGCCGAGCCGATCGAGCTCGCGGAACAGAAACGGATAGTTGAGTTCCTCGCCATCCGGCTCGTGACGAGAGGGAATGCTGGCGATC
This sequence comes from Ensifer sp., assembly GCA_035565055.1. Taxonomy (GTDB): domain Bacteria; phylum Pseudomonadota; class Alphaproteobacteria; order Rhizobiales; family Rhizobiaceae; genus Ensifer_A. The sequence continues at coordinate 16,245 of DATMTA010000030.1, forward strand.
TGCACGTGGCCCACATGGGCAAAATCCTGCCGAAGCCGCATCGTCACGTCGCCATGCAGGATCTGGCAGTGATAGATGTCGAATTGCAGCCGCACATTCGGCCGACCGGCGGCTTCGATCACGCTCAGTGCCATATCGAAACTGTTCAGGAAGTAGCCGGGCATGTTGCGGCCATTGATCGGCTCGAGCAGCAGATCAAGACCACGTTCCACCAGCCGTTCTGCTGCATGGTCCAGCGCTCGGCGATAGCTTGCCATGGCTGCGGCATCATTCGCCTCGGCGTTCCCGGCCATCATGTGAACGCGTTTGACACCGGTCGCCTCGGCATAGTCCAGAGCCCGGCCAACACCGGATCGGAACTCATCGAAGCGCTCTGGCAGCGCCGCAAGGCCGCGCTCGCCGGCAGCCCAATCGCCGGGCGGCATGTTGAAGAGTGCCTGGGTGAGTCTGTTCCGCTGCAGCCGCTCCTGGATCGCCTCGGGTGCGACGTCGTAGGGAAACAGATACTCGACGGCCGAAAACCCGGCCTCCGCAGCGGCGTCAAAGCGATCCAGGAAGGACCACTCGGTGAACATCATCGTGAGATTGGCGGCGAATACTGGCATGGCTCGAAACGCTTTTCAGGAAGTTTATCCGGGCGATGCATGACAGAGCCCGCGGAAGCGAACGTGATCAATCGGGGGCATCTGCCAACCATTCGCCGTCAATGCCTCGCCGCAGCATGGGGGCCTCGAAGACACCTTGCACGCGATCGACAATGTGCGGCATCTCGGCGCCGAGCGCGTCCTTCCAGCGCCGGGTCTGAAGCATGGCAGCGCCGATCGCGACCGGTTCGACACCGATGTTCTGCATCAGACGCAGACCCGCGAGTATCGATCTCCCGCTGCTCAGGACGTCGTCGACCAGCAGAACGCGACGTCCCTCGATGAGCGCCAGCATCCGCGGATCGACAAACAACCGCTTTTCCTGATCCGGACTGGTGATCGAGAGCAGCGAAACGGAAAGCTCGTCGCGATACCAGAACTTGCGCGAAGTTCCGAGAGGCACGTAGCGGGCATGTCCGAGCTTGGCGGCTGCTGCCGCCGCAAGTGTGAGGCCGAGCGTGGGAAGGCCGACGACGATGTCGGGCCCCAAAGCCCTGACACGCTCGGCAAGAAGCGTTGCCAGCCGATCGACAACGGCAAAGCTTGCCTGATTGATGATCAGCGAGGCGAGCGCGTGTTCGCCATCGGCAAGCGGCCTGATCGGCAGCCGCAAGGTGTCGCCATTCGGCAACCGCGCCGGATAGAAACGGCTGAAAGCCTGTGAAGGCTCGGACCCATGTGATCCTGCCGGCAAGATCTCCTGCCAGAATTCATGCGGCTGAATGTCCTCGGAAGAATGGGTCATCGGATCTCGCAGACTTGAAACGCGAATGGCCAGCCGATACGCTCGCTTCGCGAAGACATTCATGCCAAGCTTGCCACTTCCGTGCAACACGGCTCCCCATCAGATCCGGCGGCGATCCCATGGACATTTCCCAAGAAGAACTGCGTCATCTGATCGAACTGCGGCACGACCTGCACAGCCATCCGGAACTCGGCTTCGAGGAGGAGAGGACGAGCGGCCTCGTCGCGGAACGCCTGCAGCTGGAAGGCATCGAGGTTCATCGCGGGCTCGGCGGCACCGGCGTGGTCGGAACTCTGCGCGTCGGCAACGGCACGCGCTCCATCGGACTTCGCGCCGACATGGATGCGCTGGCGATGCCGGAGCGCGCCGAACGTCCCTACAGGTCGCGTTTCCCGGGAAAGATGCACGCCTGTGGCCACGACGGTCACACGGTCCTCCTTCTCGGCGCGGCGCGGCATCTCGCGCGGACGCGGAATTTTTCCGGCACGGTTCACTTCATCTTTCAGCCTGCGGAAGAAGGTCGCGGAGGTGCAAAGCGCATGGTGGAGGAAGGTCTTTTCAATCTTTTCCCCTGCGACGCCGTCTATGGGCTCCACAACATGCCAGGCCTTGCGCCTGACGAAATGGCGGTCGTCGCGGGGCCGCAACTCGCCTCATCAGACAGTTGGACCGTGACATTCCGCGGCATTGGCACCCATGGCGCCAAACCGCATCTCGGAAAGGATCCGGTCACCGCGGCCGGGCATTTCCTGACAGCGCTGCAGACGATCGTTGGCCGCGTGATCGATCCGCTGGAGCCGGCGGTGGTGAGCGCCTGTTCCGTCCGGGCAGGCAATCCGGAAGCGTTGAACGTCATTCCCGATACCGTGGAAATCGGCGGCACGGCGCGCGCCTATTCGGCGAACGTACGCGATCTGCTGGAAAGGGAACTTGAACGGCTGGCCCAAGGTGTCGCCACCATGTTCGGAATGGAGGTCGATTACCGGTTCCTGCGGCGCATTCCTCCGGTAGTCAACGATCCTGATGCCACGCGCCGCGCACTTGGCGCTGCGAAAGCCGTCTGCGGCGAGAAGGTGGTGATCGATTATCCGCCGTCGACCGCGGGCGACGATTTCGCGTTCTTTTCGCAGAAGGTGCCAGGCGCCTATGTCTGGCTGGGCAACGGCCCTGCGGTGGAGGGCGCGCTTCATCACAACGGTGGTTACGATTTCAACGATGCCGCGATTGCGACCGGTGTTCGCTTTTGGGCAACACTTGTGGAACAGGAATTGGGCCCGTGAAATCACGGTATTGCCACCGCGCAACCGTCTGCGATGGTCGCAGTTCATATCAAACGGGTAGATGAGGACGCAGACGTCACACGTGTTTTGCGGTTGCGACACATAGTAGCCAGCCCTAATCTTCCCCGGAAACTGATAACTCAAGAAGCACAAGGGAACAGTTCGATGACGATTTCCAACCTCCGTCGCCTCTCAGCCGCAACACTTCTGTTGGCTGGTTTTGCAGCTCCGGCTCTTGCAGCCGACACGCTGACGATTTCCTGGTGGGGCTACAATGGCGACAAGCTGAATGCCAATATCATCGAGCCTTTCAAGAAGATCTGCGGCTGCGAGATTGCCTTCGAGACCGGCAACAATGCCGACCGCCTGAACAAGCTGAAAGCCCGCGGCGGCAAGGGCGTGGACGTGATCTTCCTCACCGACAGCTTCTCGCAGATCGGTATTCAGGAAGGCCTGTTCCAGAAGATCGATCCGAAGACGATCCCCAACGTCAAGGAACTCTACGATCTCGCGCAGGACCCGCAGGGCGGCTATGGCCCGGCCTACACGGTCGGCCGCATCGGCATCGTCTATGATTCCGCCAAGGTGAAGACGCCGGTCACGTCGTGGAACGACCTGTGGCGCGAAGACCTGAAGAGCACGGTTTCGCTGCCGGGCATCACGACGACCGCCGGCCCGCTCGTTGTCCTGCGTGCCGCCGCCCACGCCGGTGTCGATGCCTACAAGGATACGGACAAGACCTTCGAGGCCGTCAAGGCGCTGAAGCCGAATGTCGTGAAGAACTACAACACCGGCTCCGAACTCGTGAACCTGATCTCGACCGGCGAAGTCACGGTCTCGATCGCACAGGACTTCACGCTCGGTTCGATCAAGAAGGCCGTGCCGTCCATGACCTGGGCCACGCTTTCCGATGGTGATATCGCGACGCTGAACACCGTCAACATCCCGACCGGCTCGGAGCATCCGGAACTGGCGCAGAAGTTCATCAACTTCCTGATTTCCAAGGATGTCCAGCAGGTCGAGGCTGAACAGGCTGTCGACGCGCCGGTCAACAAGGGTGTGACGCTGACGCCGGAACAGGCCAAGATCTGGACCTATGGTCCGGAAGCGATCGGCAAGCTCAACCGCGTGGCCTATGACAAGCTGAACGCGGTCAAGACCGACTGGATCGACCGCTGGAACGAAATCTTCGGCATGTGATTGCCAAAGCCGGGCCGAAACCGGCCCGGCGCCAGCTTTGAGGCTGCATTTGCCACGCGGCAGGATGCGCCTTTGCGCAGGGTGCGACATGCGCCCCGTCGCGCCTGACAGTCTGGACACAGGTCTGATGCGAAATTTGCAAAAATGGAACCTGTCGCTGCCGGCGGCCCTCGCGGTCCTTCTGCTGCTGGTCGTACCCGTGGCGGCGACGTTCACCACGACATTCCTGCAGCCGCAGGGCATCTTCGCGCCCTATCTCGCCTTCTTCAACAGCGGCTTCCGGCGCACTGTTCTCTGGCGCACCGTCGAGGTGGCGATCATCACCACGATCCTGTCGCTGGTCATCGGTTTCCTCACCGCCTATGTGATCTCCAAGGTGCCGGGCAAGGCCAAGAGCGTGATGATCATCGCAGCCGTCTTCCCGTTACTCACCGGTGTCGTGGTGCGTTCCTTCGCCTGGATGATCATCCTCGGCAAGAACGGCATTCTCAACGATTTCCTGATCTGGACCGGCCTCATCGACGCGCCGCTCGCCATGCTCTACACCGAAGGCGCGGTTATCGTCGCCATGGTCTATCTCTTCGTCCCGCTGATGATCCTGACGCTGGTCGGTGTGCTCGACAACATCCCAAAGGATGTCATCGAGGCCTCGATCTCGCTCGGCGCATCGCCGGCCTCGACTTTCCGGCAGGTCATCTTGCCGCTTTCGGTTCCGGGCCTCATCGTCGGCGCGGTCCTGGTCTTCACCGGCAGCTTCACCTCCTATGCCACCCCGCAGCTGCTGGGCGGCGAGCGGCAGATGATGATGGGGACCTTCCTCTACCAGCGCGCCATGGTGACCTTCGACTGGGTCGGCGCGTCAACCGTTGCGGCGATCATGGTCGTCGTCACGATTGCGATCGTGCTGGTCATGGGCCGCATCGCCCGCAAACTCAACCCGATGGCGGTGTGACCGATGACCGACCGTATTCACCCGCTGCTCGCCGTCTTCGCCGGCCTCGTCTTCATCTTCCTCGTCGGGCCGCTGGTCATCATGATCGGCGCCTCGCTGTCGGACACGAATTTCCTCACCTTCCCGCCGCGCGGGCTGACGCTTCACTGGTTCACCCATATTTTCGAGGTGACGGCCTTCAAGACGACGGCCATCACCAGCCTGCAGCTGGCCTTTGCCGGCACGTTCCTGTCGCTCCTCTTCGGCATCCCGGCGGCCTATGCGCTCAACCGCTTCCGCGTCGAGCTCCCCTCCTGGCTTTCGACCGTCTATGTCCTGCCGATCCTGATCCCGGAAATCGTCTTCGGCTTCTCGCTGATGAAATCAGTGACGATCGACAGCGGCTTTCCGGTCGGCCTGACGCTGTTGATCGGCCATGCGTTGCTGGTACTGCCCTATAGCGTGCGCGTGGTCAGCGCGAGCCTCGCCGCCTTCGACTTCTCGATCGAGGAGGCCGCGATCAGCCTTGGCTCACCGCCGCTGAAAACCTTCTTCACCATCGTGCTGCCCAATATCCGCGCCGGCGTCATTGCAGCCTTTATCCTTGCCTTCATCACCTCGATCAACGACGTGTCCGTCTCGCTCTTCCTGACCGGGCCGGGCATTTCCACTCTGCCCATCCAGATCCTGGCCTATATGGAGCAGTTCTTCGACCCCACCATGGCCGCCGTCTCCGTGCTCCTCATGCTGCTGACTGTCGGCGTGATGGCGATTGTCGAGGCGACGCTGGGCCTCACCTTCCTGACGAAATAGGTAGACCGTGACCGTATCGCTCGACATTGACAACATCGCTGCCCATTACGGCTCGACCCAGGTGCTGAAGGACCTTTCGCTCTCGGTGAAGGCCGGCGAACTGGTTTCGCTGCTCGGCTCGTCCGGCTGCGGCAAGACGACGACGCTGCGGCTTGTGGCCGGCTTCCTGACCCCCACCAGCGGCACGATCCGCCTTGGCGACCGCGACCTCACGCGTCTGCCCGCACACCAGCGCGATATCGGCCTCGTCTTCCAGAACTATGCGCTCTTCCCGCACCTGAGCGTTCTCGACAATGTCGCCTTTGGCCTAAAGCAGCGCAAGATCGAACCGGCCGAGCGGACGCGGCGCGCGAAGGCCATGCTCGATCGCGTCGGCCTTTCCGACTTCGCCGACCGCCTGCCCGGCGCACTTTCGGGCGGCCAGAAGCAGCGCGTGGCCCTTGCCCGCGCCCTCGTCATCGAGCCGCCGCTTCTGATGTTCGACGAGCCGCTATCCAACCTCGATGCGAAGCTGCGCGTGGACATGCGCGTCGAAATTCGCAAGCTGCAGCGCGCCAACGGCACGACCTCGCTCTATGTGACGCATGATCAGGAAGAGGCGTTCTCGATCTCCGACCGCGTCGCCATCATGAATGCCGGGCGGATCATGCAGCTCGATGCGCCGGAAGTGCTTTATCAGCGCCCCGCCAATGCCTTCGTTGCCCGCTTCGTTGGCTTCGAGAACCTGATCCCGATGACGGTGAAGGCACGCGACGGCGCGAAGGTCTCGGCGGAGGCACCCGGCGGCGCAGTTCTGACGCTCTCGGAAGCCGAGTTCGGCCCGATCCCGGATCGCTTCGTGCTGGCCACCCGCGCCGATGGTCTATCGGTGCAGCACGAGGGCGCCGGCATTCCGGTCGAGCTGGGTCTACGCACCTATCTCGGCCGCGCCTATCAATATGAAACCAGAAGCAGCGCCGGCAGCCTGATCGCCAATGGCAGCCTTGCCGAACCGTTCACAACAGGAGACCGCGCCGTGCTGGTGCCGAAGCCGGAACAGTGCTGCATCCTGAAGCCGGAAGCATGAGGAAGACGAGATGACCAAGCACCGCGAAACGCTCGAAAAGGCCCTTGCCCATGCCGACAAGGCGCTCGACGCCAATCTGCAACGGCTTTTCGAGCTGATCCGCATTCCGAGTGTGTCGACCGATCCGGCCTACAAGGCCGATTGCCGCCGCGCCGCTGAATGGCTGGCCGCCGATCTCGCCTCCATCGGTTTCGATGCCTCCGTGCGCGACACGATCGGCCATCCGATGGTCGTCGGCCATCGCAAGACGGGTAACCGCCCACATGTCCTCTTCTACGGCCATTACGATGTGCAGCCGGTCGACCCACTGGCGCTCTGGGAAAGCGATCCCTTCGAGCCGGTCATGAAGCCGCTCCCGAATGGTGACACGGCCATCGTCGCGCGCGGCGCCTCCGACGACAAGGGCCAGCTGATGACCTTTGTCGAGGCCTGCCGCGCCTGGATGGCGGTCGCCGGCGAACTTCCGCTCGATGTCAGTATCCTGTTCGAAGGCGAGGAGGAAAGCGGCAGCGCCAGCCTCGGCCCCTTCCTCGATGCAACCGCGCAGGAACTGAAGACCGACACGGTTCTCGTCTGCGATACCGACATGTGGGACCACGATACGCCAGCGATCACCACCATGCTGCGTGGCCTCGTCGGCCAGGAGATCGAGATTTCCTGCGCCGACCGCGACCTGCATTCCGGCATGTTCGGCAATGCGGCGCGCAACGCGCTGCAGGTCATGGGCGAAGTGATTGCAAGCCTGCGCAAGCCGGACGGCTCCTGCGCAGTGCCCGGCTTTTATGACGGCGTGAAGCCGCTGCCGGAGAATGTTAAGGCGCAATGGCAGCGCCTGCCCTTCGATGAAAAGGCGTTTCTCTCCGATATCGGGCTCTCCATCCCAGCTGGTGAAAACGGCTATTCGGTACTGGAACAGGTCTGGGCGCGGCCGAGCTGCGAAATCAACGGGCTCTGGGGCGGCTATATGGAGCCGGGCTTCAAGACCGTGATCCCGGCCAAGGCGCACGCAAAAGTCTCCTTCCGGCTCGTCGCGGGACAGGACCCGAAGCTGATCCGCGAGGCATTCCAGGCGCATGTCCGCGCGCAAATCCCGGCCGATTGTTCCGTCATCTTCAGGGACCATGGCCTTTCGCCGGCGGTCGCCATGCCCATCGACAGCCCGGCTCTGCAAGCCTCGTTGAAGGCGCTCAGCGAGGAGTGGGAAACGGAGGCTGCCGTGGCCGGCACGGGCGGCTCGATCCCGATAATCGGCGAATTTCAGCGACGGCTCGGCGCGGATGCCCTGCTCATCGGCTTCGGCCGTTTCGACAACCGCATCCATAGCCCCAACGAGAAATACGACCTCTCCAGCTACCGCAAGGGCATCCGCTCCTGGATCCGCATCCTCGCAGCGCTCGCCGACGTGAAGGACTGAGGCGGTCATGGGCGTGTGGATCGATACGGATCTCGGCTTCGACGATATCGCCGCCATTCTGGTGGTGCAGCACTCTTCGCTTGTCATCGACGGCGTTTCGCTCGTCTTCGGCAACAGCCCGCTCGATCAGGTGATCCGCAATGCCGGCGGCGCGCGTGCCGCTTTCGGCTGGGATTTCCCGATCCATGTCGGCCGTGCCCTGCCGGTTCTCAGCCCCCTTGAGACCGCGCAATCGATCCTCGGCGAGACCGGCATTCCGACGGCGGGTCGAACTCTGCCGGAGGCGGTTCTGCCGGACACCGAGCCGGCCTTCGACGCGCTTTGCGCCTGGCTGGAAAAGACCCCCGCCCCCCGCCGCATCCTGGCGCTGGGGCCGCTGACCAACATCGCGGCTCTCGCGCTCGCCCGGCCCGAGCTTGCCGCGCGCATCGACGATCTCGTCTGGATGGGCGGCGGCGTGACGACCGGTAATCACACTGCATCCGCCGAATTCAATGCGCTCGCAGACCCCGAAGCCGTCGCCATCGTGCTCGCCCACAAGCTGCCGCTGCGCATGGTCGATCTCGACCTCTGCCGCAAGGTTCTGCTGCAGGAAGACGACATCACTCCGGTCCGCAATGCAGGCGGCCGCAATGCAGACCTGCTTGCTGATTTCCTCACCGGCTTTCTCGACATCGGCCGCAAGCGCGGCCGCGCGACCATGGCGTTTTACGATCCGGCCGCAGCCGCGGCTTTCGTGGCCGAGGAGATCGCGACCTTCACGCCGGCCCGCATCGACATGGAGCTGGCGGGACAGCTGACGCGCGGACGGACGGTGGTCGAGACGCGGCCCGGCCGGGCGGAATTCAACGCGCATTTTGCCAGCGATATCGATAGCGAAGCCGCGCGTGCCATCATCTTCGGCGCACTCACGAAGGAGGCCGCCCAATGACCCGACTGGCCGAGGAACTGAGCGAACTCAATGCACCCTCGCTCCGCCGGGACGCGGTGGCGGCCGCCCGGGGCGACCGGCCCTTCGATGTCCTCATATCCGGCGGCACGCTTGTCGATGTCGTCACCGGCGAACGCCGCGAGGCCGATATCGGCCTTGTGGGTCCCCTCATCGCCTCTGTCCATGCACCCGGCACCCGCAGCGATGCGAAGACCGTCATCGATGCGGGCGGCGGCTTCATCACGCCCGGCCTGATCGATACGCATATGCATGTCGAAAGCTCCATGGTGACGCCTTCCGAATATGCCCGCGCCGTGTTGCCGCGCGGGGTGACGACGGTCTGCTGGGACCCGCACGAATTCGGCAATGTCGTCGGTCTCGACGGCGTGCGATGGGCGGTCGAGGCAGCGGAAAAGCTGCCGTTGCGCTTCATGGTGCTCGCGCCCTCCTGCGTTCCCTCCGCCCCGGGCATCGAGGTCGCTGGCGCGGATTTCGATGCGTCGAAGATCGCCGAAATGTTGCGCTGGGCCGGCATTGCCGGTCTTGCGGAAGTGATGAACATGCGTGGCGTTATTGATGGCGACCCGCGCATGGCGGGCATCGTCAATGCAGGTCTGGAAGCCGGCAAGCTCGTCTGCGGCCACGCACGCGGACTTCAGGGATCGGACCTTGCCGCCTTCATGGCCGCGGGCGTCGCATCCGACCACGAACTGACCTCGGCGGACGACCTCATGTCCAAGCTCCGCGCGGGGCTCACGATCGAGCTGCGCGGCTCGCATGACCATCTGCTGCCGGAATTCGTGACCGCCTTGATGGCTTTGCCGCATCTGCCGCAAACGCTGACGATCTGCACCGACGATGTGTTCCCCGACGACCTGTCGAGGGCCGGCGGGCTCGACGACGTCCTGCGGCGGCTGATCCGTTACGGGCTGCAACCCGACTGGGCATTGCGCGCGGCAACGCTCAATGCCGCCATGCGTCTGAAACGCGACGACTTGGGCCTGATTGCCGCCGGACGGCGTGCCGATATCGCCATTTTCGATGACCTCGAAAGCCTGCGGGCGCGGCATGTCATTGCCAATGGTCTCCTCGTTGCAAGCGACGGCCAACTGGTGATGGAGCTTGAAGACACCGCCCCCGGCGCGTTGGCCGGAACGATGAAGCTGCCGCCAATGACCGCTGACGATTTCCGTATTCGGGCCGGAGGCCGCCGCGCGCGGGTCGCCACGATCGACCAGCCGCGCTTTACCCGCTGGGGAGAAATGGACGCCGAAATCAGGGACGGCCATGTCGTTCTGCCGGAGGGCGCCACGCTGATTGCCGTCGCGCACCGGCATGGCAAGGCGGATAGCCGGCCGAAGGTCGGCATTCTCACCGGCTGGGGCCAATGGCGCGGCGCGCTGGCGACGACTGTCTCGCATGACAGCCACAATTTGACTGTCTTCGGCGGAAACCCGGAAGACATGGCCGTGGCCGCCAATGCGCTGATCGAAGCGGGTGGCGGCATGGCGGTTGCCTCGGGCGGCAAGGTCGATGCGCTCCTGCTGCTGCCGCTTGCCGGGCTGGTTTCAGATCTGCCGCTTGAGACGGTCGCGGCCGGTTTCGCGGAAGTTCGCGAGGCTGCGGGCCAGATCGTCGACTGGAACCCGCCCTATCTCGTCTTCAAGGCCGTGGTCGGGGCAACGCTCGCCTGCAATGCCGGCCCCCATCAGACCGATGTTGGCATTTGCGATGTCGCAACCGGCAAGGTGCTGACGAGCCCGGTTCTTGCGGCGGAATAGCTGAAGACATGCCGGGGCTCCCGGTCGCTCTTTACCCGGCATCAAAATAAGATGAGGAACAGCATTTGACCGACAAAACCACCGCTGGCCTGCCCGACGACCTTTTCATCAACGGCGCCGATGAAGTTGCCATTCGCCAGGACCTGACGCTGGTCGCGCTGGGCAAGCGGCCTGCGGACCGGCTGTTGCGGGTTGGCCGGCTGCTCGACGTGCACATGCGGCAATGGCTCGACGATCAGGAGATCGTCATGCGCGGACGTCGCGTCGCCTATGTCGGCCCGGCGGGGTCTTACACCGGAGAGGTCAAGGAACGCTTTCATGAACCGGACCTCGCGGCGGTCCCCGGCTTTGGCGAGGTGCACAAGCATATCGAAAGCTCGCATGTCACGCCGGAATGGGAGGCAGCACTTGTTCTGCCGCGCGGCAATACCTGGACCTGCGAGGCCAGCCACGAGTTTTCAAATGTGAATGGGCCAAGGAACCTCGAATTCTGGCTCGAAGCGCGCCGGCACGGTTCCCCGCAGAAGATCTTTCCGCTGCCGGGTTCCGCCGTGCCGCCGACGGCCTATGAATGGGGTGGTGGCCATTTCGGTCATGCCGAACAGGACGATTTCCTCAAGCAGTCGCTGATGGTCGCGGGCCTCGACGAGGTGATGGACTGGCCTTCGGTCTGGAACCCGGAGAACCCGTCCCACAAGCGGCTCTGGGGCATGATCCAGGCGACGTTCGAGAATCGTGGCGTGGTCGAGGGCCATGGTGCAGGCCTGCGGGCGCGGCCCGACATCAATGCCTTTGCCGCAGCAGGCCTTGCCTCCGATCATGAAGCCTGGACGCCGGAAGAGGCCATCGACAAGCTGCGCGCCGGCATCTTCATCGAGATCCGTCCGCATTCGATGCCGGATATCATAAAGGGTCTGCTGGCGGCGGGGCTTCAGGACTGGTCGCAAATCGCCTTCACAACCGATGACCGCTCCTGTTCCGATACGCTGAAACTGGGCGCGACCGACTACAATGTCCGGCTGGCGATCGAGAGCGGCCTCGCGCCGGAAATCGCGATCCAGTGCGTTACCATCAACCCGGCTCGGCACATGCGGCTGACGCCGTGGGTCGGATCGATCGCGCCGGGGCGGTTCGCCGATGTGGTTCTGCTGGATGATCTCAAGCGGATCGACATTGCCAAGGTCTGGGCGGACGGCAAGCAGGTCTCCGAGGGAAAGACCTATCTGGCCGAAGTGCCGGCGATTGCCTGGCCCGATTGGGCGACGAAAACGGTGAACATCAAGCGTCAAATGACGAAGAACGATTTTTCCATCGCGGCACCCGAGGGAAGATCGACAGTCCAAGCCGCACTGCTGAGGCCGTTTCACTGGAGCGATGACTTCATCACGACAGAGCTTGCCGTCGTAAACGGCGAGGTGCAGCGGGACGCATCACGCAACATCACGAAGTTCGCCATCGTGGACCGCTTCTCCGGCGAAGGCCGCACAGCGCGGATGTTCTGGCTTGGTACAGGGCCCGCGACCCCCGATTGCGCGCTCGCCTGCTCCATGGGTCACGACAAGCACAATATCTGGGTGGTCGGATCGTCCGACGAGGCCATGGCAAAGGCGGTCAATGCGCTGATCGACATGCAGGGCGGCTGGGCGCTGGTCGACCGCGGCGCGGTGACTGCCACCGTTCGCTACGAGGTAGGCGGACTCATGACCTGCCGTCCGCCGGAAGAGCTGCACGAAGAAATGCAGGCGCTCTATCGCGCCGGCGAAAAGATCGACTGGATGTATGAGCCGACCTTCTCGCCCCGCTGGTGGCCGGGCTTTCCGGAACGGCTCGCCTTCGCGACGCTCACCTGCGCGCCGTGGCGCTGGGTGCTGGTGGCACCGGGACCGCTGGCCCCCGAGGGTTTCGTGAACGTCCAGACAGGGCAGACGCATCCCATCGTCTGGTAACCGTCTCTGAAACCCGCTTGACGCTTTGCGTCGAAGCGCCCTAACATAGGCGCATTCACCAGGGGGGTCCCGCAAGGGGCTGAGATTCTGCTGGGCAATTCCCGAAAGGGAAAAGCAGCGCAGTGACCCGTTGAACCTGATCCAGTTCATACTGGCGTAGGGACGGTGCAAGCGCTGCGACACACGGATTCCATTCCCGGACTCCGGCAGGCGTCTTTACATCATTCCGGCTTCGAACTGGGTCTCCAATGTCAAACCTTGGAGCCTCAAGAATGAATATTGCCGCAACCAACCTCACCCCCGTCGTCACCCAAGGGCCGCTTCCGGCCTCGCAAAAGGTCTTCCACGCGGGTGAAATCCACCCCTGCGTCCAAGTGCCGATGCGCGAAATCTCGGTTCATCCGACCGCCGGCGAACCGCCCGTCACGGTCTACGATTCCTCGGGTCCCTATACCGATCCGGCGCAGGTGATCGACATTGAAAAGGGCCTGCCACGTCTGCGCGAAACCTGGATTGCCGCGCGCGGCGACACGGAAAGCTATGACGGCCGCGTCGTGAAGCCGGAGGATAACGGCTTTGCGGAAGGCGCGCGCCTGACGCCGCAATTCCCGAACCTGCCGAAGCCCCGCCGTGCTACCGGCGGCAAGGCCGTCACCCAGATGGCCTATGCGCGGGCCGGCATCGTCACGCCGGAAATGGAGTTCGTCGCCATCCGCGAGAACATGGGCCGCAAGGCGGCCATCGCCTCTCATGGGGGCGAGAATTTCGGTGCGGCGATCCCCGATTTCGTGACGCCCGAATTCGTCCGTGAGGAGATCGCGCGGGGCCGCGCCATCATTCCCTCCAACATCAACCATCCTGAAGCCGAGCCGATGATCATCGGCCGCAATTTCCTGGTCAAGATCAACGCCAATATCGGCAATTCCGCCGTCACCTCCTCCATGGCAGAGGAAGTCGAAAAAATGGTCTGGGCGACGCGCTGGGGCGCGGACACCGTCATGGACCTGTCCACGGGCCGCAACATCCACAACATCCGCGAATGGATCATCCGCAATTCGCCCGTCCCCATCGGCACCGTGCCGCTCTATCAGGCACTTGAAAAGGTGAACGGCATTGCCGAGGACCTCTCCTGGGAGGTCTTCCGCGACACGCTGATCGAGCAGGCCGAGCAGGGCGTGGACTATTTCACCATCCATGCCGGCGTGCGGCTCGCCTATATCCCGCTCACCGTCAACCGCGTCACCGGCATCGTCTCGCGCGGCGGGTCGATCATGGCCAAGTGGTGTCTCGCGCATCACCGCGAAAGCTTCCTCTACGAGCATTTCGAGGAAATCTGCGACATCTGCCGCGCTTACGACGTTTCCTTCTCGCTCGGTGATGGCCTGCGCCCCGGCTCGATAGCGGATGCCAATGATGCGGCGCAGTTTGCGGAGCTGGAAACGCTGGGCGAGCTGACGCAGATCGCTTGGGGCCGGGATTGCCAGGTGATGATCGAAGGCCCCGGCCATGTGCCGATGCACAAGATCAAGGAGAACATGGACAAGCAGCTGGAGCATTGCGGCGAGGCCCCGTTCTACACGCTCGGGCCGCTGACGACGGATATCGCACCGGGCTACGACCATATCACTTCGGCGATCGGTGCCGCGATGATCGGTTGGTTCGGCACCGCCATGCTCTGTTACGTCACGCCGAAGGAGCATCTGGGCCTGCCCGACCGCAACGACGTGAAGACCGGCGTCATCACCTACAAGATCGCCGCCCACGCCGCCGATCTCGCCAAGGGGCATCCCGGCGCACGTCTGCGTGACGATGCACTCTCCCGCGCCCGCTTCGAGTTCCGCTGGGAGGACCAGTTCAACCTCTCGCTCGACCCGGAGACGGCGCGCTCCATGCATGACGAGACACTCCCCAAGGAGGCCCACAAGGTCGCCCATTTCTGCTCCATGTGCGGCCCGAAATTCTGCTCGATGCGGATTTCCCACGACATCCGCGCCGAGGCACAGAAGGAGGGCATGGAGGCCATGGCGGCGAAGTTCCGCGAGGGCGGAGATTTGTACATGCCGCTCGACGAGGCTGCGAAGTGAAGGCGGCGGGTTTGGCACGAGGCACCCTCTGGCTGCGGAGCGGGGATACCCCCCTCTGCCCTGCCGGGCATCTCCCCCGCAAGGGGGGAGATCGGCAGGAGGCACCCACCCGCTCTCCAGCCGTGCAGCGAGTGCAGAAGACAAAATGGAACCGAAGCGGCCACTCCGGGTCAATCTCCCCCCTTGCGGGGGAGATGGCCGGCAGGCCAGAGGGGGGTGCTCCTGTTGCCGTCGCTGAAGCGAGGGCCGCGCGATGACCGTCCTCATCAAGGGCGCCGGCATTGCCGGCCTCACCGCCGCCTTCGCGCTGGCCCGCAAAGGCCTCAATGTCACTCTCCTCGACCCCAATCCCCCCGGCACGGGCGCATCGCACTACGCCGGCGGGATGCTCGCGCCGTGGTGCGAGGGCGAGACCGCGCCGCCGGTCGTCGTCGATGCCGGTATCCGTGCCATCGTGTGGTGGGACGCCGCACTGCCCGGTCTGGTGGAACGCAAGGGAACGCTGGTCGTCGCTCCGCCCCGGGATCAGAGCGAGCTGGACCGCTTCGCCCGCCGCACCACGCATCATGAATGGCTGGACGAGGCGGCGATTGCCGCACTGGAACCGGCACTTGCCGGACGCTTTCGGCGCGGCCTCTTCTTCCCTGAAGAGGCGCATCTTGATCCGCGTCTGGCGATGGCGGCGCTGACGGATGCGCTTACCCGCATGGGCGGCGCGATCCTCCACGAAGCAGACGAGCGTGGGTTCGCCCACATCATCGACTGCACAGGCCGCGCTGCGATCGCCCCCGGATCGCAGCTTCGCGGCGTGCGCGGTGAAATGCTCTATCTGAAGACCAACGAAGTTGCCCTCTCCCGCCCTGTCCGGCTGCTGCATCCGCGCATCCCGCTTTACATCGTGCCGCGCGGCGACGGGCGCTTCATGGTGGGGGCGACGATGATCGAGAGCGAGCATGACGGGCCGATTTCCGCGCGTTCGCTGATGGAGTTGCTGAACGCCGCCTACACGCTTCACCCGGCTTTCGGTGAGGCGGAGGTGATCGAAACCGGCACCGGCATCCGCCCGGCCTATCCCGACAATATCCCGCGCATCACCGGCGCCGGTCGGTATTGGGCAATCAACGGCCTCTATCGCCACGGCTTCCTCATGGCCCCCGCACTGGCTGAGGAACTGGTGGAACAGCTTGCGACACAACCGCAAAGAAGGACCGCAACGGCATGAAACTCATCATCAATGGCGAGCCGCAGGAGCTTTTCACCGCCACGCTGGCAGATCTTCTCGCTACTCTCGACTACGAAGGCGACTGGCTGGCCACCGCCGTCAATGGCGATCTCGTGCCGCGTACAGAGCGCAACCGGGTCACGCTCAACGACGGCGACCGCATTGAAATTCTGGCACCGAAACAGGGAGGCTGACATGCTGACGCTTTACGGCACCGAACTCTCCTCGCGCCTGCTGCTCGGCACGGCGCGCTACCCCTCGCCGGCCATCATGGAAGAAGCGATCCGCGCTTCGGGCGCACAAGTCGTCACGGTGTCGCTGCGCCGCGAAACGGCAGGCGGCGGGCGCGGCGGGCAGTTTTTCGAAACGATCAAAAGCCTTGGCGTCCATGTCCTGCCCAACACGGCCGGTTGCCACACGGCCAAGGAGGCCGTGCTGACGGCGCGCATGGCCCGCGATCTCTTTGCCACCGACTGGGTGAAGCTCGAAGTCATCGGCCATCACGACACGCTGCAGCCGGATGTCTTCGCACTGGTCGAGGCCGCGCGCGAGCTTTGCGCCGACGGCTTCAAGGTCTTCCCCTACACCACTTCGGACCTGGTCGTCGCCGAAAAGCTGGTCGAAGCGGGTTGCCAGGTGCTCATGCCCTGGGCCTCGCCAATCGGCTCGGCACGCGGGCTCGTTGATCCGGCGGCGCTCGTGTCGATGCGGGCGCATTTCCCGGATGTGCCGCTGATCGTGGATGCGGGGCTTGGCAGGCCCTCACATGCCGCTCAGGCGATGGAGCTTGGTTCCGACGCTGTGCTTCTCAATACTGCCGTGGCCGGCGCCGCCGACCCCGTCGCCATGGCCCGCGCCTTTGCATTGGCTATAGAGGCCGGCCATAAAGGCTGCCGCGCCGGACTGCTGGAACCGCGCGACATGGCCGTCCCTTCCACCCCCGTCATCGGAAAGGCCGTCTTCGCATGAAGCTCGACCCTTTCTATCTCATCGTCGACAGCGCCGACTGGATCGAGCGGCTGGTGCCCATCGGGGTCAAGCTCGTGCAATTGCGCGTGAAGGACCAGCCTGAAGAGGTGCTGCGCGCGCATATCCGCCGCGCGAAGGCCGCCTGCGAAAGGCACGGCTGCCAGCTGATCATCAACGATTACTGGCAGATCGCGATCGAGGAGGAATGCGACTTCGTCCATCTCGGCCAGGAGGATTTGGCTGAGGCCGATGTCGAAGCCATACGCACTGCCGGCCTTAAACTCGGCCTGTCCACGCACGACGAGGCGGAACTGGACACGGCGCTGGCGGCAAAGCCGGATTATGTGGCGCTGGGGCCGGTCTATCCGACCATCCTCAAGAAGATGAAATGGGCGCCGCAGGGGCTGGAGCGCATCCGCATCTGGAAGGACAAGGTGGGCACCCTGCCCCTCGTCGCGATTGGTGGGCTGACACCGGAGCGGCTGGATGGCGTCTTTTCCCAAGGCGCCGACAGCGCCGCCGTCGTGACCGATATTACCTTGAACCGAGATCCGGAAACCCGCACCCGGGAATGGATCGCCAAGACGGATTGCTGGCGATGAGCGGGCACGTATTGATCATCGCGGGCTCCGATTCCTCGGGGGGCGCCGGCATTGTCCGCGATGTCGAGACTGTCACGGCCTTCGGGCTCAAGGCCGCCATCGCGGTCACGGCCGTGACGGCGCAATCGGACCGGCGGGTGACGGCGGTGAAAGCCATGGAGCCGGGGCTTGTCAAAGCCCAGATGCAAGCAGCACTCGAGAGCGGCAAAATCGACGCCGTCAAGATCGGAATGCTGGCGAATGCCGGAATTGTGGCAGCCGTCGCAGATATTCTGGAGCGACACCCCACCCCGCCCGTCGTCCTGGACCCTGTTCTGGCCTCGACCTCCGGCAAAGCACTGCTGGAGCCTGACGGGATGCGATTGATGATCGAATGCCTGCTGCCGCGCGCCGATCTCCTCACGCCGAACCTCCCGGAACTGGCCTTGATGACAGGCACCACGGATTTCGCAGTGTCTGTTCAGGCGCTGCTGCAACTTGGTATTCGTGCCGCACTCATCAAGGGCGGCCATGCGAACGACGCGGCGCCCACTCGCGGGCTGGCAAGGGACAGATGCACAGATCTACTGATCCGTCCCAACCATTCTCCTGTAAACTTCGAGGGCACTCGCCATCGTGGCACGCTGCGCGGAACCGGGTGTATGCTCGCGTCGGCCATCGCCTGCGGACTGGCCACAGAGCGCGGGCTGGAAGGCTCGATCGACGCGGCGAAACGCTATGTCTCGGCCACCTTCCGAGCGAGGCTCACCCCTTCACAGCATACTCGTTCGCCTCGAAGACATGGTGATGCACCCGGCCCGTGAACATCTCGAGCAGACCCTTCGTCACCTCACGGCTTTCGAAGCGAACCGGGCTTTCGAGCGCAGCATTGCAGGTCTTCATGTCGGGATAGCGGATGGCGAGCGCCATGGCGTAGACGGGGGCGCCTTCGTCGCGGTCGGTGCCGTCGAGAACGCGGACTTCCGTGGCACCCGGAAACTGCGTCCAGAGTGGCACGAGCTTCTCCTTCACATAGGCGCGGAAGGCCTCTTCCTTGCCTTCGTGGATCGTGCCTTCAAAGAGCGCGTAACGGATGATCATGGGAACCTCGCTGGAATTTTGGACATGTTCTGCCCTCCCGCATTGATCAGGCAGGCTGAGCTGTCCGGACTGTTGGCTTTCAGGAAAGAGCCCGGCGCCAGAGACGCCGGGCAGATGGATCCGGGAAGATCCCGATCCGGGACTTATTTGCCCCAGATCTTCTTGTATTCGTCGCGATAGCCGTTGCCGGGGTCGAACGAGTTCTTCGGCCCGCCGTCGAATTCGACATTGGCAGACGTAACCACATGCAGCGGCGAGACATAGCCGGACCATTTTTCACCGGCGATGGCGCGGTTCAGTTCGTCGATCAGCTGCCAGCCCTGCAGGTTCAGTGGCTCGGCTACGGTGACGGCCTGATACTGCTTGGCGCGGATGCGCTGATAGGCGCTTTCCGAGCCGTCGCCGGCGGCGACGTTGACCGGCTTGCCGTCGCCGGCAATGCCGGCGGCTGCGAGCGACGGACCCATGAAGTCGAAATAGAGGTCGTTGATGGCGAGCGAATGCGTCCACTTGTCGCCATACTTCTGCAGGAGCGACGTGGTGAGCTGCGGCATGCGCTGCGAGGTTTCGGCAATCGGCGTGTCGACATATTCGAGCACTGTGCCGCCGAGATCCTCGATCTCCTTCTTCATCCGGTCTGCCTTGGCGATCGCGATCGCATAGGTGGAGTCTGTGAAGATGATGACGCCGGGCTTGCCCTTGGCGTCGATGAAGGCCCAGTCGGCCGCAGCCTTGGAGACTTCCATCGCATCCGTCGTCACGTTGGCAAAGACGCCGACTTCCGGAACCGGGCCGACCTTGGGGGCGGCGTGCCAGGAGACCATCGGGATCTTCGCGGCCTTGGCCTGTTCCATCGCCGGGCCCTGCTCGACGGCGTCGAAACCGTTGATGATGATGCCATCCGGCTTCAGCGCCATGGCCTGACCAAAGGCGGCCGTGCGGCCGGAGATCGAGCCGGCGCCATCCAGGACGGTCACCTTCCAGCCGATCGCCTTGGCCGCTTCCTGAATGCCGTTGACGACGCCGAGAATGCCGCCGTTCTTCATGTCGGCGGCAAGCACCACGACGTTCTTGGCGGGGGCTGCCTTCGGGCCGGTCGTCGGACCGTCCCACTTGGTGACCTTCGAGGCGTACTTGTCGACCACGGCCTGCGGATCGGGCTTACCTTCAGCGAAGACCGGGGCGGCCACGGCGAAGGCAAAGGCGGCAACCGTCGCCTGCATCAGAAATCTGCGTTTCATGTTCACTCCTCCCATTGAGCGTTTGAAAAGAAGCCGGGTGTCCGGGTTCATTTGCGGGGCGCGGCCTTTTTCACCGCGCCGCGTTTGCGTTGGGCATAGCCTGCGATGCCGATGGCGATCAGCAGGGTCACGCCGTTGAAGAGCGGCTCGACGAAGAACGATCCGCCGAATTGCTGGATGCCGGAAATGCCCACCGCGAGAATGGCCACACCGATGATCGTGCCCCAGACATTGACGCGGCCGGGCTTGATCGTGGTCGAGCCGAGGAAGGCGCCGACGAGGGCCGGCAGCAGATATTCAAGCCCGACGCTTGCCTGACCGATGCGCAGCTTCGAGGCCAGCAGCACGCCCGTCAGCGCTGCCAGGAAACCGGAGGTGATGAAGGCGCCCATGACGAACTTGCGCACCGGAATGCCGTTCAGCGCCGCCGCCTTGGGGTTCGCGCCGATGGCATAGAGGTAGCGGCCGATGGGCAGATATTCGAGCGCGATCCACATGATCACCGCAACGGCCAGCACATAGAAGCCGGTGATCGGCAGACCGAAGACCATCGTGCCATTCAGTGCATAGAAGCCCTGCGGCAGCATACCGACAACCTGACGGCCGCCCGTGTGCCAGAGCGCCAGCGCATAGAGCACGGTGCCGGTGCCAAGCGTCGCAATGAAGCTGTCGATCTTGGCGACTTCGACCAGAAGACCGTTGAGCAGCCCGGTAAAGGCGCCGAGGGCCAGGACGATCAGGACGGCGACCGGCCAGGGCAGGCCGAACATGGTCTGCAGGCTGATGGCCAGAACATGCCAGAGCACGATGCCATAACCGATCGTCAGGTCGATGCGACCCGCCGCCATGGGGATCATCGCCGCCAGAGACAGGAGCGCAATGATCGCCTTGTCGGAGATGATCGAGCGCAGGTTGAGCATCGTCGGAAACGTGTTCGGCAGCAGGATCGAGAAGAGCAGGATCAGCGCGACGGTGAGAATGACGAGACCGTAGACCGGCAGGAGGCGCGCGATCTTCTGGCCGCCGGAGAGGCCCTTCATTTCGGCCTTGGTCGGCTCGAGCGCGGTGGATTCGATGGATTGCATGGTTCTCTCCCGTTCAGGCGGCTTCGGACGCGGACGCGGCGGTAATCAGTGCCGGCGTGGTCAGAGCCTCTCCCTGCAGTTCGCTGACGATGGTGCCGCGCGAAAAGACGAGCGCGCGGTGGCAGATATGCGCAATTTCTTCAAAGTCGGTCGACACGACGACGACCGCCAGAC
Organism: Ensifer sp.; assembly: GCA_035565055.1. Taxonomy (GTDB): domain Bacteria; phylum Pseudomonadota; class Alphaproteobacteria; order Rhizobiales; family Rhizobiaceae; genus Ensifer_A. The sequence continues at coordinate 37,453 of DATMTA010000030.1, forward strand.
CGGCTTCCAGAGCGCGCGCGATCAGCCGGTAGATATCGGCCTTGGCGCCAACATCGACGCCGGCAGTCGGGTCTTCGGCGATGAGCAGCTTGCGGCCCGTCGCGAGCCAGCGGCCCACCACGACTTTCTGCTGATTTCCGCCCGACAGCGCCTCGACCGGCAGATCGGGATCGTTCGGCCTCAGCCCTACCGATTGGCCGATCTCTTCCGCCAGCGCCGCTTCGCTGCGCGGCGTGAGGAAGGAGAAGAGCGAGCGCTTGATGGCACCGGGATTCAGGAACATGTTTTCCCGAACCGACAGCGAAAGCGCGACAGACTCTTCAGTCCGGTCGCGGGCGATGAGCCCGATGCCGGATTTCATGGCGGCGAGCGGGCTTGAGAGATCGGGCGCCGCGCCATTCAGCAGAATATCGCCGGAGAAGGTCTCCGCCCCGAAAAGTGCGCGGCCGATGGCCTCCTGCCCTGCCCCGCGCAGACCCACGAGACCCAGAAGCTCGCCTTCACGGATATCGAAGGAAATGCGGCTCGTTCCCGCGCACTGCAGGCCACGCACCGTCACGACCGCCTTGCCGGCTTCCGCCTTTGCCTTGACGAAGAGATCGGACGCCGAGCGGCCGACGATCATTTCGACGAGTTCGGCGGGTCGCGTGTCGGCGACCATCTTTTGCCCGACCAGCTTGCCGTCGCGCAGCACCGCGACGCGGTCGGCGATGCGGAAGATTTCGTCCAGCCGATGCGAGACATAGATCATGCCGACGCCGCGCTCCTTTAAGGGGCGGATAGCGGCGAAGAGACGCTCCACCTCGTCGGCCGGAAGGCTGGCCGTCGGCTCGTCGAGAACCAGCACGTCGGCTTCGACGGCCAACGCGCGGGCAATGGCAACAAGCGACTTTTCGGTGCGCGTCAGGCTCGAAACGCGGGTCGAGGGATCGAAATCGCAGCCGACGAGCTTGAGGGCTTCCGCTGCGCGAGCCTCTGTCGCCTTCCAGTCGATAATGCCGGCGGACATGGAAAAGCCCTGCGCCAGCCCGACATTTTCGCCGACCGTCATCCATTCGATGAGGCCGAGATCCTGATGGATGAACGCAACCGGCTGGCGCTCGTTCGGCTTCGGCGGGCGGTGGGCATAGGCCTCGCCGCGAAAGCGGATTTCCCCACCATCCGGTTTGTGAATACCGGCGAGCGTCTTGATGAGGGTCGATTTGCCCGCGCCGTTCTCGCCGAGAAGCGCCAGGATTTCGCCCTTCTTCAGGTCGAGCGACACCTCGGAAAGGGCGCGCGTGCCGCCGAATTCCTTGGTGATCGATCTGAATTCCAGAAGCAGATCATCTGCCACGCTACGCTCCTCCCAGGCTCGCGATGAAGTCATGTTATCGATAACAATTTGATGTCGTCAAGCAGAAACATCGTGCTCTTCGCATCAATGTCGCGTTTTGCCGCCGCTTCCGGCGCCGATTGGTGCTTTCAGTTATTTACGCCGTCGAGAAGGCGCATCATTTCGGCCGAATCCTTCGGTCCAAGGCCCATGGCGCAAAGCAGCCGATGGATTTCCACCAACTGTCCGGTCATCGGCAAGGGGGTGCGGGTCTTCTGGGCGAAGGCCTGAAGGCTGTCGAGATCCTTCAGCATGTTGTCGATGCGGCCCGTCGGCGTGTAGTCGCGGGCGGCGAACTTGCCCATGAATTCCTGCATGATCGCATTGTCGGCCCGGCCGCCCTTCAGCGCGGCCGGAATACGCGAAGCATCAACGCCGCCGGCTTCCGCGAGCTTCACCGCCTCGGCGACCGCCTGGAAAGCGACCGCGCAAAAGAGCTGGTTGATGAGCTTGACCGTCTGCCCTGCCCCGCTCGGCCCCATGAGATTATAGTTCGCGGCGAGATGCTGCATGACCGACCGCGCCCGCTCGAAATCGGTCTCATCCCCGCCCGCCATGATGGTCAGCCGGCCGTTGAGTGCGCCCGGCGCACCGCCGGAGAGCGGGCAATCGACCCATTTCATGCCCGTCTCAGCGGCTAGGCGGGCCGACATGTCGGCCGTGTCCTTCGGGTCGATCGAGGACATGTCGATCAGCAGCTTTTCCGCAGATGCGGCGCTCGCCACGCCCTTTTCGCCGAAGACGGCCTTGCGAACGATGTCGGCATGGTTGAGGCTGAGGATGACGAAATCGGATATCTGGACGGCCTCGGCAATGCTGGCCGCCGCCTTCGCGCCCTTGTCAACGAGCGCGGCCACCTTGGCGGCATCGAGGTCGAAAACGGTCACGATCTGGCCGGTCGCCAGGAGCCGCGTGGCAATGGCCGAGCCCATGATACCCGCGCCGATGACGGCGACTTTCTCAGACTTTTCCATGCGTTACTCCCTGAACTTTATTCAAAGCGCCGCGATGATGACCGCCACGCGGTTCACCGCGTGCTCCAGCGGCTCGGCGCAATCGACCCGAATGACATTCTCGTCGTCACCCGGCGGCTCCAGCGTCGCCAACTGGCTGTCGAGCAGAGAGGCCGGCATGAAGTGGCCCGGACGATGCGTCATTCGCGACAGAAGCAGCTCCCTGCTGCCATGCAGATGCACGAATATTAGCCCCTTGCCCGCTTCGCGCCGCAACAGGTCACGATAGACGCGTTTCAGCGACGAACAGGAGGCAATCGCGCCGCCTGCCGGGGCTGAAACGGCCTGACCAACCAGCCTCAGCCAGGGCCAGCGATCCTCGTCCGTCAGCGGTGTCCCCTTCGACATCTTGGCGACGTTTTCGGCCGGATGCAGGGCATCGCCCTCGATATAGGGCAGGTCGAGACGCGCGGAGAGCGCTTCGCCCATCGACGACTTGCCGCAGCCGCTCACCCCCATGACGATGACGCGAATGTCTTTCATCTCAGAGACTTGCCGTGATGCCGCCGTCTACATGCAGCGTCTCGCCATTGACGAAAGACGAGCCTCTGGAGGCAAGGAAGACGGCGGCGCCGACCAGTTCCTCGACATCGCCCCAGCGTCCCGCCGGCGTGCGCTTTTCGAGCCATGCGGTGAATTCCGCACTGTCAACGAGGGCCTGATTGAGCGGCGTCTTGAAATAGCCGGGCGCAATCGCGTTGATCTGCAGGCCATATTTCGCCCAATCCGTGCACATGCCCTTGGTCAGGTTCTTCACCGCGCCCTTCGTGGCCGTGTACGGCGCGATCGAGGGCCGTGCGAGTTCGCTCTGCACGGAGGCGATATTGATGATCTTGCCACGGCCGCGCGGGATCATGTGCTTCGCGACTGCCTGCCCGACAAGAAAAACGCTGGTCACATTCGTCTTGAACAAAAGCTCGAACTTGTCGGCCGGAAAGTCTTCCAATTGCGTGCGATATTGCATTCCGGCATTGTTGATGAGGATATCGATTGCACCGATCTCGCGCTCGATCTTCTCGATGCCCGCATCGACCTCGGCCTTTTCGGTCACGTCGAAAATGGCTTTCTCCGCCTTCAACCCCTGCGCAGCCAGCGCCGCACAGGCCTCATCCACCCGGGCCTCGGTGCGGCCATTGATGATCACGGATGCGCCATGGCGGGCAAGCCCCGCAGCCAGAGCAAGGCCGATACCCTGACTTGATCCGGTGATAAGAGCGCGGCTTCCGGTGAGGTCGAACAGGTTCGACATGGTTTCCTCCTGCAGGTCTTTTGACGTTGCGCACAGACTGTCAGATCGACAGTCGCGGCTCAACTCCTCAAGTGAAACGGCTAAATGTTATCGATAACATTTGCAAGGTGGAAAATCGGTTTTTGGCGATTTTCCTACACGCGATCAGATTTCGTCCGCACCGATTGCCGCAAGCGCCGCGCGGCCAACCTCGACATCCTGGTCGCCAGTGCCCGACCCGACGCCGATGGCACCGGCAAGCAGACCGCCGAAGCGGATGGGCAGCCCGCCCTTCAGATGCGTGACGCGGCCCTGGGATGCGAGCCCGGCGGCGGTGCCAAATTCCGGCGACATGCCGCCCGTTGGCGCGTTGAGCGAAGCCGCCGTAATCGCCTTGGACGTAGCTGTGTGCATGGAGGTGAACTTCGCGCCATCCATGCGGAATTTTGCCAGGGTTTCGCCGCTGGCGTCGACGATCACGATATCCTGCGGCACGCCCAGTTCCTCAGCCTTGGCAATAGCGGCCTGCAAGGCAGCCAAGACGCCCTTATGCGTGAGCGCGGCGGCGGGACGGTGGAACATGGGAAACTCCTTCGTGAATCACGGGCAAAAATGTCAGGCGCTTTCGCGCAGGATGACCTTGTAGCTCGTCAGCGTCAGCTCGTCACCGGCAGATCCGCCCCCATTGATCGCCTGCAGCAGGCGTCCGGCAGCGAGCTTGCCGATGCCATAGCAATCGACATTCACCGTGGTGATGCGCGGATGACAGAAGGCCGAGATTTCATAATCGCCGAAACCCGCAATGGCGATATCACCCGGCACCTTCATGCCGCGCCGCTGGCACTCCATGAGCGCACCAAAGGCCGAGAGATCGGAGACGCAGAGAACCACATCCGTATCCGGCCAGCGCTCCAGCATGGAAACGACCGCCTGCGCGCCCTGCTCTATCGAAATCGGCGGCACGCCGAAGGAAATGACGCGGCCGGGCCCCAGCCCCAGCTCCTCGACCGCCTTCAGGAAACCGGCGCGGCGCAGGCTGCCGCGCGTGTCGCGCGCCGTCGTTCCACCGATATAGCCGAACTTGCGGTAGCCGCGCGCGGCAAGCGCCCGCACCAGATCGGCCATGACTTCGCTGTTGGAAAAACCGACGACGTGATCGATCGGGTCTTCCGGGATCTCCCAGGTCTCGACCACCGGAATGCCGGACTTCTCCAACATGCGCCGCGCCTGCGGCGTATGCGATCCGCCGGTGAGAATGATCCCTTCCGGCCGCCGCTGCAGCATGGACTGGATCAGCTTTTCCTCTTTTTCGGTCGAATAATCGGTATAGCCGAGGAGCAACTGCAGACCGGAATTTTCCAGCGCATCGGTAATGCCGCGCGCCGTGTCGGAAAAGTTCGAGTTGTTGATCGAGGGAACCAGCGCCGCCACGAAACCGGTACGGCGTGATGACAGGCTTCCGGCGGCCTGATCGAGCACGTAACCGAGCTTGTCGACAGCTTCGAGGATGCGCTTGCGGGTATCTTCCGAAACGCGACCATCCTTTTTCAGCGCGCGGGATACGGTCATGGTGGACACGCCGGCATAATCGGCGACATCGGCCATGGTCGGCTTGGTGGCCGACGCGTCATGCGCGCCCTTACCCCTCGCCTTGTCCGGCGCCTTGTCTGCCAACGAAGCCTCCCCGTTTGAAAAAAGTTCTTGGAAACTGATATCGATAACAATATGACTTCGTCAACAGCCGACACCGGAATTGATGAGGAGGAATGCCATGTTCGGAGAGATAGAAGGAACGGGGTTCGAGGTATTGGACCCGCGCTTCGAGGCCTGCTTTGTCGGCCATGCCAAGGTCGAACGGCTCTGGACCGGCGGGCGCTGGCTCGAAGGACCGGCGTGGTTCGCGCCCGGCCGCTATCTCGTCTTTTCCGACATTCCGAACAACCGGTTGATGCGTTACGACGAAGCCGGTAACACTGTGGCCACCTTTCGCCAGCCGTCCAACAATTGCAACGGCAACACGGTCGACAATCAGGGCCGGCTGGTGACCTGCGAGCACCTAGCGCGCCGTGTCACCCGCACGGAATTCGACGGCTCCATCACCGTGCTTGTGGACCGCATCGACGGCAAGCGGCTGAACTCGCCCAACGACGTCGTGGTGAAATCGGATGGCACTGTCTGGTTCACCGACCCTTCCTACGGAATCATGCATGATTACGAAGGCGATTACGGCACCGAGGAAATCGGCGGCTGCCATGTCTACCGTCACGATCCTGAATCGGGCGCGACCGTCCGTGTCCTTGATAGCTTCCTGAAGCCCAACGGCCTCGCCTTCTCGCCCGACGAAAGCCTGCTTTACGTCGCCGATACCGGAGCGTCACATCAGGAAGGCGGCCCGCGCCATATCCGCAAGTTCGCCGTCGGTGGGGACAACAGCCTGACGGACCTTGGCGTTTTCGCCACCTGCACCGCTGGCCTCTTCGATGGCTTCCGTGTCGATCGGACGGGTCGCATCTGGACCTCTGCCGGTGATGGCGTGCGTTGCTACGACCCGGACGGGACACTGATCGGCAAGATCAAAATTCCCGAAATCGTCTCCAACGTCACCTTCGGCGGGGCCAAGCGCAACCGCCTCTTCATCACGGCCACGACCTCGCTTTACGCGGTCTATCTGACGGCCAACGGCTCAAAGCTGGGTTAAGGCGCTCACTTTTTTCTGCAGTTACCCCTCGACAAACACATCCAACTTTGTATGTTATCGATAACATAGAGATACCATGGGAGGAGATGTCAGGTGAGCGGCACGTCGGACAAGATCGAGATTCTGCAGGTCGGCCCCTACCCGCAATGGGACGAGGAGAAGCTGAACGCCGCCTTCACCATGCATCGATACTTCGAGGCTGCCGACAAGCCCGCCTTTCTGGCGAAGGTCGGAGCAACCATTAGAGGCATCGCCACGCGCGGCGAGCTTGGCGCGAACCGCGCCATGATCGAGGCGCTGCCGAAGCTTGAGGTGATCAGTGTCTACGGCGTCGGCTTCGATGCCGTCGATCTCAATGCCGCCAAGGAACGCGGCATTCGCGTCACAAACACCCCGGATGTGCTGACCAAGGACGTGGCCGACCTCGGCGTGGCCATGATGCTTGTCCAGTCGCGCGGCATGATCGGCGCGGAAACCTGGGTCAGGAGCGGCAACTGGACCTCGAAGGGCCTTTATCCGCTGAAGAACCGTGTCCACGGCAAGCGCGCAGGCGTGCTTGGCCTCGGCCGGATCGGCTATGAAGTCGCCAAGCGGCTGGCCGGCTTCGACATGGATATCGCCTATACGGATGTTTCCGAACGGGACTTCGCGAGAGATTGGACCTTTGTCGAGGATGCCGTGTCGCTCGCCGCCCGTTCCGATTTCCTCTTCGTCACGCTCGCCGCCTCGGCCGCCACGCGCCATATCGTCGGCAAACAGGTCATCGAGGCGCTGGGGCCGGAGGGGATGCTCATCAACATCTCACGCGCGTCCAATATCGATGAGGAGGCGCTGCTCGACGCCCTGGAATCCGGCGCATTGGGCTCGGCCGCACTCGATGTCTTCGAGGGCGAGCCCAATCTCAATCCGCGCTTCCTGAAGCTCGACAACGTTCTTCTCCAGCCACACCATGCGTCGGGCACCTACGAGACACGCAAGGCCATGGGCGCGCTGGTGTTCGACAACTTGAGCGCCCATTTTGCGGGGCGTCCCCTTCTCACTCCTGTTCTGTGAGGCCAGACATGAAAGCCATCGTCATCCATGCCGCAAAAGACCTGCGTGTCGAAGAGTGCGATGCCGAACAGCCCGGGCCAGGCGAAGTCCAGGTCAAGCTTGCCGTTGGCGGCGTCTGCGGCTCGGACCTCCATTATTACAATCACGGCGGCTTCGGTGCAGTGCGACTGAAAGAGCCAATGATCCTGGGCCATGAGGTTTCGGGGCACATCATCGCGCTCGGAAGCGGAGTATCAGGTCTCGCCATCGGCGACCTCGTGGCGATTTCGCCTTCGCGTCCCTGCGGGCATTGCGAATATTGCCAGAAGGGCCTGCAGAACCATTGCCTCAACATGCGCTTCTACGGTTCGGCCATGCCGTTTCCGCATATCCAGGGGGCATTCCGCGAGGTTCTGGTCGCCAATGCCAGTCAGTGTGTGAAGGCGGGCAGCCTCTCGGCCGGCGAAGCCGCGATGGCAGAGCCGCTCTCGGTGACACTGCACGCGACCCGCCGCGCCGGCGACATGCTGGGCAAGCGTGTGCTCATCACTGGCTGCGGCCCGATCGGCGCGCTTTCGATCCTAGCCGCACGCCGCGCGGGTGCTGCCGAGATCGTCGTGACGGATCTCACTGCGCAGACGCTCAAGTTCGCCAAGGCCGTCGGAGCCGATGTAACCATCAATCTCGCCGACGATCCGGACGGGCTGAAGCCCTACACCGCCGGAAAGGGCTATTTCGACGTGCTTTACGAATGCTCGGGCGCAGCACCGGCTCTTGCCGGCGGCATTCATGCCATGCGCCCGCGCGGTGTCATCCTGCAGCTTGGTCTCGGCGGCGACATGAGCGTGCCGATGATGGCCATCACCTCGAAGGAACTCGACCTGCGCGGCTCCTTCCGCTTCCACGAGGAATTCGCCATCGCGGTGCAACTGATGCAGGCTGGTCTGATCGATGTGAAACCGCTGATCACGCATACGATGCCACTTGCGGAAGCGGAAAGCGCCTTCATCATGGCCTCCGATCGCACAAAAGCCATGAAGGCGCAGATCGCCTTCGCTTGAAGGAGCACCGTCGCCTTGCAATAAGCCGAGTGACGCAAGGAGGGTGTCATCCCTCAATCACCCCGTAAGGCGACTAGCGCCGGATCGGTTCCTTCTCCTCGCCGCCGCCTTGCTCTCCGCCCTGCCGGCGATTATCGCCTATCGTCAGCCTCCGGCCAGCGCACTGCGCGGATAGGCAAGGCGGATCACCTCGTCGATCACCGCGTCTATGGGGCGCGTCGCGTCAACGATATGCCACGTCAGGCCCGCCACGCCCGTCGCCAGCTGCTTTTCCAGCACATCGGGCGTCGCGTCCGACTGACCACCCTTGCGGGCGGCGACACGGGCGCGCAGAATGTCCGCCGGCGCGTCCAGCCAGATGCCCACAAAGGGGACCCCCGCCGCCCTCGCCGCGTC
>DATMTA010000031.1:0-8523 GCA_035565055.1 Ensifer sp.
TCTAAATAATACAAAATCTGCAACCAACGCTACAATCTTGTTGCGGGAGCATACCAATACTTTATCATGTCAAGCGCACTGAGAGGGGGCGCGAATCATAGCGTTCAGTGCGAATGGGATGGACTGCGGACGTGAAATTTCAGATCCTGTTGATATTTTTGCTTGTCAGCCTCATTTCCTGGGGCGGATTTTTTCTGGCTGCGCGCCATGGCTATCATACGGCGCAAAATGTTGGCGTGATGCCAAATCTGCACATCAAGCAACGCCTCGGCATCGAAACCCGCGAGACGCTGAACCAGAATGCAATGCCGAACGAGAGCCGCTCCTGACAAGGTCGCAGAATTCCGATCGCCGGCTGTCGCGGCGCTCCGCCACAGCTGACCCTATTCGACCGAGCGTATGACAAAATCCGCCACCGCGCTTTGCTGCTGCACGCGTCGGCCATTCGGAAGATCGTTTCCATCAAGCTTCCATGCCCGATCCTCCGGCGACAGATCCTTCCAACGATTTTCCAGCCGAGCGCGCAAGACCGGTTCAGGCTCGTCGATCATCACCGTCAGGTCATAGTACGCGTGCAGCTCGCGCCAGCGGCCTTCATTGAGCAGAAGATAGTTTCCCTCCGCAATGATGTAGCGTACGGACTGCGGGATCATGCGTGCGCCGGCACGCGCAATTTCGATCGAGCGATCGAAGACCGGGACGGCGATTTCTGGCTCGGTATTCTGGCGCAGTCGCATCAGCATGTGCGCGAAGCCGGCAGAATCAAAGGTTTCCGGCGCGCCCTTGCGCTGGCGCAGCCCACGCGGCACCAGCAGCATATCGTCGTAATGATATCCGTCCATCGGCAGAATGGCCGCTGAATCAGGTTCGGCGACGTTAAGCGCGTCAACAATCGTCTCCGCGAGCGTGGACTTTCCGGCACCGGGCGGTCCAGCAATGGCCGCGATAACCCTGCCGCCCGCCTGCCCTTTGCTCAGGATCGCAGCAATAAGTGTTTCGAGTGTTGCAACCGTGCCTGTCATCGTGATCCTGCCAATGTGTCGGGGTCGGCAAAATCCAACATCGGCGAAGACAAGGCAAGAACGGTTGAAGGCAAGCAACAGCTTTCCGTCCACATGGGAACCTGCGCGAGCACCGGACGACGGATCAAAGCTCCATGTCATTCCCGACATGCAGGCTGACGCGGCCTGCGGAAAACAGCGTCCGGGAGTATTGAACCGGCGTGCCCTCCAGATCCGCATTAACGGCGAGTGCTTCCAACACGATCCCGCCCGGGGTTAGGCGCAGCCACTCGCGTTCCCGTTCATCGGCATGACGGGCGGAAATGTCGGTGGAGATACGGACATAGTCGGCCAGCCCCATGGCAGCGAAGGAGCGTGTCACGGAGCGCTCGCGACGGAAGTGCTCATCGATCCCGGCAAAGCGCACCGCCGGAAAGTAGTGAAAAGCCAGCGACACAGGGATGCCATCTGCGAGCCCCAGCGATTCCAGCGTGACACAGGGTGTGCCCGGCGCGATCCGCAGCGCTGTCGCAACCTCATCAGACGCTGTCGCTTCCCCGGAGCCTATATAAGCCGTCTCTGGCCGCCGCGCCTGCCCTCCAAGACCTGACGAAAAGCGCGTACGCCGCGAAATCGGCATTCTGAGACGTATATCTTCAAGGATTTCGGTCCCCCTGCCCGCCTTGGCTCTGACGATCCCTTCGTTCTGCAGGGCAGCAATCGCTGCGCGCACCGTGTGCCGATTCACGCCGAAGCGCTCCGCCAGCACCATTTCGCCCGGAAGCTTGCCCGCTTCGCGAAATTCGCCAGCACCGATAGCCACGCGGATATCGTCCGCGATCTGCCGCCACAGCGCCACGCCGCTCGTCCGGTCCACGCCTGCCTGCTTCGTTCCAGTCATGAAGATGTCACCCAAATGTCACTCGACAATGCTACTAACATGTCCTAGGTTTAATTGTCTAGATAAATATACATTTGAGGTCCAAATGCAGACGTCAGCAAGGAGAAACCCCGAGGCGGCCCTGAGCGCCCAAGACGTGGCGCGCAAGCTGAGGATCGTGCGCCTCGCCCAAGCTACCGTTGAGGAAATGCACGGCGCGCTTGAGGTCATCGGCGGCGCGCCGGAGGCCACGAACCTGCGGGGACCGGAAACCGGTCTCGTGATGATCCGGGGCCGTATGGGCGGCACGGGTTCGCTGTTCAATCTGGGCGAAGCTACTGTCACCCGCGCCACGGTTCGTCTCGCTGCCGGCGCCGTCGGCCACGGTCAGCGCCTTGGCGGCGACAAGGCTGCCACCCGGCTTTCCGCCATTCTCGACGCGCTGGGCGAGATGCCTGCGCATCGCAAAACGGTCGAAACACTCTGCGCCGCAGTAGCCGCACGCATCGAGACCGAAGACGCCAAGCTTGCCGCCGAAACCGCCGCCACGCGGGTTGATTTCTTCACCATGGTTCGGGGAGACGACTGATGTCCATGCACACGCAAGCCCTTGAAGGCGGCTTCGCCAATCCCGTTCTCGGCGCGCAGGCCACGTTCCGCGCCCTCATGGATGCCATGTCCCGCCCCGGCACGATTCACGCGTTGGAGACCAACGCGGCTCCGCCGCATCCCATGGGGATGGCACAGGGCGCCGTTGCACTCACGCTTGCCGATCACGACACCCCGGTCTGGCTTTCGCCGGCACTCGCCAATGCCGCGAGCCAGGGCTGGATCGGCTTCCACACGGGAGCCGAGATCGTTGCCGCGTCTGCGCACGCACGCTTCGCATTCCTTGGCACCGGCGAACCGATCCCGGATTTCCTCGGCTTCGCCGCAGGCAGCCAGGATTACCCGGACCGTTCGGTCACACTCGTCATAGAACTGCCGTCACTCACCGACGGGCCGCAACTGCTGGCGACCGGCCCCGGCATCAAGATCAGCGCGCAGATCGCGCTTCAGGGCCTTCCCACCGACTTCCTGCATCGCTGGCGCGTCAATCGCGGCTTCTTCCCGCGCGGCATCGACCTGATCTTCACGGCCGGCAACGCGCTGATGGCGCTGCCGCGCTCCACCGACCTTCAAGCCTTGGGAGGCTGACATGTATGTAGCTGTAAAGGGTGGCGAAGCCGCCATTGCCAATGCGCATCGCCTGCTCGCCGACCGCCGCCGGGGCGACCGCTCGCTTCCCGCGCTGTCCATCGAGCAGATCGTCGCGCAGCTCGCGCTCGGCGTCGACCGCATCATGGCCGAAGCCTCGCTGTATGACCGGACGCTGGCGGCGCTCGCCATGCGGCAGGCGCGCGGCGACATGATCGAGGCAATCTTCATCCTGCGCGCCTATCGCACGACCCTGCCGCGTTTCGGCTATTCCCGTGCCGTCGACACCGGCACGATGCTCGTCGAGCGCCGCATTTCGGCGACCTACAAGGATCTGCCCGGCGGCCAGCTGCTTGGCCCCACGTTCGACTACACGCATCGCCTGCTCGACCCGTCGCTTCTGGGCGATCACGAGGTTGCTGAAGGCATCCAGCGCGAGCCGGGCACGGAGCCGGTCATGCGCGTTTCCGACATTCTTGCCGGCGAGAGCCTTATAGAGACGGAAGAGCCGAGCGAACACGACGATGCGCCCGGCGACATCACCCGCGAGCCGCTGGAATTCCCGCTCGGCCGTGACGAGCGTCTACAGGCGCTGGCGCGCGGCGACGAAGGCTTCCTTCTGGCGCTCGCCTACTCCACCCAGCGCGGCTATGCCCGCACCCATCCCTTTGCCGGTGAAATCCGCATCGGCCAGGTCGAGGTCGAGATCGACATTCCGGAACTCGGCTTTGCCGTTTCGCTCGGACGCGTTCAGGTGACGGAATGCCAGATGGTCAACCAGTTCAAAGGCTCAGCCAAGCAGCCGCCGCAGTTCACGCGCGGCTACGGTCTCGTCTTCGGCCAGTCCGAGCGCAAGGCCATGGCCATGTCGCTGGTCGACCGGGCGCTCCGCGCATCCGAATTCGGCGAGGATATCGTTGCACCAGCGCAGGACGAGGAATTCGTCATTTCCCACTCCGACAATGTGCAGGCAACCGGCTTTGTGGAACACCTGAAACTGCCGCATTACGTCGACTTCCAGGCCGAACTCGACCTCGTCCGCCGAATGCGTCGTGAATATGACGCGGCTCAGGAGAGCGTCGAAGAGATGAGGGAGGCTGCGGAATGACGCCCACCGCCTTAATCCCCCCCGCCGTCGCCGCCCCCGTCAGAGCCGCCATCCCCATGTCCGTCATGACTGTCGAAGAAGGCGATGCCATCGCCAGAACTGCCGGAGGATTTGCGCAGAAGCGCAACCGCCAGAACGACGCCCCCGAAAATGGCAAGAAACACCCACTCCATGACACGCCCCTCATGTCCGCCCGTCCCACGCTTGAAAGAGGTATGGCCCAATGAGCGAACTCGCAACCTACAATTTCGCCTATCTGGACGAGCAGACCAAGCGGATGATCCGCCGGGCGATCCTCAAGGCCATTGCCATTCCCGGTTATCAGGTTCCCTTCGCCTCACGCGAGATGCCCATGCCCTATGGCTGGGGCACCGGCGGCGTGCAGGTGACGGCCGCCGTCATCGGGCCGAAGGATACGCTGAAGGTCATCGACCAGGGCGCGGACGACACGACGAACGCGGTTTCCATTCGCGCCTTCTTCCAGAAGGTCGCCAATGTCGCGGTCACCACGAAAACACGCGAGGCGACCGTCATCCAGACGCGCCATCGCATTCCGGAAGAGCAGCTCAGCGAAGGGCAGGTGCTTGTCTATCAGGTGCCGATCCCGGAACCCTTGCGCTTCCTCGAGCCGCGCGAGACCGAGACGCGCAAGATGCACGCGCTCGAAGAATACGGCCTCATGCATGTGAAGCTCTACGAGGACATCGCCCGCAACGGCCATATCGCGACGACCTATGGCTATCCGGTCAAGGTCGAGGGCCGCTATGTCATGGACCCCTCGCCGATCCCGAAATTCGACAATCCGAAAATGCATATGTCGGAGGCGCTTCAGCTCTTCGGCGCCGGCCGCGAGAAGCGTATCTACGCCATCCCGCCGCATACGAAGGTCGTCAGCCTCGACTTCGAGGATCATCCCTTCGAGGTCCAGAAATTCGCCAAGCCCTGTGCGCTCTGCGGCGCGCATGGCGTCTATCTCGACGAGGTCATCCTGGATGACAAGGGCGGCCGCATGTTCGTCTGCTCCGACACCGATTTCTGCGAGGAACGCCGCGAGGCCGGTCATGTCGGCGAACTGGGCGTGGCCAACAAGGAGGCTGCGGAATGAGCGATCAACCGCTTCTGAAAGTTCACGAACTCTCGAAATTCTACGGTTCGCGCATCGGCTGCCGCGATGTGAGTTTCGATCTCTGGCCGGGCGAAGTTCTCGCCATCGTCGGCGAGTCCGGCTCCGGCAAGACGACGCTGCTCAACTGCCTCTCGACCCGCCTCACCGCCGATGTCGGCTGCGTCGAGTATCTGATGCGCGATGGGCAATATCGCAATCTGGCGACCATGCCGGAGGCCGAGCGCCGCTTCCTGATGCGCACGGACTGGGGCTTCGTCCACCAGAACCCCGCCGACGGGTTGCGCATGACGGTGTCTGCCGGCGCCAATGTCGGCGAGCGTCTGATGGCGGTCGGCGAGCGGCATTATGGCCGCATCCGCGAAACGGCCGGCGACTGGCTCGGCCGCGTCGAAATCGGTCTCGACCGCATGGACGACCAGCCGCGCGCCTTTTCCGGCGGGATGCGCCAGCGCCTGCAGATCGCCCGCAATCTCGTGACCTCCCCGCGCCTCGTCTTCATGGACGAGCCGACCGGCGGCCTCGATGTTTCGGTGCAGGCACGCCTGCTCGATCTCATTCGCGGCCTCGTTCAGGACCTCGGCCTCGCAGTCATCGTCGTGACGCATGACCTCGCCGTCGCCCGGCTCCTGTCGCACCGCATGATGGTGATGAAGGACGGTCACGTCATCGAACATGGGCTCACCGATCGCGTGCTCGACGATCCGCGCGAACCCTACACCCAGCTTCTCGTCTCCTCGATCCTTCAGGTCTGAGGCCAAAACAAAGAGATAGGAAGAAATCCATGGCAACGCCGCTTGTAGTTTCCGAAGTCGCGAAATCATTCACCATGCATCTGCGTGGCGGAACGCTGCTTCCCGTCATCCAGGACGTCAACTTTTCGGTGAAATCCGGCGAATGCGCCGTGCTCGGCGGCCCCTCGGGCGCCGGCAAGAGCTCGATCCTGAAAATGCTGTTTGGCAATTACTCGGTCGATACCGGCCAGATCCTCATCAAGCATGAGGATCGCGTCATCGATCTCGCCATTGCCGATCCACGCACAGTCATCCAGGTCCGCCGCAACACGATCGGCTATGTCAGCCAGTTTCTGCGTGTCGTCCCCCGCGTCTCGGCGCTCGACATCGTCGCCGAACCGCTCACCGCCCGCGGCGCAACCCTTGAGACTGCCCGCGCCCGCGCCGAGGAACTGCTCTCTGCGCTCAACCTGCCGCGCGAACTCTGGTCGCTGCCGCCCGCCACCTTCTCCGGCGGCGAGCAGCAGCGTGTTAACATCGCGCGCGGCTTCATCACCGATCACCCGATCCTGCTGCTCGATGAGCCGACCGCCTCGCTCGACGCCAAGAACCGTGAAGTCGTGATTGCCATGATCGAGGAGAAGAAGAAGGCGGGCGTCGCCCTTCTCGGCATCTTCCACGACGAATACGTGCGCGCGCGCGTCGCCGACCGCATCATCGACGTTTCCGGTTTCTCTGCCCGAAAGGCTGCCTGATCCATGACCAAGCTTTCTGTCGACCCCTTGATCGACCCCACCGCCAGGGTGAAGGACTGCGTGCTCGGCCGCTACACCGAGATTGCCGAATATTGCCGCGTCAGCGAATCCGAGCTGGGAGACTATTCCTATATCGAGCGCGGCAGCATGGTCTGGTGCGCCACGATCGGCAAGTTCGCCAATATCGCCGCCGATGTCCGCATCAATGCCACCAAGCATCCGATGTGGCGCGCAACGCTCCATCACTTCACCTATCGCGCCGGCGACTACTGGCCGGATGCGGAGGATGAGAAGGATTTCTTCTCCTGGCGCCGCGAAAACCGTGTCACAATCGGGCACGATACCTGGATCGGTCACGGCGCGATCCTTCTTCCCGGCGTCACAATCGGCAATGGCGCTGTCATCGGCGCGGGCGCCGTCGTCTCCAAGGATGTTGCCCCCTACACCATCGTTGGCGGCGTGCCGGCAGCGCCTATCCGCGAACGTTTCCCGAAGGAAATTGTCGAGCGTTTCGAGGCGCTTGCCTGGTGGGATTGGGAGCACGAAGCGCTCCGCGGTGCGCTGGAAGATTTCCGCGCGCTCGACGCCGAAGCCTTCCTCGCCAAATACGAATGACGGCGTCACACGCGCCGTCACGAAATTGCAAAATCAAATTCAGAAAACTGCAACAAAACTGACATCGCGGCTTCAAGCTCGGGCAGTAGCGTTCCCCTTAACAAATAATGAAACAGGGACTTGGTTCATGTTCGAACTCAAGCAAGTGAGCCGTGTGTTCGGTCGCAAGACAGCTGTCGACAGCGTCAGCTTCGCCATTCCGTCCGGCCAGATGGTCGGCGTGATTGGCCGCTCGGGCGCTGGCAAGTCGACTCTGATGCGGATGCTGAACCGTCTCACCGATCCGACCTCCGGCGCCATCGTGTTCGATGGACTGGAAGTCTCCGCCCTCAAGGGCAGCGCGCTGCGCACCTGGCATCGCGACTGCGCCATGATCTTCCAGCAGTTCAATCTCGTGCCGCGTCTCGATGTGCTCACCAATGTCATGCTCGGCCGCCTCAATCACCGATCCTCACTGATGAGCGTGCTTGGCATGTTCAGCCGCGAAGAGCGCATCATGGCAATTGCAGCGCTTGAGCGTCTCGGCATCGAGCAGACGGCCCTGCAGCCGGCCGGCACGCTTTCCGGCGGTCAGCAGCAGCGTGTCGCGATTGCCCGCGCCCTCATGCAGCAGCCCAAGGTGCTGCTCGCCGACGAGCCGATCGCCTCGCTCGACCCGATGAACGCCAAGATCGTCATGGACGCGCTGCGCGACATCAACGAGCGCGAGGGCATCACCGTCATCACCAACCTGCACACGCTCGACACTGCCCGCGCCTATTGCCAGCGCATCATCGGCATGGCCGGCGGCCGCGTCGTATTTGACGGCACGCCGGCGGAACTCACCACGGAAGCGGTCAACCGCATCTACGGCGCCGATGGCGCCATCGACGAGACGATGACTTCGACATCCATCAATCCGGTACTCGCGCACAAGCCCGCCGCCGTCGGCGCGCTCATGCCTGCCGTCAACTGACGGCGACAGTTCGCCCGCCCGCGTCAAAGGCACCCGTCGCAGTTTGAAGTTTCCCCGGCATCAAGCCGGTTTCACTGGAGAAAACCATGTTCAAGAAAGCCCTGCTTGCCGCTTCGGCGGTTCTCGCGCTCGCCGTCAATGCCGGCGCAGCCGAT
>DATMTA010000032.1:0-53354 GCA_035565055.1 Ensifer sp.
TTCGAAATATTATAAATATCTAATTCGACCGAAGGTCTCAAAATTCGACGACTGATTGAATTTCGTAAACAGACCGTTTATCCGTCGATCTATTGCAGATCATCTCTGATATTCGGTTCTTATAAGAATGAACATTGCCCGTTTATTTCAGCCCTTCTTGGCGTTCGCAGTCTCTTTTTCGGTTACTCTTCCGGCGGGTGCCCAACAAGTCCCGAACGGGCAGGATCAGGAGTATACCGAGTCCAAGAATCTCAATCAGATCAATGCGTCGGATGCCTATAATCAGGGCTTCACCGGCCAGGGCGTCACGATCGGCATCATTGACAGCGGTATCGACTGGCGGCATCCCGACCTGTCGACCAACGGCAAGCTCGTCGGCGGCATCCGATTCACGACAGCGTTCGATCAGACCTGGAACGACGTCACGACGTTCACGAACATGCAGGCCGGCGTCAACAACGACTCCGATAACGGTTCCCACGGCACGTTCGTCTCGAGCATCGCCGCCGGCGCGCGCAACGGAAGCGGCATTCAGGGTGTGGCCTATAACGCCAGCCTCTATGGCGCCGCGATCAACACCCGCAACCCGACGGCAACCGAATTCGACACGCAGTTGAGCCTTGCGGTCCAGAACCTGACGGCGAATGGCGCGAAGATCATCAACTTCAGCCTCGGCACCGACGACTGTTCGCAGAATATCGGCCCGACCTGCAACATGAATGACTACAATGTCCAGACAGCCGTGGGCACGAACGGAAAGTACAACCAGTTCGCGACGGCGGCCCAGCAGGCGATCAACAATGGGACGCTTCTGGTCTTTGCCACCGGCAACGAGAGCCAGCCGCATGCCGATATTCTTGCCGGCCTGCCGAAATACGTCCCGGCCCTTCAGGCCGGCTACCTCGCCGTCGGCGCCGTTGACGACCAGAACGTCATCACCAATTACAGCAACCGTTGCGGTGCTGCCGCCCAATGGTGCCTTGTCGCGCCTGGCAATCTTCGCGGCGCAGTGGCTGTAGGAACAGGCAACACCATTGCTGGTCAGGTCAATGGACAGCCTGGCTCAAACTATCAGGACCAGCAGGGCACCTCGTTCGCCACACCGACCGTCAGCGGGACCGCCGCCCTCGTGCGCCAGGCGTTCGCATGGTACACGCCGAAGGATCTCCAGCAGACCCTGCTGACCACTGCGACCGACCTCGGCGCCGCCGGTGTCGACGTCGA
Source organism: Ensifer sp. (assembly GCA_035565055.1). Classification (GTDB taxonomy): domain Bacteria; phylum Pseudomonadota; class Alphaproteobacteria; order Rhizobiales; family Rhizobiaceae; genus Ensifer_A. The sequence continues at coordinate 1,225 of DATMTA010000032.1, forward strand.
ATATGGCTGGGGCCTCGTGAACGCGGGCAAGGCCGTGCGCGGTTACGGCCAGTTCGTAGCCGACACCACGCTCAACACGCAGGGCGCAACCTCGACCTTCTCGAACAACATCACCGGCACCGGCGGACTGACGAAGACCGGCACGGGCACGCTGATCCTGACGGGCACGAACACCTATCAAGGCGCGACCAACGTCAACGGCGGGACGCTGCAGGTCGACGGTGTCGTTCAGACGAGCGCAATCACGGTGAACGCCGGCGGTATCCTTTCGGGTGTCGGCAAGATCGGCGATCCGGTCATCAATTCAGGCGGTACGCTTTCGCCCGGCAACAACGCCAACCCCTATGGCACGATGACCATTGCCGAGCCGCTAGTCTTCAACGCAGGCTCCATCTTCGCAGTCAATGTTTCGCCGAATACCAACAGCAAGGTTGCGCTGACCAACAATGCGACAGCGACTATCAACGGCGGCACGGTGCAGGCGACCTATCAGGCCGGCAACTACATTGCGAAGCAGTACACGCTGATCAGCGGCGGGGCAGTGAACGGCAGGTTCGCAAGCCTCACGAACACCAATATTCCGGTCGGCTTCTCCACGAGCCTCTCGTATACACCCACGTCCGTTCTGCTCGACCTGGTGGCCAGCCTCGGCGCAGGTCTCAATCCGAACCAGCAGGCCGTTTCCGGTGCGCTGAACGGCGCCTTCAACAACAATGGCTCGCTGCCGAGCGACCTTGCCACAATCTACAATCTCACTGGCACGCCGCTCGCGAACGGCCTGAACCAACTGACGCCGCAGACGCAAATGGCGCAGCAGGCGGCTGGCGTTCAGTCGAGCCAGCAGTTTACCGGCAACATGCTCAGCTGCCGTATGCCGGGCTCTGGCGCTGCTGCCATTGCCCGCGAAGGCCAGTGCATCTGGCTCAAGGGCCAGCAGCGCTTCCTCAGCGTGGCAGCCAACAGCAACGACCAGGGCTTCAGCGACCAGACCACGTCCATTTCGTCGGGTGCCCAGTTCGCGCTCGACGACAATTGGACCGCCGGTGCCGCGATCGACTACGACTGGAGCACGACAACCTCGGGCAACGGCAAGGCCGTCGGCGGACGCTTCAACGCCGGTGCCGTGCTGAAATACACGAACGGCCCGCTGCAATTCGCCGGGGCGATCTCCGGCGGCTGGGGCAATGCAGATACGACCCGCGTGGTCAATGCGGCAGGCCTCAATTCGACGCTGACGGGCAAGAGCAACTCGGACGTTTACACGGCTCTGCTGCGCGCCTCCTATGTCTTTGATCTCGACACCGTCTACGTCAAGCCAATGACAGACTTCAGCCTGACCCGCATCAATTTCGGCCGTTATAGCGAAACCGGCGGTAACGCCGCCCTGACATTCGCAGGGGCAAGCCAGAACCTCTTCACCATCAGCCCTGCCCTTGAGGTCGGCACCAATGGCCCCTCCGACTGGCTGATGGCCGGGTCTTGGCTTCGTCCCTATGTCCGCGCTGGCTTCTCCTGGCACGACAAGGACAGCTTCAGCCAGACGGCAAGCTTTGTCGCCGCGCCGCAGACCTTCACGACAACGATGCGCTTCCCGCGCGCCACGGCCGATCTTGCCGCAGGTTTCGATCTCCTGACCTCCAACGGAGCAGGCATCCGTTTCGAGTATGAAGGTCACTATGCGTCGGGCTACGCCGATACCCGCCTCGGCCTGAAGGCGAAGGTGTCGTTCTAATTCACGCTTCCCGAGGGCGGACCGTTCAGAACCCGCCCTCGCCTCTCCTGAAGGCGAGCGGCGTCATGCCGGTCGATTTCTGGAAAGCACGGTGAAAGGCGCTTGCCTCCGTATAGCCGAGTGCCGCAGCAATTTGCGCGACACTGTCTGTGCCGTCGCGCAACAGCCGCTGCGCTTCCGCCTGGCGGATCTCGTCGCGGATGGCGGCAAAGCTCTGTCCTTCCGCCTTCAGCCGCCGCCGCAGCGTGGCGGGTGAGAGTTTCATTTGCGCCGCGACAGCCTCGAAATCCGGCCAGCTGTCAGGGCTGACCCCGCGCAGGCGATGGCGGACACCGGCGGTGAAGCCCTGGTCGTGACGATAGCGCAGGAGGATGTTGGCGGGTGCGGCGCGCAGGAAGCTCTTCAGCGCCTTCTCGTCCCGGATGATCGGCAGTTTCAGGTAGTCGGCGCGGAAAGCCATGCGGCTCTTCGGCTCGCCAAAATGCACCGGCGCACCGAAGAACTGGTGGTATTCCTGCCGGTTCACAGGCTCGGAACAGGAAAAGTCGACACGGTTGAGCGGAATGCGCCGCCCGATCAGCCAGCAGGCGATGCCGAGCAGGATCAGCCAGTAGGTGCGATAGGTGAAGGCCGAGCGCGGGCCGCCCTGATCCGTCAATACGATCTCCGCAAGCCCGCCCTCCTGCCGCAACTCGCCATTCGGATCGTCCAGCACGATGTTGAGGAACGTCAACGCCCGTCTCAACGCACGCTCCAGCGTTCCGGCATGGATCACCGTGTAGCAGAGCAGCCGGAAGGCACCCGGCCGCATGGGATGTGCGGCGAGACCGAAAAACTCGTCGCCCGAGAGCGTCGCAATCGCCAGCCACAGTGCGCCATATTGTTCGTTCGATACCGGCCCGAAGGTTTCCGGGTCAATCCCGACGCTTCTCAGCACGGGCGCGGGGTCGATCCCCTTGAGGCGCAGGCTGTCCAGCGCGTCCTCGACAAAGCCCGGCGCAATCATGCGGCTCTTCACGGCCCACTCCCGATTGACATTCTCGCTCAATAATTCTGCTTGATGTTGTCATTGTTTGCAAGTCCTGAACCGCTATCATGGATCGCATACTCCGAGGAGACGCCACTGGCGTGGAGTTGAAGTGAGGAGATACCCCATGTCGGAAAACAATGTTCGAGCGGCCCGGCCGCGCTATGACGAGGCCGTAGCCAAGTTCCGGATCGAGGATGCCATCGCCCGGCTCGAAGGCGATCTCATGGGCAAGGTCAATGCCTGTGTGGAATGCTGCGACCGCCACTGCGGCGACAATCGGCTGGCGCTGCGCTGGATCGGCGCGGATGGCCGGCTTGAGACCTTCACCTTCGAGGACCTGCGTGCAATGTCTGCCCGCATCGCCAACCTGCTGCGGGCTGAAGGTGTCGTCGCAGGCGATGTCGTGGCGGGCCTGCTGCCGCGGGTTCCGGAGCTGATCGGCTTCATTTTGGGCGCATGGCGCATCGGCGCGATCTACCAGCCGCTTTTTACCGCCTTCGGCCCCAAGGCCATCGAGCATCGCTTCCAGACAGGATCGACGAAGCTGGTCGTGACCAACAGCGCCAACCGGTCGAAACTTGATGGCATCGCCAACGGCCCTAGGGTCGCAACAATCGTCGCCGCCGGCGAAAGCCTGCCCGCCGGCGATATCGACTTCGCAAAGTCGCTTGCTGAGGGCTCCGACCAGTTCGACCCCGTCATGCGCCACGGCGACGACCTCATGATGATGATGTCGACGTCCGGCACAACCGGCCTGCCGAAGGGCGTTCCGGTGCCGATCCGCGCTCTGCTCTCGTTTGCGACCTATATGAGCGACGCGATCGATCTTCAGGACAAGGATGTGTTCTGGAACATTGCCGATCCGGGTTGGGCCTATGGTCTCTACTATGCCGTCGCCGGCCCGCTTCTGCTCGGTCAGGCAACGACCTTCTACGAAGGCGGGTTCACGGCGGAAAGCACCTACAAGATCATCGAGCGCCTGGGCGTCACCAGCCTTGCCGGCTCGCCCACCGCCTATCGTCTGCTGATCGCCGCCGGTACAGAGGCCGCGAAACCGCTCAAGGGCAAGCTCCGTGTCGTCAGCAGCGCCGGCGAGCCGCTGAACCCGGAAATCATCCGCTGGTTCGAGGCGCATCTCGCCGCGCCCATCCACGACCATTACGGCCAGACGGAAACCGGCATGGTGGTGAACAACCACCACGGTCTCGAGCATCCCGTTCGCCACGGCTCGGCAGGCTTTGCCATGCCCGGCTATCGCGTCGTCGTGCTGGACGAGGCGGGCAAGGAACTCGGGCCGAACCAGCCGGGAATGCTGGCGGTCGATATCAAGCACTCGCCGCTCATGTGGTTCACCGGTTATTACAAGAAGGACACGCCCTCGATCGCCAACGGCTATTACAGCACCGGCGACAGCGTCGAATTCGAGCCGGATGGGTCGATCAGCTTCATAGGCCGCTCGGACGACGTCATCACCTCGTCGGGCTACCGAATCGGGCCTTTCGACGTGGAAAGTGCGCTGATCGAGCATCCGGCCGTCATCGAGGCCGCCGTGGTCGGCGTGCCGGACCCGGAGCGAACGGAACTCGTCAAGGCCTTCGTCATTCTGGCATCGGGCTATGAAGGCACGCCGGAGCTCGCCGAAGAATTGCAGCAGCATGTGCGTAAGCAGCTCTCCGCGCATGCCTATCCCCGCCTCGTCGAATTCGTGAAAGAACTGCCGAAGACGCCAAGCGGCAAGATCCAGCGCTTCATCCTGCGCAAGGCGGAAGTCGAAAAACAGGCCAGGAACTAAGGCCAAAACGCAAGGACTGACCTCACATGCAAATCAAGGACCGCGTATTTCTGATCACCGGTGCGGCCTCCGGCCTTGGCGCGGGCGTGGCGAAAATGGTTGTCGCGGCGGGTGGCAAGGCCATGCTGCTCGACGTCAATGCCGATGCGCTGAAGACGCTGGCCGCTGAACTCGGCGATGCCGTGCAGTATCTGCGCACCGACGTGACCAGTGAAGAGGACGGCAAGGCGGCGGTTGCCACCGCCAAGGCCGCCTTTGGCCGGATCGATGGTCTCGTCAACTGCGCGGGAGTGGCGCCCGGCGAGCGCATCGTCGGCCGCGACGGGCCGCACAAGCTTGAAAGCTTTGCGCGAACCGTGTCCATCAACCTCATTGGAACATTCAACATGCTGCGTCTCGCCGCCGAAGCCATGGCGACCAATGAGCCGGGCGAAAGCGGCGAGCGTGGCGTGATCATCAACACGGCCTCCGTTGCCGCCTTCGACGGCCAGATCGGACAGGCGGCCTATTCGGCCTCCAAGGGCGGTGTCGCCGCCATGACGCTGCCGGCGGCGCGCGAGCTTGCCCGCACCGGCATCCGCGTTCTCGCCATCGCGCCTGGCATTTTCGGCACGCCGATGCTGTTTGCCATGCCGCAGGAGGTGCAGGATTCACTGGGCGCGTCCGTGCCCTTCCCGTCGCGTCTCGGCCGCGCCGACGAATTCGCCTCGCTGGTACGCCACATCATCGAAAACCAGATGCTGAACGGCGAAGTCATCCGCCTTGATGGCGCCATCCGCATGGCACCGCGCTGAGCGAAGACAAGAGGAGCACTCCCATGACGCAGTCCGACCCAATAGTCATCGCCGGCATGGCCCGCACGCCCATGGGCGGCTTCCAGGGCGATCTGTCCGGCGCGACCGCCAGCGAGCTCGGTGCAGTCGCGATTTCCGCCGCCGCCGCGCGTGCCGGCTTATCCGCCGACCAGATCGATGAGGTGATCTTCGGCTGCGTGCTGCCTGCCGGCCAGGGCCAGGCCCCGGCGCGACAGGCCGCCCTCGGCGCCGGCCTGCCGCTTTCTACCGTTGCGACCACGGTCAACAAGATGTGCGGTTCGGGCATGAAGGCCGCGATGATGGCGCATGATGCGATACTCGCAGGGGCCGCTAACATCGTCGTGGCCGGCGGCATGGAGAGCATGACGAACGCGCCCTATCTGCTGCCCAAGGCGCGCGGCGGCTATCGCATGGGCCACGGCCAGATCATCGACCATATGTTCATGGACGGCCTCGAAGACGCCTATGACAAGGGCCGCCTGATGGGCACCTTCGCCGAAGATTGCGCCGAAGCATTTCAGTTCACGCGGGCCGAGCAGGATGCCTATGCCATTGCCTCGCTGGAGCGTGCGCAGAAGGCCATCGCCAACGGCCATTTTGCCGGTGAGATCGCAGCCGTGACCGTCAAGGGCCGCAAGGGCGACGTTCGGGTGTCGATCGACGAGCAGCCGGGCAAGGCGCAGATCGACAAGATCCCGACGCTCAAGCCCGCCTTCCGCAAGGATGGCACGGTGACGGCGGCCAACTCCTCCTCCATCTCGGATGGCGCAGCGGCGCTGGTTCTGATGCGCCGCTCGGAAGCAGAAAAGCGCGGCCTGACGCCGCTCGCCGCCATCATTGGCCATGCCAGCCACGCGCATGAACCGAACCTCTTCCCCACCGCACCGATCCACGCGATGCAGAAGCTCTCCGACAAGACCGGCTGGGCGCTTTCCGATGTCGATCTCTTCGAGATCAACGAGGCCTTCGCGGTCGTCGCCATGGCCTCGATGCGCGAGCTTGGCCTGCCGCATGACAAGGTCAATATCCATGGCGGCGCCTGTGCGCTCGGCCACCCGATCGGCGCTTCCGGCGCGCGCATCATGGTGACACTGCTCGCTGCCCTTCGGACCCACGGCCTGAAGCGCGGCATCGCCTCCATCTGCATCGGCGGTGGCGAGGCAACGGCGGTCGCAATCGAAAGGATGTCCTGATGATCCTCGACGAAACGACCGAACAGATCCGCGACGCGGTGCGTGACTTTGCACAGGAGCGGCTTGCTCCGGGGGCTGCGGAGCGCGACACCACCTCCCGCTTTCCGCGCGAGGAACTGACCGAAATGGGCGCGCTAGGCTTTCTCGGCATGTTGGTGCCAGAAGCCTATGGCGGCTCGGACCTCGGCACGGTCGCCTATGCACTCGCGCTGGAGGAGATTGCTGCAGCCGATGGCGCTTGCTCGACCATCATGTCGGTGCATTCCTCGGTCGGCTGCGTGCCGATACTGCGCTTTGGCACGGACGAACAGAAACAACGCTTTCTGCCCAAGCTTGCCAGCGGCGAATGGATCGGCGGCTTCGCGCTCACTGAGCCGCAGGCTGGCTCCGACGCTTCCGCCATCCGCACGAAGGCACGGCGCGATGGCGATCACTATGTCATAGACGGGACCAAGCAGTTCATCACGTCCGGCAAGAACGGCAACATGATCATCGTCTTCGCCGTCACCGATCCGAGTGCCGGCAAGAAGGGCATTTCCGCCTTCATCGTCCCGACCGACACGCCCGGCTACAAGGTGGTGACAGTCGAGAAGAAGCTCGGGCTGCACTCTTCCGACACCTGTGCGCTCGCCTTCGACGGGATGCGTGTGCCGGTCGAGAACCGGCTGGGCGAGGAAGGTGAAGGCTACAGAATAGCTCTCGCCAATCTCGAAGGCGGCCGCATCGGCATCGCTTCGCAAGCCGTCGGCATGGCCCGTGCCGCCTTCGAAGCCGCCCGCGCCTATGCGCACGAGCGCAAAGCCTTCGGCAAGCCGATCATCGAGCAGCAGGCCATCGCCTTCAAGCTCGCCGATATGGCGACGCAGATCGAGGCCGCCCGGCATATGGTTCTGCACGCAGCAGCCTTGAAGGATGCCGGCAAGCCCTGCCTGACCGAAGCCTCCATGGCCAAGCTCTTCGCCTCCGAAATGGCCGAGCGCGTCTGTTCCGACGCGATCCAGATTCATGGCGGCTATGGCTATCTCTCCGACTACCCGGTCGAGCGCATCTATCGTGACGTCCGGATCTGCCAGATCTACGAGGGCACGAGCGAGGTTCAACGCCTGGTCATCGCGCGTGGGCTTTGAGCCCCGCGTGAATGTCGGTCCATGCTGGGGAGGGATGCCCCGGTACGGCTGCTTTACCTTTCTTTACCTCACTGCCCCGTTGCCGCCTTTATTCGGCTCAAACTCCGCCACAATGCCTGATCATTCGTAACATGTTTTCCGGCGTGGATTCCAGCGGCCAGCAGAATGCCGGCGCTCGAACCGAAGACCCGACAGGAGTTGCGATGCGATTTCGTATTTCGGAAATTTGGGAAAAGAGTTTCCATCGTCCCGGCAGCCTTGGCATCGGGATCACGGTCTGGGCTGTCATGCTTGGCGGCGTGTTTGCAACCATCCAGCTGAACACCACGCATGTCGCCGCCGATCGGTCCTATGTGGAGCAGGAGCCGGCTGTCACTGCCTCGATCCGGCAGAAGTACACCCCGCCCATCAAGTCGGCCGACAATACTGCCAAGTTTGAAACCGCCGCGGTCCCTATGCCCGCCCGTCCCCAAGAGCAGTCACCTGCGCTCGAAGCACGGAACATTCCTGTTCCCAAGCCTCGGCCTGAAGTCTTCGCCATCAAGGCGCTGCCGCTGGTGGCTGAGCGCGCGGCGCCAATGCCGTCACCGGCTGATCACGCCCAGAGATGCGGCGAGGCTTGCGACGAAGTTGCAATGAATGCGCCCATGTCCCCGGAAGAGGCGTCGAAACTGCCTTTCGACGACGGCCCGGTTCTGGAGGGGCGTGTCGAGCCTCACGTGGCCATCATGTCCGATCTCAAGCATCTCGCGTCTGAAACGCTGCGCCCGCTCGACAGGCTGAACCCGTTCTCCTTCATCAACTGAAGACAAAGGCCCGCGACGTCTCCGAGAGCGCCGCGGGCCAATCTGTGAGAGCGTTTCAGCATTTGATGGAAAACTGAAACGCTCTATCTATTTGTTTTTAAGCAATTCCGTACGCGAAACCGGTTCCCACTTTCGCTGGAATTGCTTTAGCGCGCGCGTTAGTTCTTGGCAATCTTGACCTGCATGACGTCAATGCTGCCGACGCTGAAACCTGCCGCGCAGTAATGCAGGTAATAGCGCCACATGCGCTTGAACCGTTCATCGAAGCCCATGTCGCGAATGCGGTCCCAGTTGGCCGAAAAATCCTTGTCCCAGATCATCAGCGTCTTGGCATAATGCGTACCAAACGCAGCCCAATCCTTGACCGCAAGGCCGGCATTGTGAGCGGCTTCGCGGAAGGTCGAGAAGGACGGTAACATTCCGCCCGGGAAGATGTAGGTCTGGATGTAGTCCGCGTTGCGGCTATAGCCCTCGAAACGGTGATCCTCGATGGTGATGGTCTGGATCATGGCCCGGCCGCCGGACTTCAGCCGGTCGCGGACCGTCTCGAAGTAACGCGGCCAGTTCTCCTGTCCGACGGCTTCGAACATTTCGATCGAGACGATGCGGTCATAGCTTCCCTTCGTGTCGCGGTAATCCTCGATGCGGATTTCCGTGCGATCGGCAAGGCCTGCTTTGGCGAGCCGTTCGGTCGCGAATTTCGCCTGTTCGGCTGAAAGCGTGATGCCGGTGACATGGCAGCCGGTCGTCGAGGCCGCGTATTCAGCGAACCCGCCCCAGCCGCAGCCGATTTCCAGCACGCGATCATCCGGTCCGATCTCCAGTTCCCTGATGATCCGGTCATACTTGGCATTCTGCGCTTCCGCCAGCGAAGCGTCCGGGTGCTGATAGAAAGCCGACGAGTAGGTCATCGTCTCGTCGAGCCAGAGGCTGTAGAAATCATTGCCGAGATCGTAGTGATAGGCGATGTTCTTGCGGCTGCCGCGCTTGGTGTTCGCCCGGAAACGATGCTTCAGATAGGCAAGCTTGCCCCAGAGTGCCGAGGTGCGGGTCACCGGTGACAACGCGTGCTCGTTTTCCAGCGCCAGCGTCATCAGTGCGCCGATATCCGGGCTGTCCCAGTCGCCATCAATATAGGATCGGGCAAAACCAAGATCGCCGGATGTCGCAAGCCGCCAGATGGGGCGCGGGTTCTTGAGGAAAAGCTGGGCCTGCGTGCCGCCATTCTGGCGGTCGACTCGGTAGAAGCCGCCCTTCGGAAAGGTCAGCGTCAGGCTGCCGGTCTCGATGCGGTCGGCCATACGGCAGACGGCGCGCTCCCAGACCTTCAGGCGGCGAGACTTCGCGTTCGTTGAGGATGATACGAATTCAGCCATGCTCTACTCCCCCGGCTTTACGGCGCCTACGAGAGAGCTGTCGACCACCTTCTCCGCAGGACTGTGCCGATAGATTTTCAGGCCCTTGATCCAGAGGCGAACGGCTTCGATGTGAATGGCAGCCGTGACCTTCATGGTCATGAGCGGGTATTTCAGGAATGCGCGAAGCAGGGAGCGGTCGGTCATCGGCCGTCTCTCCCCCGCGAAAGACGCAAACAGCATTTTTCCGTCAGGTCCCGTTTCCGTGATCCTGATGGCCGTTCTCTCTTCCGGTTTGAGTATATCGAAATGATATTCGCAGTCCATCGGCATGAAGGGCGAAACATAGAAAGTCTTCGCGCAGCTATGCTTGATCGGTCCCTGCTGCCCTGAGGTCGGAATGATGTAGGTGTGGCGCTCGTGGAAGGTGTTGCAGACTTCGTAAAGCACCGTCTTCAGCGCGCCATCCGGCGCATAGCAGTAATAGACCGTGAGCGGATTGAACGTGTAGCCGAAGATTCGCGGATAGCAGAGCATCTCGACCCGCATACCGTCGGTGTCGAACCCGGTCTGGGCCACATGCGCCAGCGCCCAGTCCTTCAGGCTCTCACCCGGCTTCAGGTTTCCGTGGTCCTTGTTGAAGAAGCTGAACAGCGCGAAGCGATCAACACCGAAGAAGCGCAGTTTGGTATTCAGCGCGTCCAGCTCATCCAGATCTATGAGCAACGAGAAGACGCGATAGTTCAGCGTGTGCGTCTTGGGAGCAAAGCGCCGATGCACGACGTGACCTTCATATATGGCGGATCGGAAATTCATTCTGCGGCCGCCAGGGTCTCCGGAAGGTGGATACGCGCAGATTCACCTGCCACCTGCCAGGGACGCTTGCCGCCCGTCAGGCTCTCGGCCACGGCAAGACCCGACTGCAGGCCGTCTTCATGGAAACCGCTGCCGAAATGCGCGCCGCAATACCAGATGCCGCCCTGCCCCTGGATCGACCACAGCCGCTTCTGCGCGTCCAGCGCTGCCGTGTCGAAAAGCGGGTGCGTATAGTCGAAGGTGGCATGGACCTTCTCGGCCTTCACCGCTCGGCACGGATTGAGCGTGACGAAAACAGGTTCCTTCGTCGGCAGGTTCTGCAGCATGTTCATCCAGTAGGTGACGCAGAGTTGCTCGTCGCCAGTTCCATTCCGCTCGCCGATATAGTTCCAGCTGGACCAGACGCGCTTGCGTTTCGGCATCAGGCCCGGATCGCTGTGCAGAACAGCCGTGTTGTGCGTGTATTTGAAGGCGCCGAGAAGCGCGCGTTCACGCTCGCTTGCATCGACGCGCATGGCGAGCGCCTGATCGCCATGTGTGGCAATCACGACGTCGTCAAAGAGCTCATCGCCCTGCCCGCAATCAACCAGAACACCCTCTGCGGACCGGCGGACCGAGCGAACCGGGGAATTCAGCCGAACCTCGCCGTCGAAATCGGCGAGAATGCGCTGGACATACTGTCGGCTGCCGCCGCTGACCGTGCGCCAGACCGGGCGATTGAGGATGGAAAGCAGTCCATGGCTTTCGAAGAAGCGAATGAAAGCCACGAGGGGATAGGACCGCATCTCCTTTGCCGTTGTCGACCAGATCGCCGCGCCCATGGGCAGGATATGGTTGTCGACGAAGCTCTTCGAATAGCCCTCGCGGTCGAGAAATTCGCCCAGCGTCATCTCCCTCGCTTCGGCGCGCTTCGCCGCAACCGGCGCCTCGCGATAGAAACGCAGTATGTCGCCCACCATCTGCCAGAAGCGCAGACGCACGATATTCGTCTTCTGACCGATCATCGACAGAAAGCTGGTGCCCGAATATTCGAACGAGCCGTTGTTGATGGAGGCGGAGAAGGACATGTCCGACACTTCCGTCTTCACGCCGATAGTCTGAAAGAGACGCACGAGGTTCGGATAGTTCCATTCATTGTAAACGATGAAGCCGGTATCGACCGGAACGGGGCCATTTGGGGTCATGACGTCAACGGTGTTCGAATGGCCGCCCGGACGACTGTCGGCCTCGATCAATGTGACCCGGCAGTGCTTGCTCATCAGCCATGCCGCGCTAAGACCGGAAATACCGCTGCCGATGACGGCAACATGGCGATTTCCTTGTGGCTTCTGAGGTTTCATAATATTGAGCATCGATTGTCCCTTCCGTTTGTAATGATTACGCTCGATAGTCAAAACCGGATTGATAAGATGCTAAAATTCTTCGATGGTGTGATCCGCTAGCGATGCGTCCGCGTAAAGAGCGGCATGGACACAGTTGCTACGACTATTGCTCAGAAAAAGTTTCGCCATCAGCTATCTTTGCCGGTGGAGAAGACTGGCGTGACTTCTGCAAAGGTTCGCGTCCGCAAGTTGGAAAAGACTGTGAAAGAACCGGACAAGGACGAACTTTCAGCATGCCTGCTCGCCGTAGGCGCCAGAAAGGACATTCAGGCGTTTGAGGTCCTGTTTCGGCATTTCGGCCCCAAGATCAGGGCCTTCATGTTGAAGCGTGGTGGCAACCGCCAGCAGGCTGAAGAATTGATGCAAGAAACGATGATGATGATGTGGAATAAGGCCGCACTCTTCGATCCTGCGCGTGGATCGGTGTCGAGCTGGATCTTTACGGTCGCGCGCAATGTACGCATCGACGCGTTCCGCAAGACGAATCGCCCTGAATTCGACCCCAATGATCCTGCCTTTGTTCCCGACCCGGAGCCGGCAGCGGACCATGTCTATGAGGCTGGTCAGGAGGCGGAGCGTCTGCGTGGAGCACTTGTGAAGCTTCCACCCGAACAGGCTGATCTCTTGCGTCTGTCTTTCTATGAGGAGATTTCTCATAGCGCGATTGCCGAGCGGATGAATTTGCCGCTGGGCACGGTCAAGTCCCGTATCCGTCTCGCCTTCTCCCGCCTTCGTGAAATTCTGGGAGATGCCGCATGAACATCAGCCATCATATCAGCGATGAACTTCTGTTCGACTACGCCAATGGCGCGCTCGAGGAAGGGTGGAGTATTGCCGTCGCATCGCATCTCGCTCTCTGCCCGTCCTGCCGCAAGCGCCTCAGCGCCATGGAAGCAGCCGGCGGTGTCATATTGGAGGCCATCGAAGTCGAGCCAACGAGCGCGTCGACCGAGGACTTCTCCTGGGAAGCCATGCTGGCCCGTCTAGATAACGTTGCAGCCACGGTGCCGGTTCCGGCTGAGAAGAAGCCCCCCGTCGGAAAATCCTTGTCTCTGCCCGAACCCTTGCGTTCCTATATCGGTGGCGACGTGGATACGGTGAAATGGAAACAACTTGGCCTCGGCGCTTATCATTATCCCATCAAGACGTCGGACCAGGATATTTCCGTTCGCCTTCTGCGCATTCCTGCCGGCAAGCCGGTGCCTGAACACACGCATGGCGGACGCGAACTGACACTGGTCCTCAAGGGCAGCTTCAGTGATGTCAGTGGTCGCTTCGGACCCGGGGATCTGGAGGAGACCGATGAGTCGGTCGACCATCAGCCGATCGCCGATCCCGGTGAGGACTGCATTTGTCTTGCCGTCACTGATGCGCCGCTCAGGTTCAAGAGCCGTATCGTCAGGATGATCCAGCCGCTCCTGGGGATTTGATCAGGTAGTTGGCGATGGACGGGCGTAACGCGTCCGTTTCCAAAGAACGTGAAGAGTGTGAAATTTGCGAACGCGGCATCGTGTTCGCAACGTCGCATGATTTTCCGTAGAAAAGGTTGAAACACCATGCGTAAGGCACTGATTGCATTCATTGCGCTGTCCATCGCGTTTCTATTGTTCGACACGATTTGGCTCGGGCTGATTGCGGTTGATTTCTACAAGGAGACGATCGGGCATCTCCTGGCGCCGAAGCCGAATTTCGTGGCAGCCGCGGTTTTCTACCTGATCTATCTCGCCGGCACAGTGCACTTTGTCGTGCTTCCGGCCGTCGCTCACGCAAGCGTCCTCAAGGCGACGAAACAAGGCGCGCTTTTCGGACTGGTCACTTATGCAACCTATGACCTGACCAATATGGCGACCATGCGGGACTGGCCCTTGTCCGTGACTCTGGCGGATCTTGCCTGGGGCATTTTCATCACTGCGGCTTGCAGCACCATCAGCGCTTGGTCAGTCAGAAAATTCGCCTGAACGGCAACAGATCGGGATGCGAACAACAAAAAACCTCGCCAGCGCTGACGCCGGCGAGGTTTTTTGTCAGTTTCTCATAAGTTTATTCGCCAGCCTTGCTCTGTCCGGCCGCGTAGCCGCCGCCGACTGCAACGTTGAGCGAGATATAATCGAGGGCCGACTGCCGGATCGCCGCAGCGAGGCTCTGCTGCGCCGTTTGGAGCGAACGCTGCGCATCCAATACATCGAGAAGCGATGAAGCACCGTTCTTGTAGTTCGTCTTGGAGAGATCCAGTGCTTCCTGATAATTCTTCACCGACGCGCGGAGTGCTGCGACGGTCGCACGATCGCGATTGTAGGCGACCATGGCATTTTCCGTTTCCTCGATGCCGGTCAGCACTGTCTGCTTCCATGCGAAATAGTTGGACCGGGCCGTCGATTCAGCGCTCTTTACGTTTGCGCGCAGCGCCCCTCCGTCAAAGATCGGCAGTGAAAGCGTGGGACCAAACGACCAGGTGAACGCGTTGCCGGTCAAGGGCGACGACGCGATATACGACGGCGAGATCGAGCCGCTCAGCTGGATGCTCGGATAGAGCTTCGCCTCAGCCACACCGATACTGGCCACCGACGCGGCAAGCTGGCGTTCTGCCTTGCGGATATCGGGCCTGTTGCGGACGAGATCGGCCGGAATGCCCGATGGGATGCGATCACGCGCTACCGGCTGCGGGGCGCTCTTCTGCATGTCGGCGAGCAGCGTTGTCGCCGGCACGCCGAGCAGTGTCGAGAGGTGGTGAACCTGCTGGCGGAAGCTCGTCTCGAGGCCGGGGATATCGGACAGCGTGGAGTTCACCAGCCCTTCCGCCTGCACGACGCTGAGGCGTGAAGCGGCACCCGCTTCCAGCTGCGCTTTGGTCAAGTCCAGCGTATCGCGCCGGGACTTGAGGTTGTCACGGGCAATCGCGAGGAGTTGCTGATAATAGCGTGCATTCACGTAATAGGTCGCGACGTTCGAGATCACCGTCAGACGGGCAACGTCGGCACTGGCGTAAGACGCATCGAGCGAGGCTTCGGCGCTTTCCTTTGCTCGGCGATATTGACCAAAGAGGTCGAGCAGCCACGAGGCGGAAAGCGAGCCGCTGGTTGTCGAGCGCTGGGCCGTCGCCGACACACCATTCGTCTTGCTCAAGGTCTCCGCGGCGCTGCCGGACAGGCTCGGCAAACCACCGGCGCCCGCGGTTACGACGCTCTGCTGGGCTTGTTCGATCGCCTCCAGCGCCTGCAGTACGCTGAGATTTTCCGCCATGCCCTGCGTGACCAGGCGATTGAGCCTCGGATCCGAAAATGCC
Source organism: Ensifer sp. (assembly GCA_035565055.1). Classification (GTDB taxonomy): domain Bacteria; phylum Pseudomonadota; class Alphaproteobacteria; order Rhizobiales; family Rhizobiaceae; genus Ensifer_A. Next base: position 16,556 of record DATMTA010000032.1, read on the forward strand.
GTCCACCACGTCGCGGTGGTGACGTCGCCATTGCTCGTCTTGCCACCCTCTGAAAACTTCGCAGGCATCGGCATTTCGGGTGGCTGCATGTCGGGCCCGACCATGCAGCCCGACAGGATCAGCATCATCAGGGGCGCGGCGGAACGGAGAACTGGCTTCATGGGAAACGTACTCGACATCGTGGTTAACGAACACTTAATATCAGAACCTTACTATGCTGCCGTCAGGAGGGGGAAGCCCTCCTTGCCGCAAGTTTGCGTATGGCGACGAAAAAGACGGGGACAAAGAAGATACCCAGCAGCGTGGCGGACAACATGCCGCCCAGAACGCCGATCCCGATCGACCGCTGCGCACCGGAGCCCGCCCCCGTCGAGACCGCGAGCGGCAGCACGCCAAGAATGAACGCAAGCGACGTCATGATAATCGGACGCAGGCGCAACCGCGCCGCTTCGATCGCCGCCTCCACGATACTCATGCCGGCGTCCTGCCGGTCGCGCGCGAATTCCACGATCAGAATGGCGTTCTTGGCAGCAAGGCCGATCGTCGTGAGCAGCCCTACCTTGAAGTAGACGTCGTTGCTCTGCGAGAAGAGCACGGCCGCGGCGAGCGCCCCGAAGACGCCGACCGGAACGGCCATCATGACCGAGAACGGGATCGACCAGCTTTCGTAAAGTGCGGCAAGACAAAGAAAGACGACAAGCACGGAAATCGCATAAAGCATCGGAGCCTGCGAACCCGAGAGTCGTTCCTGATAGGAAATCCCTTCCCAGGATACGGTGTAGCCGCCGTCCATGGCCGATACGAGCCGCTCCATCTCGTCCATCGCGGCACCGGAGCTTACGCCATTGCCAGCCGATCCGGACAGCGCGATGGCATTGTTGCCGTTGAAGCGGGCGAGCGACGGCGCGCCCTGAACCCAGTCCACCTTGGCGAATGCCGAAAAGGGAACCATTTCATTGGAGGCATTGCGGGCGTACCAGTAGTTCAGGTCGCCGGGATGCATCCGGAACGGGGCGTCTGCCTGCACGTAAACCGGCTTGATTTCACCATTGAGAACGAAATCGTTGACGTCGGTGCCACCGAAGACGGTCGACAGCATGGAATTGACCGCCGAGATATCGACCCCCATCGCACCGGCCTTCTCCTGGTCGATGACGATCTTCATCTGCGAGTCGAGATCCTTGTTGTTGCCCCGAATGGAATTGACCAAGGTGTTGCCGTTCGAATCCGCGACCAGCTTGTTGGCAGCGGCATTCAGCGCGTCGATACCACGCTTGCCGGTATCAACGAGGTACATGGAGAAACCGTTCGTGTTGCCCATGCCGGGGATGGCCGGCGGCGCCAGTGCGAAGACCTGCGCGTCGCGGATCTGCGAGAAGTTCATGAAGGCGCGCTGCACGATGGCGGAGGCCGTCTGGTCGGCCGCCTTGCGCTGATCGAAATCCTTGAGTTTGACGAAGATGAAGGCTGAGTTCTGTCCGGTCGAGGTGAATCCGAAGCCGAGCGCGGCGAAGACGCTTTCCACGTCCTGCTTTTCCTTGGTGAGGTAATAGTTCTCGACCTGCTCGACCACGGCCTTCGTTCGCTCCTGCGTCGCACCGGGCGGCAGCGTGATCATCGTCATCAGCACGCCCTGGTCTTCCTGCGGAAGGAATGAACTCGGAATCCGCGTGAAGAGGCCGGCACAGGCCACGCCGATCGCCACCAGCAGCACGAGCACCCGGACCGGACGAAGCGACAGCCAGCCGACAGTCCTGCTATAGCGGCCAACCGCGCGGTCGAAATTACGGTTGAACCAGGCAGCGGGGCCGGTTTCCTTCCCGTGCTCGGAAACCGGCTTGAGGATCGTGGCGCAGAGAGCCGGCGTCAGCACGAGCGCGACAAGCGCTGAAAGCAGCATGGCCGAGACAATGGTGACCGAGAACTGCCGGTAGATGACACCGACCGAGCCGCCAAAGAAGGCCATGGGAATGAACACTGCGGTCAGCACCATGGCGATGCCGATGATGGCCCCGGTGATCTCCTTCATCGACTTCTCGGTTGCCTCGCGCGGCGAAAGCTTTTCGGTGGCCATCAAGCGCTCGACGTTTTCGACGACCACGATCGCATCATCGACAAGAAGGCCGATCGCCAGAACCATCGCGAACATCGTCAGCGTATTGATCGAATAACCCATCATTTCGAGAATTCCGAACGTTCCCAAGAGCACGACGGGAACGGCGATCATCGGGATGAAGGTCGCGCGGAAATTCTGCAAAAAGATCAGAAGCACGAAGAAGACGAGCACGATCGCCTCGACCAATGTCTCCACGACCTTTTCGATCGAGAGCACGACGAATGGCGTCGTGTCGTAGGGATAGCGGACCTCAACCCCCTGCGGCAGCCCCTTGGAAATCGTCGTGAGGGCGTCCTTCACCCGTGCCGAGGTGTCGATCGCGTTGGCTCCGGTGGCCAGGTTGACGCCGAAGCCGGCCGACGGCATTCCATTGAAACGGGATTCGCTGCCATAGGTCTCCTGCCCGATTTCGACCCGCGCCACCTGGCTCAGCCGGACGATCGAACCATCCGTCGCCGTTTTCAGAATGATGTGCTCGAAATCGCTGACCGTGTTCAGCTGGCTTTGCGCCGTTACGGTCACATTCAGCTGCTGGCCTGCCTGCGCCGGGAGCGCACCCAGCGAACCGACGGAAACCTGCGTGTTCTGCGCCTTGACGGCCGAGGTCACGTCACTGGGGAGCAGCTGGTACTTGTAGAGCTTCTGGGGATCGAGCCAGATACGCATTGCATAGCCGGAACCGAAGAGGTTGATCGAACCGACGCCCTCCAGACGCTGGACCTGGTTCTCGACCTGCGAGGACATGATGTCGCCAAGCTGCGCCGAGCTGCGCTTTCCATCTGTCGAGACCAGCGCTCCCACCATCAGGATCGATGTGGAGGATCGGTTCACCCGCACGCCCGCGGTCTGCACGGTTTCCGGCAATTGTGATTCCACAAGCTGCAGCTTGTTCTGAACCTGCACCTGCGCCATGTCCGGATCGACCGAACTGTCGAATGTCAGCGTCAGGGATGACGAACCCGTCGATGACGCGGACGTCATGTAGGTGAGGCCGTCAAGCCCGGTCATCGCATTCTCTATGACCGTGGTCACCGAGTTCTGCACGGTCTCGGCGCTCGCGCCCGCATAGGTCGCGGTGATGCGGACCGTCGTCGGCGCAATTTCCGGATACTGTGAAATTGCAAGGCTGCTGATCGACAACAGACCGCCGAGCATGATCGCGATGGCAATCACCCAGGCAAAAATCGGTCGGCGAATGAAGAAACTGGCCATCAGAGCTTCCGGAAAATCAAGTGATTTCGATGCCTCATCCGACCGTCACGGCCGGCGTCAGGCTGTCATTACTTCGCCGGAGCTGCTGCAGGCTCCGGGGATGCCGTGGTCTTTGCCACGCCGTTTTCGTCGATCGTTACCGGCACGGTTTTCACCACCATGCCGTCGGAGATCGACTGAAGGCCATCGACAATGAGTTGGTCACCGGCCTTTACCCCATCCGTCACCAGCCAGGAGTTGCCGGAGGCCGAGGCATCGGCAAACCGCCGCGTCTCCACCTTGTTGTCCGCCCCGACAAACTTCGCGGTGAGGTTTCCATCGGAATCGCGGCTTGCCGCGCGTTGCGGGATCAGGAAGCCCTGCTTCTTGCCCACCGTCAGCGTGGCACGCACATACATGCCGGGCATGATCAATCGGTCAGGATTGGGGAATGACACGCGCATCGTCACCGAACCGGTCGTCTGGCTGACGGTCGGTATCGGCACGTCGAAAGAGCCCGTCTTGTCGTATTCCTTGCCGTTCTCAAGCGTCAGGTGAATGGGGAAGTCGTTCTCACCGCGCTTCATCTTCCCCGAATCAAGCTCTTCCCGGAACTTCAGAAGATTGGTGCTGGAGTCGGTCAGATCGACATAGATGGGATCGACCTGACGAATGGTCGTCAGGGCCGTGGTCTGGCTGGCGGTGACAAGGTTCCCCACGCTCAGCGTCGACACATCCGCCAGACCGTCAAACGGTGCGCCGATGGTCGTGTAATCCAGATTGATCTGGGCCGATTTCAACGATGCCTCGGCAGAGGCCACGTCGGCCTGCGCCTGCAAGAGGGTCACCTTGGCGTTGTCGAGCTCGATCTGAGTCGCACCGCCACCCGGCACGAGCTTCTGGTAACGATCGAAGGCGGCCTGCGCGCCCGGAACGCTCGCCTGCGCCTTTGCCAGTGCGGCCTTGGATTGCGCTAAAGTCGCGACATAGCTGTCGTCATCCAGCTTGAAGAGCTGATCGCCCTTCTTCACGAAGCTGCCTTCCTTGTAATCGATCGATCGGATCGTTCCGCCAACCTGCGGGCGGATGTCCGCCGAGCGGGACGCCGAGGCGCGGCCAGGCAACATGATCGTCACCGGCTGCTCGGCATTGCTCATGGCAATCACACCGACTGTTGGCGAAGGACGCGCATTCGCGGGGCCGCTGGCAGCACCCTTGCCGGAATCGTTGCAGGCCGAAAGCGCTAGTAAAAGGGGCAGCAGCGCAAGTATGCGTCTATGCATTCTTTTTCCAATATCAAAGGACGACCATATCGTCCCCAGATACCATGCGCGTACGGCCGGCAAAATTAAAAACTATCAACGCGAGCGCGCGATCCCAGCATTCTCGGCAACCACTGGCAAATATACAACGGATCGCATTCATCGCATCAAACCGGCTATGCCTTATGCCTTTATCCTCGACATGGCAGGATCATAGAGCGGTCCCTGCCGAAGCACGGCCGGCACGGTTTCGGTCGCAACCACCAGCTCGTAGGTCCCCGCCATCAGCCACCCCTCGTCGACGCCGCCAGCATTGCGGACATAGCCATAGCCGATGTTCGAAGCGACGGTGTAGCCGTAGCCCCCACTGGTCAGATAGCCGACCGGTTCTCCATTGCGCAGGATCGTCTCGCGGCCAAGCAGGACGACGGACGGATCAGCGACAGTGAAGCACGCCAGCGATTTCACCAGCGGCTTTCCCTGCCTTTCGGCCAGTGCGGCCCGGCCCACGAAATCGACATCCTTCTTCAGCTTCACCGCCCAGCCGAGGCCTGCCTCGAATGGCGTGTCGTTGGGTGTGATGTCGGAGCCCCAGGCACGGTAGCCCTTTTCCAGGCGCAGCGACTCGATGGCGCGGTAGCCGGTCGGACGGATGCCATGGGACTTGCCGGCGGCCATCAACGCATCGAAGACATCGCCGGTTACAGAAATTGGTACGTGCAGTTCCCAGCCCAGTTCGCCGACATAGGTCACGCGCAACGCCCTGACCGGATGGCCGGCAATCGTGATTTCCCTGACATGGCCAAACGGGAAGGCAGTGTTCGAGACATCGGAATCCGTGACCTTTGCCAGAACGTCCCGCGCCCGCGGCCCCATCAGCGACAGCGTGCCGAAGTCTTCGGTTACATCGGTGAACGTCACGCGGCTGCCATTCGGCAGGTGATCCTCGATCCAGCCATAATCATGTGTCCGGAAGCCGGTTCCGGTGACGATATAGAACTTGTCCTCGGAAAGACGCGCCGCCGTCAGATCGGCCTCGATCCCGCCGCGCGTGTTGAGGAGCTGCGTGTAGGTGAGCCGTCCTGCCGGCTTCGCCACGTCGTTGGCGCAGATCCAGTCCAGAGCGCGGCCCGCATCGGGGCCGGACAGTTCGAACTTGGCGAAGGACGACTGATCGAACACCCCCACTGCCTCGCGCACATGCTTGTGCTCATCGCCAACCGCATCAAACCAGTTCTGCCGGCCCATCGAATAGATGTCGCGTCCGTCACGCCCCTCGCCCGCAAACCAGTTCGGCCGTTCCCAGCCAAGCTTGGAGCCGAAGACGGCGCCTTGGGTTTTCAGGCGCTCATAAAGCGGCGAAACGAGCCGCGGGCGGCCGCTCTCATATTCTTCATGCGGAAAGGCAACCGTGTAATGCTTGCCATAGGCTTCGAGCGTCCGGTCGCAGACCCATTGCCGGTCGCGATGAAGCCCGGAGAAGCGGCGGATGTCGACCACCCAGAGATCGAGCGGCGCCTCGCCATCGACCACCCATTGCGCCAGAACCCAGCCGGCCCCGCCACCGGACGCGATGCCGAAGGCGTTGAAGCCGGCTCCGACGAACATGTTCTTGCATTCGGGCGCAGCGCCGAGAATGAAATTGCCATCCGGCGTGAAGCTTTCCGGCCCGTTGATCATCTGCTTGACGCCGACATTCTCGAGCGCCGGCACACGCTCGATCGCCTGCACCATATGCTGCTCGAAATGGTCGAAATCGTCGTCGAACAGGCGGAAGCCCCAGTCATTCGGCACGTCGCCCGTTGTCCAGGCCTGCGGGTTCGGCTCATAGCCGCCCATCACAAGTCCGCCAACCTCCTCCTTGAAATAGGTCCGCCGATCCGGATCGCGGATCGTGGGCGCATCGAGCGCCAGACCCGGCACCTTCTCGGTGATGATATACTGATGCTTGATCGGCTGGAGCGGCACGTTGATCCCCGCCATCGCTCCCACCTGCCGCGCCCATTGGCCGGCGCAGTTGACGACCTTCTCGCAGGCGATATCGCCCTGATCCGTCTTCACGGCGGTGATCACGCCATCCTTCATGTCGAAGCCGGTGACGCGGATATTTTCGATGAGCTTTGCGCCGTGCATCCGCGCGCCCTTGGCGAGCGACTGCGTGATGTCCGAGGGGCTCGCCTGCCCGTCGGTCGGCAGCCAGCTTGCGCCGACCAGATCGCTCGTCTCCATCAGCGGCCACATCTTCTTCACCTCTTCCGGCGAGATCAGATGCATGTCCATGCCGAAGCTTTTCGCAGTGGTGGCGGTCCGCTTGAACTCGGTCCAGCGATCTTCGTTCGTCGCAAGCCGCAGGCAGCCGGTCATCTTCCAGCCGGTCGCCAATCCGGTCTCGGCCTCCAGCCCCTTGTAGAGCTCGACGGAATACTTGAGCACGCGGGTGATCGAAGCGGAGGACCGCAGCTGGCCCACGAGACCCGCTGCGTGCCATGTCGAACCAGAGGTCAGCTGGCCCATTTCCAAAAGCACAACATCGGCCGTGTGGTCTTTCGCAAGATGATAGGCCGTCGAACAGCCGATGATGCCACCGCCGATAACGACGATCTGGGCGTGCGAAGGAAGCGTCATGATCAAAGCTTTCCGTAGGTTGATTGGTGTCGTTGAAGCGCCGTCTCAAGCCGCGCAAGGTTTTCGGCCGTGTAACTCTCGTAATCCGCACCGGGCGCCGAGAGATGGAGTTCGGAGACCATGCTCCACATCGCCTCGCGCAACAGCGAGGCGCATTGCATGGCGGAATGGGAACGTCTGATCTCGAGGGACGGCGCACCATCAAAATATGCGGCCAGAAACTCGTCGGCCTCTTCCGCCGAGAAGCCGGCATTCGAGGTTGCGCCGGCCAGATCGAACATGGCGGTCGAAAAGCCCGCATATTCGAAATCGATGAGCCAGAGGCGATCACCATCATCGAGAATATTGGCCGGCAGAAGATCGTTGTGACCGAAGAGGATCGGGAGCGGTGTCTGCATCGATTCCAGCGCTTGGCAAAGCTCGAGATAGTCCGGCAATTCGTCTCTCATCCGGCTTCCGCCGGCATCGAGCGTGCGCGCGTAGTCTCGGATGACATGGAACGGCCAGAACATGAAACCGGGGCCGGAAACATGGGCCGGCATCGTCTCGTGAAACCGGCGCAGCATTGCGGCGACCCGTTGCGCGTTGGCCCGCACGTCGCCGGCTTCGAAGGTTCGCGCCAGAAGAAAGGCCGAGACCATGACACCAGGCGCGGAATGCTCGACCCTCGGCCCAAAGCCCGCCGCGTGGGCAGCGCGCGCCGTCATGACCTCGCGCTCGCGCTGCACGTGATGAAACGGATAGTCCTTGCCGAAGCGCACGACATGGCGACCGGCGGCGTCCGTCACCAGATAGCTTTCGTTGGAAATGCCGCCTTTCAGCGGCTCGACCTCGATTGGGCCCGCCCAACACTTCAAGGCCACGATCCTGTCTTCAACGCCCGCCTTCACCAGCGCCTCCCGTTCTGACGCGACCGTTCCCTTATGTTTTCCGTCTCGCGTCGATGCCCGAATTCAAGCACGATGCGGGCGAGAGTCAATGACAATCTGTGGCTTTATGGGCTTTTATGCCCGCTTGTGACCGTTTTTGGCGCGAGCGATTGCGACATTGACCGTTTTGGTCTAATCTGACAGCTCATCGACAAGAGTGCGGACCCTATGCTGGCTTCGAAACGACATGCCGAAATCCTGAAGCTGCTGGAGATAGATGGGTCGCTCGCCGTATCGGATCTGGCAGAACGCCTCGGGGTTTCGCTGGAGACGATCCGTCGCGACATTAAACCCTTGGCCGAGAGCGGCGCGGTTCTGCGAATGCATGGCGCCGTTGCGCTGCCGTCAGCGCTGGGAGAAGCGCCGTTCGAGAAGCGGATGCGGGAAATGAGCGCCGTCAAGAAGCGCATCGCCGAGTGCGTCTCCCGCACCGTTGCCGATGGCGAAAGCCTGATGCTCGATACGGGAACGACGACCAGTTTTCTGGCCCGCGAACTTCTTGGCCATCGTCGACTGACGGTCATCACCAACTCGTCGGACATTGCCCGCGTTCTAGCCAGCGTCAACGGCAATCGGGTCTACATGGCGGGCGGCGAGATCCGGCCTGACAACGGCGCGGTTTTCGGTCTTTCGGCAAACGAGTTCGTCGCCCGCTTCTCCGTCGATCACGCCATCATCTCTGCGGGCGCGGTCGATGTCTCGGGCATTCTCGACTATGCCCTGGACGAGGCCGAATTTGCACGCACCGTGCTCTCAAGGGGGCGCCGGAGGATGGTTATCACGGATAGCTCGAAATTTGTCCGCGCCGGGCTGATCCAGGTGTGCGGCTTTGCCGATGTTACGGAGATCGTGACGGACGCCGCACCGCCCGGCGAAATTGCAGAGGCGATACGCGCTGCGGAAACCAGATTGACTGTCGCAGACTAAGCGCGGTCAAACCGGATCGAAGGCGAGAACGACGAGACGGGGCTTCAGACAATAGACCAGTTGGACTTTCCGTCCGGCTCGCGTCCGACCCTCGCCACGATTGAAATCGACCGCAACATCCTCAAAACCCAGAACCAGCTGATCGCGCGGAAACACGGCCTTGTAGACCGCCTCCTTGGCGGCGAACAAAAGTCGGCTGGCAAGCCTTTCCTCAACGCCATCAAGCACATCGCCCGACATCCTGACGATCGCCGCCACATCCTCGGCCAGCGGTTCCGCGGGCTCGATATCGATGCCGAGCCCAGCGAAGGATGCGGCGGATGCTACGGCAGCGATTGCAAAATCATCGTCATGGGCCATTGACCCGACAGCGCCGGCCGGCCAAACGGGCGCACCACTCGGCGCCTTGAGAAGGGGCACTACGGCAAGCCCCACATGCCCCAGCAGTCCACGCGCGACGTATCGGACAGCCCCACTGGCATCGCGCATATGATCCATTCTGGAGGTCATGGACGCCGCCTCTTCCGGCAGCAATAGCGCCTGGTCGCCATCGCAGACGGCGCGGCAGGCGGCAACGACTCCGGCAGGCAACATCGCGGCCAGCGCATCATCAAGAGCACGCTCACTGCACGTCCTGTCTATCTTATCCTTCGGAACTCTCATGGCCGAGCAGAACGCGGATCGAGACCGGCGATCATCTCGCCGTCTTCGTCCAGCCCTTCCTCGACGAAACCTGCTTTTGCGTAGAGATTGCGCGCGGCTTCGTTTTCGGGCTCGTAGCAGATGGAAATTCGGCTCACATCGCCCAGTGCGGCGACTTCGGCCAGAAACGCCTGCAGACCGGCGCGACCATAGCCCCGCCCCTGCTGCCCGGCATCGATCATGAAGCGATAGAGCCGGACATCGTCCCGGTCGGAGGCATCATACATGAGGAAGCCGACGAGCGCATCGCCAACCATGATCGCGCGGGGTGATGCGCCCGGATCGTGATCCGCCTCGGCGAGCGAGGCGGCATTGCCGGCAACAAAGTGGGCCTGCGTCTCTTCAACCTGCAACGCGGCGACCGCAGCCCGATTGTGTGCCGCGACAGGCGTCAGGCGGACGATTGGCCGAAGTGAATCCTCGCCCGCCATGACAATCACCCCTTGGTGCGCGCGGCACCCTCGTTGATCGGCGTGATCACGCTGTGCAGCTTGGCGGGATTGCCGCGCCAGATCGTGTTCGGCTCGAGGGCTTCACCCTTCATGACGAAGCTGTCGGTATCGGCAATGGAACCTTCGCCCATGACAACGCCGTAGTGCACGAAAGCCGCAGGACCGAGCGTACATCCCTTGCCGATGCGGATGAAATCCGACTTGAAGGCGCCTTCTTCCAGCGAATGCGCCTGAATGACACAGCCTTCGTTCAGCGTCGCATCATCGCCGATCTCGACCAGAGAGCGTTCCGTCAGATTGCTGCCGCCATCGTAAACGCGCTTGCCCATCTTCACGCCGACGGCCCGCAGGATCATCGGCCGGAAGGGCGTACCGGCGAAGAGATACATGATCGGTGAGTCCGATAGCTTCCAATGGCGCTCATGCCGCCAGAACCGCTCCTCGTAGATCGTGGTCGTCATCGGCTTGAGCTTGCCGAAACCAAGGCTCGCTCGCTCGATGAGGATGTACATGAGGATCTCGAAGGTCGTGACGATCACGGTCGCGATGAAGAGACCCGTACCGCCCCATTCCGTATAGTAGTTCAGCGCACGGTCCCAGATGGCGAGGGCCAGGAAGAGCGCCATCCACTGAGCGGCGAGGAACAGGACAGCAGTCCAGAAATTGTAACGGTTCTTGCGCGGCAGGCGGGCGCGGCGATCCTCTTCACTCACCCCCTGGATGAGGTCGAGGTCACGCTTGACCATGCGCGGAATTTCAAACGGCGGAGAACCGAGAAGCCCGATATTCTCGCGCATCGGCCCTTCGATCGGCACCATGACCTTGGTCCCGAGGAGACAGTTGTTCCCTGTCTTCCCGTCCGGTGGGTAATATATATTGTTGCCGAAGTAGTTGTCGTCGCCGATGCGCGTCGGCGAAAGACTGAACGACGACGCGGACTTGTGCACGTTGATCATGTAGAGCCCGTCGGACACCATTGTCCGGCTGCCGAGATCGCACATGAACGGGTTGTCGTGCTGCGTATTCGTCCCGAAATTCGAGCCGGTCTGTACGACGGTGTTGAGGTTCCAGCCGACCGCCCGAATGTAATGCACGACGGCTGAACTGTCACCGAACAGCAGGTTCATCAGCCGCGAGTTGCTGACCGTTTCTGTCACCGACTGCATGAAATAATGCAGGCCAAACAGCGAATAGGTCTTGCCCGGCTCGAGGAAGCGCCTGAACAGGCGTGGCACACCGACGGCAAGCAACAGCGCAAGCGCCAGCCCTCCGAATTCGACGACAACCGCCCCGATGGCGACGAGACCAATGGTTTCCTGATAGCCGTCACCGACATTTTCCCAGTACGTCTGGATAATGAGCGGCAGAGGCGTGATGACGGTGAAGAGGAAGATCAGCTGCACGGCTTCGTAGATGATGCGGCGGGTGCGCGATAGCGTCACGCCGCGCACCTTGGAATAATCGGCATTCGACTTCACGGCCGGAGACCCATGCCAATGTTCTCCATCCGGGATCACCTGACCACGCTGCAACGACGAACCGTGGCCCAGTTGCGCGCCGTCGCCCATCTTCGTGTCGATGTCGAGCGCACTGCCGACACCCACAAAGGCATCACGGCCGATGGTGATACGGCCGGTATGGATGTAGCCGGCCTCGGCGCGGAAGCCGGGGATCAGCGTCTCCTTGCGCAGGATCGTGTTCTCTCCGATGGAGATGAGGTCCGTGCAAACCGGAACCGACTTGCTTTCGATCGCCGCGCTCGAGCCAAGCTTGGCGCCGAGAAGCTTCAGATAAAGGCTGTAAAGCGGGCTGCCGCGGAAAAGCACGACGGGCGCGGTCCGGATAAGGGTCTTGACCACCCAGAATCGATAATAGCGCCAGCTCCAGATCGGGAAGATTTCTTCCTTCCAGCGCCCGACAAGAACCCACTTCGCAGCGACCGAAAAGCCCGTCATCGCAAAGAAGACGGCGCCCGAGAGAATGACGCATCGAACATAGAGCGCCAACGGATCGTCGAGCTTCTCATAAAGCCACAGGAGGCCATAGTTGAAGAGCCAAAGGCCGACATAGGCGTAAACGCCGTAGAAAGCGAGCTGCGCAACACCGGTAGCCCAATAGGCAAGGTTCGAAGCACGATGTTGCAGAACGATTTCTTCGGCGAGCGGTTCGTCGGTGGTGGTATCGCCAAAATGCTGGATCAGCTGACCGATGCTCGGATTGGCATAAATGTCGCGCATCGAGGTGGCGGCCCACTCCTTGCGGGTGCGGACCCGCGAGCAGAAGTGAGCGAGAAGCAGGGAGTTTGCGCCCAGATCGTCGAAGAAATTGTCCTCGACATAGACTTCCTCGACTTTCAGTACGTCGGCCAGCGCCGCGGCGAGAAACCGTTCGTCGTCCGTGCTCGGCAAAAACTTCGAGCGATTATCCGAGACACGCGACATCGTCGGCTTCGGCAACCGGCGCGTATCGATCTTGTCGGACACCGTCATCGGCATTGCGTCGAGCTGTTCCAGGAACTTGGGCACCATATAGTCCGGCAGGCGGCGCTTGAGTTCGCGCGACAGCGTCTGCCGATCCAGTTCGCCGGTACCCGATTTCAGCGCATAGTAGCCGACCAGTTCAACACGACCCGGCTGCACCTCGAACGTGGTGACGGCAGCCTGCGCGATCTGAGGCTGGTCGAGCAGGATCGCCTCGATTTCTCCCGTCTCGATACGATAGCCACGGATCTTCACCTGGGTGTCGATACGACCGTGATACTCGACATCTCCATCGGCATTGATGACGCAAAGGTCACCGGTGCGGTAGATTCGATGCGAGGGGTTGTTTGGCAGGTCGAGGAAGTCCTGAATGAACTTCTCGTCCGTCAGCTCCGGCCGATTGAGGTAACCGACCGCGACGCCGATACCGGCGATGCCCAGTTCGCCCATTTCGCCGACAGGCATCAGTTCCGGCTTCTCCGGATTGAGAATGACGACGGAATAGGTCGGCAGCGGCTTGCCAATCGTGACCGATTTTTCCGGCGTCAGCACGCCCATCGTGGCCGTAACCGTCGCTTCCGTCGGGCCGTATGTGTTGAGGATCTTGCGCTTTTCCGTCGCCCAGCGAGCGACGAGGTTTTGCGGGCAGGCTTCGCCGCCGACGAGGATCAAGCGCAGGCTCGGAACATCGCTTTCGAGGGACGAGAGCAGCGTCGGGCTGCAGGCCATGCAGGTGATTTCGTGCTCACGCAGGAACTCGGCCAGTTCCTCACCCACCAATGTCATCTGCCCGGCTGCCGGAACGATTGTGGCACCGGCAGCAAAGGGCACCCAGATCTCCTCCGACGAAAAATCGAAAGCGATGGTCATGCCCTGATAGACGCGATCTGCCGGCTTGTAGCCGTATGAATGGGCGGCCACACGCACGAAGTTGCAGATGCTCTGATGCCGGATGACCACACCCTTGGGCTTACCCGTCGTGCCTGACGTATAAAGGATGTAGCAGGTGTCATCCGTCGAGATGGCCACCTCCGAGGCGGTGAGCGGAGACTCATCCTTCGCGTCGACATCCGGGCCCGCACGGTCGATCAGCAGATTGTCGATCGGCAGCTGGCTCGCCTTTTCGAGATAACCCTCGATCGTAAGCACCAGGCGGATCCCGGCATCCTCAATGATCAGAGCCATGCGTTCCGGCGGAAAGGCGGTCGCCAGCGGCACGAAGGCAGCCCCGGCCTTCATGACCGCAAGAACTGCAATATAGGTCTCTGCGGAGCGGTCCAGAAGCAGCGCCACGCGGTCACCTGCGCGCACGCCCTTTTCGATGAGCAGACGGGCCAGCTGGTTCGCGCGTCGGTCGATTTCACCATAGGTCCATATGCGACCTGCAGAAATAACGGCCGGATGCGCAGCGGAACCCTCCGCGCGCTGGGAGAACACGCGATCCAGGCGCTCACCCGGGCGGCCCTCGTCGGCAAAGCTGTCGCCGATCAGAACCTGCCGGTCTCCCAGCCACCCACGCTCGTTCTGATTAGCGTTTGATCGGGTTGCCGACGTCATGGTGCATAACTCCAAAAGGCATGTATAAGCCAATAGACCCTCTGCGCGCACGGCCAGCAGCCCCCGCGCATGTCGGTCGACAATCTTGTGATAATCGGCGTTGCATTACTCCGATTTCAAAGGCATGCAAGCAAAATCGGCAGATCAGGAAGCTCTGTGACCAAAGCTTCACGTTGGCGATTCGCCTGCCCTCACAATCCGACAAACTATGACAATGGGGCGATAGTCCGGCGACGGGGACGGAGAAACCAAAACTTTTTCGTGATGACAAGGTTGCCGTTGCAATTCGCGTAACGCAAGAAGACCGGGTTGCGTTGCCCGCATCCCGGTCTCCGGTCCGCCTCGCTACAGGTCCGGCGAACCGGACCTGTCATGGAGAAAGGACGGGCTTACTTCTTCTGCCAGCTCTTCACCAGTTCGTCATAGTTGACGGTGATCGGCTTTTCCTTCTCTTCGGCAATCTTCAGCTGCGGAGCCAGGTTGCCCTTGGAGACGGCATCCTTGTTCCAGTAGTTGATGTCATGCTGTTCGGCGAGCTTCGGGCCGATGTCGCCCTGCACGCCCGACTTCTCGATGCGGGCCATGACCTTTTCCTGCTCTGCGCAGAGCGAGTCCATGGCCGCCTGTGCGGTCTTGGCGCCCGATGCGGCATCGCCGATCGCCTGCCACCACAGCTGGGCAAGCTTCGGATAGTCCGGCACGTTCGTGCCGGTCGGCGACCACTGGACGCGGGCCGGCGAACGATAGAACTCGACCAGACCGCCGAGCTTCGGTGCACGCTCGGTGAAGGACTTGTCCTGGATGGTGGACTCGCGGATGAAGGTGAGGCCGACATGGCTCTTCTTCACGTCCACGGTCTTGGAGGTCACGAACTGCGCATAGAGCCATGCGGCCTTGGCGCGGTCGAGCGGAGTCGACTTCATCAGCGTCCAGGAACCCACGTCCTGATAGCCGAGCTTCATGCCGTCCTTCCAGTAGACGCCATGCGGGCTGGGAGCCATGCGCCATTTCGGCAGGCCGTCCGAACCCACGACCGGCAGGCCGTCCTTGACCATGTCGGCGGTGAAGGCCGTGTACCAGAAGATCTGCTGGGCAATGGCGCCCTGCGCCGGAACCGGACCGGATTCCGAGAAGGTCATGCCTTGCGCTTCCGCCGGTGCATAGGCCTTCAGCCAGTCGAGATATTTCTGGATCGAGTAGACGGCTGCCGGGCCGTTGGTGTCGCCACCGCGTGCCACGCAGGAGCCGACCGGCTGGGACTTCTCGTTGACCTTGATGCCCCATTCGTCGACCGGCAGGCCGTTCGGCAGGCCCTTGTCGCCGTTGCCGGCCATCGAGAGCCAGGCGTCGGTGAAGCGCCAGCCGAGCGACGGGTCCTTCTTGCCGTAGTCCATGTGGCCATAGACCTTCTTGCCGTCGATTTCGCGGCCGGTGAAGAAGGCCGCGATGTCCTCATAGGCCGACCAGTTGACCGGCACGCCAAGCTCGTAGCCGTACTTGGCCTTGAAGTCGGCCTTGTTCTTCGGATCGTTGAACCAGTCGTAGCGGAACCAGTAGAGGTTGGCGAACTGCTGGTCGGGAAGCTGGTAGAGCTTCTTGTCCGGAGCCGTCGTGAACGATGTGCCGATGAAGTCCTTCAGGTCGAGACCGGGATTGGTCACGTCCTTGCCCTCACCCGCCATGAAGTCGGTCAGGTTGCGGACCTGCTGGTAGCGCCAGTGCGTGCCGATGAGGTCCGAGTCGTTGACCCAGCCGTCATAGAGGTTCTGGCCCGTCTGCATCTGGGTCTGGATCTTTTCGACGACGTCACCTTCCTGGATGATATCATGGACGACCTTGATGCCGGTGATCTTGGTGAACCACGGCGCCAGCGTCTTCGATTCATACGCATGCGTCGTCAGAGATTCAGAAACGACGCGGATTTCCATGCCGGCAAACGGCTTGGCGGCGTCAATGAACCATTGCAGTTCCTTTTCCTGATCGGCACGCGACAGGGATGACAGGTCCTTGATTTCGGTGTCGAGGAACTGCTTGGCTTCGTCCATGCCCGCGAAGGCCTGGCCGCCCAGCGCCATCAGCGCCAGAGCCGTTGTTGTCAGAAGTTGCTTTCGCATAATTACCCTCCCATTGGTCAGCGATTGCATGTTGCTCGCGAAGACGCCCCCTCCAGGACGCAACGCAATTTCCGGGTATTCGGCGTGATCACGCCGCGGCGCATGGCCTCACACGAACAGGAAGACGCAGATTGCGTAGACCAGTGAGAGGAGAAGCGCCCACCACAGGCTTGCGTCCATCAGACCAAGCCATGCGATATGGATGAAGGCTGCGCCGAGCAGCGAAATGAAGAGCCGGTCGCCCCGCGTCGTCTCGAAGCGCAGGATGCCGGTGCGCGGATTGCCGCCGGGCGACACATATTCCCACACGCCCATGCAGACGATGAGGAAGAGGACGCCCAAGAAGAACCCGGCGGTGGGCCATGTCCAGGCCATCCAGGAAAAATCGAGATGCATCGCTTACACCCTCCCCAGTGCGAAGCCCTTGGCGATGTAGTTGCGCACGAAATAGATGACGAGAGCGCCCGGAACGAGCGTCAGCACACCGGCTGCCGCGAGCAGCCCCCAGTCCATCCCCGCCGCAGAAACCGTGCGCGTCATGGTCGCCGCAATCGGCTTGGCGTCCGTCGTCGTTAGCGTGCGGGCAATCAGCAGTTCCACCCACGAGAACATGAAGCAGAAGAACGCGGCCACCCCGACGCCCGAGGCAATGAGCGGCATGAATATCTTGAAGAAGAAGCGCGGGAACGAATAGCCGTCGATATAGGCCGTCTCGTCGATCTCCTTCGGCACGCCCGACATGAAGCCTTCGAGGATCCAGACCGCCAGCGGCACGTTGAAGAGGCAATGCGCCAGCGCCACGGCAATATGCGTGTCGATCAGGCCAAAGGCCGAATAGAGCTGGAAGAAGGGCAGCGCGAAGACCGCCGGCGGCGCCATGCGGTTGGTCAGCAGCCAGAAGAACAGATGCTTGTCGCCAAGGAAACGGTAGCGCGAGAAGGCATAGGCTGCAGGCAGGGCAACCGCGACGGAAATGATCGTGTTCTGAACCACATAGATGATCGAGTTGATGTAGCCGGAATACCACGAACTGTCGGTGAAGATCGTCTTGTAGTTCGCCAGCGTTGGCGCATGAGGATAGATCGTCATCGTCGAGATGATTTCCTCATTCGTCTTGAAGCTCATGTTGACCAGCCAGTAGATCGGCAGGAGCAGGAAGACGATGTAGAGCGTTGGCACGAGCCACGAGAGGCTTGCGGCGGTGGATGTATTGGACTTGCTCATCGTTTGCCCTCCTCTCAGCTCTGCGCGTCACTTGCGGTCATCACGGTGTAGAAGATCCATGACAGCAGCAGGATGATCAGGAAGTAGACGATGGACATCGCTGCCGCCGGACCAAGGTCGAACTGGCCAAGCGCCATCTTCACCAGATCGATGGACAGGAACGTGGTCGAGTTGCCGGGACCGCCGCCGGTGACGACGAAGGGCTCCGTATAGATCATGAAACTGTCCATAAAGCGCAAGAGAATGGCGATCGTCAGCACGCGGCGCATCTTCGGCAGCTGGATATAGCGGAAGACGGCGAGCCGGGATGCGCCATCGATCTTAGCCGCCTGATAATAGGCATCGGGGATCGAGACGAGGCTGGCATAGCACAGCAGCACGACGAGGCTCGTCCAGTGCCAGACATCCATGACGATGACGGTGAACCAGGCGTCGACCGGGTCCTGCACATAGTTGTAGTCGATCCCGAGCGCATTGGCGACGTAGCCGAAAAGGCCGATATCGGTGCGGCCGAAGATCTGCCAGATCGTGCCCACCACGTTCCACGGAATGAGCAGCGGCAGCGCCATCAGGACGAGGCAGACGGAGACCCAGACGCCCTTCTTCGGCATGTTGAGCGCAATCAGGATGCCGAGGGGGATTTCCAGCGCCAGGATGATCCCTGAGAAGATCAGGTTGCGGCTGAGCGAGTCCCAGAAGCGCTGCGAGCGCAAGAGGTCGCTGAACCATTGCGTGCCGTTCCAGAAGAACTCGTTGTTGCCGAACGTGTCCTGAACCGAATAGTTGACCACCGTCATCAGCGGGATCACGGCCGAGAAGGCGACCAGTACCAGCACCGGCAGCACCATGAACCAGGCCTTGTTGTTCCAGGTCTTATCCATGATCAAGCCTCCATGCCCACGCGCCAGGAATTGGCATAGATGCCGATGGCGCCCGGCTCGAACCGCGCGCCGGCCTCTGCCGGGATCTCCTGATCCTCATCGAGAACGATGGAGAGCGGATGTCCGGCAAAGCGTGCCCGCACGATCTTCTGGCGGCCGATATCCTCGACCTTGTCGATGGAGATCGGCATGCCGCCGCGCTCCAGCCGGACGAATTCCGGGCGGATGCCCAGCTCGACGCGGCTTTCGCCGCCAAGCTTCGGCGTGCCGGCCAGCGCGATCTCTTGGCCCCCGATCACGGCCGTGCGGCCCTGAACGGCAGCCGGCATGACATTCATGCCCGGCGAGCCGATGAAATAGCCGACGAATGTATGGCTCGGCCGCTCGAAGAGTTCGGTCGGCGTTCCGATCTGCACGATCTCGCCCTCGTACATGACGACGACCTTGTCGGCGAAGGTCAGCGCCTCTGTCTGGTCATGCGTCACATAGACCATGGTGAAGCCGGAGCTGCGATGCAGCTGCTTGAGCTGCGAGCGCAGCATCCATTTCAGATGCGGGTCGATGACTGTCAGCGGCTCGTCGAAGAGGATGGCGTTGACGTCGGCGCGGACGAGGCCGCGAGCGAGCGAAATCTTCTGCTTCTGGTCGGCGGTCAGCCCCCGCGCCCGCTGTTTCGCCATGCTCTCGAGATCGGTCATCGCGAGAATTTCGCGCACCCGCCTGTCGACTTGTGCTTCCGGAACGTTCCGATTGCGTAAGGGAAAGGCCAGATTGTCGTAGACCGTCATCGTGTCGTAGACGACCGGGAACTGGAAGACTTGGGCAATGTTGCGCGCTTCGGTCGGCAGGTCGGTGACATCGACGCCGTTGAAGGCGATGCGACCACCCGACGGGCGGATAAGGCCGGAAATGATGTTGAGAAGCGTGGTCTTGCCGCAGCCGGAGGGCCCGAGCAGCGCATAGGCGCCGCCGTCTTCCCATTCGTGATGCACTTCCTTCAGCGCATAGTCACCGCGAGCTTCCGCTTCGGGGCTGTAGGCGTGGCGGATATGGTCGAGCGTGATGCGTGCCATGTCGTCTCTCCCCTCACCCTTCCACCGGCGCCGGCGCGCCGATCGCCCGGCCTGCCACGTCGAACGCCATCAGATGACGCGTGTCGAGATAGACCTGCATGTCGAGACCGGGTTCGAATTCATGCACGCCGCGGGCCAGCATGACCCAGCGTTCCGAACCGAAATCGATGTGAATGAAGCTCTCGGAGCCGGCGATTTCCGAGATCGCCGTATGGACGGCGACCGGCTGCTTCGCATGTGCCGTTGCCGCCGGAAACAGATGATGCGGCTGGAAGCCGATCGTGACCGGTCCGTCCGGGATGCCAGAGAGATGAGCCGGCACGTCAACGAAGACCCGGTCGCCAACGAGGAACTGCCCGCCGCGGCGAACGACCTGCGCAATGTTGAGCGGCGGATCGGCGAAGGTGCGCGCCGTCAGGAGATCAGCGGGGCGGCGGTAGACGTCGATCGTCCTGCCGAACTGCGTGATACGGCCCTCGCTCATGGTCGCCGTGTTGCCGCCCAGAAGCAGTGCCTCGGAGGGTTCGGTCGTCGCATAGACGAAGATCGCCCCGGATTGGGCGAATATCTTCGGCAATTCGTCGCGCAGTTCCTCGCGCAGCTTGTAGTCGAGGTTGGCCAGCGGCTCGTCGAGCAGCACCAGGCTCGCCTTCTTGACGATGGCGCGGGCAAGCGCCGTGCGCTGCTGCTGACCGCCGGAGAGATTGAGTGGCGTGCGTTCCAGATAGGGCGTCAGCTTGAGGATTTCCGCGGCCTTGCGGACTTCGCGGTCGATGGTGGATGCATCGGCACCTGATATGCGCATCGGCGATGCGATGTTCTCGTAGACCGTGAGCAGCGGATAGTTGATGAACTGCTGGTAGACCATCGCGACATTGCGCTTCTGGACCGGAGCGCCCGTCACATCGGCGCCGTCGAACAGGATTGCGCCTTCTGTCGGGCGATCAAGCCCGGCCATGAGCCGCATGAGCGACGTCTTGCCCGAGAGCGTCGGGCCAAGCAGCACGTTCAGCGTCCCCCGCTGAAGCGTCAGGCTTGTCGGATGGATATGGATATCCTTCCCGACGCGCTTCGTTACGTTCCTCAATTCCAGCATCGAATCCAGCCCCCTCCCTGGGCGGGATCAGCTGGCAGCCTTGACGCGGCTGCCCGCAACTCCCTCCAGATAGTGTTCAAGCGCTGCGACCGCCTCCGGTCCCAGATGCAAGCCCTGCTTCGTGCGCCGCCACAGGACGTCCTGCGCCGTATGCGCCCACTCATTGTCGACCAGGAACCGCACTTCCGCTTCGTAGAGCGTTCCTCCGAAGTGCTGCCCGAGATCGGCAATGCTGCTGGCCTTGCCAAGAATGTCCGCGGCGCGTGTGCCGTAGCAGCGCACGAGGCGCTCGGCATGGCCGCGGGAAATGAATGAATGCGCCTTCTGCAGGGCATCCGCCTGAGCGGCAGCACCCTGCGCCGAGAAGTTGCCGCCCGGCAGATGCGAGCCGGCCGTCCAGGGCTTGCCCTTCGCGCCGATGGCGTCGCTGATTTTCTCCAGTGCATGTTCGGCGAGACGCCGGTAGGTCGTCAGCTTGCCGCCGAAGACGTTGAGAAGCGGCGCATTCCCGCCCTCGCCGTCAACCTTCAGGACGTAATCGCGCGTGGCTTCCTGCGCCTTCGAGGCGCCGTCATCAAAGAGCGGACGCACGCCGGAATATGTCCAGACGATATCCTCACGGCGAACCGGCTCGGCGAAATATTCGCTGGCCGCGTTGCAGAGGTAATCCGTCTCCTCTCCGCTGATCGCGACATCGCGCGGATCGCCGGTGAAGTCGCGGTCTGTGGTCCCGATGAGCGTGAAGTCCTGCTCGTAAGGGATTGCAAAGATGATGCGATTGTCCGGGTTCTGGAAGAAATAGGCGCGCGGATCGGAGAACTTTTTGCGCACGACGATATGGCTTCCCTGCACGAGGCGAACGTTCTTCGCATCATTGCGACCGACGACGGCGGCCAGCACCTTATCGACCCAGGGGCCGGCGGCGTTGACCAGCATACGGGCCTGCCAGGTCTGCTGTTCGCCCGTGTCGACATTGCGGGTCTCGACAGTCCAGAGGCCGGCCTCGCGGCGGGCACTCACCACTTCGGTGCGATTGAAGATCTGCGCGCCGCGGTCGGCAGCGTCGCGGGCGTTGAGCACGACCATGCGCGCATCATCGACCCAGCCGTCGGAATATTCGAAGGCCTTGGCGAAGAGCGGCTTCAGCGGCTTGCCGGCCGGATCGCGGCGCAGGTCCAGCGTCTTGGTCGCCGGCAACAGCTTGCGGCCGCCAAGATGGTCATAGATGAAGAGACCGAGGCGAATGAGCCAGGCAGGACGGATGCCGCCCTTCTGGAACGGCAGCACGAAGCGCATCGGCCAGATCACATGCGGCGCCATGGCCCAGAGGATTTCGCGCTCCATCAGCGCTTCGCGCACCAGACGGAATTCGTAATATTCGAGATAGCGCAGACCGCCATGGATGAGCTTGGTAGAGCCCGACGACGTGCCGGAGGCGAAGTCGCCCTTTTCTGCCAGGACAACGGAGTAACCACGGCCAACAGCGTCACGCGCGATGCCGCAGCCATTGATGCCGCCGCCGATAACAAAGATGTCGTGAACCTGACCGCCTGCCATCTCAACCTCGTCTTTCGCAGCGCAACAATTTATTGCATTCGCGAAATCCATTACATAGGAAACGAAATTGAAACGAATGTCAAACGAAACTTTTGTGACCTCAACTGTCCACAGCGCGTGTCTCGATCAGCCGGACATCGTTCTCCGCGCAGATCTCGCGAACGCGGGCAATCGGACAGTGATCGGTGATGAACGTGTTGATCTGCGAGATATGCCCGATCCGCACCGGCGCGGTGCGTTCGAACTTGGCGGAATCACTGACGAGGATCACATGCCTGGCATTGGCTATGATGGCCTGCGCCACCTTCACCTCGCGATAGTCGAAGTCGAGCAGCGCGCCGTCTTCATCGATGGCGGAAACGCCGATCACGGCGAAATCCACCTTGAACTGGCGGATGAAATCGACCGCCGCCTCACCCACGATGCCGCCGTCCGACCCGCGAACGACGCCGCCTGCAATCACCACCTCGATCGCAGGAAAGATTCTCAAGCGATTGGCAACGTTGATATTGTTGGTGATGACCATCAGCTCGTGATGATCGCTCAGCGCTTCGCCAACAGCTTCGGTCGTCGTGCCGATATTGATGAAGAGAGACGCATTGTCGGGTATCAGAGCGGCTGCGGCGCGACCGATATCCTGCTTTTCTGCCGCCGCCATGGCGCGACGCTGCTCATATTTCAGGTTCTCGGTGCCGCTCGGGAAGAGCGCGCCGCCGTGGATGCGGGACAGCACCCTGGCGTCGCAGAGGTCGTTCAGATCCTTCCGGATCGTCTGCGGGGTCACCGAGAAGAGCGAAGCCAGCTCCTCGACATAGACCCGGCCCTTCGACTTGGCGAGCGCCACGATCTCATCCTGCCGTGCCGAGAATATCATGAAACGCCTCCGCTTTCGTTTTCTTTCAGATTACAGATTTTCGAATGCAATTCAAAGCTTCTGAGTTGCACACGGAAAAGCCGCGGCGCTTGATCAAACACCGCGGCTGGCAAGCGATCCGCCGGCCCTTCTCAGGTCTACGCGTCCCGCTTCGGCTCGCGAATGCGGAAGGCGGCGACGTATAGCGCCGGAAGGAAAAGCAGTGTCAACGCCGTGCCGATGACGATGCCGCCGATCATGGCATAGGCCATCGGCCCCCAGAACACCTCTTCGGCGATCGGGATGAGCCCGAGGCTGGCGGCCAGCGCTGTGAGCATGATCGGCCTCAAACGATGGATCGACGCATCGAGCACGGCATCCCAGGCGTTGACCCCCTCTTTTCGGAGATCTTCGATCTGTACGATGAGGATGACCGAGTTGCGGATGAGAATGCCGATCAGGGCCAGAACCCCGAGGATCGCCACGAAGCCGAGCGGTGCGCCGCTTGGCAGAAGAGCCGCAACGACACCGATGAGGCCCAGCGGTGCAACCGCAATAACCAGGAAGAGCCGGCTGAAGCTCTGCAGCTGCAGCATGAGCACGGTAAACATGACGAGCAGCATGACCGGCAGGACGGCGATGATCGGCTGCTGCGATTCCTCGCTGTTCTCAACGACGCCACCCGTCTTGATCTGGTAACCCGGCGGCAGGCTTGCGGCGAACTTGTTGACCGCAGGCTCGAGATCCTTGACCACGTTCAGCGCTTCACGGTCACCCTGTATCGCAGCAGACACCGTGATCGTCGGCAGCCTGTCACGACGCCAGATAACCGGTTGCTCCTCCGTATACTCGAAGCGGGCAATGGACGACAAAGGAATTGAATTGCCGGTCGCATTCGGCAATTGCAGGTTTTCCAGAGCGTCGATCGAGGAACGTTCCGACTTGTCGGCGCGGACCATGACATTGATGAGGTAGATAGAGTCCCGCAGCTGCGTGACCGTCATGCCGCCGACAATGCCGTTCAGCGAGCTGGCGATATCCTTGGAGCTGACGCCGAGCTGGCGGGCACGGTCCTGCAGGACATCGACCTTGACCACACGGGTGGGCTCCATCCAGTCATAGACGATCTTCGCAAGATGCGGGTCCTTGCTCAGTTCCGTCTTCAGCTGCATCGCGTAGTCGCGAACCTTTTCAACGCTTGGACCGCTGACGCGGTACTGCACCGGACGACCCACGGGCGGACCGAGTTCCAGCAGCTTTACGAGGCTGTCCGCACCCGGGAAGGTCTTGTCGAGATAGTCCTGGAACTGCTTCTGCAGCTTTTCACGCGTGGCCACATCCTTGGTGATCACCACCACCTGGGCAAAATAGGACGATGGCTGCTTCACGTCGAAGGCCAGCACAAAGCGCGGAGCGCCGGCGCCGATATAGCTCGACCAGTGCTCGACACCATCATTGCCCTTCAGCATCTCGTTTTCAAACTTGGTCACCTGTGCCGTCGTTTCCGCCATCGAAGAACTCTTCGGCAGGGACATGTCGATCACCAGTTCGGTGCGGTCAGAGGACGGGAAGAACTGCTGCTGAACGAAGGTCATGCCGTAGACCGAGATCGCAAAGGCGACAAAGGTGACAATGATCGTCAGCCAGCGATTGCGCATACAGGTCGTGAGAAGGCCCCGGAAGATGCGCATGGCGCGGCTCTCATGGCCCTCCTCATGATGCTTCTTCCACTTTTCGGGCAGGATCGTCACGCCGATCAGCGGTGTGAAAAGCACCGCCACGATCCAGGACACCAGCAGCGATACGGCAATCACGACGAACATGGTGAACGTGTATTCGCCGGCGGCGCTGCTGTTGAGGCCGATCGGAATGAAGCCGGACACCGTGACGAGCGTCCCGGTCAGCATCGGAAATGCGGTCGATGTGTAGACCGCCGTCGCCGCCTTGTTGAGAGGCTCGCCGGCCTCAAGCCGCGCAATCATCATCTCGACCGCGATCATGGCATCATCGACGAGCAGGCCGAGCGCAATGATCAGCGCGCCAAGCGAGATGCGCTGAAGCGTGATCCCCGAATACTCCATGACCATGAACGTAATCGCCAGAACAAGGGGAATGGCGATCGCGACGACGACGCCCGCGCGCACGCCCAGGCTGACGAAGCTGACGGCAAGAACGATGATAATCGCCTCGAACAGTGCCTTGGTGAAACCGCCGACCGCCTCCTTCACGATTTTCGGCTGATCTGCGACCAGATGAATGTCGACGCCGACGGGCAGCGTCTTCTGAATCTGGTTCAGCCTGTCATCAAGGGCCTTCCCGAAATTCAGAAGGTTGGCGCCTGGCTTCATGCCAACTGCAAGCGCAATGGCACTCTTGCCGTTGAAACGGAAGACGGAAGTCGGTGGATCGACATAGGTTCTGGTGACGGTCGCCACGTCGCTCAGGCGGAAGAAGCGGTCGTTGATGTGGAAGTTTATGTTCCGCAGACTGTCCTCGGAACTGAACTGCCCGGTCACGCGAAGTGCGATACGCTCGGGTCCGCTGTTGATCACGCCAGACGGTGCAATCGCATTCTGCTCCTGCAGCGCGGTCAACATCGCCTGCTGGTCTATTCCGAACGCGGCCAGCTTGCGCGGCGAGAATTCCAGATAAACGACTTCATCCTGAGCGCCGATAATATCGACCTTTCCAATATCCGGCACTGAAAGGATGCTTGAGCGCGCGCTTTCGACATAGTCGCGCAACTGGCGATAGCTCAGACCGTCACCGGTGAAGGCATAGATATTGCCGAAGACATCACCGAACGTGTCCTGATAGAACGGCCCCTGGACGCCTTGCGGGAAGGTGTAGGCAATGTCGTTGATCATGTTGCGCACGCGGAACCAGACGCTCTGAACATCGCGCGCCTTGGTCGTGGCCAGCAGATCCACGAAAATCGTCGCCTTGCCGGGCTCCGTCATTGATCTCGTGAAATGCAGTTCTGGAAGCTCCTGGAGCTTCTTTTCGATCCTGTCGGTGACCTGGTCGGCTGTCTCGGCGGCCGTAGCGCCCGGCCACTGCGCCTGAATGACCATCGTCTTGATGGTGAAGGAGGGATCCTCCTCGCGGCCCAGATTGATGAAAGAGAAGACGCCGGCGACCAGCGAAACGATCATGAAATACCAGACGAGAGAACGATGCTCGAGCGCCCAGTCGGAAAGATTGAACTTTTTCATCGGGCGGCTTCCTCGACGAGCTTGACCTGCTGGCCATCCTTGAGAGCATGAATTCCGGCAACAGCGACAAGATCGCCGCCTTTCAGACCGGACTTGACGACATAGCTGGTCTCTGGTCCTTCGTCCGCCTCGATCGGCGTCCTGACGACCTTCGATCCGGACGGATCGAACTTCCAGACCGTAAGCTGGCCGTTATCGGACATCACGGCCTGAGACGGAACCAGGATGGTCTCCCCGCCTGTCTTGCGGCCGGATGCCTCTATCGTCGTCCCGATACGAAATGCGGGCGGCGCGTTGCCAATAGATATCTTCACCCGAACCGTATGCGTGAGCTTGTCGGCGCTTGGCGCGATCTCGCGCACCTTGCCCTCGATCTTCTGGTCCGGCTGCAGCAGCGTGACGATGTCGAAGGGGTCACCGTTGGCAATGTGCCCGACGACATCATCCGGAACGTCTATGACTGCGTCGCGCAGATCCGGGCGGGCGATGGTGATCGCCGAGGCGCCGGCGGCGACGGTCTCACCCACTTCGATCGTCGACGCGGTCACGATCCCGTCGTAGTCGGCGATCAGCTGCGCGTAGCCAAGCTGCTCGCGCGCCTTGTCGAGCTGCGCCTGCGCACTTTCAAGATTTGCATTGGCCGCCGCGAGACTCTGAGTTGCGCTCTCCATCTGGGCCGGCGACGCGAAGCCTTCCTTGGCCAGCGCATTGGCGCGATCATTGACCGATTGTGCATTGGCGAGCTGCGACTGTGCACCGGTGACGTTTGCTTCCGCCGACCGGACGCCCTCCTTCAACTGCGCGGTGTCGAGCACGGCCAGGACCTCGCCCTTCTGCACGGTGTCGCCCACGGTCACATTGCGGGCGACGATCTGCCCCGAGACGCGAAACGCCTTTTGCGTCGACACCTGCGGCTCGATCGTTCCAGGGAAGTCGAGTGGGACCTGCGGCCGCGACTGAATGACGGCCGTGAGGATCGGACGATCCACCGCCGGCTCTTCCGCCTTCTTTTCATCGCAGGACGACAGGAGAATAGTGGCTGTCAAAAGGGCAACTGTCGCTGCGGACAATCTCAAGGCATTCATTGCGCCGCCTCCGTATATTTGACCGCAAGATCGGGGCTGAGGAAAATGCCGCCCCTCGTCACCACCAGGTCGCCCTCCTTGAGATCGCCGGAGACGATCATGGTCTGCCCGACATATTGCAGAAGGTTGATCTTCCTCGGCGCGGCCTTGCTTGTCGCGGGGTCGATCACCCAGACGATCGGCGCACCGTTTGCCTGAGAGAGCGCACTGTACGGTAGCGGGAACCCGGACAAAGGCTGGCTGTCGCCGCTGCCGGCCACCGCCGCGCCCAGCGTCATGCGCGCCGGCGGATCGATAATGTCGGCCTTGACGCGCACCGTTCCGGTTTTCACATTCACCGTCGGCGACACTTCGGTGAGCTGGACCTGCGCCTTCACGGAAGGGTCTGCCACGAGAAAGATTTCGGCCTTCCGGATCGTCGCTGACGTAATCAATGCATCGGATACGTCGAAGACAGCCTGCTTGGCATTGCCATTGGCAATGGTGACCACCGCCTGCCCCGCTTGAACGACCTGGCCGACCTCGAGGTTGACGGCCGTGATCACACCGTCGGACCCTGCCTTCAACTCCGCATAGGAAAGATTGTCGTCGGCGATCTGCAGCTGGCTCTGCGCGACCTTCAGCTGCGCCTGCGCCACATCTACGGACTTGGCGGACTGTTCGTAGGCCGAACGCGTCGCAAACCCTTTGTCCAGCAGCGATTTCTGTCGCGACAGATCGGAGGTTGCCAGATCGAGCGTCGCCTTTGCCGAAGCAACACCGGCGTTGGCGGCCGTGATATTCGCCTCGAGCTCGGCAGTTCCGAGCCTCGCCAGAACCTGGCCCGCCTTCACCGTATCTCCGGTCTGCACCAGCCGCTCGATGACGGTCCCGCCGACACGGAAAGAAAGATCGCTGCTTTTCGCCGCTGCTATGATCCCCGTGACGTTCAGGGGCTTCGAGACGTCGGACTTGTGCGCCTTCTGCACAAAGACCTGAAGCTTGTACTCGGTGGCGTCCGACGACCAGGCAGGCCCCACAGTAATCCAGGGTGAAAGGAACAGAGTCGCGGCTATCACGCGAGCTGTCCGGTTTCGGATTGTCGTCTCCATCAGGGCATCTCCAGCGCGTGAGAGCGAATCGCGTTTCGAATATCTGAGAACGTTTATATGTCGTATCGATTACGACCAGTACCCGAAATCGCGACAGATGCGTATCCACTGCAATTTGCAGGGGAGAGACTTCAAGTTACAGTAAAGAGTCTTTGAAGAACTCGGCGTTGCCAAAGGTTTATGACGGGTGCTTCTGCGCCGGTCATGCTTCAATTCGGCGGGCCCGCGAGCGGAGAGATTTGTACGACAAGGCGGCCCCCCATGACCGGCGCGGCAAGGTGCACCGGTCACGAGAGGCAACGTCCAGATATCGTGCCTGAATTAATCTGTCATACCGAACAGAAAGCCTGCCTGGATAAAAAGGACTGGATTACCAGTAGATGAGCGGCAATCCTGCGACGGGACTGCGGAAGTAGGGAATCCGATCACCTCGCAGCGACCCGAGATAGACGGTTTTCAGGTCCGGACCGCCGAAGGTGAGGCTTGCCATCCAGGGGCAGAGCGTGCCGCTTGCCGCGGCCATCACGTCGGGTGTTACCCGTCCCTCCTCCCAGGCCCGGTCCATCTCTGCGGTCTTTTCCGCATTGCCATCGTCGAGGATTGTGAGAAGGTCGCCCTCAGGCGTGATTGCGATCAGCCGGTCGGCCATGATCAGCGTCGACCACAGATTTCCGTGGGCATCGAAAGCGATGCCGTCGCAAAAGCCGCCGACATTGCTTGGACCATAGATTTCGCGGTTCGTGAGTTCTCCGCTGTCCGTCACGCGGAAGCGGGTGACGTTCCGCGACGTCGTCTCGGCCACATAGACCCACTCTTCCTTGGCGTCGAAACGGAGCTCGTTCGTGCCACAGAGATTGTCGGCGACGATGCGTGCGCCCTTCTCGTCAATCAACGCGATATAGCCGTCGCGGCTGTTGATCTTGACATGATCTGTCCAGGGAATGGTGCGCGTGGTCACCGTCAGCCAGAGCCGCCCCTTGCTGTCGCGGGTCACGAAATTGGCCTTCCCGAGCGGACGACCATCAATGTTGTCGATCATGACATGGCTTTCGCCATTCCGCTTCATGAACTCCAGCCGGTCGGTCCCGAAATTGGCGATGAGAAAGTTCCCCTCGGCGTCAAAGGCGAGACCGTTCGGCAGGCTTCCCTGCGTGTTGATATAGCGGTCCTCGAAGGAGCCACCGCCAACCTGTTCCAGCCCCGTCTGGACAATCAGTTCCTGGCTCCCATCCGGCGCAATACGGACGACCCCTCCTCGCGCGTCAGCCGACCAGAGCGTGCCGTCGCGTTCAGCCAGGATGCATTCCGGCCGCTGCAGGTCACGGCCGATGAAACGGATGTCTTCACGATTGACCGTGAAGCCGAGGAGCGGGTTTGACACGGGAAAGTCCTCCGGCAAAGTTATTTAGTTGTACAATCAACCAAATAGAGTTTCGGCAAAATTGTCAACCGCTTGACGGCGCGAGATCCAAGATGTTCCATCCCAAAGTGGCACACGGTCTTCGCTGACTACGACCCTTCATGCGTCAGGCAGAGGCTTTCCCGCATTGGCAGTGCAACTGCCGTCCAGACCATGGAAGATCTCAACAGGGACGACATCAAGCTCATGGGAGCAGGCTCATGACGGTCGTGATGCCCAGGGTGAGGACGTAATGACGGTGCGCGACATCAACGCGGAAGACGGCCAGATCGTCATCCGTGCAAGATATTCGACGCCATGGCAGTATGGCTCCGCATCTCACGCCTGAGCAACAAGGTATGCCCTTGCCCCCCGCTTGCAAGCGCGCGACCTCCGAGCCCCGAGGCTCAACCGCCATCACTGATCAGAGTGCCGCCATCGACGACGATGGTTTGGCCGGTGACAAAAGCGCCGGCGGCGCTGGAGAGGAAAAGTGCTGCTCCCGCGATCTCATCGGCTTCGCCGACGCGCCTCAGTGGCGTCATCGCGAGACGGCGCTGCATGAAGGCGTCGTCGCCCATCAACCCGCGCGAAAGCGGCGTCCGGATGAGACCGGGCGCGATCGCGTTGGCGCGGATATTGCGTGGCCCCCATTCCACGGCGAGGTTCCGCGCCATTTGCGCGAGGGCCGCCTTGGTCAGCCCGTAAAGGCCGATCGCCTTGTTGCCACGAAGGCCAGCAATCGAGGCCATGAAGATGACGGACCCGCCGCCACGCTCTGACATGACAGGGAGAAGTTCGGAACATATGGCATGGGCGCTGGCAAGATTGACCGTCATGACCTGGTTCCAGTCCGCCTCGCCAATATCGCAAAGCGGGCCCGCCGGTCCCTGCATTCCGGCGTTGAGAACGAGGCAATCTGGCACGAGGTCTTGTGCCACCAGCGCCTTCATCTGAGCGCGCACTGCCGAAAGATCGGACAGATCGAGAGGGATCGACGCGTGCCCGGCGCGCGTCGCATCAAGGGCGGACAGCCGCTCGGCCAGTGCCGGCTCGCCGACATCCGACAGGATCAGCCGCGCACCGGCCGAGGCGAAGAGATCGCTGATTGCCGAGCCCAGCCCGCCGCAGGCGCCCGTGATCAGCGCCCTCTTTCCCTCGAGGCTGAAAAGATTGCGAAAGTCGGTCATGCGTGCGCTCCCAGCTTTGCCGCAAGTTCTTTCTCGTACTGACCATCGATCAGGATGAAAAGCATACGGGCCGTCTCGTTGGATCGGTTGGCCCAGGCGTGATTGGTGCCGCACTGGATGACGACCGAGCCGGGCTTGAGCACCACTTCCCCCTCGTCCAGAATGAGCACGATCTCACCGGAAATCAGGATCCCGTAATCCACCGATTCCGTTCGGTGCATCAGTGGATGCGGCGAATCCGCTTTTACAGTCGAGGCCGATTCATCGCCGATGGCATTGAAGGCGTCCTTCATGCGGGTCGCGCCGTGCTTCAGGAAATCCTCTGTATCGGGAGGAATATCCACGAAGCGCATCCTTGTGCCGTGTTTCGGCGGCGGCAGCATCAGTTGGCCGAGCGTCGGATCGGGGGTGTTGGCGACGATCACTGGAGTTCCCTCGGTCGACCACACTTCATGGAAAGCGGTTCCGGGAATGGCCGTGAGGCCATGTACCGAAGGCAGCGCACCCTCCGATATGACAATTGCCCTGCCGTGCTGATCATGGCCGGTCACGACACGGTGAATGGGGGGAAGCATTCCGTTGATATTCTTGAGCCCGGTCAACGCGGCATTCCCATCTCGATGACCTCGCTGAACATTTTCGTATTGCTGAAGCTTCTGAAGGCGACGGTGCAGGAGCAAAAACGACCCTCGACATCCAACACCGGAATGATTTCCAGCGTGTCCTGCTGCAGAAGCTCGATGCCGAACTGCAGCACGTGTGTTCGGGTCGGCTGATTGTCCCTCATGAACGTTCCTCCCATTGCGCCTTTCCGATGCCGGAGCCTCAGGCCTCCATTCCGGCAACAATATTGCCCGGGGCAATGAAATGCGCTTGCCTATTTGCCCTCGTTATTTATACAGTCAACCAATTAAGGTAAAGCTCTTATCTTAACGTTATGCTCTGATATACAGAGCTGAGGTATCCGCTCCGTCGATAGGTCACTCGGTTGATTTGCGGCTCGCAAACTGCTTGAAGGCCGGATGCAGCGGATCAAAGATCGACTTGGGGAAACATGAAAAAGCGCGGCGGACAATCCATACAAACCCGATCAAACGGCGACCAGACGCGCGAGAAGATCATCAGCGCCGCGGAGAAACTGTTCGGGCAGCACTCTTTTGATGCGGTATCGCTGCGCGACATCACCAATGCCGCGGAAGTCACACTTGCTCTCGCGAGCTACCACTTCGGAACCAAGGAAAACCTCTTTACCGAGGTTATTGCGCGCCGCGCTCACGTGCTGAACAATGTCCGCCGCGAGCGGCTGGCAGCTCTTGTCGACCGCGGCGGCATGACGGTGGAAGCGCTGATCGACACGTTCATGCGACCGCTGTTCGAACAGATGCAGAGCGACGACGACGGCTGGCAGGCCTATGTCATGCTGCTGGCACAGCTTGCCTCGAACGACCGCTGGCTTGGCCATCTCAGGACCTATTACGACGAAACCGCCAATCTCTTCATTGCGCAGTTGAAACTGCTTTTGCCGAATGTCCCCGAAGAAAACCTGGTACGCGGTTTCTCCTTCGTCCTCATGCTGATGCTGCAAACGGTTTCAAAAAACCGCCGCGTCGACACGCTCTCCTTGGGCAAGTTCAAGGGTGATGATCTGGACGTGTCCTATCAGTTGCTTCTGAGGTTTTCCCTTGCCGGCCTGAAGGCTCTTGAGACGGCCTGATCGTCAGTCCGAGATAAAATGAAACTAGACCTGCCTTGGGTGGCCCGCCTCGTTTTCCGTGATCCGGCGGACCATCCCCTGCAGCGGAGCGGTCAGGGCCGTTTCGAGCTGTCTCTCGATTCCTCGCCCTGACGCAGAAATGATGCGGTCGTCCATTTCCTCCTAACGACCTACAGCAATAATTAATTGGTCATTCAACCAAATAAAAGCGCGAGATACCCTTCGTCAATCTTGAAATCCATCAAGTTCGGCTCTACCCATATGGCAGGCCGATAGCGAGAGCAGGCGCAATCCGTGAAACCGATAGGAGGAGATCGTGCGTTTCAAGGGACTCGACATGAACCTGCTGGTCGCGCTCGACTGTCTCCTGACGGAGAAGAACGTGTCGCGGGCGGCCGAAAGACTCTGCCTGAGCCAGTCCGCCACATCCGGCGCGCTGACCCGGCTTCGGGAATACTTTGACGACGAACTTCTCGTGCAGCTCGGCCGCAACATGGTGATGACGCCGCGCTCCGCCGAACTGCTGCCTGCGGTTCGCAATATCCTTCTGCAGGTGGAAGGCACGATCATCATGCGACCGGATTTCGATCCGACGACCGCCCGGCGCGACATCCGCATCATCGCCTCCGATTACATGACGACCGTTGCCCTCGCCCCTGCCTTGCGGCTCATTCAGCCGATGGCGCCCGACCTCAATTTTCATATCTTTGCACCGCGGGAAAATCCCCGCGAGCGGTTGGAACGCGGCGAAGTCGATTTCCTGGCCATGCCGGATCTGTACCTGTCGCCGGACCACCCGAGCGTCCCGCTCTTCTCCGACACCTATAGCGCGGTCGTTTGGGCCGAGAACGATCTGGTACAGGGCGACACGATCTCGATTGAGGATTTTCTGAAAATGCGGCACGTGGCCGTCAATTTCAACGCCAACGGCCCCAGCTTCGAGGAGTGGTTCACGCAGCGCTTCGGCGCGGATCGGGCGGTAGAAGTCTCGACGTCGTCTTATTCTTCAGTCCCTTACCTTATCATCGGCACCCAACGGATCGCCCTCATGCACCGCAAGATGGCCGAAACATTCGCCGCCGTGCTTCCTTTGAAGCTGCTGACGCCCCCCGTCGAGGTTCCGCCGATCCAGGAAACCTTGCAATGGCATCTCTACAACGACAGTGACAAATGTCTGAAGTGGGTCCGCGGTCAATTGGTGCAACATATAGCCGGAGATGAGGCGGCCTGATCGAGACGATTGACCACCAGATCCTCTTGCAAGCGAATGGCGGTGGCCTTCATGTCCGGGGTGAAGCCGCTTCCCAGGGAGGAAGGGGGAAGCCTTGCCGGAGTGGATATGTGCATCGATGGCGGAGGACTGCACGGAGGCCGGCAAACAGCCCATCGACGTATCGATGAAACCGATGAATGCTATCTCAGCAATCCATTTTTCCGCTTTATTGGTCACCTGTACAAACAGGTTCAACATGGGAGGATATGACACATGACTGCAGCATCAGTGGGCAAAGTTTTGGTAGTCGGCGGCGGCGTCGGCGGGATGGCAGCAGCGATCCGGATGCGCGAAGCCGGTATAGCGGTTGATCTGATCGACCTCGACGCAAAATGGGGTGTCTACGGCACCGGCGTTTCGCTTTCCACACTGACGCTGCGGGCGCTGAGCGACTTGGGCCTTTCGAAAGAGATCATGGTCGAGGGAAACTGCTATGACACCGTCATACTGTATTCGAAAGACGGGCATGTGCTTCAGAAGATGACCTCGCCGCGCCTTTATGCGCCCGATGTCCCGGCAGAAGGTGGCATTCTGCGCCCCGCGCTGCACGCCATCATGAAACGGAAGGTGCTTGAAGCCGGCACAGCCGTTCGAACCGGGGTTACCATTGAAGCGCTGGAGGACAACGGAACGTCCGTGCAGGTCTCCTTCACGGATGGAACTCAGGGCGAGTACGATCTCGTCGTGGGTGCCGACGGCCTGTTTTCCAAGGTCCGCGACATGATCTTCCCCGATGCACCGAAGCCGAGATTCACCGGCCAGGCCTGCTGGCGCGCCCTGTTCGACATCCCTCAGGGCTGGGATTGCGGGCACATGTATCTCGGCGAACGCGTGAAGGTCGGTTTCACCCTCTGTTCGCCCGACAAGATGTACATGTATCTGCTGGAACACGTTCCGGGCAATCCACGGCGCAAGCAGGAGGAGTTGCCAGGTTTGTTGCGTGGCCTTCTCGAAGGCTTCGGCGATGTACCCGGGGTGCTCCGCGAGACGATTTCTGCCGAAACGCCGATCATCTACCGCCCGCTCGACTGCATCCTTCTGACAGATGCCTGGTCGAAAGGGCGCGTAACGCTGCTCGGCGACGCTGTCCATGCCACAACACCGCACCTCGCTTCGGGCGCGGGTGCGGCCGTGGAGGACGCCATCGTCCTTACCGAGGAACTGGTCTCCAGCGCCTCCGTTGAACAGGCGCTGGAAAATTACTACAGGCGCCGCATCCCGCGCGCCTCCCTCGTCGTCAACAACTCGCTGAAGCTCGGCGAACTGGAAATGGCCGGCCGGCCGATGCAGGAACAGGCGGCCCTGATCGGAGCCTCCATGAAGGCGATCGCCGAACCCTATCGGTGAGATTCGACGGCGGCTGGCAGGCGCAAGGACAGAGCCAGCCGCCGAGCATGACGGTCCGTCCGTTTCCGACAGTGCATCAGCCTGTCTAGCCTGTTCAACCGATCAGGCTGGGCAGGCTCTCACATCACGTGAGAGATTTGGCGACAAGGTCGTCGGCATCGCGGTCGCGGATAAAGCCCAGCGAGTCGGCGGCGTCGGTGCGCAGCGCCGGATAGGAGCCGAACAGTGCGACGAGATCGGCTTCAGGCTCATAGGTAACCTTCGAGCGACTCCCGGGAAAGCGACGATAGAGGGCTGCCACCAGTTCCTCGAAAGACAAGGTGAGCGCCGGCAGCGTGAACGCGCGTGTCTTGCCGAGACGATCCGTCGGCAACAGTGCGCCATGCAGGAAGTTTCGCGCGACCGCATCAACCGAGGCGAGCCAGGTCCGCGAATGCGGATGGACCGGCAGCACGATATCTTCGCCGCGCATCACCGAGTAGAAGACCCGGCTCATGAAGGCGGATTTGAGCCGGGCATCCGCTCCGTCTCGGGCCATGACGCCCGAAGGCCGGAGAGACAGGCCGTCCAGCCAGCCGCGCGTTGCGAAATTGCTGAGCGCCACCTCCATCATCAACTTCTGCGCGCCGTAGATCATCGAGGGGGCAGCCGGAGTTTCATCGGTCACCACCTCGGGCATCGGCTTGCCATAAACGGCGATGGTCGATGCAAAGACAACACGCGTCTTCGGGTTGAGGTCGCGGAGCTTTTCGAAAAGGGTGAGCGTCGCATCGACATTGACCTTACGGGCCAGGGCATAATTCGCCTCCGCCGCGCCGCCGAGAATGGCCGCCAGCAAGATGACGCTGTCAGCGCCGGCGAAAGCATCGTCCATCAGAGCAGGATCGGCGAAATCACCGGCAAGCACCTTGACCCGGGGATCAGACGACGACTGGGGTGGAACATGATCCAGGAGCACGAGCTCATCGAGACCCTCGACCTCCGTCCGCATGATGTCCGCCAGCCTGCTGCCCACAAAGCCACCTGCCCCCACGATTACAGACTTCATCCTTCGCCTCCCTTCTAATTGGTCATTCGTTCAATTAGCTGTATCTGCAATTTTGGCAAGATATTTCGGTGGCATGACCTATCTGTTGTTCCGATAGCCGGTATCCAAAAGCTCCTTGTTGAACACCCAACCAATCAACGTTATGCAGCGACTAACGCCTTATGGCAAGCGACGGACACAGGAGGAGAAGCGTCATGGCGAAATGGCTGAAGACCGGCATGGAAGCATCGAGTGTTGCGGAGAACGACCGCAAGGTGCGCGAGGTCGTGGAAGCGACGCTGGCCGATATCGAGAAGCGCGGCGATGCGGCGGTGCGGGATCTGTCGATCAAGTTCGACGGCTGGGACCGTGAGGATTATCGCCTGACGCAGGCCGAGATAGACGCCTGCCTGAACGCC
>DATMTA010000033.1:0-4038 GCA_035565055.1 Ensifer sp.
GAGGCGCCTCGGTAGCGGGCTGATGCTGCGGTTGAGGCGCGCGCTGAGGCTGCGGCGGCATCGACACGCGGGGGCTTGCGGCGGCATGTCGACCCTGCGGCACGTCGATGTCGAAGGGCGCGTCGTCGTCGTCATCAAAATAGGGGTCGGCCGGTGGTGCGGCAATCACGCGGCGCTGAACTGCGGCGGCGTGGACGGGGCGATCCTCATGCGCGGGCGAATAGGGCGCCTCATCGATTTCGGCCGCTGCCGGATCAACGGATGCGTCCTCGTAGTCGTTGAAATCATAGGGCTCTTCGATGTGGCCGCCGCTGCGGCTGGAGGTCTTGATGCCGAAGATGCGGCGAAAGCGCGCCTGCAGGTTATACCAGTGATGCGCCGCGCCGCCGAAAAAGACGGCGATGGGCGAATAGCTTTCATCGTTATCGCCATCGTCACGCGCATCGGCCTGTCCTTGTGCGACGGTCCGGGCATTGGAGGCGGCGGACGTTTTGGGTGCGCGCTGCGGCGGGTTGCGCAGCAGAAGGCCGCAGGCGATCATGAGGAGCCAGCCTGCCGGAACGGCCAGAACGATCCCGAGGACCAGGCCGAATGTGCCACTTGGATAGGCGCCGGCAAAAAGCGCGGGCAGACGGAGGATGAGGTCGCCGGCAACGCCGCCAGCGCCATTGGGAAGCGGCCAGGTGATCGGCGGCGGTACGCAGCCGACGGCAGCGGAGGCCAGAACGGACCCGCCGAACCAGGCGGCAAAGCGCTGCGCAACGCGGTTGATGGGCCGGTGCAGCATCAGCGCAATCGCGAGGCAGAGCGGTGGCAGCAGCGCGATGACGCTGGCGAGACCGAAGAACTGCATGATGATGTCGGCGAAAACGGCGCCCGGATAGCCCAGGATGTTTGTTGCCGGCTTGCCGGTGGCAAAGCTCAGACTCGGGTCCGTGACGTTCCAGGTCGACATGGCGGCCACACCGAGCGCCAGCAGTACGAAAATCGTAATGCCTGCGGCAAGGCCCGCCTGCCTGATGATGAAGGTTGAAAGCGCAAAGCCCTGCGGCCTGCCATCCAGCGCTACCGTCGTCCGTGCCATGGAATCCAGCTCGTCTACTCAAATTACGATCACGCGTCGCCGGTCACAGCGACGCCATGTTGAGCTGACGTTAGCAGGCGGAGAGTTAAAGCCCCTTTAACCATCCGCCTTCAGGAACTGTTTTCCTTTCGAAAGATCCGCGGGTCGCAAGATCAACGGATCTCGGCCTCCGGCGAGGCGCCGATCTTGTGGATGGACAGGTCCGCTCCGCGATATTCCTGCTCCTCGTCCAGCCGGATACCGACAGTCGATTTCAGGATGCCATAGACGGCAAAACCCGCAATCGCGCCGAATGCGGCGACCGCGATCGATCCGACAACTTGTGCCATCGGCGAGACGCCCCCCATGCCGCCGAGCCGCTCAAGCCCGAAGATGCCGCAGGCAATCCCGCCCCACAATCCACAAAGGCCGTGCAACGGCCAGACACCCAGAACGTCATCGATGCGCAGCCGCTCCTGACAGATATGGAAGCCGCGCACGAAGATGATCCCCGCGATCGCTCCGGTCACGAGCGCGCCGACCGGATGAAAGACGTCAGACCCGGCACAGACGGCGACGAGGCCGGCAAGCGCGCCGTTATGCACGAAACCGGGGTCGTTCCGTCCCATGACGGCGGCCGCGACAATGCCGCCTACCATTGCCATCAGGGAATTGATGGCCACAAGACCCGAGACACTGTCGAGCGATTGCGCGCTCATCACATTGAAGCCGAACCAGCCGGTGCAAAGCAGCCAGGACCCGAGCGACAGCCAGAGGATCGACGAAGGCGGGAAGGGATGCGAACGGCCGGCAGCGGTGTAGCGGCCCTTGCGCGCTCCGAGCGTGATGACCGCCCCGAGTGCCACCCAGCCGCCGAAGGCGTGAACGACAAGCGAGCCGGCGAAGTCGTGCAGCTTCGCGCCTGTCAGCGATTCGATTGTCGCCTGAATGCCGTAGTTGCCGTTCCAGACGACGCCTTCGACCAGAGGATAGAGAAGACCTACGAGGACGAGCGTGGCGATGCTCTGCGGCAGGAATTTCATTCGTTCCGCGATGCCGCCGGAGATGATCGCCGGGACGGCGGCGGCAAAGGTCGCCAGGAAGAAGAATTTCACCAGCGTCAGGCCTTGCGCGCCGTAAACGGTGCCGCCGGCAAGGCCGGCAAGCTCATGGGCGCTGACGAAGAAGGATATCCCGTAGGCGATGGGGAAGCCGATGGCGAAGTAGGCGAGCGTCGACAGTGCGAAGTCGACAAGGATCTTCACCAGCGCGTTGACCTGGTTTTTGTGGCGCACGGTTCCCGCTTCGAGGAAGGCAAAGCCGCCATGCATGGCGAAAACGAGGATGGCGCCCGTCAGCAGAAAGAAGACGTCGCCGCCGATATGTGTATGCTCCATGGTATCCGCCCAAATTTTGGTCTGTTATTGCGGCAGATGTAATCAAGATGCATGCCAAACGGGCATTGCCTGCAAAACGGGCGCTTCCAGTTCGCGCACGGAGGTAAGATGGTTATTTTGTGTGCATGTCGTGCCGCCGGTTTCGGCATATGCAAATAAAAAAGCCCGGGCGCGCGGCCCGGGCAAGACGTGCGATCATCAGGATCGCGACGGGATGGGAGCAGCGCGGATGTTGCCCGCGCCGCCTTGATCTTAGTTGTGGTAGGCGGCTTCGCCGTGGGACGAAAGGTCGAGACCTTCGCGTTCGGCTTCCGGAGCAACCCGCAGGCCGATGATCAGGTCGGTGATCTTGTAGAGGATCGCCGAGCCGATGCCCGTCCAGACGATGGTGACGAGAACCGCGACGATCTGAACGTAGACCTGGTGGCCCATGGTGACGCCCGATGCGTAGCCAACGCCACCGAGAGCGGCATCAGCGAAGATGCCGGTGGTGACGGCGCCGAACATGCCGCCGATGCCGTGAACGCCGAACACGTCAGCCGTATCGTCATAGCCAAACTTGTTCTTCACGACGGAGACGAAGAAGAAGCAGATCGGCGAGACGAGCAGGCCCATGATGATGGCGCCCATGGAGCCGGCGATACCGGAAGCCGGGGTGATGGCGACGAGGCCGGCGATCATGCCGGATGCAGCGCCGAGCATCGAAGCCTTGCCGCGGACGACCTTTTCGACCAGCGCCCAGGAAACGGTTGCTGCAGCGGTAGCGAGGAAGGTGTTGACCGTTGCGATCATCGCGCCGCCCGAAGCTTCCAGGTTGGAGCCGGCGTTGAAGCCGAACCAGCCAACCCACAGAAGGCCGGCGCCGATATAGGTCATGGTGACGGAGTGAGGAGCCATCATGTCCTTGCCGTAGCCGATACGCTTGCCAACCATGATGGCGCCGACGAGACCGGCAACACCTGCGTTGATGTGAACGACCGTGCCGCCGGCGAAGTCAAGCGCGCCGAGGCCGAAGAGGTAGCCGTTGGCGTCCCAGACCATGTGTGCGACCGGGAAGTACACGAAGATCGTCCAGAGCGTGCAGAACAGCACAGCCGCGCCGAACTTGATTCGTTCGGCGAAGGCGCCGACGATCAGGCCGGGGGTGATGGCCGCGAAGGTCATCTGGAAGAGGAAGAACAGGTATTCTGGGATCACGACGCCCTTGGTGAAGGTGGCCGCGGTGCTGGCAGGCGTCACGCCGGCCATGAAGACCTTGGCAAAGCCGCCGAAGAAGGGGTTGGTGCCGCCGCCGAAGGCGAAGGAGTAGCCGAACACGGCCCAGACAACCATGACGACGCAGGCGATCATCGTGACCTGCATGAGAACCGACAGCATGTTCTTGGCGCGGACGAGGCCGCCGTAGAACAGGCCGAGACCGGGGATGATCATGAGAAGAACCAGCAGCGTGGCGATGTACATGAAGGCGGTGTCGCCCTTGTTCGGCACGGGATCCGCCGCTGCTGCCGCTGCAGCGGCCGGCGCTGCGGCGTCCTGCGCAAATGCCACGACGGGGGCCAGAAGCGCCGTCGCTGCGAG
>DATMTA010000034.1:0-82092 GCA_035565055.1 Ensifer sp.
GTCGTGAACATCGCAGCCCAGCAGGCCGCACCTGTCGCACAGGCAGCTGCCGCCAAGCCTGCGGCTGCTGCTGCCGCTGCCGGCAATGCTGACTCCTCCGGCTCGGGCGGTGCGAACCCGACGATCCGCGTGGATCTCGACCGCGTCGATCGCCTGATCAACCTCGTCGGCGAGCTCGTCATCAACCAGGCGATGCTTTCGCAGAGCGTGATTGCCAACGAAACCTCCGGCGCCACCACGATCAACACCGGTCTGGAAGAGCTGCAGCAGCTGACTCGCGAAATCCAGGACAGCGTGATGGCCATCCGCGCGCAGCCTGTGAAGCCGGTCTTCCAGCGCATGTCGCGTATCGTCCGCGAAGTTGCCGACATGGTCGGCAAGTCGGTCCGCCTCGTCACCGAAGGTGAAAACACCGAAGTCGACAAGACCGTCATCGACAAGCTCGCCGAGCCGCTGACGCACATGATCCGCAATGCCGTCGACCATGGCCTGGAAATGCCGGAAAAGCGTGCAGCCCTCGGCAAGAACCCTGAAGGCACGGTCAAGCTGTCGGCCAAGCACCGCTCGGGCCGCATCGTCATCGAACTCTCCGACGACGGCGCCGGCATCAATCGCGAGAAGGTCCGCCAGAAGGCGATCGACAATGACCTCATCACCTCCGAAACGAACCTTTCGGACGAAGAGATCGACAACCTGATCTTCCATCCGGGCTTCTCGACCGCCGACAAGATTACCGACGTGTCGGGTCGCGGCGTGGGCATGGACGTGGTCAAGCGTTCCATTCAGGCGCTCGGCGGCCGCATCAACATCTCTTCGCGCCCCGGCCAGGGCTCGACCTTCACGATGAGCCTTCCGCTGACGCTCGCCGTCCTCGACGGCATGGTGGTCACGGTTGCCGGTCAGACGCTGGTGGTTCCGTTGACGGCGATCGTCGAGACGCTGCAGCCAGAGGCCTCTGCCATCCACTCCTTCGGTGCCAG
The DNA here is from genome assembly GCA_035565055.1 of Ensifer sp. Taxonomy (GTDB): domain Bacteria; phylum Pseudomonadota; class Alphaproteobacteria; order Rhizobiales; family Rhizobiaceae; genus Ensifer_A. Next base: position 981 of record DATMTA010000034.1, read on the forward strand.
CCAGCGCCTCATCTCGATCCGCGACAGCTTCTGCCCGCTGGTCGATGTCGGCCGCATCCTGAATTTCCGTTCCGCCCAGGCCAACCCGACCGATGGCGTTGCCCTTCTCGTGGAATCGGAAAGCGGTGGCCAGCGCGCCCTGATGGTCGATGCGATCCAGGGTCAGCGTCAGGTCGTCATCAAGAGCCTTGAAGCCAACTACACCCACGTTCCGGGTATCGCAGCCGCAACCATCCTCGGCGATGGACGCGTGGCGCTCATCCTCGACGTGGATGCGGTGGTCGCAGCCTCGCGCGGACAGGCGCTGGGTGGCGACGGCGCATTGGCGGCGGCTAGCTGATTTCGAGTGCGTGAGAAACGGGTTCTGACATGACGATTGGTGCAAAAAATCTGACCAAGGGTGCAAGAGAGCTGATCGCTTTCCGCATTGGCGATCAGGAATTTTGCGTGAACATCATGATCGTGCGCGAAATCCGCGGATGGACGAAAGCAACGCCCATGCCGCATTCGCCGCACTACATGATGGGCGTGATCAACCTTCGCGGTGCGGTTTTGCCGATCATCGACCTGTCTCTGCGCCTGGGGATGAAGCCGGCGGAGCCAAACCCCCGGCACGTCATTATCGTGGTCCAGATCGGCGAGAAGATCGTCGGCCTGCTCGTCGACGCTGTCTCGGACATCCTGAGCATCACAGACGACAATATCCAGCCGATACCCGAGGTCTCCGCGGAGTTCGTGCGTGCATTCGCACGCGGAATCATCGCCGTGGAAGGCCGCATGATATGCCTGCTCGAGCTCGATGCGCTTGTCCAGGGTAACGAAAGCGAAGCTGCATGACGAGTACCCTTGCGATAGATCCGAGACTGCCGGGCGACGAGTTCCTCGCAAACGGTGAGTTTCCGCTGACCCGGCGGGACCTGTCCGACATTGCTGCGATGATCTACGCCGACGCCGGCATTTTCCTGAACGAGACCAAGGCCTCGCTCGTCTATTCGCGTCTGTCGAAGCATATCCGCAAGCTCGGGCTCCGCAGCTTCCGCGAATATTGCGTGCTTGTCGCCTCGCCGGAAGGCGCGGGGGAGCGGCGCGAGATGCTGTCCTATCTGACGACCAACTTCACGCGCTTCTTCCGCGAGAACCATCACTTCGAACATCTCCGCGACGAGGTTCTGCCCGAGCTCTTCGCCCGCGCCAAGGCTGGCGGTCGCGTCCGCATCTGGTCTGCCGCCTGCTCGGATGGGCAGGAGCCCTATTCGATCGCGCTGACCATGCTGTCGATGCTGCCCAACGTGGCGGATTACGACGTCAAGATCCTTGCAACCGATATCGATCCCAAGATTCTGGCGATTGCCCGTGAAGGTGCCTACGACCAGAACGCGCTCGAAACCGTGAATGCCGACATGCGCCGCCAATGGTTCAAGCCGGTTGACAGCGGCGCGCGCCAGAAATGGAAGATCGATGATCGCGTCAAGCGTCTGATCACGTTCAACGAGCTGAACCTGATGACTGACTGGCCGTTCAAGGGCAAGTTCGACGTCATCTTCTGCCGCAACGTGGTGATCTATTTCGATGAGCCGACGCAGACGCGCATCTGGTCGCGCTTCTCCGATCAGCTGCTGCCGGGTGGCCACCTCTATATCGGTCATTCTGAACGCGTGACCGGTGAGGCCAAGAACCGCTTCGACAATATCGGCATCACGACCTACAAGCTGCATGGCGCAGCTGCCAGGAGGCCCGCATGAGCGCGCCGGCCCGTGTCCTGGTCGTTGACGATTCGCCCACCATGCGGGGGTTGATCTCGGCCATCCTCAGTTCCGATCCCGATGTCGACGTTGTTGGCCAGGCCGGCGACGCGATGGAGGCCCGCGAGGCGATCAAGCGGCTCAATCCGGATGTCGTGACGCTCGACATCGAAATGCCCGAGATGAACGGGCTCGATTTCCTCGAAAAGATCATGACGCTGAGGCCGATGCCCGTCATCATGGTATCTTCGCTCACACATCGTGGCGCGGATGCGACGCTTGCAGCGCTGGAAATCGGCGCCTTTGACTGCATCGGCAAACCGGTGCCCGGCGAGCTGCGCCCCTTCCACGATCTGGCCGAAAAGGTGAAGGCTGCCGCGCGTTCGAAATACCGCTATGGCGGGCCGGCTGCTCAGTCGCGCCAGCAGCCCGCCAACTTCAACAGCGAAAATGCCTATCGGGTCGGCCGCAAGATCGTCGCGATCGGCTCGTCCACCGGTGGGGTCGAAGCGCTGATCACTGTCCTGCAGAATTTCCCGGTGAATTGTCCGCCGACGGTCATAACGCAACATATGCCGCCGACATTCACCAAGAGCTTTGCCGACCGACTGAACCGTCTTTGCGCCCCCGTTGTCGAGGAGGCCCGCGATGGTGCCCGTCTCGAGATCGGCAAGATCTATCTTGCTCCCGGCGGAGAGCGGCATCTGCAGGTCGTCAATGCCAGTGCGCCGGCCTGCCGGCTGCTGGAAACTGCGCCCGTCAATGGCCATCGCCCCTCCGTCGATGTCCTGTTCGACTCCGTGGCCGAACTCGCCGGGCGCAATGCCGTTGGTGTCATATTGACAGGCATGGGCCGTGATGGCGCCGCAGGCCTGCTCAAGATGCGCTACGCCGGTGCAAGAACGATCGGCCAGGACGAAAAATCCTGCGTCGTTTACGGAATGCCAAGAGTTGCCCACGAATTAGGGGCGGTCGAACGTCAACTGCCGCTCGGGCATATCGGCGAGGAAATCCTGAAAATGACAGCAGCCCGGAAAGAAGGAAGCGAATAATGTCTATAGCTGAGAAGATCAAAGTTCTGATCGTGGATGATCAGGTGACGAGCCGTCTGCTGTTGAGCGATGCGCTCACACAGCTTGGCTTCAAGCAGATTACTGTCGCCGGTGACGGCGAGCAGGGCTACAAGATCATGTCCCAGGCACCGCATCATCTGGTGATCTCCGACTTCAACATGCCGAAGATGGACGGCCTCGGCTTTCTCCAGGCCGTACGCACCAATCCGGCGACCAAGAAGGCGGCGTTCATCATGCTGACTGCGCAGGGCGACCGCGCACTCGTGCAGAAGGCGGCGCAGCTGGGCGCAAACAATGTTCTCGCAAAGCCGTTCACCATTGAAAAGATGAAGGCCGCTATCGAGGCCGTATTTGGATCGCTAAAATGAATCTTGAGCTCCCGCCGCGCCGGATCAACATCATCCAAGGTGAATTCAAGGTCTCCAATGACCCGAATGTCGTCATCACGACGATTCTCGGATCTTGCGTGGCCGCGTGCATTCGCGATCCTGCTGCGGGCGTCGGGGGTATGAATCATTTTCTCTTGCCTGGCAGCACCGAAGCACTGGCTGCCGGCGGAGATGCGACCCGCTACGGCGTGCACCTCATGGAGCTTCTGATCAACGGGCTGTTGAAACAGGGCGCACGCAAGGATCGCATGGAGGCGAAGATCTTCGGTGGAGCAAAAACCATCGCGAGCTTCTCCAATGTGGGAGCGCAGAACGCGGAGTTCGCGGTGCGCTTCCTCAGAGATGAAGGCATCAGCGTCGTTGGATCGTCTACGGGGGGCGAACACGGCCGCAAGCTGGAGTTCTGGCCGGTATCCGGCCGGGCACGCCAGCACGCGCTGACGGGGGTCGAAACTCAGCGCACTGTTGCACTCGAAACAAGGCCGGTTGCGCCTGCGCCGAAGCCTGCGGTCGATACGTCGGTCGAATTCTTCTAGATTTTTTGGTTGGGGGGGCGGATGCGTCTCGATAAGGAAATGTCCCAGATGCAAGTAGACGAAGCCCTCCCTGAGGTCCTCATGCGGATCGTGTCGGAACTTCATGATGTCGCCTATCTCATTGAGCGCATCGAGCCGACCATCTCGAATACCGAGCACCCGGGCGTGCTCAACGAGGCCGACCGCATCAAGGTCCTTCAGGGCATCGATCTTGCCGTGCAGAAGACACGCGGTCTGGCCGAATTCATCGATACGATCACGTCCGGTATCCCGGAAAACTGGTTGGTGGACACGACAGTTGCTCTCAGCCTGGTCAAGCTCGCCGACATGCAGAAGGCTCTCAGCAATGCCGCTGCGCGCCATGGCCATTCGCAGCCCATCAACAAGGCGTCGGGCGACTTCGAGTTCTTCTGAGCCTCAGTCCTGGGGATGGCGCCCGCCGCCCGACAAGTTCGCGCAAGTTTCGATTCCTATTCTTGAACCACGGCGAGATGCGACCGTGCGAATCCTGTTCGCGCGATAGCGAGGAATGAAGGGGCTGGAGTTTCCGACCCTCATGTTCCTGCCGGAAGTCCATGATGACGGTGCGGAACAGAATGAATCTGTTGAATCAGCTTTTGGCGATAGGCAAGAATCTTGCGGGACTGGGTCCCGGACGACTTGCAGCGCTCGCCGGTGTCGGCGTTCTCACAATCGCACTGATCCTGGGCGCGACCTACTACCTGAACCGTCCGTCGATGGAGACGCTGTATGTCGGCCTCGACGCCAGCGATGTGAGCCAGATCAGCCTGGCTCTGGCCGGAGCCGGCATTGCCTTCGAACAGGGCACTGACGGGACCAGCATCAAGGTCAAGGTCGGTCAGACCGCCCAGGCCCGCCTCATGCTCGCCGAACAGGGTCTGCCCAACAGCGCCAATTCCGGTTACGAGCTGTTCGACAAGGTCGGCTCGCTCGGCCTCACATCCTTCATGCAGCAGATCACCAAGGTTCGTGCACTGGAAGGCGAGATCGCCCGCACGATCCAGCAGATTCAGGGCATTTCCGCTGCCCGCGTGCACATCGTTCTGGCCGACCAGGGTTCGTTCCGCGAAGGAACGCAGAAGCCGACTGCCTCGGTCATGGTGCGCGCCGGCGCGCAGGCAGGCCGCAAGGCCGCCATGTCCATCCGCCATCTCGTCGCCTCTTCCGTTCCTGGTCTCAGCCCGGACGACGTGACCATCCTGGACTCCACAGGCCAGTTGCTCGCCTCCGGCGATGACTATTCGAACACGGCCGCCAATCGCTCGCTGAACACCGAACTGCAGGTTCAGTCGCAGATCGAGAACAACATCGACAAGGCGCTGTCGCCCTTCCTGGGCATCGACAACTTCCGCGCCAGCGTGGTCGCGAAGCTGAACACGGACGCTCAGCAGACCCAGGAGACCACGTTCGATCCGGACTCGAAGGTCGAGCGTTCCGTTCGCACGACGAAAGAAAGCCAGAAGTCGCAGCAGACCGACAATAACAGCGCGACCACGGTCCAGCAGAACATTCCGCAAGGCACGGGCGCAGGCGCCAACAAGGGCGGCCCCTCGCAGAATGACGAGCAGGACAAGAAGGAAGAGACGACCAACTACGAGATCAACAGCAAGACGGTCGCGACCGTTCGCAACAGCTACTCGGTCGATAAGCTCTCCGTTGCGGTGGTCGTCAACAAGGCCCGCGTCGCCAAGCTGGTCGGCGAGCCGGTCGATCAGGCCAAGATCGATGCCTACGTGGCCGAGATGCAAAAGGTCGTGACTGCCGCAGCCGGGATCGATCCCAAGCGTGGCGACGAGATCAATGTCACGGTCATGGACTTCCTTGAGAACCAGTTGATCGCCGACGCCGCCACCTCCGGCCCCGGCGTGATGGAAATCCTGTCGCGCAACCTGGCCGGCATCATCAACTCGCTCGCCTTCATCATTGTCGCCTTCCTCATCGTCTGGCTGGGCTTCAGGCCTCTGGCGAAGTCGATGGGAACAGGTCTTGTCGTGGCCGGCGCGGCAGGCGCACCGATGGGTGCCATCGAAGGCCAGTCGGATTCGCTCGGCCTCGAGCTTCCGGATTTCGCTCCGTCGGGTGGCGTGGACGGCCCTGGCGCAACGCTGATGGAAGGCTTCGGCTCCGACTTCGGCTTCGACAGCACGGAAGACCTGCTCACCGCAGGCGACGACGAAGAGGGCGGCTTCAACCGTCGGGTCAAGGAAGGGCCGGAAAGGCGCCTCGCCCGGATGGTCGAAATCAGCGAAGAGCGCGCGGCCAAGATACTTCGCAAATGGGCAGTGGACAGGGCGGCTTAACGCCCTGTTTCTTTTTTGTAACACGCCCGGACTTAGCTTGGTCACGCGGCCAACATGCTTGTGAAATTCCCGCTTCATCCCAATTTGGCAGTGTCCCCTGGACACTGCCGGCGATACACTCTCATGATTCGATCTGACCGGGTTGCAGGGTGTGCCCCGGCTCTTTGGAGACACTGCCTTTTCGAGGCATGGGGATGTAATGAGTCATCGGGATGTCACTCCTGTCGGTTATTCGACTGACCGACTTGAAGGGGGCCGGCGCATGATGAGCCGGGAGTTCCTTGTGACGCGCCTTGCTCGGGCGACGGATGATCTCAGGCTCTCCACGCCGTTCGGGCTGCTGACCGATTATTGTGGCGCCTCTGCCTATCTTGTCGCGCGTTATGACATGGTCGCCGACCAGCGGCTCGACAATGTGCTCTCTTCGAACTGGCCTTTCGATCTGGTGCGACAGATCGATGAAGAGCTTCACGCCAGCTATCACCGATCCAACGAATTCGAGAAATGTGTGGCTGTGCTGCAGCCCGCCTTTGCATTCTTTCCGCACGATGCGGTGCTGCCTGAAGGGGTGAGCCGGCAATATTGCTCGCTGCTCTTCAATGCGGGCCGCTCGCGTTACATTCTGCTGCTGCTGATGCCGGATGACACCGCGCATTCAAGTCAACGCGTCATGGAAGCCGGTCTTCTCGCAGGCTACATCCTGAGTATGCGGACGTCGCGCAAGGTTCAGATGGATCGGGACATGGAGCTTACCGAGCGCGAGCTGGAGTGCATCTACTGGATCGCCGAGGGCAAGACCAGCGACGAGATTGCCATGATCCTCGGCATTTCGAAGAACACCATCAACAACTACATCACGAGCGTGATGCGAAAGACTGCTACCAAAAACCGTTCCGAGGCGATTGCCTATGCCGTGCGGAACAATCTTGTCTAAGGTCGTCCAAGCGCGCGCTGCCGCCGGACCAAACGAGGAAACCTGATGCCGCAACTTCATGAACGGTTTGAGCCGGACACGTTGGGCGCGCAGAAGGTTCGCGGCCGTAAGGGCGCGGACCTGATTCAGCAGATGTCGGCCTTGCAGAGACAATTGAATGCCCGCAATTTCGCGATCTTCCGGGTTTCCGGATCTGGCCTGTCGTCCAAGCGCTCCATCAAGCTGCTCGCCGACAATTTTCCGGCAGGCGCCTTGGGTGCCCAGGCGGTCCTTGATCTCTACGGCGATGCCATGGTGGAGCATCTCGACGTTTCGATCCTTCCACTTCTGTGGAACGGCATCGATGAGAGCTCCACGTCCGAAACCGTGGATTTTGACACCTTCGTGACGCGCCTGCGTGGTCGCAAGCTGCCCTTTGCCGGAATTGCATTTCCGGTGCGGCTGGGCGCCTCCGGCAACGGATTTGCCGTCTTCACCTCCGCCTATCTCGATCTCGCAAGCGATACCATCCTCGAAACGCACATGCAGGTCACCGCTGCGCTGGCGCGGCAACTGCAATACGAGGAGAGACGTGGACAGCCGGCGGAGATGCTCTCCGAGCGCGAAATCGTCTGCCTGCAGATGGCGGGGGATGGCCATACAAGCGAAGAGATTGCCGAAAAGCTCGGCCTTTCCGTGCATACCGTCAATGCCTATCTGGGCACGGCGACCACCAAGCTGGATTCCGTCAACAGGATCCAGGCGATCGCCAAGGCAATCCGGCTCGGTTATATCAACTGAACGCTGAAAAGGTGCCGTTCAGCCCGCCATGGCGGCCTTCTGGCCCGTGTAGTAGCGTGAATTGGCGAGGGCCTTGCGCAGGAAGATCGTGTTGTCTTCCGGGTTGGGAGCGGGGTTCTTGAAATCGATATGGCTGATTTCGACCCCGGCGTGGTTCTTGCTGAGCGCAAGTTTCGCATAGATCGTCACGCCCTGCGGCTTGATCTCGAGATCAAGCTCGACCTCCGGTTCGCTGTCCCATTCAAGCCGGTAATTGCCCCCTACGCCCAGCGCGACGGTGCCGGGATGGAAGTAGAGTTCCGCGGCCGAGGAGACAAGATCGGCCAGACTGCCGTAATGCTCGAATTTCAGGAGCGAAATGAGATCTGCGGCATCCACCAGTCGCAGTTCGGAGGCGACGGGGCGGATCGCCTCGGCCAGAATTTGTTCGCGCTGTTCAGAAAAGGGGTTCTTTCTCATTAGCCACGCTTGTTTTGTCTGGTCTTGTTCTGCTTCGAGTAGACGCGGTGAATGAGTTCGGCGACAGCCTTGTAAAACACCGGTGGAATGACACTATCCACCGAGACTTGCGCAAACATTGAGCGCGCCAGAGGTGGATCCTCAAAAACCGGAATGTTGCTTTGTTCGGCAAGCTCGCGGATGCGCAGCGCAATCAGATCCTGCCCCTTCGCCACAACGATAGGCGCCTCGCTTTCCTCGCGGACATAGCGCAAGGCCACTGCAAAGTGGGTCGGATTTGCAATGACCAGAGTTGCGCGCGGCACGTTGGCCATCATGCGGCGTCGGAGCAATGTGCGGGCGAATGAGCGCTGCTTGGCCTTCACGGCCGGGTCGCCCTGTGCCTGCTTGAATTCCTCCTTCACCTCCTGCTTCGTCATCTTCAGGTTTTCAAACCAAGTCCGTCGCGTCCAGAAGAAGTCGCCGAGGCCGACGATCGCGGTAGCGAAAAGAATGACGGTCAGAATGGTCCGCATGTCCTCCATCATCCGCTTGAAGAGGACGGACGGATCGGAAAACATCAGCGTCAGCGAGCCGAAGAACTCGCTTTTCAGCGAGAAGATGACGACGATCGAGACGGCGATGACCTTGATCAGCGACTTGCCGAATTCGACCAGCGTCTGCAGGCTGAACATGCGTCCGATGCCTGCGACCAGCGAAATCCGGGAGAGCTTCGGCGCGATGCGGTCGAGAACTGGGCTCGGCATGTTCTGCAGGACCGAGGAGGCGACGCCGAAACCCATGATCAGCACCAGGGCTGGAACGACCACGCCGCCGGCATTCCAGGCGAGGCGGTAAAAAAGCGAGATCACGTCGGGGCTCGCGTCAAAGCGCCACTGGTCGGCCTGCTCGAAAATGTCCTTCAAGCTGCCGGCGACGCGCAGCGAACCGTCGGTGGCAAAGAAGACGACAAAGACATAGATTGCAACAGTGGATGCGAGCGCGGTCATCTCTCGCGAAAACGGGACATTGCCTTCTTCCAGCGCGTCCTGTTTTCGCTTCTCTGTCGGGTCTTCTGTTTTGCTGTCCTTGTCATCATCATCGGCCATGGATCAGCCCTCGGGCAGTCATCGCGCAATCTGCCGGACGGAATTGCGCTGCGACATGCGTAAAACAACGAATAGGCGTGCCGGTTCATCGTAACGCACCGGCGCGCGGACCCAGGACGACGCCCATGGGCTGCATTGAAAGCCAGCGAACGTCAGGCAGCTGCCGACGACTCGCCCTTCTCCTTCAATTCTATCTGGTTGTTGTTGGCAAGGCGAATGGCTTCCTGCGCGATCGACCGGCGGGCAACCGCGATGTCGCGCGGATTGATGCCCGTGGTTCCGGAACCGAGATCGGATTCGATCATGCGGCGCTGGCGTGCCCCGATGGCCGAAAGAACGGCTTCGCGGATATCCATCGGCGAACCGCGCAGCGCCATGGTGATGACGTCGGCCGAAATGTCGTTGAACAGCGTGACGCGGCTGCGCTGCGGCATGGTGAGCAGGTCTTCGAAGAGGAAGATGCGCGGGCGAACCTTTTCGGCGGCTTCCTTGCTGAGCGATTCCAGCGCGCCGAGCAGCTGTTCGACCTGTTCCTTCTCCAGCTCGTTCATCAGTTCGGCGACCTTGACCGTGCCGGTCGCGTTCTTCTCCGCGTCCATCGCGCGCATCAGCTCGATGACGCGGTTCTCGATGATCTCCGCAGCCTTCGGGCTGACCTGCTTCAGGTTGACCGTACGGTTGATCACATCGGCGCGGCGCTCTTCGCCGAGTTCCATCAGCACCTTGGCGCCGAAGCTCGATGGCACCATGGAGAGCACATAGGCGCCCGTCTGCGGATGTTCCTTCTCGAGGAAGCTCGCCACGAAGACGGGGTCAGTTTCGCCGAGTTCGTCCCAGATGGACGCCGCCTCGAGACCCTGGAATGTGGCGCGCCGGCCCAGAAGATTGTCGACTTCTTCGGGCGACAGGCCTTCTTCGAGAATGCTTTCCATTGCCTTGGCGTTGTCCATCAGGCCAGCGCCTTCGGTGAACAGGTCCTCGAACTCGTTGGTCAGCTGAATAAGCTCGTGGGGCGGAATGGTTCGCAGGTTCTGCGCGGCGCGAATGATGACCTGCAACTCATGCTGGGTAAAGAATTTCAGGAGTTTCCCCGCAACGCCCTTGCCCATCGACAGGAGAACGGCAGCCGCCTTTTCCGGCGGCGTCAGTGGCTTGTGGGAAACCTGTTCCTCAAAATCCTCGAAATCCATCATGGGTTCCTAAGCGCCTGCTATCTATCGTTTAATCGCCTTGACTTCGATCATTCGAATGCCAAAGCGCGTATTGTCCTCGTCCAGCACCGTGATTTCGCCGAGGCCGATTTGGCGGCCGTTGACGATGACCTCCACCGGATCGCCGATCTTGCGGTCGAGCGCAATGGTCGCACCCTCGGTCAGGTTCATCAGTGTCGCGACATGCATGTGGCTGCTTCCCAGCACGATCTGCACGTCGATGGGAATGTCCATGATGAGGTCGAGATTGGCATGGAGCGCGCTACCGGCCGTGTGGCTGGAATGCGTGGCGCCTCCGAAATCGCTTCCCATGCCCCCGCCGAAGCCGCCGCCAAACTGCGACAGGTCGGCATCCCCCATGCCGCCGCCCGGCGCGGCATCAAAATCGAAGCCGCCACCCTCGCCGATATCCGGCAGTCCGCCTTCGGCATCGCTTTTCAGCACGCCGCGCAGACTGTCGATCTGATCGTCCAGGCCAGCATCGAGATCGGGAGCCGCATCAGACGAGAAATTCGCGAGGATATCATCCTCGGCGGGGGCTTCTCCGGTTTTCGTCGTCTGTTTTGCCATGCCCGTTTTATTCCAGTTCAAACTTGCGCCAGGCGTGACCGGGTGGCCAACGCGAAGGCGCATACATGTCAAAGATTCCCTGCCGCCCGTATGGGGCTGTCGATCCAGGGAATCCTAAGCTGATTCTTCTTTAAAAACGATTGCTTCGCCTGCTCGAATGAGACCGTTTCAGGCTAAATTTTTGTCGGCGTGACATGCTGGACTCGCTCTCGATGCGGCCTGGAATGACCAAATGCCGATGGAGGCCGTATGAGGGCGCCGAAGGCACTCTCGGTGTCAGCTGATCAGGTGCTCCAGCAGATCGGTTTCGGTCGAATAGGTGTCCGTCACACGCACGGTATAGCGCGCGCCGCTGCGTCCGAATTCGCCAAAATAGAGCTCCTTGCCGTTCGCATTCACCTGAACCTTCACATCGCTCAGGTCCTGGAACGGAATGACGTCACCAACCTGCAGCTTGCTGATGATGCCGAGCGTCTGGGTTTGCAGGTTGATCCGTGCCTCGACGGCGACCTGTGAACGCTCCACCTGCTCCTTGATCTGCTCCGTCCATTCCTTCTTGGCCCGTCCGGCGGCCGTGGACTTGGCGGTCGTGACCTTTGTCTTCAGGAAGTTTCTCTGCGGCACCGCGATGTGAATCAGCGATTCCGTCTTGCCGAGATTGATGATGAAGCTGATCAGCACCGCGTTCGGATCCCGATAACCCTCCGGCGGTTTCGGGCGGTCGCCGGCATTGTAGGGATTGCCGAGAACCGGTTCGAAATTCCCCCCTGTCGCCACGGCGGTGCGCAGAACGTTGGCGACCTTGGAGAAGATCATCTCCGTGAGGTCGAGTTCGATCTTCGACAGAACACGTTCGGTCGGCGGCTCGATCAGTTCCGGCGGCGCGCCGAGCATGGCTTCGACCAGCGTCATGACGAAGGCGCTGCCGCAGCCCATGGTGAACTCCGGGCACCACCCGCGCAGCGCGGCGTCGCACAGCGCGACCGTTTCACCGAGCTCCGCCAGGAGCTCCTGCTTCAGGCCGGTCTTCAGTGCTCCAAAGCGAATCTCGATCTTGTAGCCGGTCTCGCTATGGAAGATGTCGGGAAGATATTCGATGTAGGCCGCAGTCAGTTCCGAACAGATGCGCTCGAGGCTTGCCGCGTCACCAAGCTCGCCGGTCATCCTGGCGAGGAGGATCGGATCGAGGGTCGCAGGGGAGGTGGTTTCTATCGCTTCCGCCATTATGCAGCCTTCGCGTCACCGCCGCCACCGGGGTTCATCATTTCCTGTTCGACGGCGTCGATCGACGGACGCTCCTTCGCCGAGATTGTCTTGCGGCCGTATTCGAGAGCGACCTGCGGAACGGAGCCGTTCATGTAGGCGAGCAGCGTCTGCTTGACGATGACGTACATGCGGTTCTGCTTTTCGCGCACCACTTTCACCGAGGCCGAGATCGGCTGCAGGATACAATAGGAGATCAAGATACCTGCGAATGTGCCCACGAGAGCGGCGGCGATGAGCTCGCCGAGCACTTCCGGCGGCTCGCTGATCGCGCCCATGGTGTGAATGATGCCGAGAACGGCGGCAACGATACCGATGGCGGGCATGGCATCGCCCATGCCGTTGAGGGCATTGTGCGGCTTCAGCTTGTCGTGCTCGATCGTGTTGATTTCCTCGTCCATCAGCGCTTCGATTTCGTGGCTTCGCGCATTGCCGATGATGATGAGGCGAACATAGTCACAGATGAAGGCGGTCAGTTCGTGATTGGCAAGCACGGTCGGAGCTGCCTGGAAGATCGAGGATTCTTCCGGATTGTCGATATGCGCTTCAATTTCGTTGCGCGACTTGGTGCGCAGGTCGCGCATCAGGGCATAGAGCACACCGAGCATGTCGAGATAGTTGCGTTCCTTCGGAACCTTGTTGCCGAGCGCTTCGCCGAGCGCCTTGCCCGTGTCCTTGATGACCTTCATGGGGTTGGCGACGATGAAGCCGCCGACGGCTGCGCCGACGATTTCCAGCAGTTCGTACGGCTGTACAAGAACCCCGAAATGCCCGCCCGCAGCCATGTAGCCGCCGAACACGCAGCCGAAGGTCACGACCAGACCGATGATCATGTTCATGCCGAAATACTCCCGTCGAAAACGACATCCAAGCACTCTGGTATGAATTTTCCCTTGCGTGAGGCTGGCAGAGATGACCAGCAACTGGCTTCTCTATCGACCGACGCCTATCCGCTCGGGCGGAAAAAGCCTCGCGCAAGGCGAGCGCCGCACATTGGCCGCAAATTCCGATCCTCCCGCATTTGGAACCTTCATGGAAACCGGCATATATGTGTCACTGTCTTCCCAGGTCGCGCTCGAGCAGCGTCTTGCGACCTTGGCCGACAACGTGGCAAACCTGAATACAGTTGGATTCCGGGCGACGGAGATCAAGTTTCAGGATGTGCTCCAGCGCAACGGCGGCACTGACGTCCACTACGTTGACCAAGGACAGGAGTTTCTGTCCGAAAAGAATGGCGCGCTGACGCCAACCGGAAACACATTCGACTTTGCGATCCGAGGCAATGCCTATTTCCAGGTGCAGACCCCTTCGGGTCCTGCGCTGACACGCGACGGTCGCTTTTCGCTGACGCCAACCGGCGGCCTGGTCACGGTCCAGGGCTACCCGGTACTCGACGCGGGCGGCTCGCCGATCCAGATCGCGACACATGGCAGCACTGTGGCGCTTGGGAACGATGGCTCGCTTCAGGTGGACGGGCGGCGGGCAGCCGTACTCGGCCTGTTCGAAGCCAACATGAACAACGGCTACCAGCGGGTCGGGGGTTCGGCCTTCATTCCGGCAGGGGGGTCGCAGGCGGTTGTCGACCGCATCGACGCAGGCGTCATGCAGGGCTTCCTCGAGGAATCAAACGTCAATCCGGTTCAGGAAATGACGCGCCTGATCATGGTCCAGCGCAATTTCGAGGATATCTCGGCCTCGATGCAGAAGAACGAGACCTCGCTCGAAGACGCCATCAAGAGCCTCGGGTCGAAGTCATGAGGACAGCGAAGGCACGTCCTGAATATCTGCGAGCCCGCATCTCTGCGGCCAGATCCTTCCTTGGGAGTGGTACGGGGTGATGGAAGGGTCGGGCGACCGCAGCGCTGCTTCAAGGCTCGATGCGCTCTCGCGCGTCGTCGCTCAATTCGCGTCGCCCGAGCAGCTTTCTGCGCCTGGCGGTCGTGTCAAGACGATCGCTGCGGGTCACTACACCGTCACGGGTCTCTCCAAACATGTTCGCCTCGGCGACTTCGTTGCCCACACGACGACAACGGGCGTGCATCTCGGCGAGGTGGTCCGCGTCGAGCCGGAGGCGGTTTTCGTCTGCCCGATCGAGCCGGGCGAGCCCATTGGCATTGGAGATGTTGTCCTGCGCAAGGGCGCGTTCCGGCTGGCGCCCGACCCGAGCTGGTGCGGCCGCACGATCAACGCGCTCGGCGAGCCTATCGACGGTCTCGGGCCCATGGTGCAGGGGGCGGTTCGGCGTCCGATCTCTGCAAATGCGCCGCCCTCCATGCTGCGTTCGCGGGTGGAAAAGGGTTTCAAGACCGGTGTGAAAGCCATCGACATCTTCTCACCGCTTTGCCTCGGCCAGCGTCTCGGCATTTTCGCGGGCTCCGGCGTCGGCAAGTCGACGCTTCTTTCCATGCTGGCGCGCGCCGATTCCTTCGACCGCGTGGTGATCGCGCTTGTCGGCGAGCGCGGACGCGAAGTGCGCGAGTTCATCGAGGACACGCTCGGCGACAATCTGCGCAAGTCGGTGGCGATCGTCGCGACCAGCGATGAAAGCCCGATGCTGCGCAAGATGGCGCCGCTGTCTGCCATCACCATTGCCGAACAGTTCCGGGACGATGGTGATAACGTTCTCCTCATCGTCGACAGTGTCACGCGCTTTGCCCACGCAATCCGTGAGGTTGCGGTCGCTTCGGGCGAGCCGCCTGTGGCGCGCGGCTATCCGGCCTCCGTCTTCACCGAACTGCCGCGTCTGCTTGAGCGTGCCGGACCGGGCGAAGAGGGCAAGGGCACGATCACCGCGATCATCTCCATCCTGGTTGACGGCGACAATCATAACGACCCGATCGCCGATTCCACCCGCGGCATTCTTGACGGCCACATCGTCATGGAACGGTCGCTGGCGGAGGAGGGGCGCTATCCTCCCATCAATCCGCTCGCCTCGATCTCGCGTCTGGCCCGCAAGGCCTGGACAACGGACGAGGAAAAGCTGGTGTCACGGCTGAAATCGCTGATCCACAAATACGAAGAGACGAGCGACCTGCGCCTCATCGGCGGCTACAGGCCCGGTTCGGATCCGGAGGTGGACATGGCCGTGAGGCAGGTGCCCGTGATTTACGAAATGCTCAAGCAATCGCCGGGGGATCGGCCCTCGGCGGACGCCTTTGCCGATCTGGCGGGGGCGCTGCGCAATGCCTCGATGCCGCAGGCTCAGCCGGCCAATGTTCGAAGGAACTGACAAGATGATCGAAGATGGGGAACCGATCAGGATGCGCAAGGATCCGCCGCCGTCAACCGACGCCATGGACCGCGTGGACATGGCGCTTTCCGCCACCGGTGTGGCACTGGCGGTGTTTGCGGCCTTCTTTCCCTGGTATGTCTTCTTCAACTACGATCAGTTTGCGCCGAAATATGGTGAGATGGTGCAGAACATGCGGCGCGATCTTCCCGTCTTTGCGCCGAAGCCCGTGTTTTCCGTCTCGCCATCGGCCAGCATCAACATCAATCAGCGGCCACCGGCGCTTGCGATGCAGGTGCCCCCGGGACTGGATGACATCACCACCGCAACGGTGCCCGGTGAAGACGCCGACAGGAAAAGGCCCCGCGCCGATCCGGGTAGCCTCGACCAGCCCATGCCTGCCGCCGCCAACAGTTTCCGTCTCCTGCATGTTGCGGGCGGTCGCGCGCTCGTGGAGGACGGTCGTGGCGTCTACATGGTCGGAATCGGCGAGTTTTTGCCGGATAACAGCAAGCTGGTCTCGATCGAACGGCAGGGCGAGCAGTGGCTGTTGACGACTTCGAACGGTAATACGCTGCGGGTGAACTGATTGCCCGCAGACACAGACGGCGCCGTCTGAAAGACCCGACCTGCCGGCAAGAGCAAGTCCCACGCAAGTTTAAGCGCCTACCCTCTGTCTCATAGCCATGATTAGCTGGAATGTACGGAGCGGGCGATGCAGCCTATACAGTTTTTTCAACTCGCCTCGCAGCAGGCGCAGTGGCTGTCTGTCCGCCAGAACGTCATTTCCACGAACGTCGCCAATGCCGACACCCCCGGTTTCAAGGCGAAAGACCTTGTTCCCTTTACGGAATATCTTGATGCGGCGACCTCGCGCAGCGACAGCGTCAGCATGATCTCGACCAACCCGCTGCACTTTGCCGATGCCAGCCAGCAGACGATGAATATCCGCCAGGTGGATGACAAGTCCGGCAAGATCAGCGCCTCGGGCAACAATGTCGGTCTGGCGCAGGAAATGATCAAGGCAAACGAAGCCAGACAGGACTACGACCTCAATACGGGTCTCGTGAAGTCGCTGAACAAGATGATGCTGATGGTCGTCAGGAGATAATCGGGATGATCGTTGATCCGCTTTCCGCAAGTCTGAAGATTTCCGCATCCGGCATGGATGCGCAATCCACGCGCCTGCGCATCGTGTCGGAAAATCTGGCCAACGTCCGCTCGACCGGCGAGACGCCCGGTTCGGAGCCGTATCGCCGCAAGATGGTGAGCTTCGCCGAACACGTGAACAAGGCGACGGGCGTGGCCGAAGTGAAGATTCAGAAGGTCTTCGACGACATGAGTAGCTTCAATCTGGAATTCGATCCCGGCAATCCTGCCGCCAACAAGGACGGTTACGTGAAGATGCCTAACGTCAATCCGCTGATCGAAATGGCGGACATGCGCGAGGCCAATCGCAGCTATGAAGCAAACCTTCAGGCCATCAAACAGGCACGAGACATGATCAGCTCGACCATCGACCTTCTGAGGAGCTCGTCATGATAGATCCCATCTCCCTTTCCTCGCTGGTCCATAACCTGTCGAGCGTCGCCAGCAAGGCCGCAACGACGGCCGAGGATGCCGCCAAGGCGGCAGGTCCCACTTTTGTGGACGTGCTGAAGAACGCCGCCACCGACATGTTCGGCGAGCTGAAGAATGCCGAAACGATGTCCTACAAGGGTGTTGAAGGCAAGGCGTCGACGCGCGAAGTGGTCGATGCCGTCATGAACGCCGACCGCTCGTTGCAGACGGCAATCGCTATCCGCGACAAGGTCGTTTCCGCCTATCTCGACATCACGAAAATGCCAATCTGAGGACCGCCGATGAGAGCTCTATCCATAGCTGCAACCGGCATGAATGCCCAGCAGACAAACCTCGAAGTCATTTCGAACAACATCGCCAACATCAACACGACGGGCTTCAAACGCGCCCGCGCCGAGTTCACCGACCTTCTTTATCAGACGGAACGTCAGGCCGGCATTGCCAATAACGCAAACGGATCGATCGTGCCTGAAGGCGTCAACGTTGGTCTCGGCGTCAAGACGGCGGCGGTCCGCAATCTGCATGAGCAGGGTCAGCTCACCGCGACCAGCAACCCGTTCGACGTCGCAATCGTCGGCAAGGGCTGGTTCCAGGTCCAGGCCGCAGATGGCAGCACCGTCTTCACACGCGACGGCGCCTTCAACGTCAATGCGCAGGGACAGCTGGTTACGCTTACGGGTGCGCTGGTCATTCCGAACATCACCGTTCCGATCGATGCCAAGAACATCACGTTCAACGATTCCGGTCAGGTCTACGCCACGCTCGGTAATGCAAACACCTCGACGCTGCTCGGCCAGATCACGATCGCGACCTTCATCAATGATGCTGGTCTCGATGCGATGGGCGACAACCTCTTCCGCCAGACGGCCGCCTCCGGCGATCCAACCGTGGGCGTTCCGAATGATCCCGGCTTCGGCAAGGTGCAGCAGAATTATCTGGAAGCCTCCAATGTGGACCCGGTGAAGGAAATCACCGACCTCATATCGGCCCAGCGTGCCTATGAAATGAATTCCAAGGTCATCCAGGCCGCCGACGATATGGCTTCCGTGGTCAGCAAGAACCTGAGGTAAACATCTGGAGGTTGGGCATGATGCGCCGACTGCAAAAACGCAATGTCATGAAGACTCTTGTTTCCGCTTGCCTCGCAGTTTTCCTGCCGGCCTTTGCGGCTGTCGCAGGCCCGACGGAGGACAGCAAGCGCTACGCCATGGTGCCAACGACCGTCATTTATCCTGGTCAGACGGTCAGCGCCGGACAGGTCAAGCGCGTCGAAGTGACCAATCCCAATTTCTCCGGCGACTTTGCGACCGACTTCTCGCAGGTCGACGGCATGATCACGAAGAGCACGCTTCTTCCGGATCGAGCCATCAGCGTATCCTCGTTGCGCGAGCCCTTCGCGGTGACGCACGGCCAGCAGGTCCGGTTGATCTACAACAGCGGCTCGCTGCAGATCACCGCGCTCGGAATGCCGCTCCAGGACGGCAGCGTCGGTGAACTCATTCGCGTCCGCAACGCCGATTCCGGTCTGACTGTGAGCGGGACGATCCTCGGTCCAGGCGTTGTGCAGGTGGTTTCAAAATGAAATCCATGCGTCGCTTTGCTGCTTTCCTGTTTGCCGTCTGCCTGATCCTGGCGGGCGGTCAATCCGCGTTTGCCACATCGCGCATCAAGGACATCGCCTCGCTGCAGGCTGGTCGGGACAACCAGTTGATCGGTTACGGCCTTGTTGTCGGCCTGCAGGGCACGGGCGACAGCCTGCGCTCGGCGCCGTTCACCGAACAGTCCATGCGCGCCATGTTGCAGAATCTCGGCATTTCGACGCAGGGCGGCCAGAGCCGGACCAAGAACGTGGCGGCCGTGATGGTCACCGCGACGCTGCCGCCCTTCGCGAGCCCCGGCAGCCGCATCGATATCAGCGTGTCCTCGATGGGCGACGCGACGAACCTGCGCGGCGGCACGCTTGTCATGACCTCGCTGACCGGCGCCGACGGCCAGATCTATGCCGTGGCACAGGGTTCGGTGATCGTCTCGGGCTTTTCCGCTGATGGTGCAGCCGCCTCGGTCACGCAGGGCGTGCCGACTGCCGGACGTATCCCGGGTGGCGCGATTATCGAGCGCCCCTTGCCCTCGCGCTTCAAGGACGGCGTCAACCTTGTCCTGCAGCTGCGCAATCCGGATTTTACCACGTCGGTCGGGATTTCCGACGCCATCAACGCCTGGGCCAAGGCGCGTTACGGCGCGCCGATTGCGGAAGCAACGGATTCGCAAGAGGTCGCCGTCGCCAAGCCCAAGCAGGCCGACCTTGCGCGCCTGATGGCAGACATCGAAAATCTCGTCGTCGAAACCGACACCCCCGCCAAGGTCGTGGTCAACGAACGCACGGGCACGATCGTCATCGGCTCCGACGTCAAGGTCTCGAAGGTCGCCGTCAGCTACGGCACGTTGACCGTGCAGGTCACCGAGACGCCGCAGATCGTGCAGCCGAACCCCTTTAGCCAGGGACAGACTGCGGTCCAGCCGCAGACCGATATCAAGGCGACCGCCGATAGCGGAACCGTCGCGATCCTCAACGGTCCCGATCTCAAGAGCCTGGTCACGGGCCTCAACAGCATCGGCGTGAAGCCGGACGGCGTGATCGCGATCCTGCAGGGGATCAAGTCCGCCGGTGCGCTAAACGCTGAACTCGTGGTGCAGTGATGGCAGCGTCGGGGGGGCATAAGACACACAGGGCCTGGCGGCTTGCAGCCTCCGCCGTCCTGCTGGCGTCCGTCTCGGCGATGGCCAATGACGCGCCGTCTGCGCCGCCGGCAAACGCGAGCGTCGACGAAATCCAGCAATATTGCTCGAATGTCGTCGATCCCGCCCGCGACCGCCGCTACCTGATGCAGAAGCAGGACCTCGAGAAGCTCAAGGCCGATGTCGACGTCCGCCTGCAGGCGCTGGAAGAGCGCCGCAACGAATATCAGGACTGGCTCAAGAAACGAAACGACTTCATGGAGATGGCGCGGCAGGATCTGGTCGACATCTACAAGAACATGAAGCCCGACGCCGCAGCGCCCAGGCTGGCGGAAGTCGATGTGTATGTGGCAGCCGCGATACTGATGAAGCTCACGCCGCGTCAGTCCGGACTGATCCTCAGTGAAATGGACCCTGCCAAGGCAGCAAAACTGACAGGGCTGATCTCCAGCGCTGCGGCTGCTCCGGCGAAAAAAGGCTAATCATGAAGAAACTCATTCTCCTATTCGCTCTTCTGATGCCTTTGGCCGGATGTGGAAGTCAGGCGATCAACGAAATTGGCCGTGCACCTGCCATGAGCCCGATCGGCAGCGGTCTGCGTTATGGGCAGACCCAGGAAATGGCGCTTTATCCCAAGCGCCCTCAACAGGCGGCTTCGGGCTACTCGCTTTGGAATGACAACCAGGCGGCGCTGTTCAAGGATTCGCGAGCGCTCAAGGTGGGCGACATTCTGACCGTCAACATCTCGATCAACGACAATGCCAACTTCGCCAACGATACGAAGCGCAGCCGAAACAATTCGGAAGACATGAGCTTCGGCCTGTCGGCGTCGAGCAACAACGTCTCGCCGGCACTGTCCGCCAAGATCAATGGTGCTTCGGACACGTCCTCAACCGGCTCCGGCTCGACCAAGCGCTCCGAAAAGCTGACGCTGCTGGTCGCGGCGGTCGTGACCGGCATTCTCGAAAACGGCAACCTGGTGATTTCGGGTTCGCAGGAAGTGCGCGTGAACCAGGAGCTTCGCATCCTGAATGTCGGCGGTATCGTGCGGCCGCAGGACGTCAATGCCGACAACCAGGTTTCCTACGAACGCATCGCCGAGGCCCGCATCTCCTACGGTGGCCGTGGACGCCTGACGGAAGTCCAGCAGCCGCCATGGGGTCAGCAGGCCGTCGATCTCTTCTCGCCCTTCTGACGGCTGAAGCGAGGACAAGAGGACCATGGCAGAACCGGAAGCAGCGCCGGAAGGCGAAGGCGAGGAAGGCGGAAAGAAGAAGGGTGGTGGCCTCGTGGTCACCATCGTCATCGTCCTCGTGCTTTCGGTGATCGCCGGCGGTGGAGGCTGGTTCCTGGGCAAGAGCATCTCGGACAAGTTCATAACCCAGGAAAAGAAGGACGAGCTCGCCAAGAAGGCCGCCGAGCAGGCGGAGCTTGCTGCCGCGGAAGCGGGCGGCGAGAAGAAGGGCGGCGAGAAGAAGAAGCCCGGCGAAGATTCCGTTCCCAAGCTCGCGAACGCGGAAAACAACGTCGTCGCGCTCGAGCCGATCACTAGCAATCTTGCCTATCCGTCACAGAGCTGGGTCCGGTTGGAGGTCGCGCTGCTCTTTGGCGACAAGCCCGACGAGAAGACGGCCGAGGAAGTCCATCAGGACATCATGGCCTATATCCGCACCGTTTCGCTGCAACAGATCCAGAGCGCCCGCGGGTTTGAATACCTGAGGCAGGATATCAAGGAGCGCGCGGCGCTCAGAACCGAGGGCCGTGTGAAGGACGTGATGTTCAGGACATTTGTGGTGCAATGAAAAAACTTCTCTTCTTCACCACGCTCATTGTTCTTCTGCCTGCCGGAAGCTTCGCGCAGCAATTGCCGGATTTCCTGACCCAGGCGCCTGCCGGCGGTTCCGTCGCGTCGTGGATCATCCGGACGATGGGCCTACTGACGATCCTGTCGATCGCGCCCGGTATTCTCGTGATGGTGACGAGCTTTCCGCGCTTTGTCATCGCCTTCTCAATCCTGAGATCGGGCATGGGGCTCGCCACCACGCCGTCCAACATGATCCTGACGAGCCTCGCGCTGTTCATGACCTTCTACGTCATGACCCCTGTCTTCGATAAGTCCTGGCAGGACGGCATCAAGCCAATGATGGACAACAAGATCACGGAGACGGAGGCCTGGCCGAAAATCTACGGCCCGTTCCGGGACTTCATGATGGCGAACACGCGAGACAAGGACCTGAAGCTCTTTGTCGATATCGCCCGCGAGAAGGGGCAGACGACGGAGACGGATGGTAAGGTCGATCTGCGGGTCATCGTGCCGGCCTTCATGATCTCGGAAATCCGCCGCGGTTTCGAAATCGGCTTCCTGATCGTTCTGCCGTTCCTGGTCATCGATCTGATCGTCGCGACGATAACCATGGCGATGGGCATGATGATGCTGCCGCCGACCTCCATCTCACTGCCGTTCAAGATTCTGTTCTTCGTGCTGATCGATGGCTGGAACCTGCTGGTCGGCAGTCTGACGCGATCCTTCCTCTAGGTGGTCGCTCCGATACGGATCGGACACGCTTCACTCCGAGACGTCCGATCGTGCCGTACGTGAGATGTTAAGACTCTGTTTCATATGATTCGGCGACGCCGGCCGCCAACCCGCAAAATTAGGTTTCTGGTAAGATTTGGGGCCTCATAGTCCGCTCATACGACGGGTCTGCAGGTTCAGTGAAACCTTGGGCGGCATGATGCCTTTCCGTCGGCGCCGGTAACTGTTTCAACCCGGTATGTCCCTGTTTTTGTTTTGCGTAAAGGGACAATCCCAATGACTAGCATCATGACGAACAGCGCAGCTATGTCTGCGCTCCAGACTCTCCGTGGCATTTCCTCCCAGATGGATGACACGCAGAGTGCAATCTCCTCCGGCCTGCGCGTCTCCAGCGCGTCTGACAACGCCGCCTACTGGTCGATCGCAACGACGATGCGCTCCGACAATAAGGCCCTGTCGACGGTCTCCGACGCTCTCGGTCTGGCTGCTGCCAAAACCGATACGGCCTATACCGGTCTCGACTCGTCCATCTCCGTGGTCGATGAAATCAAGGCCAAGCTCGTTGCCGCCCGCGAACCGGGTGTCGACAAGACGAAGATCAACTCGGAAATCTCCGAACTGAAGAACCAGTTGACTTCGGTTGCAAAGTCGGCCTCCTTCTCTGGCGAAAACTGGCTCTACAACTCGAGCGGTACAGCCGGTACGAAGGAAATGGTCGGTTCGTTCACCCGTGACTCGAGCGGCAACGTTTCGATCAACACGCTGAAGTTCAACGCCGCCAATTCGGTCCTGATCGACACCAACGCCGCCAGCGGCGGCCAGCTGACGAAGGCCATCACCGTCAGCAACCAGCCAATCGCAAACTCGACGGCGACGACGACGGCAACCTACTACCTGATCGACGCCAAGTCGACGACGTCGGCAAGCGGCAGCGAAATCAAGCTGACGACCGGCACAACCGACCAGGCCATCGAAGGCATGATTTCCGCCGTCGACTCGATCATGACAAACCTGACGGATTCGGCATCGAAGCTTGGCGCCGTCAACAAGCGCATCACGATGCAGGACGACTTCGTCAACAACCTGCAGGACGTGATCTCCAAGGGTGTCGGTCGTCTGGTGGACGCCGATATGAACCAGGAATCGACCAAGCTGAAGGCGCTGCAGACGCAGCAGCAGCTCGGCATCCAGGCTCTGTCGATCGCCAACTCGGACAGCCAGAGCGTCCTGTCGCTCTTCCGCTGATCAATCGATCGACAACCGTTCCCGATCGAAGAGAGAGCCGCGCCATTCTTGGCGCGGCTTTTGTTTTGCGGCTTAGGCAACTTTATCTCCGGCGTTCAAGATATGTTAAGCTTGATGTTTGATTATCTTTCACAGCGGGGCCGTTAACCACGGTCGCATGACGCCTTTCCCGCAGCGGCCGGTTCGCCCGGCATGTCCCTTCTTGTATTGTGTTTCAGGGACAACCCATGACCAGCATCATGACCAACGGCGCAGCCATGTCTGCGCTCCAGACTCTCCGTGGCATTTCCTCTCAGATGGATGACACGCAGAACGCAATCTCCTCCGGTCTCCGTGTTTCCAAGGCATCCGATAACGCCGCTTACTGGTCGATCGCAACCACCATGCGTTCGGACAACAAGGCACTTTCGACCGTCGGAGACGCCCTCGGTCTCGCCGCCGCGAAGACCGACACGGCCTATACCGGCCTCAATTCGTCGATCTCCGTTGTTGATGAAATCAAGTCCAAGCTCGTCGCAGCCCGCGAACCGGGTGTTGACAAGACCAAGGTCAACTCGGAAATCACCGAGCTGAAGTCGCAGCTGACATCCATTTCGAAGTCTGCGGCCTTCTCCGGCGAAAACTGGCTCTACAACACCACCGGCACGGCCGGCACGAAGGAAATGGTCGGCTCGTTCACCCGTGACGCGACCGGCAACGTGTCGATCAATACGCTGAAGTTCAACGCCGCCAACTCGGTTCTGATCGACACCAACGCCGCCAGCGGCGGCCAGTTGACGAAGGCCATCACCGTCAGCAACAAGCCGATTGCCAACTCCACGGCAACAACGACGGCGACCTACTTCCTGATCGACGCCAAGTCGACGACGTCGGCAGCAGGCACCGAAATCAAGCTGACGACCGGCACGACCGACCAGGATGTCGAAGGCATGATCTCCGCCGTCGATTCCATGCTTTCGAGCATGACATCGGTCGCCTCGACGCTCGGCGCGACCTCCAGCCGCATCCAGCTGCAGAACGGCTTCGTCGCCGATCTTCAGGACGTTTTCAGCAAGGGTATCGGACGACTGGTGGATGCCGACATGAACCAGGAATCGACCAAGCTGAAGGCGCTGCAGACGCAGCAGCAGCTGGGTATCCAGTCGCTGTCGATCGCCAACTCGGACAGCCAGAGCGTTCTCTCGCTCTTCCGCTAAAGTCTGGAGCGGAGAGGGAGGTTTCGTCCTTCAACTCGCAGTGGAACAAGTCGAAAAGGGTCGCCCGTCGGGCGGCCCTTTTTTGTCGTCATGGCAAAATGTCACTGGTTAGAATTACTAGGTCGGCCTCCAGAAGCCATTTAATCTTAATTAACCATGATGGTGTTCTCTGGGGGTATTGAAACGACGCGTTAACCTTAACAGTTGGTTATCGAGCATGATGCTGCAGCGACGTTGCCGTAGATCTATCCGGCATGACCCCCCTTAAATCCCAGTCTGTCAAAACACAGGGGCAGTACACATGACCAGCATTATGACGAACACCTCCGCAATGGCTGCGTTGCAGACGTTGCGCACGATTGACCAGAACATGTCCGACACGCAGAACGCGATCTCGTCGGGCTACCGCGTCAATACCGCGTCCGATAACGCCGCTTACTGGTCGATCGCAACGACCATGCGCTCGGACAACAAGGCTCTTTCCACGGTTGGCGACGCGCTGGGTCTGGCTGCTGCAAAAACCGACACGGCCTATACCGGCCTGACCTCTTCCATCTCCGTCATCGACGAAATCAAGGCCAAGCTGGTTGCCGCCCGCGAGCCGGGTGTCGACAAGACGAAGATCAACTCGGAAATCACCGAACTGAAGTCGCAGCTGACCTCCATCTCGAAGTCTGCGTCGTTCTCCGGTGAAAACTGGCTCTACAACACCACCGGCACGGCCGGCACGAAGGAAATGGTTGGCTCCTTCACCCGCGACTCGACGGGTAACGTCTCGATCAACACTCTGAAGTTCAACGCGGCCAACTCGATCCTCGTCGACACGAGCGCGGCTTCTCAGGGTCAGCTGACGAAGGACATCACCGTCAACCAGCCGATCGCGAACTCCACGGCGACGACGACCGCGACCTACTTCCTGATCAACGCGAACTCGACCACGTCGGCCAGCGGCACCGAAATCAAGCTGACGACGGGCACCAGCGACCAGGATATCGAAGGCATGGTCTCGGCCGTCGACAAGATGCTGACCACGATCACCTCCGTCGCTTCGACGCTCGGTGCCACCTCCACCCGCATCCAGCTGCAGAACTCCTTCGTGGCCGATCTGCAGGACGTGATCGGCAAGGGCGTCGGTCGACTGGTTGACGCCGACATGAACCAGGAGTCGACCAAGCTGAAGGCGCTGCAGACGCAGCAGCAGCTGGGCATCCAGTCTCTGTCGATCGCGAACTCGGCAGGCCAGAACATCATGTCGCTCTTCAGGTAAGATAAAGCGAATCACTGTCCCCCCAGAGCGGGCAGACAGACGGTCGCTTTGGTCCAGAGGGTCATTGAGAAGCCGTACCACCTCGTGTGGTACGGCTTTTTTCGTTTTTGGCGCATTTCATCTAATTGATTGAATATATTAACTAATTATTACAGGACGGCTCTGGCGTTCATCCTTTCTTCAGCGAAATTAACAGCTTGCTAACACCGTTAAAGATTTGTTAACCTTATCCGCATTAAAGCTTCGTTAATGAACGCGGACGGGCCCCAGGGCAAAATGGGCCAGAGCATGATGCTATTTCTGCGTTGCCGGTATTTGTAACTCCGGAATGTCCCTCGACTTCATTTTGGGGCAATGACCGATGACCAGCATTATGACCAATGCTGCCGCCATGGCGGCACTTCAAACTCTGCGCACAATTGACGGAAATCTCGAAGAAACACAGAACAAGATTTCCTCCGGCTATCGCGTACAGACCGCATCCGACAACGCCGCCTACTGGTCGATCGCAACGACGATGCGCTCCGACAACAAGGCGCTCTCGACTGTCAGCGACGCTCTCGGCCTTGGTGCGGCGAAGACCGACACCGCCTACACGGCGCTCGACTCGTCGATTTCGGTGATCGAGGACATCAAGGCCAAGCTGGTCGCCGCGCGCGAACCGGGTGTCGACAAGACCAAGATCAACTCTGAACTCGCCGAACTGAAATCTCAGCTGAAATCGATCTCGCAGTCGGCGTCGTTCTCCGGCGAAAACTGGCTTTACAACACATCGTCGACCCCGGCCGGCACGAAGGAAATCGTCGCTTCGTTCAACCGTTCCACCACCGGCGCCGTTGCGGTCTCCACACTTCAGGTCAACACGAGCGAATCGATCCTCATCGATACCAATGACGCAAGCCTGGGCGCGCTGACGAAGGACGTCACGGTCACGCAGCCGCTTGCCAACACGTCGTCCACGACGACCGCGACCTACTTCCTCATCGACGCGAAGTCGACGACCTCTGCGAACGGGACCGAAGTCAAGCTGACGACGGGGACAACGGACCAGAGCATCGACGGCATGATCTCTGCCGTGGACCAGATGCTGACCGGTCTGACCAAGGTTGCCTCCGACCTCGGCGCGATCAACAAGCGCATCGACATGCAGGACAACTTCGTCTCCGACCTCATGAACGTGATCGACAAGGGCGTAGGCCGTCTGGTCGACGCCGACATGAACCAGGAATCGACCAAGCTCAAGGCGCTGCAGACGCAGCAGCAGCTCGGCATCCAGTCGCTGTCGATTGCGAACACCAATTCGCAGAACATCCTTTCGCTCTTCAAGTAAGAGCGGTCAGGCCGTCACTCCGTCGACGGCCCGGGCAACTGATGCTCCGACGCAATAGGCCGAAAAGGATTTTCGGCCTGTCGGATGGACAGTCCCTTTTGAAACATCGTTGGAAATTCTGCCGTGCCGCCGGTCATCGGCATATGGTGGAAGGTTGGGCCGCGTTCATTGCCCTGACGCGGCCCAACATCTTCATTTTCGCACAAGATTGATCCCCTAGAACTGGCTCGACTGCGATCGCGTATGACGCTTGCCGTGCAAAAGGTTGTGGCGGCCCGCCACGCGCTTATGAGCGGTCGTTTTTTAGTTATCAGGGAAGTAGCGGATCGATGAGCGCAGGCCTTGCCAGATATCTCAAGGATTTCAGCGCGCCGCCACCTTCGGTGCCCGAAGTGTTCGATCTGCCTGAACCGGCCGAAATGGCTTTTGATTTTGTCCCGGAGCCCGAGATCGACCTCGACGCGCTGCGCCGTGAGGCGCACGAAGAAGGGCGTGCCGAGATGCATCAGGAGCTGCAGGCGCTGCATCAGCAGGAGATAGACGCGCTGGTCGCGTCGCACAGACAGGCGGAAGCCGACGCTGCGGCGGCCGCCGAGCAGAAGATGGCCGAGCAGCTGGGGGATGCGCTTCCCCGCATGGTCGCGGATGTGACCGAACTCCTCGGCGGGTATGTGATGAATGCACTGCGGCCGATCCTGGACGCCGCCGTGACGGATCGCGCCGTGGAAAGCCTCGCGCAGACGGTTCGCTCCGTCTTCGCCGGCGAAGGGGCGATCGAACTCGTTCTCAAGGGCCCCGGTTCCCTGGCGGAGAAGCTGCGTGAGCGGCTGACCGGGCTGGATCTGGACTTCAAGCATGTGGAAGCGGCGACCATCGATCTGTCCGTCGAACATGGCGACACGGTTCTCATGACGCGCCTGTCGCAATGGCGCGAAAGTGTTGAAGAGCTTCTCAAATGAGCGAGAACGAAAGCCACCACCACGGCAAGAACGAGATTATCATCATCAAGCGCCATGGCCATGGCGACCATGGCCATCACGGCGGCGCCTGGAAGATCGCCTATGCCGACTTCATGACAGCCATGATGGCGTTCTTTCTCGTCATGTGGCTCGTCAATGCTGCAAACGACGCGACGAAAGCCGCTGTTGCAAGCTACTTCAACCCGATCAAGCTGACGGACTCCAGCCCCGCCGATAAGGGCATCACGAAGCCCGGGAAGCAGGCTGAGGGGGAGGCGACCCAGGAAAAGGCGAAGGTTGACGGCGAGGAGAAGTCGCAGGGTGATGCGGCGGACAGCGGCAAGGAGAAGAGCTCGACGGCGGGCGAAAAGGTCACCTATTCCGAAGCCGATTACTTCGAAAACCCCTATGCCGTGCTCTCCGAAATCGTGCTGGAGGTCGGCAAGCAGGCCAATGTCAGCGTCAAGGGCGAAGGCGGCGCGGCAGCCTCAGGTCCTGCAACGGGGGCGGATGGCGGCGACGCCTACAAGGATCCCTTCGATCCGGATTTCTGGACCAAGCAGGTTCAGGTCAATCCCAAGATGGGCAAGGGCAAGGACGCTGGCGACGCTGGCAAGGACCAGGCCGCAGCCGCGGTTGCCGCCCAGGACAAGGGCAATGAGAACGGCAAGGGCGGCATCCCCGGCGAGGCCGACACCAAGGACAAGGGCAAGGGCGGCATTCCGGGCGAGCAACAGACCACCGAAAAAGGCAAGGGTGGCAGTGCAGCCGACAAGAACGCGACCGATCAGGGTGGCGCCACCGCTGACAGCAAGCCGAAGGCCGGCGAACAGCAGGACAAGGCTTCCGAGATGGCGTCTGCGCAAAGCCAGATGGACAAGGCCGATGCGCAGGCCGCCGCAAAGGCTGCCAGCGACCTGAAAAAGCAGATCATGAACACCCTGCCGCCCTCTGTCGGGAAGCTCGCGGACGCGATCAGGGTGGAACCCTCCGAAGGTGGCCTTCTGATTTCGGTCAGCGATCAGGTGAGCACACCCATGTTCGACGTCGGTTCCGCTGTGCCGAGCCGAGAGCTGGTGCTCGCCATGCAGGACATCGGCAAGGTGCTGGCCAAGGGCAAGGGCAGCGTCGTCATCCGCGGCCACACTGACGGTCGCCCCTACAAGGGCGGAACCGGTGATAACTGGGGCCTTTCGCTCAACCGCGCCCGCAGCGCCTATTACATGCTGGTCAGCGGCGGGCTTGACGAAAAGCGCATCAATCAGGTGACTGGCTATGCCGATCGGTTCCTGAAGGTTCCAAGCGATCCCTACAGCCCCGCAAACCGTCGGATCGAGATCCTGCTCGAGGGCAAGACCGTAACGGGAGGCTGACATGGCGCGCTTCCTGATCCTCGCCGCCACATGCCTGGTCTTGGGCCTGGCGATGTCCGCGCGTGCCGAGGACGTCAAGCAGGAAGATATCGATCCGAGCCTTCCGATCTACAAACTTGTGCGCTCGCTGGAGGACGTGCAGGACAAGATCGTCTCGGGCGACCTGAAGGCGGTCGAAATGCAGCGGTTCATGATCGGCATGATCGATCGCCGGCTGCGCACCGCGGGTCCTGACGAATTCAACGATCTGCGCAATGTCGACGCCGCCATGATCTACGCCATGTCGGGCGGCAATCCGGCGACGCTGGATACGTTGATCGCGCATGATGCGCGCGGCAATTTCGACACGCGGCTGACCAATGCACTTCTGATGTACCTGGGCGGCAAGGGCGGATCGGCCAACAAGACGCTGGACGAGATCGTGCCGGAATACAAATCCACTTCGATCGGACCCTATCTGGCGCTGGTTGCGGCCAATGTCGTGATGCAGACCAAGCCTGACCTTGCGCTGAAATATTTCGACTGGGCGCGGCTTTCGCTGCCGGGCACGATCGTGGAGGAGGCGGCTCTGCGCCGCTCGCTCATCATCACGGTCAAGCAGAACAATATCGAAAGCTCTATCCGATTTGCCCGGCTTTATCTCTCGCGCTTTCCCACCTCGCCCTATGCCGCGCAGGTGGCCGATCAGGTTGTGACGCTGATCGATGCTCATTACGACAAGATCGGGAACGATCGAATTTCGCAGACGCTCGCCT
The DNA here is from genome assembly GCA_035565055.1 of Ensifer sp. GTDB lineage: Bacteria > Pseudomonadota > Alphaproteobacteria > Rhizobiales > Rhizobiaceae > Ensifer_A. The sequence continues at coordinate 31,554 of DATMTA010000034.1, forward strand.
GGCTCGACGGGCCCCGCCAACAGGAAATCTATCTACGGATTGCCCGCAAGGCGGCGGTCACCGGCCGCTTTGAATTTGCACACTGGGCAGCGGGAAATGCACTCGCTCTCTCTGCTGGCAAGGATGACAATCCGGCGAAGCTCGCGCAGCTTTACCTGAACCTCTCCAGTGTTCCGGACGCGGATATTGCCGAGGTCAAGAGCGCATTCGCCAAGATACCGGACGAGATATTGGGTCCGGACGAGCGCCGGCTGCGCGACGCCGGCGCCTTTGTCCTGTCGGAAGTCGAAAGGCCGGCCACGCTGGAAAGCCTGACACAAGCGCCTTCGGTTAAACCGAAGTCCGAGAATGAGACTGCGGGCAAGCCGAGCCATCCTGAAGGGGGCAAAGCGCCGCCGCCGAAAGAGGCTAAGCCGCCTGTTGGCCAGCCTGCAGAGGCGAAGCCGTCGGGGGCGCAACCTCCGCAAAAGCAGAATGCTGCCAATCTGGCTCCAGCCAAACCGGGCGAGGCCAAGGCACAACCGGCTTCGGATGCCAAGGATGGAATAGACACCTTCCTTTCCGATAGCCAGGCGCAGTTGAAGGCCATCGACGATTTGATGAAAAAGGGGGACAAGTGAACGCGATCGACCAATATGTGGCGCCTGCCCCTCCGCGCCCCGCACCGCAGCCTGCGCAGTCATCCCGTTCCGGTGCAGACACATCTGGAAGCGCGACCTTCGGGGATGTCTACAACAAGGCAGCCAACGCAAACCAGTCCGATAGCGACCCCACCGATCCGCACGAAACTGCCGGTGACGCGCGTCAAGCAAAAGTAGAGGCAAAGGCCACGGCCGCGGACGAGAAGTCACCGACGCAGAGTGAGGTGAAGGCGTCCACCGGTTCCAGCGCTGGCGCTGCAATTCTCGCTCTCGCTGCGGACGTGAAAGGCAAGAAGGCGACCGCTGCCGATGATCAGGCTGCGGGCACGAAGACGTCGGAAAATCAGGGCGCCGCAGACGCAAAGCAGGAACTCAAGAACAAGCTTGCCGCTGACACTGCAAAGCTCGCCGACAAGAACGGCACGACGCAGGATGACGCGCAGACCGGCGCCACGACAACCGACGCCGCCGCCATCGCATTGAAACTGCTGGGTGCCGAGGCTGTGACGAAGGGATCGGACAAGAAGGTCGAAGCCGAGGACGTCGGCAAGAAGGACGAACCTGCCAAGGAAAAGGCAGCGGACGCCAAAGCGGATGCCACGGGCGCGGCAACCGATACTGCCAACACCATGGCCGCAGCGGCCCTCGTCGTCTCCACCGGAGGCGGTCAAGCCAAGGATCAGCAGGAGCAGGGCAAGCCGAAATCCGAAGATCTGCAAAGCAAGACGCTGGCCACGGTTGGAGCGAAGACTTCCACCGCCCTGGATGACGCCTCGAAGACAACCAGCTCGGGAGACGCGGTCAAGCCGGAAGCCGTCACGGTTCTCGATGCCCGCCGCTTCGTGGGCAGTGGAGAAGTCCTGTCCTCCAATACCCAAGCCGTTATCTCGGGGGTCACATCCAATAGCGATTGGTCGGCTGCGATGAAGGCAGCCTCCGCGGCGTCGGCGACCACGGCCGAGCCACGCACCGGCACGCCTGTCAACACGCTGAAGATCCAGATGACCCCGGAATCCCTCGGCAATGTCACGGCGACGCTCAGGCTTCATGGCGATCAGCTGACGGTCCATCTGTCTGTCGAATCCGGCGAAGCGTTCAAGCAGCTCAGCCAGGACAAGGAAGGGCTGATCCAGTCGCTGAAGTCGCAGGGTTACTCCGTCGACCAGGTGAACGTTCAGCTTGCGCCCGCCGCCGTAGCCGACAAGACGGTCGCCCAGACCTCTTCCGGCCAGCAAACCGGCGGGCAGATGCAGGATGGCAGCTCGGCCGGGCAGTTCGCGCAGCAGGGCAGGGAGCAGGACAATAATCGCAGGCAGCAGGACAATGGCTTCAATGCAACTTGGCAAGGCGATGACAAGAGCGTGGCTGTTGATCCTGTCAATCAGCCTTCTGACACTGCCCGTTCCGGTCAGGTCTATCTCTGAGGCTTACGCGGCCCAACCGAGCCAGGCTGGGCTCTGTGAACAGGAAATCCACCGGGCGGCCAGCAAATACGGCGTGCCCGAAGGGATCCTTTACTCCGTTGGTCTCGCGGAGACCGGCAAGAAGGGCTCGTTGCAACCTTGGGCGCTCAACATCGAGGGCAAGGCCGTCTTCGCAACAAGCCCGAACGATGCTCTGGCGCTCTTCGAGCAGGCGCGGCGCCGGGGTGCCGTCCTCATCGACCTGGGCTGTATGCAGATCAACCATCACTTCCATGGTGAGGCGTTTGCCTCACCCTCCCAGATGCTGGAGCCGGCCCGGAACGTGGAGTACGCGGCAAAGTTTCTCGCCGAGCTTCATGCCCGGCATGAGACCTGGACGATGGCCGTCGCACGCTATCACGCGGGCCCCAACAATGACCCGGCGCAAAAGCAATACGTCTGCCGTGTGATCGCCAATCTGGTGGCCAGCGGTTACGGCCAATGGACCAAGAACGCCTCGCAATTTTGTGTCGGATACAACTAAAAATTTAGTGAACTGTCGGCAGGGCCCGGACTCCCGCTTTGCGGCAAGAATATGAACTCTCATTAACCTTAATGCGCCGCGTTAACCATGCATTAACTTTTCCAAGCGATGATAGCGGCATGAATGAGGGCGGCATACTACATATAGTGCAAATCGCCACTCAGAACTTAATCAACTGTAAATTTGCGTAGTTGAGTTCATCCAGTTGTTCGTGATTCCCGCGATTCGTATCCATGACGCATCGAGGCACCAGACTGATTCGGAGGCGGACGAATGATCGTCGTGGTTGATGAGCGAGAGCTCGTAAAAGACGGATATACTTCACTATTTGGCCGGGAGGGCGTGCCCTCCACGGGCTTTGACCCGAGCGAATTCGGCGAGTGGGTCAACACGGCGGCAGACACCGATATCGACGCGGTCGAGGCCTTCCTGATCGGTCAGGGTTCGCAGGCGCTTTCGCTGCCGCGCGCAATCCGTGATCGGTCCACGGCACCGGTCATCGCGGTCAGCGATTCGCCGTCGCTGGAAACCACGCTTGCCTTCTTCGACTGCGGCGTCGATGATGTGGTACGCAAGCCTGTTCACCCCCGCGAAATCTTGGCCCGTGCGGCGGCCATTCGTCGGCGGCTGAAGGCGATTTCCAACTACACCGACATCGGCGCGATCCGGGTTTTCTCGGATGGTCGCGACCCGGAAATCGAAGGCGAAGTTTTCCCGTTGCCGCGCCGCGAGCGCCGCATCCTGGAATACTTGGTCGCCAACCGCGGCCGTCGCGTCTCCAAGACGCAGATCTTCAGCGCAATCTACGGCATCTTTGACGAGGACGTCGAGGAGAACGTGGTCGAAAGCCATATCAGCAAACTGCGCAAGAAACTGCGCAAGAAGCTGGGCTTTGACCCGATCGATTCCAAGCGTTTCCTCGGCTACTGCATCGACTGGAGTTAAAGCCACCCCTGGAAAGCTGGCCGGCATGAAGCCAAGTGGCCATAGTTCGCTAATGTTTCAGCGACCACTCAGTTTCACGCAAGGCCCGCCTCCTACTCTGTAATGACTACGGAAACGAGGATCCGACATGAGCCTTCAAGGAATGATGCGAACCAGCACGTCTGGTATGAACGCGCAGGCGAGCCGCCTGTCATCCATTTCTGACAACATCGCAAATTCTTCCACGACTGGTTACAAGGGATCTTCGGTTTCCTTCTCGGATCTCGTTCTCTCGTCGTCCGGCGGCAACTACGCCTCCGGCTCCGTCAACGCCAATACGTCCTATTCGATTTCCGAGCAGGGTGCCCTGACGTCGACGACCTCCGCGACCGACCTGGCCATCAAGGGCTCGGGCTTTTTCGTCGTGCAGGACTCCGGCGGCAGCATTTTCCTGACGCGCGACGGCTCGTTCACGATCAATTCTTCCGGTGAACTCGTCAATTCCTCCGGCTTTACGTTGATGGGCTATTCCTCGACCGACGGCTCCGCAGCCATCGTCAACGGATTTTCGGGTCTCGTGCCAGTCAAGGCGACCCAGAGCGGTCTTGAAGCGACTGCGTCGAGCAGCGGCACCGTCAACGCCAACCTCAATTCGACCGCCACGGCGGTCACAACGGCGACGACTCCGCGTGACATCGGCGCCAATCCGTCGACGACCCTGAGCGACGTCAACTACACGAGTTCCACCTCGGTTGTGACCTATGACAGCCTGGGCAACTCCGTGCAGGTCGATCTCTACTACACCAAGACGGCCGACAACACCTGGCAGGTCACCGCGTTCAACCACGCCGATGCCGATGCAACCTCGGGCTCGTTCCCCTATAGCGCCGGTCCGATGGAAACCGCAGCGGTCAACCTCGTCTTCGATCCGACCACCGGCAAGCTGGACGCTTCCTCCGACAAGTCGATCACCCTCCCGATTCCGGGCGGCAACAATGTCACGCTCGACCTGTCGAGCACCACGCAGTTTGCCTACAAGTTCGGCGTTTCGAGCGCCAAGGTCGATGGTAATGCGCCGAGCACCATCTCAAACGTCTCGATCGGCACCGACGGCAAGATTTCCGCCGTGTTCGCAAACGGAACGACCAAGGATCTCTATCAGATCGCCATGGCGAAGGTGCAGAGCCCGGATAACCTGACGCCTGTCTCCGGCAATGCCTTTGCGCTCAGCGACGCGGCCGGCACCGTGGTCGTGGGCTTCGCGGGCGACAGCAACTTCGGCACGATCAACTCCAACCAGCTCGAGCAGTCGAATGTCGACGTTGCGACCGAGTTGACCGACATGATCGAATCGCAGCGCAGCTACACGGCCAACTCCAAGGTTTTCCAGACGGCATCGGATCTGATGGACGTCCTCGTGAACCTCAAGCGTTAATGGGGGTCAGCGTAGAATACCATGGGGCTTTCATCCGCACTTAACACGGCATCGAGCATATTCTCGAACACGTCCGCCCAGATGGCGGTCGTGTCGAAGAACATCTCGAATTCCGGTAATGCGGATTTCTCGCGTCGTGACTCTACGCTCTCCACCACGATCAACGGGGCGAAGCTCAACCCTACGGCCCGTTCCGAAGATGCGCTGCTGCAGCGTCACAATCTCACCGCAACCTCGGCGCTGAGCGGCCAGAACGTCGTCTCAGACGCCCTTGATCAGCTGCAGGGCACCATGGGCGGTAATGGCTATGCCACATCGCCCTCGACCTTCATCTCGAAGCTCGAAAGCAGCCTGCAGTCCTTCGCGGCTTCGCCGGGCAACACGACGCTCGCTCAATCGGTGGTGTCCGACGCAAAGGATGTCGCCAATTCGCTGAGCCAGGCCTCGCAGTCGGTGCAGACGCTGCGGCGTGAATCCGACGAGAATATCTCGCAGCAGGTCTCGACGCTGCGTGACCTGCTCAACCAGTTCCAGACAGCCAATGACGCGGTCAAGACAGGCACGGCCTCCAACCAGGATGTCAATGACGAGCTTGACAAGCGCGACCAGATTCTCGGCAAGATTTCCGAGATCGTCGGCGTGCAGACGGTTACCCGCGACAACAAGGACATGGCGATCTACACCTCGGACGGCACCACGCTGTTCGAGGCGAAGCCGCGCGACATCATATTCTCGCCCCAGCCCGGTTACGACGCGACGACAACCGGCAACGCGGTCTATATCGATGGTGTGCCGCTGAAGGCAGGGAGCGGCGGCAATACGTCCGCGATGGGTTCCCTTCAGGCCAATCTGCAGGTGCGAGACACGATCGCGCCGAAGTTCCAGGCGCAGCTGGATGAGATCAGCCGCGGGCTGGTGACGCAGTTTTCCGAAAAGGATCAGACGGGTAGCGGCTTGCCGGATATGCCGGGGCTGTTCACGTGGTCTGGCGGAACTGTGCCGGCCTCCGGCACGGTGCAGGCCGGCATCTCCTCTTCCATTTCGGTGAACAGCGCCGTCGATGTTTCACAGGGTGGCAATGCCGCGCTGCTTCGCGATGGTGGCATCAACGGCGCGAGCTACGTCGCCAACACGGCCGGTTCGGCCGGTTATTCGACCTTGCTGCAAGGCTACGTCACGGGCCTGACCACGAAGATCCCCTTCGATTCATCGACCGATCTCAACACGAGCCTCAGCGTCAGCGATTACGCCAGTTCCTCCATCGGCTGGCTGGAAGAATATCGCAGCCAGGCTTCGGATTCGAAGGATACCAAGAAAGCTGCCGCGTCCACCGCCTCGCAGGCGCTCTCGAGCGTCACGGGCGTCAGCCTCGATGAAGAACTGTCGAAGCTTCTGGATCTCGAACAGTCCTACAAGGCATCGACCAAGATCGTTTCGACGGTCAACGACATGCTTCAATCCCTTATGGCTGCTGTGAGGTAAGGGCTGATGCGAATCTCCTTCTCCTCCAACCTGGCCATGCAGAACTCGATGCGACAGACGGTCAGCGAGTCGCAGGCGCAGCTCCTCAAGGCACAGACCGAAGTGTCCACCGGGACCTATGCGGACCAGGGGATTGCTTTGGGTTATCAGAGCGGTCGCAGCGTCAACCTCACCACCGAGAAGAGCCGGCTGAATTCGATCGTGGATTCCAATTCAATCGTCTCGCAGCGCCTCTCTGCCTCGCAATCGGCGCTCGACAACATGTCGAGCGACATCCAGACATCGCTCAATTCGTTGATCGCCCTGTCCGGCTCGGACGACACGACGCTGCTCAACACCACGACGCAGTCGCTGCAAAGCCAGCTCGACGCCTTCGTCGCCTCCGGCAACACGTCGGCCAACGGCGAATATCTGTTTGCGGGCATCAACACGGCGGATCAGCCGCTCAAGACATATGATGCCAACGCGGCCGCCAAGGCGAGCTTCAACACGGCGCTGACAAACTACATGTCGACGAACGGCATCGGTTCGATGTCCAACTTCACCGTCGCGCAGATGCAGGATTTCGTCGAGAACACGCTCGCGCCGATGTACACGGCGGGCGATCCCAGTGACACCTGGAAGACCGACTGGTCAACCGCATCCGATACGAACATGACTTCGCGGGTAAATACGGCCGAAACGGTCCAGAGCTCCACCAATGCCAATAATGACGGCTTCCGCAAGTTTGCGCTCGCCTCGGTCATTGGTATCGAAATGCTGGGCTCCGGGGTCACGTCCGACGTGCGCCAATACCTCAGCAAGACCGCCATCAGCTATATGGGCGAGGCGGTGGCCGGTGTGGACAGCGAGCGCTCGGCACTGGGTCTATCGGAAGCGCGCGTCAAGACCGCCAATGACACGATGACCGCCCAGGTCAGCATCGTCGAAACGGCCTTCAACAATATGAACGAGGTGGATGCATACGAGGCCAGCACCAAGGTCAATAATCTACTGTCGCAGATGGAAGCGTCCTATCAGCTGACGTCGCGGCTCCAGAAGCTCAGTCTCGCGAACTACCTCTCGTGACGAAGGATATGTAAATGTACCAGTTTTCTTACGCGGAGGTCATGGAAGACGGCGTTGCCGACGCCAAGGAACGCGAACGTCAGGTGCTCGATCGTTCGATCGAACTGATGCGGATCGCGGCGCAGCGCGGCCGCAATTCCACGGAAGCCGTGGAAGCGATCTATTATACGCGGATGCTCTGGGTCAGGCTCACGGAAGACCTGTGCCTGCCGGACAACCAGCTTGAACCCGAACTGAAAGCCAACCTCATCTCGATCGCCATCTGGATCCTCAACGAGACGGAAAAGATTCGAAAACGCGAATCCGACAACTTCCAGGGCATCGTCGAAATTACAACCATCATCAGGGATGGACTGAAATGAAAAGCACACTGCGAATATCGCTGAAATCCGGCGAAAGGATCTTCATCAATGGCGCGGTGCTGCGCGTCGATCGCAAGGTTGCGCTTGAATTCCTCAATGACGTCACTTTCCTGCTGGAAAATCACGTTCTACAGCCTGAGCAGGCGACGACGCCCCTGAAGCAGCTTTACTTCATCGCACAGATGATGCTGATCAACCCGGAAGGGAGCCAGCAGTCGATGGCGATGTTCCGCAAGTCGATCACGATGCTCCTCACCTGCTTCCAGAACGAGGAAGTTCTCGCCGAGCTGAAGCGGATCGACGGCATGGTCTCGACGGGCCGCGCCTTTGATGCGCTCAAGGCGATCCGGGGCCTCTATCCGATCGAAGAGAAGATCCTCAACAACGAGGAAATGACACCCGCAGCGGTCGAACAGATCCGCAAGGAGATTGCACCATGGTCAGCGCGGTAACCTCCACGACGTCGACGACCTCTTCGTCATCGACCTCGAACTCGTCGTCTCTCTCTGCAGCGACGCTCAACTATGACAGCTTCCTGAAACTGTTCATGGCCGAGCTGCAGAACCAGGACCCGACCAGCCCGATGGACACGACCGAGCAGATGTCGCAGCTCGCGTCCTTCTCGCAGGTCGAGCAGCAGGTGAAGATGAACACCAACCTGACGTCCCTGATCTCGCAGAGCATGATCGGGCAGGCGGGCAACCTCATCGGCAAGACCGTGACGGATGCCGACGGCAATACCGGTGTTGTCAAGAGCATCAATGTCGCGACGGACAGCTCGACCAGCGCAGTCACACTGACGGCAACGCTCGAGTCCGGCTCCAAGATGACCATCGGCAGCGGCGTGACCATCACCTCTACCGCCAGCTCCACCACGAGCAATTGAGGCCGGTATGAACGAGGCGGACGCACTCGATATCGTCCAGGCGGCGATCTGGACGGTCATTGTTTCGGCGGGTCCGGCCGTTGGCGCCGCCATGGTCGTCGGTGTCGTCATCGCCCTCATCCAGGCGCTGACGCAGGTTCAGGAAATGACCCTGACCTTCGTGCCGAAAATTCTCGCCGTCATGGCGACTGTCGCTCTGTCCGCGCCCTTCATCGGTGCACAGATATCGATCTTCACCAACATGATCTTCTCGCGCATTCAGTCCGGTTTTTGAGCGTAGCCGGCCCCAACGGCACCCCTCGCGCAAGCTTCATTTCCTATCTCTGACGTCAAGGCGTGCAGTGGCGCGGCTTTTATCTCATGATGAGACGGACGAAGCATGGCAGTTACGACATCCGTTCCCACGCCCAAGGCGGGACCAAACCTCAGCGATGTCGGCTTTGCCGCCGGTATCGTCATCATGCTGTCGATACTCTTTCTGCCGATCCCGGCCTTCCTGATCGATATCGGCCTTGCCTTCTCCATGGCGCTGTCGATCCTGATCCTCATGGTCTCGCTGTGGATCCAGAAGCCGCTCGAATTCTCGTCCTTCCCGACGATCCTTCTGATCGCGACGATGACGCGCCTGTCGCTCAATATCGCGACGACGCGCATGATTCTGTCGCACGGCAACGAGGGCGAACATGCCGCCGGCGGTGTCATTGCCGGCTTCGCACAGATCGTCATGTCGGGCGATTTCGTGATCGGGGTCATCGTCTTCCTGATCCTGATCGTCATCAATTTCATCGTTATCACCAAGGGCGCGACACGTATCGCTGAAGTGGGCGCCCGCTTCACCCTGGATGCCATCCCAGGCAAGCAGATGTCGATCGACGCCGACCTTGCTGCCGGTATCATCGATGAAAAGGAAGCGCAGAACCGCCGCCGCGAACTGGAGCAGGAAAGCTCGTTCTTCGGCGCCATGGATGGCGCGTCCAAGTTTGTGCGCGGCGACGCGGTCGCCGGCCTGCTCATCACCGCCATCAACATCTTCGGCGGGATCATCATCGGCTATTTCCGCCATGGAATGCCTCTTGGCCAGGCAGCCGATGTCTTCGTCAAACTGTCGGTCGGCGACGGTCTCGTGTCGCAGATCCCGGCGCTCGTCGTTTCGCTCGCGGCGGGTATGCTTGTCTCGCGCGGCGGCAACCTCGGCTCGACCGACAAGGCCGTCATCAGCCAGCTGAGCGGCTATCCGCGCGCGCTCTCCGTCGCATCCGGATTGATGGCGGTGCTCGCCATCATGCCGGGTCTTCCTTTCGTGCCATTTGCGGCCCTCGGCGGCGTCATGGCTTTCGGAAGCTGGGTTATCCCGCGTCAGATCGAGGCCGAGAACCGCGCATTGCGCGAAGCGGAAGAGAAGAAGGCGCGGCAGGTCAAGGAGACTGAATCGGATTCGGTCAAGAACGTCCTCAAGACCGCCGAAATCGAGCTTCTGCTTGGCAAACAGATCTCTACCCGTCTCCTCGGGGCGCATCAGGAACTGGCCTTCCGTGTCGGCAAGATGCGCAAGAAGTTCGCCAGCCAGTACGGTTTCGTGGTTCCCGAGATCAAGGTGAGCGACGACATCGCCATTCCGGACAAGACCTACCAGATCCGCATCCATGGCACGACGGTCGCGTCGAACCAGCTGCGTGTCGGCGAGGTTCTCGTCATCACCGGTGGCGGCCGCAAGCCGTCGATCCCGGGCGACGACATCCGCGAACCGGCCTTCGGGATGCCGGCCGTCTCGATCCTCGAAACCTTCATGGAAGAGCTGAAGCGCGAAGGTTTCCACCCGATCGACAACGTGTCTGTCGTGCTGACCCACCTCAGCGAAGTCATTCGCAACAACCTGCCGCAGCTTCTGTCCTACAAGGACGTGAAGATCCTGATCGATCGCCTCGACCCGGAATACAAGAAGCTGGCGGATGAGATCTGCACCTCGCATATGTCCTATTCCGGCCTGCAGGCGGTGCTGAAGCTTCTCCTGGCCGAGCGCGTCTCGATCCGCAACCTGCACCTGATCCTCGAAGCCGTGGCCGAGCTGGCGCCGCATGTGCGCAAGACTGAACAGATCGTCGAGCATGTCCGTGTCCGCATGGCCCAGCAGCTCTGTGGCGACCTTGCCGACAACGGCGTGCTTCGGGTACTCCGTCTCGGCAACAAGTGGGACCTCGTGTTCCACCAGGCGCTCAAGCGCGATCCCAAGGGCGAAGTGGTCGAGTTCGACATCGACCCGCGCCAGCTTGAAGAATTTTCCGAACAGGCATCGCAGGTCGTGCGCGAATATCTGGATCGCGGAATGCCCTTCGTGCTCGTCACCTCGCCGGAAACGCGCTCCTATGTCCGCATGATCATCGAGCGACTGTTTGCAACGCTGCCGGTTCTCTCCCATGTGGAACTGGCCAAGGGCATAGAAATCAAGATCCTGGGCTCCATCTCATGATCAGCGACCCGCAGGGAACGGTCCTCGCGCTCTTTGCGGTCTTCTGTCGGGTGGGCGGCTGCTTTCTCGTGCTGCCGGGCTTTTCAAGTGCCCGTGTTCCGGCCCAGCTTCGCCTTTTTATCGCGCTCGGCGTTTCGATGGCGCTGACGCCGCTGCTGTGGGACACGGTCTATGCCGTCGCCCGCAAGCCGGAGACGACCTATATCGCCACTGTCTTTGTCGAGGGGACGATCGGCGTCGTCATCGGCATGGTTGCGCGTTTCTTCGTCCTGGGTCTGCAGTTCACGGGAACGGTCATGACGATGATGGTCGGCTTCAACGCGCCGCCGGCCAACGACATTCTCGAAGATGGCACCGAAAATGAAATCACCATCATGATCAGCTTTGCCGGTCTGCTGCTGCTGTTCATGCTGGATTTCCACCATGTCATCATCACCGCCATCGCCGATTCCTACAAGACGCTGCCAATCGGTGGAGTGTTCGAGAGCCGAAGGGCCCTTGTGACACTCACGAACACACTCAGTTCCACGTTCATGATCATGCTGCGGCTTGCCAGCCCCTTCGTGCTCTACGGCCTGCTGTTCAACGTCACGGTCGGGTTCATCAACAAGCTGGCCCCGCAGATGCCAGTCTACTTCGTGTCGCAGCCCTTCATCGTTTTTGGCGGCCTGATCCTGCTCTATTTCGGCATCGCCAGCCTCATCCGGCTGTTTGCGGATGCCTTCGTCCCGCTGTTTTCAAGCGTGTGAGGTCAAAGGTGGCGGACAAGGGAAGGGCAGCGAAGCTGAAACGTCTGGTCGCGGTACAGCGCCATATGGAGCGCATCGCCGAGATCGAGCTCGCGGAAACCACGCAGAAGCGCCAGGAACTTTCGGAACGGATGGACCAGACGATTGAAGCGATCGGCTCCTTCGATCCGATCCACGCGACCATGAAGTCGCAATATGCCGCCCAATATGGCCGGCTCAACGGCGAAGATCGGCGCCTCGATGACCTGCAGGAGACGCAGGAAAAGCAGATCCTGAAGGAGAAGGCCAAAGGCGACCGGCTGGAGGAAAACTGGAAGGATGCCCGGGCTGCGGAAGATCGCGAGCGCGAGGACAATGCTGTCATCGACCTCATCGAGATGCGTCTTTCCATGCCCGCGCCAGCCTCCAGCAAGCTTGGCGACGCATAATAGAGGCGCAAGATTATTTTGCGCCGGCAGTCTCACTGCGTCGGCTTCGAAATGAATGCGAGGCAATCATGGCAATTTCTCCTCCCAGCGACATCGTGATGGATGTCGTCAATGCGGCTGACCCGACGCGCGTTCAAGAGGCGCAAGAGAAGCTGAGAACGCAGACGGCAACGCTTGCCGCCGCCCGGCTTTCGCGGATGGATCAGGGCTTCTCGACCGACGTCGCAAGCCTAGACAAGGCCACGGGTATGCGCCTCGACCGGACGAATGCCGTGCATCATTCCGACGCTAAGGGCACTTCGGCGACCAAGGAGACCCCGGAAACCTATCGCAAGTTCGAAGCCATGGTGCTGCAGAATTTCCTCAAATACATGATGCCCGACGACAACGAAGACGTTTACGGCAAGGGCACGGCCGGCGAGATGTGGAAGAGCATGTCGGCCGAGCAGATTGCCAATTCGATCGCGAAGCGCGGCGGGATCGGGATCGCCGACCACATGATGCGCGGTGGCATCTATGACAAGGGGCTGACGCCGGCCGATCATGCGGCGGAAAACGGACGGATCAATAACATTGCCTCCACCATCGTCGCCCAGCAGCAGCGCGTCGGGCTTGCCGACCTGTTGCCGGGGACGGATGCTAAGTCGAAGGGTTGATGGAGATGAACGTGTTGGAAGCAACGCCGGCTGATACCCGAATCACCAATGTTCTGGGTCGCCTCGAACTCATCATCGACAACGAGAACGACCGACTGGGTGCCGATCCCGCATTCGACATCAAGGCATCGAACGCGCAGAAGAGCCGATGCCTCTATGAACTGACGATGCTGTTTCGCGACACGAAGCCCGAATTCGTGCCGCCGACCTTTGCCACGCAGATGCGGGTACTCAAGGCCAAGCTCAATGCGAATGCCCGCAAGGTGCAGGCGCATATGGAAGCCGTCCGGGCCGTCGCGGAGATTCTCAAGGGCGCCGCGCGCGACGCCGAGAATGACGGCACCTACCAGCAGGAACATTTCCAGTATAGCGAGTTCTGAGACCTAACATGCTCAAGCTCGTCATCTCAGGAATATGGGTTGCGATCGTCGCTTTGATCGCGACCTATTTTTCCGTGCAGATGGCGTTGGCGCCGAAGGTTGATGAAGCTGCCGCTGCCCGCAAGGCGGCTGAGGAGACCGTTCGCGGCGAACTGACGAGCCTGCCTGTCATCGAGAGTGGTGCGGTCAAGGGCTATTTTCTCACGCGCCTTTCCTACGTGGTAGACAAGGTCAAGGTCGCTGCCATTCATGTTCCGCTTGATGTGATGATCACGGACGAGCTCTACACGGCGCTCGTTGGCGACCGGATGATCGATCTGGAACATAGAAGCAGCTTCGATGTCGCAGCCTTCCGCGAGATGATCAAGGAAGCGGTCAACAAACGGCTGGGCCAGGAAGTGGTCTTCGACGTCCTCATCGAGCAGATCGATTATCTTTCCAAGGAAGACCTCCGCGCCAGCATGGCGCAGAATAAGGGGACGATCCAGAGCGGTGAATCCATCGTGAAGGGCGAAGCGCCCAAGGATGGGACAGCGGGAGAAAAACCCGCCGCCGAGGGCCATTAACGAATTCGTAACCCGCCCAAGAACTCGCGAACTGGCTAACAGATTCTTAAAATCGATCAAGCCTTTGAAAGTAAACAAACAAATCAGGGTTTAAGCTCGTTTCTTGAGCCCTCGAAAGGCGATCTCCTAACAAAGTGTAAACGAGACATCTCACAATTGACGATATCCGTTAGGAGCGTCTTTAGGGGATTTGACTAGCGTCTCCTCACCGCAAGATGTGGTTGAGGCGAGTTCCATGCGTAATGTGTCCGTTCCGAGTTCTGAGGGCTGCAAGCCCTGGCGCCGCCGTTGTCGCAACGGGGAGGCCCGCTCGTGAACCACATCTCCCATCTCAAATCCGCAACTGTCAGCCGCCGGGCGATCCTCGGGCTTGATGTGTCCTGCTTTACCTACGCGGATGCTCTGGCATTCGCCAACCAGATGGCCTCCCTGCCGCTGGGGCAGACGATCATTTCGTTTCTGAACGCCAACAATGCCAACATCATGTATGCGGACGCCGACTACCGGGAGATTCTCTCCCGCCATATGATCCTGCCCGACGGCGTCGGTGTCGACATTGCAGCCACCGTTGTCTACGGCGACAAGTTTCCGGCAAATCTCAACGGTACGGACTTCGTGCCGGCGCTCCTGACCTATATGGATCGTCCGAAGCGCATTGGTCTGCTGGGTGGGCACCCGGACGTCGTGGAACAGGCGGCAGCGAATTTCCGGCGTCACGCTCCCTGGCACGACTTCGTCGTCGTCTCTGACGGCTATTTCAGCGAGGCCGACTCGGCAAAGGTTGCCGAACGGGTCGAGGCGCTCAAGCTCGATGTGCTCCTTGTCGGCCTTGGCAGTCCCAAGCAGGAGAAATGGGTCGATGCGAACATCCGTGCCGAACACGCACGGCTTGTCCTTTGCGTCGGCGCCTTGTTTGATTTCGTCGGCAAGGCCGTGCCTCGCGCGCCGCGCATCCTGCGTCGGATGCGGCTCGAATGGATGTTCAGGCTGTTGATCGAACCGAAGCGGCTCTGGCGGCGTTACATCATCGGCAATCCGCTGTTCATCGTGCGCTCGCTTCGGCAGGCGTTTGTGGTGCGCATTCTCGGGAAACCTTATCTGCACGGCGAAAATCTGGTCGTCTGAACTTCTGCCTGTCCGATGTCCAGTGATGCCATCGGCGGCGGTCGCGCAGCCAATCCGGGCCCGTCATCATGCATCTGAGCCGAGTCGGCTGCCCCGTCGGTGCCGTCTGTCCCAAGCCAGCCCGGCGGCGTTAACCATTTGTTACCCTTGTTTGTTTAACAACGTTAATCAAACGTTGTTCGATGCAGGGGCACATGCATGGTGGAAGGCAGTTCAGATCGGGCATTTGACATCAGTGACGCTTTCCTGGCGGTCAAGAGGCTGAAGCCGGGTCGCTGGACGGCCGGGGGCCTTTGTCTGATCGTCGGGCTATCCGCCTCAACGCTGCTGGGTTGGAGCGCCAAGCCTGGGTTTGTTCCGGCACAGGTCGTCGCGCTCTCTGGCAGCGGCGGCACAAGCGTCGTTGCTCCGGCGGAGGCGATCGCGCAATTGCGGCGGGCTATCCTTTCACCCGAGGCTCTGGTCAAAACGAGTGCAGATCTCAATCTCGCCGAGAGCGGCTTCCTCGGTGACCGCAAGGCGGAAGATGTGCTGGGCGCGGCCATCACGATCGCCCCGTCTGATCGTGCCGCAGTCATCGACATCAACGTTGACTCCGGCGCTCCCGCTTTCGATGCACTGATTGCCAACCATGTTGCGCGGAGCCTTGCTGCCCAGCCGCCCGCGTCGTCCAAGACGCCGGACGAAGCCACCCGCTACACGCTCGTTACCAAGGCCCGGGTCATTCCCGCAGCCTCTGTTCTGCTCTATCAGATCGAACTGATCATCCTGTCACTGCTGGCGGCCGCCTCGGTCATCGCGCTGGGGGTTGCCCGAGAATTGCGCCCCGGAAGCCGGCCGGTGGAGATGCTGCCGAGATCGCCGGCCGTCGTGCCGCGCGGTATCCTCGAGCAGATCGACATGCTCGAGCGGATGTGGCCGGAAACCGGTCGCCACAACGCCATGCCCATCGGATCGAACGACGAGCCGGAGCAGGTGGAGCTGAAGCCGGCGCGTGAGATCGTCGTTCGCATGGCGGAACTGCGCCAGGATGCCCGCAAGGCCATGGAAGCGCCGTCGGAAGAGGCGCTGGAAGATGTGCTCACCGACATGCAGTCGCTGCGCGATCAGGTGCGCTGGATCACGGCGGAGCAACTGCGCCGCCGCCGCAAGGTCAACGCGTTCGGGAGATAATCCCGGCGCAGACAGCAAAACGGGACGATGAATCCTGAAGGCCGCCGTGGGCGGCCTTCGCCGTTTCAAGGGTGGCGTTTAGAAGGGCGCCGGACCGGTGGAGGCGCGGACGATCAGTTCGGCTTCCCACAATTCCTGCTCCGGGAGATCGCTGGCACCGGCGAGCGTCCCGATCAGCCTCTGGCCGATCCGGGCACCGGCAGCACGCAGAGAAGAGCGCGTCGTCGTCAGCGGGACGCTGAAGTTCTCCGGGCGGAGCGTCGACAGCACGTCGTCATGGGCGATCAGCGAGATGTCGACACCAAGCTTGAGGCCCGCCTTGTTGATCGCCCGGACGGCGCCCAGCGCCAGTGCCGTACTGGCACAGAGCACTGCCGTCGGCCGCTCAGGGTGGGCGAGGAACCGCTCCATCGCTCGAAAGCCCGCCTGATCGCCCATGACGCTGTGATGCGCCAGTTCGGGCGGCAGGGACAGCCCTGCCTCTGCGAGCGCCTTCTCAAGACCGATCTTGCGTCGCGTGGCGAAGGTGAAACGCTCCATGCCATTGAGAAGGGCGAAACGCTTGTGACCAAGCTGCAGCAGCAGCTTCGCCGCGGTGTAGAATGCACCTTCGTTGTCGACGTCCAGATAGGGATAGTCGTGCGTCTCCCCCATGATCCGGCCGTGCAGAAGATAGGGAATGGAGGAGGACCGCAGCAGCTCCACCCTGGGATCGGGATCGACAACATGTGCGAGGAAGATCGCGTCGACATAGCCACTGGCAATCAGCCGCTTGATGGCATTCACCTCGTCATCGGGTGAGGCCGGTGCCATGACGAAATGGAAGTCGTGCTTGACGGCCTCTTCGGCCAACCCGCTCAGGAATTCGCTGAAATGCGGATCGCCGCCGATTTCCGGTGCGCTCTGCATGACCAGACCGATCGACTTCGCCTTGCCCGTTGCAAGTCGTTGCGCTGCCTTGTTCGGCTTGTAGCCCGTCTGCTGGGCGGCCTTCAGGACGCGCTCCCGCGTGGCCTGGCTGACTTCCGGATAGCCGTTCAACGCGCGGCTGACCGTCGTTTGCGAAAGCCCGAGCCTGTCTGAAAGCTGCTTCAGATTCACCGAATTCCCCTCTCGATCCCCAAAGCGCTTTGGATAATTCTTCGTGCGTGATCCTGAAGCGCATGATAATGTAACCCGAGATTTGTCACTGATCAAACCTGAAATCCATGTTTTGCAGTGCGTTAGAGCCGTGTTGCGCCGCAGCAGGTCGCCATATCGAGCCAAAGTTGTACGAACCCACTTGACTCAGGGCGGAGATTGATGGGATGAATGGCGCTCAAAGCGCTTTGGGAAAGTGCTTTCAATCAGATGATTTTTGAGGCCGGAAGGCCGATTGCTAGGGAGGCAAATCAGATGAAGAGACTGTTGCTTTTGGGTGTGGCCGTTGCTGCGCTTGTCAGTGGCGCGGCGCAGGCCGCAGACCTCAAGTTCAAGCCGGGCGAAGATTCGAAGTTCAACTGGGCGAGCTACGACGCCTACAAGAAGGCCCATGGCGATCTTAAGGGCGAAACGCTCACCATCTTCGGCCCCTGGCGCGGCGAAGACGAGAAACTGGCCACCAGCGTTCTCAACTATTTCTCCGAAGCGACCGGCGTCACTGTCAAGTATTCTTCCTCTGAGAACTACGAACAGCAGATCGTCATCGACACGCAGGCCGGCTCGCCGCCGAACATTGCGATCCTGCCGCAGCCGGGCCTTCTGGCCGATCTCGCCTCCAAGGGCTTCCTCACGCCGCTCGGCGACGACAAGACCAAGTGGATCAAGGACAATTACGGTGCAGGCCAGTCCTGGATCGATCTCGGCACCTACAAGGGCAAGGACGGCAAGTCCGCCTTCTACGCCTTCCCCTACAAGGCCGACCTGAAGTCGCTGGTCTGGTACGTTCCGGAAAACTTCAAGGAAGCCGGCTACAAGGTGCCGACGACCATGGAAGAGCTGAAGGCGCTGACGGAGAAGATCGTCAAGGATGGCGGTACCCCGTGGTGCATCGGTCTGGGTTCTGGCGGTGCGACCGGCTGGCCGGCAACCGACTGGGTCGAAGACCTGATGCTACGCACGACGACGCCCGAAAACTACGACAAGTGGACGACGAACGAGTTGAAGTTCAACGACCCGATCGTTGAAAAGGCGATCGACGAGTTCGGCTGGTTCGCCAAGAACGACAAGTTCGTCGACGGCGGCTCCAAGGCTGTGGCCTCGACCGACTTCCGCGACAGCCCGAAGGGTCTCTTCGGTGTTCCGCCGAAGTGCTATATGCACAAGCAGGCCTCGTTCATCCCGTCCTTCTTCCCGGATGGCACGAAGCTCGGCAAGGATGCGGACTTCTTCTACTTCCCGCCCTATGCCTCGCATCCAGAGCTCGGCAAGCCTGTCGAAGGCGCCGGCACGCTGGTTGCGATCGCCAAGGACTCGAAGGCTGCACGCGCCTTCATCGAGTTCCTGCAGACGCCAATTGCCCATGAAGTCTGGATGGCACAGTCCGGCTTCCTGACGCCGTACAAGGGCGTCAACACGGCGGCCTACGCCAACGACACGCTGCGCAAGGAAGGCGAGGTTCTGACCTCCGCCACGACCTTCCGCTTCGATGGCTCGGACCTCATGCCCGGCAAGATCGGCGCTGGCGCGTTCTGGACCGGCATGGTCGACTATGTCAGCGGTAAGTCTTCCGCTCAGGTCGCCGACCAGATCCAGAAGGCCTGGGACGGCCTGAAGTAATCATCCATTCGGGGGCGTCGGCAAATCAGCCGGCGCCTTCTTCCGATATTGCGGAACTTTTGGGCGGCGGAAGGCATTTCTTGCTGCGCAAGGGGAACATATTTCGAGACATGACAATTGATGCCGCCCGGTCCGCTTAAGCTTGCGACGGCGGCGAAATAAGAAAAGCATGATCGGCAGGCTGGTCCGTAAGGGACGCGCCGCGCAACGATCCTGAAGAACGGGGAGGGGAATATGCTGTCGCAAATCGTGTCGGCTCTCGTGGTCATGGTGGTGGGCGTTTTAGCCGCAGCTGCCTACTTCTACCTCTCGAACCGCGTTCTCGACCTCGCGCTTCCCGACAAGGGCGATGTCGTCACCGCTTCTCGCAATCTGCGTACAAGAGCGATGATCCGCCCCTGGCTGTTTCTCGGCCCCGCTATTCTGCTGCTGGCGATCTACCTGATCTATCCCGTCATCGCGACGCTGATCCTGTCCTTCTACGGTCGCGATGCGCAGGAATTTGTCGGCCTCTCCAATTATCTCTGGGCCGCCAGCGATGCCGGCTTCCGGCAGTCGATCTTCAACAACATCCTGTGGCTCGCCGTCGTGCCGGCGGCCTGCACCTTCTTTGGCCTCGTCATCGCCGTGATGACCGACCGGCTGGCATGGGGCAACGTCGCAAAGAGCCTCGTCTTCATGCCGATGGCGATCTCCTTCGTCGGCGCGTCCGTCATCTGGAAATTCATTTATGACTATCGTGGTGAAGGGCAGATCCAGATCGGCATCCTGAATGCGATCGTGCAATATTTCGGCGGCAAGCCCGAAGTCTGGCTTGCCATTCCCTTCTGGAACAACTTCTTCCTGATGGTCATCCTCATCTGGATCCAGACCGGCTTTGCCATGGTCATCCTCTCGGCAGCGCTGCGCGGCATCCCGGAAGAGACGATCGAGGCCGCCGTCATCGATGGCGCCAGCGGCTGGCAGATCTTCTGGAAGATCATGGTCCCGCAGATCTGGGGTACGATCGCCACGGTCTGGACGACGATCACCATTCTCGTCCTCAAGGTTTTCGATATCGTTCTGACCATGACCAACGGTCAGTGGAACACGGAAGTTCTCGCCAACCTCATGTTCGGATGGATGTTCCAGGGTGGCGGCGACAGCGGGCGCAGTGCGGCAATCGCCGTCGTGCTCATGCTGGCCGTCACGCCCATCATGATCTGGAACATTCGTCGTGCCAACGAAGAGATGAAGGGGCGCTAAAGATGAGCATCGGCAAACGCCTGGCCCGCATCGGTCTTCCCCGCCTGATCATCAACCTCACCGTTCTTGTCGTCGTGGCGCTTTGGGTCATGCCGACGCTCGGCATCTTCGTATCGTCCTTCCGGGACAAGGACCAGCTGACCGTCTCCGGCTGGTGGACGGCCTTCTCCTCGTCTGAACGCAACGAGGCTGGCCGCCTTGGCGGCCTTGACCTGATGAAGCAGGAAGGCCCGCTCTACGTCATTTCCGGCAATGTGCTGGAAGGCAAGGGCGGCGCGGTCAACGCCTTCGGCACGAAGGCCGTCGCACCGCGCGCCTACAAGGCCGGCACCGAAGCCGACCTTGGCGACGGCATCAAGCTGACGATCAATTCTGACGGCGCTTATCGCTACAGCAGTCCTGCGCCGTTCACAGACGACAATACCGGCCGCCGCGTCTATCTCGCCGTTGCGACACCGCCCGTCTTCACGATGGTCAACTATCGCAACGTTCTTACGGGCGAGGGCATCGGCCAGTCCTTTGTCAATTCGCTGACGGTGGCCATTCCTGCGACCGTCATCCCGATCCTGGTCGCAGCCTTCGCGGCCTATGCGCTTTCCTGGATGAGCTTCAAGGGACGCACGCTGCTTCTCGCTGCCGTGGTCGGTCTCATCGTCGTGCCGCTGCAGATGTCGCTGATCCCGCTCCTGCGTCTTTATAACGATGTCGGCACTTTCCTCGGCGTACCGTCCAAGACCTATGCCGGCATCTGGCTCGCGCATACCGCCTTCGGCCTGCCGCTCGCCATCTATCTCCTGCGCAACTACATCGTCGGTCTGCCGAAGGAGATCATCGAAAGTGCGCGCGTCGACGGCGCGGGCGATTTCGAGATCTTTACCAAGATTGTCCTGCCGCTCTCCTTCCCGGCGCTCGCCTCTTTCGCCATCTTCCAGTTCCTCTGGGTCTGGAACGACCTGCTCGTCGCCATGGTCTTCCTCGGCACCGAGAAGGACAAGCTGGTGCTGACCGGCGCGCTCAATGCGCTGCTCGGCTCGCGCGGCGGCAATTGGGAAATCCTCTCGGCCTCGGCCTTCGTGTCGATCCTCGTGCCGCTCCTCGTCTTCTTCTCCCTGCAACGCTACCTCGTGCGCGGCCTTCTTGCCGGCTCCGTCAAGGGCGGCTGAGATAGTTCAAATTTGAAATCGGACTTGTATTCATGAACCAGACACTCAGAGGCAATCTCGTTCCCGACGCAGACTGGTGGCGCGGCGCGGTAATCTATCAGATTTACCCGCGCTCCTATCAGGACTCGAACGGCGACGGCGTGGGCGACCTCAAGGGCATCACAGGCCGCCTCTCCCATATTGCCGAGCTTGGCGCGGACGCGATCTGGATCTCGCCCTTCTTCAAGTCGCCGATGAAGGATTTCGGATACGACGTGTCGAACTACACCGACATCGACCCGATCTTCGGCACGATCGCCGATTTCGATGCGATGATCGCGGAAGCCCATCGCCTCAAGCTGCGCGTGATGATCGACCTCGTCATTTCGCACACCTCCGACCAGCATCCGTGGTTCATCGAAAGTTCGGCCAGCAAGGATGATGAAAAGTCCGACTGGTATGTCTGGGTCGATCCCAAGGACGACGGCACGCCGCCCAATAACTGGCTGTCCATCTTCGGCGGTTCTGCCTGGGCCTGGGATCCGGGCCGCTGCCAGTATTATCTGCACAACTTCCTGACTTCGCAGCCGGACCTGAACTTCCACAATCCGGACGTTCAGAACGCGCTGCTCGACGTGGCCCGCTTCTGGCTGGAACGCGGCGTCGATGGCTTCCGCCTCGACACCATCAACTTCTATTTTCACGACAAGGAATTGCGCAGCAATCCGGGCCTGCCGCCCGAGCGCCGCAATGCGAACACCGCGCCTGCCGTAAATCCGTACAATCACCAGGAACATCTCTACGACAAGAATCGTCCGGAGAATCTGGAATTCCTCAAGCGCCTGCGCGCCGTCATGAACGACTATCAGGACATCGCCGCCGTCGGTGAAGTCGGCGACAGCCAGCGCGGCCTCGAAATCGCCGGCGAATACACGTCCGGCGGCGACAAGATGCAGATGTGCTACGCCTTCGAATTCCTGGCGCCGGAAAAGCTTAATCCCAAATTCGTCGCGCAGGTACAGCGTGATTTTGAAGCCGCAGCCCCCGAAGGCTGGGCCTGCTGGGCCTTCTCCAACCACGACGTCGTGCGTCACATCACCCGCTGGGGCGAGGGCATCTCCGACAAGCACGGCTACGCAAAGATGCTGAACGCGCTCCTGCTGACGCTGCGCGGCTCGGCCTGCATCTATCAGGGCGAGGAACTCGGCCTGCCGGAAGCGGACCTCCAGTTCGAGGACCTGCAGGACCCTTACGGCATCCAGTTCTGGCCGGAATTCAAGGGCCGCGACGGCTGCCGCACGCCCATGGTCTGGGATGGCTCGAACTTCGGCGGCTTCTCGACCGCGAAGCCCTGGCTTCCGGTGCCGCCGGAACATCTGCCGCTTTCCGTTGCGGCGGAAGCCGGCGACGATGCCTCGCTGATGAAGCAATATGCCCGCTTCCTTGCCTTCCGCAAGGAGCACCCGGCCTTCGCCAAGGGCGAGATCGCCTTCACGCTGGAAGACGGCCCGGTTCTCGGCTTCGAGCGCAAGTTCGGCAATGAAACGATCGTCTGCTACTTCAACATGTCGTCCGGCCCGGAAGCGGTGGCAAAGCCCGCCGGCCTGCTGGAGACGCTGACGGGACACGGCTTCGAGGCCAATCTGACGGACGCGCAGATCGTGCTTCCGGCCTGGGGCGCATTCTTCGCCCGCGTACAATAACAAGAGGGAGGACAGGGCATGGCAGGTGTGGTTCTGAAGGACATCCGCAAGTCCTACGGCGCAATCGACGTGATCAAGGGCGTCGATCTGGAGATCAAGCAGGGCGAGTTCGTCGTCTTCGTCGGCCCCTCGGGCTGCGGAAAGTCGACGCTCTTGCGCATGATCGCCGGTCTTGAGGAAATCACCGGCGGCGAGATGATCATCGACGGCCAGCGAGTGAACGAAGTGCCGCCGGCGCGCCGCGGGATCGCCATGGTCTTCCAGTCCTACGCGCTCTATCCGCACATGACCGTCTACGACAACATGGCCTTCGGCATGCGCATCGCCAAGGAAAGCAACGAAGAGATCGACCGCCGCGTCCGCGCCGCCGCCGACATCCTCCAGCTCGGCCCGTATCTGGAGCGCCTGCCCAAGGCGCTCTCCGGCGGTCAGCGCCAGCGCGTCGCCATCGGCCGCGCAATCTGCCGCAACCCCAAGGTCTTCCTCTTCGACGAGCCGCTGTCGAACCTTGATGCGGCGCTGCGCGTCGCCACCCGCATCGAGATCGCCAAGCTCAACGAGCAGATGGCCGACACGACGATGATCTACGTCACCCACGACCAGGTCGAGGCGATGACGCTCGCCGACCGCATCGTGGTTCTCTCCGCCGGCCATATCGAGCAGGTCGGCCCGCCGCTCGAACTCTACGAGCGCCCCGCCAACCTCTTCGTCGCCCAGTTCATCGGCTCGCCGGCCATGAACATCGTTCCGGTCACGATTGCCGAAACGGGCGATGCGACCCGCGTGTCGCTCCACGGCGGCAGCACGGTTTCTGTTCCGATCGCCACGGCCGCCAGCGAAAAGGGCAAAGCCGCCAGCTTCGGCGTCCGCCCCGAAGATCTGACGCTGACCACCGGCGACGACTACCTCTTTGAAGGCACGGTCGATATCGTCGAAGCGCTCGGCGAAGTCACGCTGCTGTACCTCGAAGACCTGACCGACGGCGAACCGCTGATCGCCAAGCTGCCGGGCATCGTCGATATCCGCAAGGGCCAGAAGGTTCGGCTCGCGGCGGAAGGCTCGAAGCTACATCTGTTTGATGGGGCGGGCAAGACCTATCGGCGGTGAGGCCTCCCCACGGTCGTCATGCTCGGCCCTGAGCCGAGCATCTACCCACGGGAGATTGATCCGCTCCGTCAATGGATCAGGCGGTGTGGTCAGATCCTCGGGACAGGCACGAGGATGTCGGCAGGGGAGGTATCAAACGTCTTTGCCTAGCGGACTCCGCGCGATATCCGCCGATGCCGCATCCAGGAATTCCATCATTTCTGGGTCCCGAGCATCGGCTTCCGCGACCAACCGCGCTTGCCGCCGCGCCTCCGCATCAATCCACTCCCGCTTCAACATCGACATCACCACCAGATTGGCCCGCGAGCCATCGGCCAGCGGATAGTGTTCTCTCAGCACCCCGTCATGCTGCAAGCCGCAAGCCCCATAGACATGCCGCGCCCGTGCATTGGTCTCGAACGCATCCAGCCAGAACTTCTCCGCACCATAGTCCTCGAAGGCGAGGCGGATCAGCTCGGCCAGGAACCGTTTACCCAATCCCTTACCCGGAGAACGAATGGCGATGCGCTTGAGATAGACAACACCATTGGCCGCGCCGACGCCTTGCAGGATCGCAAAGCCGACCGGCCCGGTCTCATCCTCCAGCAGGAGATAACGGCAATCCGCTGCCGCCATCATCGCCTCGTGCTGTGCACGTTCGGATCGGCCGACATAGGCATCGAAGCCTTCTGTCCGCTCGATTTTCATGATGGCAGGCAGGTCGGATAAGGTCGCCGGACGGATGTTCATATGGCAATCTCAAGCAGATTCGAATTGCCAAACCTCGCGCAAAAGCCCGTAGCGTGCAATATCGACGGTCTCGCCCGCAGCCGAAAAGCCACCGTTCGGAAGTCGGGCCTCCAACATGAAGCCGTTGCGCTCATAGACATGCCGCGCCCTGCTGTTCGTTTCGGCCACGCGCAGCCAGAAGCGTTGCGTCGAAGGGGACTCGAAGGCGATGGCCTTTGCGTGGTCGAGCAATCTTTGCCCCGCGCCGTTGCCGGGCGTTCGCGCGGCCAGCCGGTTCAGCCGGATATGTCCTTCGCCGGTCACGAAGCCGCGCAGCAGCGCAAAGCCCTGAAGTTCGCCGTCCTCGTCCATGACCAGCAGCCGGCAATCCGGGTCGGAAAGATGCGCGCGATGCTCATCCTCCGAAAACCAGCCGAAGAACTTTTCAAAACCGGGCGTCCGCTCGATTTCCATGATGGCGGGGATGTCAGCCTCGTTTGCCGCGCGGATCGCCATGTCGTGTTCAAGCCTTGGCGAGCGCTTCGAGCACCAGCGGCTTCAGCTTCAGGTCCGGCACTTCGATGAAGGCCAGATCCTCGCGGCCGAAATAGGCCTTGCGGTTGATCGCCGACCAGTCGTTGCAGGCGATCGTGTAGGTCTTCTTGCTCCCGGCCACGCCCGGAACGGCATAGAGGAAGTCGCCGGTGCGGGCGGAAAGCGGCACATCGCCATCCTGGTTGCAGCGCTTGAGGATTTCGGCAAGCGTCGCCGCATCCACTTCCGCCTTCATGATCTTGCCTTCAAAACGCACGGCGGCGTTATAGTCGAAGCGCGTGACGTCGCCCTTCGGCAGTCCGGTACCGAACGAGGTATGGCCGATGAAGCCGATATCCGCGCCCACCTTGGCGGCAATAGCCGATGCGGCAAAGCGGGCGGTCTCGCCAAGCGTCTGCGCCTTGGCCGACTTGGCAACGACGGCCTTGTCCTCGTCCCTCAGGTTGGCCGCGAGAACCTTGGCGATCACGGCCTTCAGATCTTCGGCAGCAGGGCCGTCGCGGTCGATGGCAACCTGCTCGATCTTCGCTGCTTCGCCGGGTGCGGCGACAGAGGCGACAGTTAGCAGCGAACCCCAGGAGCCGGTATGCACATAGCGCGTCTTGCCGGCTTCATGCACCAGCGTCAGATGGTCATGACCGCCGATCATCAGCGCGCCATCCGGCAGCATCGGCAGGATGTCGCGATCCGCCACGACGCCGGCATGGCTCATCACGATGTTGATGCCGTCCTTCTTCAGCATGGCCGGCAGATTGGCCTTCGCCCATTCGACCGGCTGCGGGATCGTCAGCATGTCGCGCGTCGCCTTCGGATAGGTGCCGAGCGCGTTGACGCCGAGCGCTGCAATGTTGAGCGTGATGTCGCCGGCCTTCAGCGTCGCAGAGGCTTCCGTGTAGGGCTTGCCGGTGCGCTTGTCCTCGATATTGCTCAGAACCGTGACGCCGAGACCCTTGGCGCGCTCGACGAAATGGGCGAGATCATTGTCGAAATCCGGCTCGTGATTGCCGATGTTGAAGACGGTCGGCGCAAGCTTTGCAAGCGCGCCGAGAAAAGCCCAGTCGGCTTCGCCGCCCGAGCGCGTCGCAACCACGTTGCCGCTTTCAAAGAGATCGCCGTTGAAGAGAATGACCTGCGGACGCTTGGCAGCCGAAACGCGCGACTGGATGGCCAGAAGAAGCTGTGCCATGCGCTCATAGGCCGAATGAAGATCCGACAGGATGATGAAATCAACGCCCTGTTCGGCGGCCGCTGCCGGCAGACTCACGAAAGGCAGAAGGGCGGTGGAGGAAATCATTCCCAAGACGACACGACGGTTCAGCAACATGATCGGCAATTCCTTTTGTAAAGCAATTCCGCAAAGAGCGTGAGCGCTTTTGGGGCGGGATGCCTGTGCCTAGCAAGGACGTGCAACACGATTGTGACGCGGGAAGGGAACCGGGGCGGCGGGCGCTGCCCCGGGTAGCAATGCTTAATTGAAGACGACGCTCGCGCCCTGGTCGGCCGCACCGACCATGGCGCGGAAGGGCGCGAAGAGTTCGCGGCCCATGCCGTATTCGTTGGCGGAGAGATCGGCCGTCGCCACCGGACGGGCGTTGAACTCGGCCGCGTCGACCAGAACCTCGACCGTGCCATTGACGGCATCCAGCCGGATCATGTCGCCGTCGCGCACCTTGGCGATCGCGCCTCCACTGACGGCTTCCGGCGTCATGTGGATGGCGGCCGGCACCTTGCCAGAGGCGCCGGACATGCGGCCGTCGGTGACCAGCGCCACCTTGAAGCCGCGATCCTGCAGCACGCCGAGCGGCGGCGTCAGCTTGTGCAGTTCCGGCATGCCGTTCGCCTTCGGGCCCTGGAAGCGGACGACGGCGACGAAGTCGCGCTCCAGCTTGCCTTCCTTGAACGCCTGTTGCAGCTCGGCCTGATCGTTGAACACCATGGCGGGAGCCTCGATGACATGGCGCTCCGGCTTGACGGCGGAGATCTTGATCACCGCCTTGCCGAGATTGCCGGTCAGCATCTTCAGCCCGCCATTCGCCTGGAATGGCTTGTCGATCGTGGTGAGCACTTTCGGGTCATGGCTGACTTCGGGTGCCTTTTCGCGCACGACCGTGCCGTCTTCGCCCAGCCGCGGATCGATCGTGTAGGCCTCAAGTCCATGGCCGAAGACGGTGCGCACGTCGTCATGCAGCATGCCCTCTTTCAGCAGTTCCTTGATCAGGAAACCCATACCGCCGGCGGCGTGGAAATGGTTCACGTCAGCAAGCCCGTTCGGATAGACGCGGGCGAGCAGCGGCACAACGTCCGAGAGGTCCGAAATGTCTTCCCAGGTGAGCTGGATGCCTGCCGCCTTGGCGATCGCCAGAAGATGCAGCGTGTGGTTCGTCGAGCCGCCTGTGGCGTGAAGCCCGACGACGCCGTTGACGATGGAGCGCTCGTCGATCATCTCGCCGGCGGGCGTGAATTCGTTGCCCTGCGCGGTGATGGCGAGCGCCCGCTTGGCGGCTTCCTTGGTCAGCGCATCGCGCAGCGGCGTGCCCGGATTGATGAAGGAGGCGCCGGGCATGTGGAAGCCCATGATTTCCATCAGCATCTGGTTGGAATTGGCGGTGCCGTAGAAGGTGCAGGTGCCAGGGCCGTGATAGGACTTGGATTCCGCCTCCAGCAGTTCCTCGCGACCGACCTTGCCTTCCGCATAAAGCTGGCGAATGCGCGACTTCTCGTCATTCGGCAGGCCCGAGGTCATCGGCCCGGCCGGGACGAAGATCGCCGGCAGGTGGCCGAAGGTCAGCGCGGCCATGGCAAGGCCGGGCACGATCTTGTCGCAGACGCCGAGATAGACGACCGCATCGAACATGTTGTGCGAGAGGCCGACGCCGGCGGCCATCGCGATCAGGTCGCGCGAGAACAGCGAAAGCTCCATGCCCGGCTGGCCCTGGGTGACGCCATCGCACATGGCCGGGACGCCGCCCGCCACCTGCGCCACGCCGCCCGCTTCGCGTGCCGCCTCGCGGATCAGCGCCGGGTAGGTCTCGAAGGGCTGGTGGGCCGAGAGCATGTCGTTATAGGCGGTGATGATGCCGAGGTTCGGCACGACGTCGCCCGCGAGCGCCGCCTTCTCCGAGGGGGAACAGACGGCAAAGCCATGGGCGAGATTGGCGCAGCCGAGCACCGAGCGATGGACGCCCTTTTGCGCGGCCGCCGTGATGCGCTCCAGATAGAGCCCGCGGGTCGGCTTCGAGCGCTCGACGATGCGTTGCGTGATGGCGGAAATCTTGCTGTTCGTAGACATGGGCGTCCTGCCTTTCGTCTTTACGGGTTGTCGGCGCTGCCTGTCGGGAGTCAGGGCGCCCAGTAAATCTCGACCGGGGAGGTTGCCCGGTTCAGCACGGCGCGGATCGGCATCTCGGCCTCGTCCGTGCCGCTCAATGCCTTTTCCAGAACGGAGGCCTTTTCGGCGCCTTCGATATGCAGTGCCAGAAGCCGTGCATCCTGCAGCGCCGAGAAGGAGAAGGTGAGGCGCGGCTCGCCTGCACCGTCTGCCTCCATGGTCAGGATGCCACGCGGACGCTTGGCATCCAGCGCTTCAGTGAGGTTATTGCCGCCGGGGAAGAACGAGGCGGTGTGCCCGTCATTGCCCATGCCGAGGATCGCGACATCGAACGGATTGGAGAAGTGAGCCGTCTCCCGCGTGGCGTCCGCAGCCGCAGCTTCGGCTGTCTCGGACGGATGGTAGAGCGGCACGAACTTTGCAGCCGCCGTCTTGCCGATCAGCAGGAACTCGTTCGCAAGCTTGTGGTTCGAGCGCGGGTTGTCGGCAGGAACAAAACGCTCATCGACCAGCGTGATCGTCACCTTGTCCCAGGCAATATCCTTGCCCGAGAGCACCTTGAAGAATGCCTTCGGCGTCGAGCCGCCGGACACGGCGAGGCTTGCCGATCCCCGCGCCGTGATGGCGTCGGAAAGAACGCCGGCGACGCGTGTCGCCAGCCCTTCCGCCAAAGCCGCCCCGTTTTCGAAATCCTTGCGGCTGAACGCCATGGCTTACTCCCCTTCGTGCCAGGTGCGGCCGTCGCGCTCGATCAGCGCAATGGCCTGGCTCGGACCCCAGGTGCCGGCGGTGTAGCTCTGGCACTTCTGTCCTGTCTCGTCCCAGGCCTTCAGGATCGGATCGACCCAGCGCCAAGCCGCCTCAACCTCGTCACGGCGCATGAACAGCGTCTGGTTATTGCGGATGACATCGAGCAGCAGGCGCTCATAGGCATCCGGATTGCGGACCTCGAAGGCCTGCGCGAAGGTCATGTCGAGCGGAACGTGACGCAGACGCATCCCGCCCGGACCCGGATCCTTGATCATCAGCCACTGCTTGACGCCTTCGTCCGGCTGCAGGCGGATGACGAGCTGGTTGGCCGTGATACGGCCTGCCGCTTCATCGAAGATCGAATGCGGCACCGGCTTGAAGGTGATCACGATTTCCGACATGCGCGTGACGAGGCGCTTGCCTGTCCGGAGATAGAAGGGCACGCCCGCCCAGCGCCAGCTGCCGATCTCGGCCTTCAGCGCGACGAAGGTTTCCGTGTCGGAAACGCCGCCTTCCAGCTCTTCGAGATAGCCCTTGACCGGACCGTTGGCCGATGCGCCGGCCTTGTACTGGCCGCGCACGGTGGTCTTCTCGACATTGGAAGCCGTGATCGGCTTCAGCGAACGTAGCACTTTCAGCTTTTCGTCGCGCACCGCTTCCGGGTCCATGGACGACGGGGGCTCCATCGCGACAAGGCAGAGAAGCTGGAGGATATGGTTCTGCACCATGTCGCGCAGGGCGCCGGCCTTGTCGTAATAGCCCGCGCGGCTCTCAAGGCCGACCGACTCCGCGACCGTGATCTGCACGTGGTCGATATGCTCGGCATTCCACAGCGGCTCGTAGAGCGCATTGGCAAAGCGCAGCGCCATCAGGTTCTGCACCGTTTCCTTGCCGAGATAATGGTCGATGCGGAAGATCTGCTCTTCCTTGAACACCTTTCCGATCGTGTCATTGAGCTGCAATGCGGAATCGAGGTCGCGGCCGATCGGCTTCTCGACGACGATGCGCGTCTGCTTGGTGATCAGCTTGTGGTCGCGAATCTTTTCCGAAAAGTCGCCGAAGAGGGCGGGGCCGACTGCGAGATAGAAGGCGCGCACGCGCTCCTTGGCCTCGTCCAGCAATTGCTTGAGCTTGTCCCAGCCCTTGTCCGCCTTGGCGTCGACCGCGACGTAGAAGAGGCGAGTGCAGAATTTCTCCAGCTCGTCCTTGTCGAGTTCGCTCGGCTTCAGGTGTTCCTTGAGGGCATCGGTCGCAAATTTCCGATACTCGTCATGTGTCATTTCCGCGCGCGATGCGCCGATTATGCGAGTTGGCTCGGAAAACTGGCCCGCCATCTGCCGATGATAGAGCGCCGGAAGAAGTTTGCGCTCTGCAAGGTCGCCGGTGCCGCCGAAGACGACATAATCGAACGGCTCAACGGGAATGATCTGGCTGCTCATGAAGCTTTGTCCTTGGGAGAATGGATCGAGGCACATATAATCTAATCGATTTAATTGCGCTAGTGTGCAACGCGAAAAAATGCGCAATCTGGGCGGACCATAGCCATTCTTCCGGCCCCGCGATACGCAAAAATTCCACCTTGCCTCCCCAGAAGGCGTCATTGCACAGGGATGAAAATACACGTATAAATAGAATAGCTCCAGGACGGAGGTGTGCCATGGGGAATGACGCCTATCGGATCGATCCTCAACTGAGAACGGACCAGCGATATCTGGCAGCGTCCGTGGGCGCGGTCGCCTTTCTGCTTCCCATTGTTCTCGGGCTGGGATCCTTTTGGAACCCGCCTCTGCGCCAATCGATCAGCCATTTCTACTATGCGCCTTTTCTCGGCGACGTGCTGGTGGGTGGTTTGTTTTTCATAGGCACGTTCCTGATCGCCTATCGTGGGCTGCTTCCCAAGGAGCGCTTGATTTCCAATGTTGCCGGGTTGGCTGCCTTTGGGATCGCGCTGTTCCCGACTTCCGGGCCTGGCCTTGCTGATGGGGACGTGTTTTCCCGCGTGCTGGCGCGGGTGACGTTTGTCGAAAGCAAGCCCTCGCTGAATGCGGATTACACCGATTATTATCAGCTCTTTTCCTGTGTCGATGGCCTGCATTTCTTCTGCGCGGCCGTTCTCTTCGGCTTCCTTGCCTATTGCTCCTTGTTTGTCTTCACCCGGCGCAGCGCGCAAAATCCACATGACGTGGGACGACGCCCGAAGAAGGTGCGCAACGGCATTTACAAGATTTGCGGCATCGTGATCATCATCTGCATGGTGGCGATGGCGGCAAAACTTCTCCCCGGCGTCGCAACGCTGTGGAACAGATACGACCTGACCTTCGTCTTCGAAGCGCTGGCGCTGTTCGCCTTCGGCCTGTCATGGCTGGTCAAAGGGCGTTTCTTCATGATGGCAAGCTTCATGATGGACAGTGCCGAACTTGAAGAGCAGGCGCATCAAAGGGCCGCTGCAGAGCGGGGTTGAATTCCCCGCAAGTTCGATCGCCTGCGGGGCTCTTTCATGTGAGTGAGTATCAGACGTTCAGCAGCAGGAACTCGCGTTCCCATGGGCTGATCACCTGCATGAAGGTTTCGAATTCGCCGCGCTTTACGCCGGCGTAGATGTGGATGAATTCAGACGTGAAGACATCGTGCAGCGATGGCTCGCTTTCCAGCAGGGAAACGGCCTCGAGCAGACCTCGCGGCAATTCGATCGCGCCTTCATTGGCGGTCTCGGCGGTCGGTTCGGTCGGCTTCAGCGATTGCATCATGCCGAGATAGCCGCAGGCCAGCGAGGCGGCGAGCGCGAGATAGGGGTTGGCGTCGGAGCCGGGCAGGCGGTTTTCCACGCGCCGTGCCGCCGCATCTGAAACGGGCACGCGGAAGGCCGTGGTCCGGTTGTCATAGCCCCAGGCCGTGTTCAGTGGGGCGGCCATATCCGGCGTCAGGCGGCGGTAGGAGTTCACATAAGGCGCCATCATCACCATCGCGCGCGGAATGTAACGCTGCATTCCGCCGATGAAGTGGAAAAACGCGTCCGAGGGCTCGCCGTCGGGCTTTGAAAAGATGTTCTTGCCGGTTTTCAGGTCCACGACCGACTGATGGATATGCATGGCCGACCCCGCCTGGCCGTGCATGGGCTTGGCCATGAAGGTTGCGTAGATGCCGTGGTTCAGCGCTGCTTCACGAATGGTGCGCTTGAACAGGAACACCTGGTCCGCCAGTTCGATGGGATTGCCATGGCGGAGGTTGATTTCGAGCTGCGCCGGCCCTTCCTCGTGGATCAACGTATCGATCTCGAGCCCCTGCTTTTCCGAATAGTGGTAGATATCGTCCACCAGCTCGTCGAACTCGTTCACCCCTGCGATCGAATAGGCCTGCCCTCCAACAATCGAGCGTCCGGAGCGGCCCGATGGCGGATGCAGCGGATAGTCCGGGTCATCGTTCTTGGCGACGAGATAGAATTCGATTTCGGGCGCAACAAGAGGCTTCCAGCCCTGCTCGGCATAAAGCTCGACGATATGCTTCAACAGGTTGCGCGGCGTGTATGTCACCTTATCGCCGGTCGAGCCGGCGATATCGCAGATCACCTGCGCCGTTGGATCGGTTTCCCACGGCACGACCGTCAGGGTCGAAAGATCCGGCACCAGCTTGATGTCGCTGTCGCGGGAATCGTAGCGAAAGTTTTCCGTCTCGTCCGGATATTCGCCCGAAATCGTGTGGCGATAGAGGGCAGACGGCAGGGCGAGCGACGTGTTGGATGTGAATTTCGATGTCGGCATCATCTTGCCGCGCGGCACGCCTGCGAGGTCGGGCGTGATGCATTCCACATCTTCGATGCCGCGGGCACGCAGCCAGGCGGCGGCTTCCGCCCAGGTTTTCACCCCGCGGGGCGACTCGATGGCAGCCTTGACAGACTGCGAGGACACGTTGGAGGAGGTTGCGCGAGCGGACTTCTTCTTTTCGGCCATTTTACACCGGTTTGATTTTGCAATGCCCGCATATTAAACACTCCGGGACGTTTGGCGAGGGGGGCAGAAGAAGTTTGATCAAAGTTTCCGATGTCATCGTCATGGGCGCTGGCGCGGCCGGCATGATGGCGGCAATCGCCGCCGGCAAGCGCGGGCGGCGCGTCACCATTCTTGACCACGCGAAAGTCCCCGGCGAAAAAATCCGCATTTCCGGCGGCGGCCGCTGCAACTTCACCAATCTCGATGCCGGGCCGAAGAACTATTATTCGGCCAATCCGCATTTCTGCAAATCCGCACTCGCGCGCTACACGCCGCAGGACTTCCTGAAACTGGTGGAGGCGCACGGCATCGCCTGGCACGAGAAGACGCTGGGACAGCTGTTCTGCGACGGTTCGGCGAAGGAGATCGTCGCCATGCTGCTTGCGGAAATGGCTGCGACTGGCGTTGCGCTGCAGACAGGCATTGAGATTGTCGACGTCGAAAAGGCTGGCGAGCGCTACCGCGTGACGACGTCGGAGGGCGTCATCGAAGCGCCGGCGCTGGTGATCGCCACTGGCGGCAAGTCGATCCCGAAAATGGGTGCGACCGGCCTCGCCTACAGGATCGCCGAGCAGTTCGGTCTGCGCGTCACCGAGACGCGGCCCGCGCTGGTCCCCTTCACGCTGGCGCCCGGGCTGCTCTCCGAATTGTCGGACCTTGCCGGCCTCTCCTGTGAGGTGGAGGTTCGCTGCGGCAAGACGAAGTTCCGAGAGGCTATGCTCTTTACCCATCGCGGCCTATCCGGTCCCGCCATCCTGCAAATCTCCGCCGTCTGGCGCGAAGGCGACGCCATCCGCATCCGCATGGAACCGGATGTCGATGTGCTCGCTGCCCTGAAAGCGGCGAAGAGCGCCAACGGGCGACAGTCGCTCCCCACAGCGCTTTCGGCCATCCTCCCGGCGCGGCTGGCGAAATGCATTGCCGAAAAGCACGGCGCGCCCGGTCATCTCGCCGACCTCGCCGACAAGGTGCTGGCCTGCGTGGCGGTGGCCGTCTCCGATTGGACGGTCAAGCCCGCCGGCACGGAAGGCTACCGAACGGCCGAAGTCACGCTGGGCGGCATCGATACCCGCGATCTCGACTCCAAAACCATGGAGGCGAAGGCCGTGCCCGGCCTTTATTTCGTCGGCGAATGTGTCGATGTGACAGGCTGGCTGGGCGGCTATAATTTCCAGTGGGCCTGGGCCTCGGGACACGCCGCCGGCAGCGCCGTGTGAATTCTGCGCCATTGTCGTAAAATCGTTAAGATTGGCGAAACCAAAGGCCCATTTCCCCTTGACTGCCAAGGCCAAGTAACGCCTTCTTAACACTGCAGGACGATGCTTCGTTCATGGGGTTGCTCTGATGCGAAACATGCATGGGGCAGGATCCCGGAAGGGGAAAACGATATGGCTGCTCGGAAAGCAAAGGCTGTCGCCAAGGCACACGCGATTAACCGCGAACTGGAACTCCAGCGCGTCTGGAAATTCACGGTCGCTTCCGCCCTGACGCTCGTGGCGGTCACGGTCGTGCTGCTCGCGATCTAGGCACGTCTGATTGGCGGTAGATGAGCCGCTTGGCTCATGAAGCTTCCTCCGTCGCGAGGACTGGTTGCAGTCTAACGACGTCGAGATTCGTTAAGCCTGTATTAGGTCTTGATCTTTGTCGGTTTTTCAAACGATTTAACGCTTCTTAGAAGTTTGTTAGTCGATATCATTTAGCTTCCAATAAAGTAGTGGAGGCTTACCAAGGCGCGCCTTCGCTCGGGAGGTGGTTCATGAGCTTTGACAGTATTCTTTCGCGTTTTCGCATCCAGACCAAGGTCCTGGTCTTCATCTTCCCCTTCGTGGTGAGCATTTCTGCCGTCGGCGTTGTCGGGCTGTATGCGCTGGAACTGCTGCAGGGTCGTCTGATCATCTCCAACAGCGTCATGACATCGCTCAGCGGCTTCCGAGACGTGTCCGCCGCCATGACGCGCTTTCTCGGCGACTCGACAGAGGCGAGCTACAAGGACGTGTCCACCCGCCTTGCCGACCAGAAAGTGGTGTTGCAGCAGACGCTTTCCGGCCTGGACCCCGAAGCGGAGGGTGTGAATGACCTCACCAATGCGATCAACGTCACGACAAGCGTGGAGAAGGAGGTCGCCAATCTCTGGGATCTGCATCAGCAGGATGTCGTGATCCGGAAGGCGCTCGACGATCGGCTGAAGGGTGTCATTGGAGCCCAGGTCTTGCTTGCGGACGCCGGTGCAAACTCCGAGCGCAACATTCAGCAGCAAGAGGGTGGTGCGAAATCGGTGCTTTATGAATCCGGCCGGGTTCTCGATATCATGCATGTGCTCAACAGCCTGGTGACCGGTTATGACAAGGCCGGCGGAGCCGACGCGAAAGTCGCCTTCGTTTCCGGTCAGATCAACGATCTGAACAAGCAGGTTCGCAAGCTTGGGACCGCCTTGCCGCAGGACAAGAAATCCGTTGCAGCGGAATTGAAGGCTGCTGTTGATGACTTGAACGGCGCGCTGAGCGCCGGTGCCATGGACGATGCGACCCTTCCGAAAATCGGTCAGGCCATGACGCGCATCGGCGCGGTTGCTGCCACGCTGGACGGGTTCAATACCGACAGCACGATCAAGGCCATCCGCGGCCTTTCAGGGCTCGAGGGCGAGAAGGTTCGTACCGCCGCCATGCTGCAGGATTCGCATCGGCTTTCTGCCTCGATGTACGCCATCCAGATCGAGTTCGCCCGCTTCGTCGCAACGCCGACGAAGGAAAACCGCGACCGCCTCGTGCAGGAGTTCCAGATCGTCCACAAGGACCTGGAGGCGCTGCAAGGTTCGGCAAAGACCGAGAAGTTCTATGCCGATCTCATGGGCTCTCTGCCTCCGGCTCTTAAGCAGATGGAGACGGATAGTGCGGCTCTCGTGGACCTCGATGTCAAGCGCAAGTGGGTCTACACCTCGGCTGCGAGACAGGTCGACGTCATCTGGGGTTATCTAACGGCCTTTGCCGAAACCCAGAAGAATTCTGCTACCGACGAGCGCGAACACGCGAATACGCTGTCCATCTCTGCCACGCTGATTGGCATTGCGATCGCGGTTATTGCGGGCATCGGCCTCGTGCTGACTTTCAAGAAACCGATCGGCCAGATCACCAATGCTATGCGCCGGCTTGCCGAGGGCAGGCTGGAGACGGCCATCCAGGGCGACGCCCGCGTCGATGAGATCGGCGACATGGCCCGCGCGCTCGGCGTCTTCAAGGAAAACGCGCTTGCCAAGGTGCGCATGGAAAATGAAAGCGCCGAAGCCCGTGCCGCTGTCGATGCCGAGCGCGCCCGCAACGATGAGGAGAAGCGGGTTAGCGAAGAGCAGATCAGCTTCGCCGTCAATGCACTTGCCTCGGGGCTGGATCGTCTCGCCCACGGAGACCTGACGCAAGCCATCGACACGCCGTTCTCCGGCTCTCTCGACAGGTTGCGTGCCGACTTCAATGCGTCGCTCATGACGCTGCGCGACACGCTCTCGCAGATCCAGGACAACGCACTGACTATTCAGGCCAACGGCTCTGCAATGCAGGGTGCCGCCGGCGATCTTTCGCGCCGCACCGAAGCCCAGGCCGCCTCGCTGGAGGAAACCGCAGCCGCCGTTGAAGAGATCACCTCGACCGTCCGCAACTCAGCTGATCGCGCCCGGGAGGCAAACGCCATCGTCGTCAGCGCCCGCAGCAATGCAGATGCGTCGGTCGTGGTCGTCAATGACGCCGTTTCGGCCATGTCCCGGATCGAGGGCGCCTCGAAACAGATCGAGCAGATCATCGATGTCATCGACGAGATCGCCTTCCAGACCAATCTTCTGGCTCTGAATGCCGGGATCGAAGCTGCGCGTGCTGGTGAAGCGGGCAAGGGCTTCGCCGTTGTCGCCATGGAGGTCCGCGAGCTGGCGCAGCGCTCGGCCGGTGCGGCCAAGGAGATCAAGGGCCTGATCGAGACCGCTTCGCGCGAAGTCTCCTCCGGCGTCGGCCATGTGCAGAAAACCGGTGGTGTGCTGAATGACATCAGCCGCCAGATTTCCGATATCTCGTCGCACATGAACATGATCGCGACGGCCGCGCAGGACCAGTCCTCGGCGCTCAGCGAAGTGAACTCAACCGTCAACCGCATGGACCAGATGACCCAGGCGAACGCTGCCATGGTCGAGGAAACCACGGCCATGTCACGTCAGCTGGCAATGGAGGCGGACGAGTTGATGAAGCTCGTCGGTCGCTTCAGCCTGGGGACGGAGCAGCAGCTTCGCGATCATGTCGGGCGCGCCGCCTGACACGCGCGCTCTTGTTCAGGGCATCGGGCATTTCAGCCACGCTTGCCGCTGATGAGGTCGGCATTGGCTCGAAACAGCTTGCCGATCCGGTTGATGACCGTGCGGATTTCCGGCCTGTGCCGGTCGTCGCGGTTCATGACCAGCCATTGATCATGCAGCAGGCCGGGCAGGGGCTGAACCCGCTCCAGTGCGGGCTCGCGGTCTCCGCAAATACAGGGGAGCACGCCGAAGCCGGCGCCCGCGACAATCAGGTCGCGCATTTCCGCCGCGCGATTGACGGTGAAGACGATGTCGTCGCCCCGGTTCTGGTGTGGCCATCTGAGATAGGTCGACAGCGCATTTGCCTCGTGAACCGCCACCCAGCGATGATCCGGTACACGCGCGCCGCGCGCCTTGTAGATTGCATAGGCGGTGGGCGGCAGTTTCTGGATGGCGAGGTTGGCTTCCTCCGGCTCGAAGGCGCGAAAACCGATATCGGTTTCTCGGTGCGCCAGCCGCGTCCGCTCTTCGCCCGCATGAAAGTCGAGGTAGAAGGGATCGACATCGGTGCAGAGCGTTTGGATGTGGGCGATCATGAAGGCGGTGTTCCATGTCCCGGCACCGATCCTGAGCCGCACCGGCGCGTGTCCCTCGGCAAGGTGATATCGCAGCTTTCGCGCTGCCGCTTCCATCTCCTGAAGCTCGTTGAACAGAGCTTGACCGCGCGACGTCAGACTGTAGCCGGTCTGGGCGCGATGGAAATAACTCTCGCCTGCCAGTTCCTCCAGCGCAAGAATCTTCCGCCCGAGCGTCGGCGGGCTCAGGCCCGTTTCTGCAGCCGCGCCTGCCAGCCCCTTGCGCCGGGCGACGACGAGGAAAAGCTGGTAGAGGTCCCAGGGAATGTCTTTCATGAATGAAAGATATCTGCCGGAATGGTCTCTATGTAAATCGAAATCTGATGCATAAGAAGGGTGATGCCACCAGACAGGGAGCATCACCATGTATGATCAAGTGTTAGGCCTGCTTTTGATAAAGAGGCCGAAATCCAAGCGCAACGACCCGAAATCCGAGCAGGCCTTCTATGACCGGGCGGACTGGGATATTCCCGCCGGTCTGTTGAGGCTCTTCGGAAAAATCGCGCGTTCGCGCCAGAGTGCCGAAGGTTAGGGCAGGGCGTCCGCGAGGACGCCCGAAGTCTCATTCCTTCTCGCCCATCACCTTCCAGATCAGCGCGCCTATGATGGCTCCGACGATCGGCGCGACCCAGAACAGCCAGAGCTGACCGATTGCCCAGCCGCCGGCAAACAGCGCCTGGCTGGTCGAGCGGGCCGGGTTGACCGACGTGTTGGTCACCGGAATGGAGATCAGGTGGATGAGTGTCAGCGCAAGACCGATGGCGATCGGAGCGAAGCCCGTTGGTGCGCGGCCATGGGTCGAGCCCAGGATGATGATCAGGAAGAAGGCGGTGAGGATGATTTCGATCACCAGCCCCGCCAGCAGCGAATAGCCACCCGGCGAATGCTCCCCATAACCATTGGCGGCAAAGCCGCCGATCTCGGCGCCCGCCTTACCCGTCGCGACGACATAGAGCGCTGCGGCCGCGACGATCGCCCCGACGACCTGCGCAATGATGTAGGGGATGAGATCCGAGACCGGCAGGCGCCCCGCCACAGTAAGCCCTACGGAAACCGCCGGGTTGAAATGCCCGCCGGAAATGCCGCCGACCGTATAGGCCATGGTCAGCACGGTCAGGCCGAAGGCGAGCGAAACGCCGAGAAAGCCGATGCCGAGTTGCGGAAAACCGGCCGCCAGCACGGCGCTTCCGCATCCCCCGAATACCAGCCAGAATGTGCCGAAGGCTTCCGCAAGAAGCTTGTTTTTCATGATTGTCCCTCTCCAGGTTTTGTTTGTCCCCTCATCAGATCACCACGAGCAGCTGACAATAGTCAAGCGAGCATATCGAAGGTTGTATTTCTCCCGGTTGTGCGAGCGAAAGCGCCCGGAAGCAGGGAGCTTCCGAGCGCTGGCGGGTCATGTCTTTCTCAGGCCGTTACCGGCCTTGGGTCACGATGACCGGTATGAGGAGATCGCCCCAGTTTCCTTCGCCGCCATGGTGGCGGGCGGAGCGGACGAGTTCGACCGAAACGCCGGCATCCACGGCCTTCATGACGGACTGGTTCAGGCGGTGCAGGTCGTTGGCAACCATGCGGATCATGGCCTGCTGATCGGCAGTCATGGCCGAGGACTGTTCTTCTGCACGTTCCTTGACGCGGGTAGCTGGGGCATTCATGGCATTTCTCCTCTTTTATGCAGGGGTTTGTGAATGGGTTGTCCGGGTGGTGGCCCTCCCCGGTGAAGGGGAGGGGTGATACTTGGGGCTTACTCGGCGGCCGGGCGGAACTGCTCGGTCTCGGTCGATTCCTTCATGGCGGTCGTCGAGGACTTGCCGCCCGTGATGGCGATCGAGACGGCGTCGAAGTAACCGGTGCCGACTTCGCGCTGGTGCTTGGTCGCCGTGTAGCCGTTGACCTCTGCCGCGAATTCCGCTTCCTGCAGCTCCGAATAGGCAGCCATC
The DNA here is from genome assembly GCA_035565055.1 of Ensifer sp. Lineage (GTDB taxonomy): Bacteria > Pseudomonadota > Alphaproteobacteria > Rhizobiales > Rhizobiaceae > Ensifer_A. Next base: position 71,969 of record DATMTA010000034.1, read on the forward strand.
TGGCGGTCCTTGTAGCCACGAGCCAGCTCGTACATGCCGAAGTTCAGCTGGTGGAAGCCGGCGAGCGTTATGAACTGGAACTTGTAGCCCATCGCGCCGAGTTCGTTCTGGAACTTGGCAATCGTCGCATCGTCGAGGTTCTTCTTCCAGTTGAACGACGGCGAGCAATTGTAGGCGAGCATCTTGCCCGGATGCGCCTTGTGCACGGCTTCGGCAAACTTGCGGGCCTGTTCCAGATCCGGCTTGCCGGTTTCCATCCAGATCAGGTCGCAGTTCGGAGCGTAGGCAATCGCACGGGCGATGCAGGGCTCGATGCCGTTCTTCACCTGGTAGAAGCCTTCCGCGGTGCGACCGGCGTCGTAGTCAACGAACGGACGATCGCGCTCGTCGATGTCCGAGGTCAGCAGCTTGGCCGCTTCGGCATCCGTGCGGGCAACGATGAGGGTCGGAACACCCATGACGTCGGCTGCAAGGCGGGCCGCATTGAGGTTGCGGATGTGCGCGGCAGTCGGGATCAGAACCTTGCCGCCGAGATGGCCGCACTTCTTTTCCGAAGCGAGCTGGTCTTCGAAGTGAACGCCGGCAGCGCCTGCCTCGATAAATGCCTTCATGATTTCAAAGGCGTTCAGCGGGCCGCCGAAGCCGGCTTCAGCGTCGGCAACGATCGGGGCGAACCAGGTGTCGACCGAAAGGCCCTTGCCTTCAGAGGTTTCGATCTGGTCGGCGCGCTGCAGCGTGCGGTTGATGCGCTTGGCAAGTTCCGGTGCTGCGTTTGCCGGATAGAGCGACTGGTCCGGATACATGGCAGAAGCCGTGTTGGCGTCAGCGGCAACCTGCCAGCCGGAGAGATAGATCGCCTTCAGGCCGGCGCGGACCATCTGCATGGCCTGGTTGCCCGAAAGAGCGCCGAGCGCGTTGATATAGCTCTCTTCATGCAGCAGCTTCCAGAGGCGGTTCGCGCCCATTTCGGCAAGCGTCTGCTTGATCTGAACCGAGCCACGCAGGCGCTTGACGTCTTCCGCCGTGTAAGGACGCTCGATATTGTCGAAGCGGCCCTGCGGTGCCGAGGGAACAAGATTGTAAAAATCGGTCATAACGTGTCTCCGTTCTTTGACTAAACACTCGGCTCGCTCGTTTTGGGTGTCTCGCTCGCCGAAATCTGATGTGACTGTTTTTACACCGCAGCGCAAAAACATCCAGAAAAATGAACAAAAACGGCATGATAAAGAGGTTATGATGTGTTGTCTTTGACAAAGACATACTGTAAATTTGTAAAATATGTAAAAATGGCAGTTTGTCATAACCAGTCCGATTTTTGTAAATTCAGTCACAGGGAGGGTGAAATGGCCGAAAACAAGATCTTTGCGGGCCCGCGTGTGCGCCGCATTCGCAACGCCTTGTCGCTGACCCAGACCGCCATGGCCGAGGCGCTGGAGATCTCACCTTCCTATCTGAATCTCATCGAGCGCAACCAGCGCCCGCTGACCGTCCAGCTGCTGTTGAAACTCTCCTCGGTTTACAAGGTTGATCTGGATGAGCTGCAGGGCGAGGCGGCGGGTAGTGTCAGCCAGCTACGCGAAATCTTCACCGATCCGCTGCTCGCCGGAGAGCTGCCGGGCGATCAGGAACTGGTGGAAATGGCGGAAGCCGCCCCCAACGCGACCGCGGCCGTCAACAAGCTTTATCGCGCCTATCGCGAACAGGCCGCGCGCCTCACCGACCTTGCTGACCTTCTCGCCCGCGAAGGCCACGAGACCGCCGTCTCCGCCGCCCGCCTGCCGGCGGATGAGGTGCGCGAACTCTTCGAACGTCGTCCCAATTATTTCGCCCGGCTGGACGAGGCGGCGGAACGCTTTCACGAGGCGATCAAGCCGGCTGATGATGTCGGTGGGGCGCTTCGGACATGGCTGAAAAACAACCACGGCATCGTCGTGCGGACGCTACCCGTCCACACCATGCCGGGCCTTCGCCGTCGCTATGACCGGCACTCGATGCGCCTCTTCCTCTCCGAACGCCTTTCGCCCTTCGATCAGCTGCGGGAGGTGGCGATGGAAGTAGCGCAGATTGCTCTGAAGGACGATCTGCTGGCCGAACTCGACACGCTGGGCCTCTCCTCGCACGAGGCGCGCCGCATCGGCCGCTTTGAACTGGCGCGTTATGCGGCCCATGCGCTTCTCATGCCCTACGGCGCATTCCACGCCGCGGCTCAGCGGGCGCGTTATGATGTCGATGTGCTCCGCTCGCGTTTCGGCGTCTCCTATGAAATGGCGGCAAACCGGCTGACCATGTTGCAGAAGCCGGGCGCCACCGGCGTGCCTTTTTTCATGCTGGAGATCGACAATGCCGGAAACCGCTTCCGCCGCGCCGGCGCGCAAGGGTTCCCCCAGGTCCGTTTCGGCGGGCGCTGTCCCAAGCTCAACATCCATTCCGCCTTCGCCCAACCGTCGCAAATTCTTGTCGATGCAGTGGAAATGCCCGACGGGGCGGAATTTGTCGTCATTTCGCGGACACTGGAAGGACCGCAAGGCGCGTTTTCCGAACGGGTTCGTCGCACCGCGCTCCTACTCGGCTGCGACATTTCGTTCCGCGACGAGATCGTTTACGGTCAGGCGGTGGCGAACATGCCGGGGGGGCCGGTGGCGGTCGGTCCCGCCTGCCGCACCTGCGAGCGTCAGGGTTGTCTTGCTCGCGCCGAGCCGCCGGTCACGCGCCCGCTCGGCCTGGACGAAATGGTGTCCGGCTTGAGCATCTTCGATTTCCAGTAAGCCTGTCGCACCGTTTGATCAAATATTGGCGTCAATGGCAAAAAGACCCTTGTCGCCTGCGGAAAACATTTCTAGTCTCCAAAGAAAACAAGGCCGTTTAGCCTGCCACACCCTCCGGCGGGCACTAAGGTTCAACTCCAGAGGAGAACGAGATGAAGTCCGTTTTGACACGTTTTGCCCTTGCTGCCGCGATGACGACGGCGCTTGCGACAACGGCCATGGCCGCAGACAAGGTCGTCAATATCTACAACTGGTCCGACTATATCGATCCGGCGATCCTGGAAGATTTTACCAAGGAAACCGGCATCAAGGTCGTCTACGACACCTTCGACACGAACGAGTTGCTGGAAACGAAGCTGCTCGCTGGCGGTACGGGTTATGACGTCGTCGTGCCCACTGCCAACTTCCTGGCGCGTCAGATCCAGGCCAAGGTCTTCCAGAAGCTCGACAAGTCGAAGCTGCCCAACATCGCCAACATGTGGGACATGATCAATGAGCGGGTCGCGAAATACGATCCCGGCAACCAGTATGCCATCGACTACATGTGGGGCACGAACGGCATCGGTTACAACAAGGAGAAGGTGAAGGCCATCCTCGGTTCCGACGAGAAGCCCGGCCTTGAGGCGATCTTCGATCCGAAGGTTGCCGCCAAGTTCAAGGACTGCGGCATCAACGTTCTGGATTCGCCGCAGGACGTTCTCCCGGCCGCACTCAACTATCTCGGTCTGAAGCCGGACAGCCATGACCAGAAGGATCTGGAAAAGGCAGCCGCTCTCGTTGAGGCCGCGCGCCCGAATATTCGCAAGTTCCACTCCTCGGAATATATCAACGGTCTCGCCAACGGCGACATCTGCATCGCGTTCGGCTATTCCGGCGATATCTTCCAGGCCGCAAGCCGCGCGACCGCAGCCAAGAACGGCGTCAGCATCGGCTACTCGATCCCGAAACAGGGCGCTCAGATGTGGTTCGACATGATGGCGATCCCGGCGGATGCCCCGCACAAGGACGCAGCCTACGCCTTCCTCAACTACATGATGAAGCCGGAAGTGATCGCCAAGGCGTCGAACTTCGTCTTCTATGCGAACGGCAACAAGGCGTCGCAGCAGTTCGTCGACAAGGCGATCCTGGACGACAAGTCGATCTATCCCGACGATGAGCTTTTGAAGAAGCTCTTCACCGTGACACCGCTCGATCCGAAGACTCAGCGGGTCGAGACGCGGCTCTGGACGAAAGTCGTCACCGGACAATGATCAAAGGAAAAGGCCCGGCTCGCTCGGGCCTTTTCTTTGTCCGTCGCTGGTCTCCCGCTCTGGGAGAGGGGCAGGGGCCGGCGGAACCAAACCCTTTGCAGGAACGATAATCCGGGGAAAATCATGAAGTCATTGGGCAGCATCCGCAGATCCTTTGCGCCGTGGACGGATCCGAGCGCCAAACCGTATATTTCATTCCGTAATGTGACCAAGAAATTCGGGACCTTCGTCGCGGTCGACGACCTCTCGCTCGACATCTATCACCGCGAGTTCTTTGCGCTGCTGGGCGCATCTGGCTGCGGGAAATCGACCCTTCTGCGGATGCTCGCCGGCTTTGAACAGCCGACATCGGGCGAAATCATTCTGGACGGCGTGAATCTGGCGGGAACTCCGCCTTATCGCCGCCCGGTCAACATGATGTTCCAGTCCTATGCACTCTTTCCGCATATGACGGTCGAGAAGAACATCGCGTTTGGTCTCAAGCAGGACGGGATGCCCAAGAACGAGATTGCCGATCGCGTCGCCCAGATGCTGAAACTGGTCAAGCTCGAGAAATTCGCCACCCGCAAACCACATCAGTTGTCGGGTGGTCAGCGTCAGCGCGTGGCGCTTGCCCGCTCTCTGGCCAAGCGGCCGAAAGTGCTGCTGCTCGACGAGCCGCTCGGTGCGCTCGACAAGAAGCTGCGCGAGGAAACCCAGTTCGAGCTCATGGACCTGCAGCAGGATCTCGGTCTGACTTTCGTGATCGTGACCCACGATCAGGAAGAAGCCATGACCATGGCCGACCGGATCGCCGTCATGAGCGCCGGCAAGGTCAATCAGGTGGCAACACCCGCCGAGATCTACGAGGCGCCCAATTCGCGCTTCGTGGCCGACTTCATTGGGGACGTGAACATATTCGATGGTCTTGCTACGCCCACAGAGGGCGGCGCGCTCGATATCGCGGTGGCCGAAGGCTTTACAATCCGCACACCGATCGGCAACGGCGATGTGCGGGGAGCGACCCGCGGCTTTGCGATCAGGCCGGAGAAAATCCGCGTCTCGCGCGAGGCGCCTGCAAACCCGGGCGTCAATTCCACGAAAGGTGAGATGTGGGATATCGCCTATCTGGGCGACATGACGGTCTATTTCGTCAAGCTGCCCAACGGCCAGACGGTTCGCGCCTCATCGCTGAACGCCCTGCGTCTGGTGGAAAATCCGCTGGGCTATGACGAGGAGGTCTGGATTTCCTTCGACGGCGATGCCGGCGTGCTCCTGAAGGATTGAGATCATGGTCAGGCTCTTCCAAGGCATCTTTAACCGACTGGTCATAGCCATCCCGTTCGGGTGGCTGCTGATCTTCTTCCTCATCCCGTTCGTCATCGTCCTGCGCATCTCGATGTCGCAGACCGCGATCGCGATGCCGCCCTATACGCCGGTCTTCGACTTCGCGGCGGGCTGGGAAGGGTTCCAGGATTTCCTCAGCCAGCTTTCCTTCGACAACTTCCTCTACCTGACGCAGGATTCGCTTTACCTGAAGGCCTATATCTCCAGCGTCACCATCGCCTTCTTCGCGACGCTGATGACGCTGCTCGTCGGCTATCCCATCGCTTACGCGATGGCGCAGGCTCCGCGCACGATCCGACCGACATTGCTCATGCTGGTCATCCTGCCGTTCTGGACGAGCTTCCTGATCCGCGTTTACGCCTGGATCGCCATCCTGAAGCCGGAAGGCTTCCTCAACCAGATCCTGCTCTATCTCGGCCTCATCCACGAGCCGCTGATCATCCTGAACACCAATGTCGCTGTCTACATCGGCATCGTCTATTCCTATTTGCCGTTCATGGTTCTGCCGCTCTATTCGGCGCTGGAGAAGCTCGACGGCACCCTGATCGAGGCGGCCGAAGATCTCGGCTGCACCCGGTTCCAGGCCTTCTGGAAGGTGACGTTCCCGCTTTCTCTGCCCGGGGTGATTGCCGGCTTCCTGCTCGTCTTCATTCCGGCCACCGGTGAATTCGTGATCCCCGACCTGCTCGGCGGTTCGGAGACATTGATGATCGGGAAAACCCTCTGGAACGAATTCTTCTCCAACCGTGACTGGCCGGTGTCGTCTGCCGTCGCCATCGTCCTGCTTCTGGTGCTCGTGATCCCGATCGCGCTCTTCCAGAATGCCCAGGCCAAAGCACAGGGAGAATGACGATGAACCGCTGGACCTCCTTCAACAAGTTCTCGATCACCCTGGGCTTCGCCTTTCTGTATCTGCCGATCCTGCTGCTGATCGTCTATTCCTTCAACGAGTCGAAGCTCGTGACCGTCTGGGGCGGCTTCTCGACCCGGTGGTATGCCTCGCTTCTGGAAAATCAGGCGCTGAAGGATGCCGCCTGGGTGACAGCACGGGTTGCCTTCACGTCTGCCACGATCGCGACCGTGCTCGGCACGCTCGCGGCGCTGGCGCTCACGCGCTATACGAAGTTTCACGGCCGGGTGCTCTTCTCGGGCATGATCTATGCGCCGCTGGTCATGCCGGATGTGATCACCGGTCTGTCGCTGCTGCTCTTCTTCGTGGCGGTCAATCTCGACCGCGGCATTGTCACTGTCATTCTCGCGCATATCACATTCTCCATGTGCTATGTCGCCGTGGTCGTGCAGTCGCGTCTGTTGAGTTTTGACCGGTCGATCGAAGAGGCAGCCATGGATCTGGGCGCAACGCCCACCCGGACCTTCCTGCAGGTTACGTTGCCGGTCATCGCGCCGGCCGTGGTATCCGGATGGATGCTGGCGTTTACGTTGTCGCTGGACGATCTGGTGATTTCGAGCTTCGCGTCCGGCCCTGGCGCAACGACTCTGCCGATGAAGATCTATAGCCAGGTCCGCCTCGGCGTGACCCCGGAAATCAATGCGGTCTCAACAATCCTTGTGACGATCGTGACGATTGGCGTCATCACCGCCTCGATCATCACCAAGCGCCGCGAAGTCCAGCGCCAGCGCGACGAACAGGCGGCGTTCGCGCAAGGTTGAGACCTTTGGCGTGGCTGGTTCGAGAAATCAGCCGCGCTTTGTCTTGCCGCGCGGCGCCGGCTCGGCAGGTGCCTGTGCCTCCTGCGCTTCGCGCAATTTGCGCAGGCGCTCCGTCTTCAGCTCGCGCTGTGCGGTTTCCTTGGCGATGATCTGGCGCGCGACGTGATCAATTGCTGCCGCCTTGTCCTGTGCCGACATCTTGGCGGGCTTGAAGAACTGGTCTTTGGTTGCGTTCATGATCAGCCTTTCTTCGTGTGAGAGGGGCTCAGCGCGGGCGCGAGGCCTTTTTCGGCATGGGCAGAAGCCCCTCGCGCTGCATCTTCTTTTTCTGAAGCTTCTTGTGCCTGCGCACGGCCTCGGCTTGCTCGCGCACGCGGCGTTCCGATGGCTTTTCATAGGAGCTGCGGGCTCGCATCTCGCGGAATACGCCCTCGCGCTGCATTTTCTTCTTCAGGACGCGAAGCGCCTGTTCGACATTGTTTTCTCTAACGATGACTTGCAAAGTATCTCCTCGGTTGAAGGTTGCTATTTCCGCGTCCGGATGCTCGCGGCATTGATCCAGCTGGAACCGGGCTTGGCGCGCGAGATCTGTTCCGGCGCCGGGGCGCGGTTGCCCGCCGAGGCAAGCGTGTCGATATCGTCGCGGCCGATGGTCCGGTCAAAGTTTTCCCCCGGAATGCGGACGCGATATCGAACTGCCCCGTTTGTCGCGACCGGCTGGCAGCTCACGATGCGAACCGTGACCTGTTGCGCCAAGCCCTGAAGCGCGCGGGGATGCAGGACGACCATGTCGTCCGGTTGGTAATGGACTTCCGCCATGGGAGCCTCCAGAAAAACAAAAGGCCGGGCGTTAACCCGACCTCTCACAGTCACTCAGCGAAGCTGCCAGTACATCCGTGGTCAGCCTCAGCGAATGACGAATTACGCTGCGCGCAGATTGTCAGCCGAATTCTTGCCGGACTTGCGGTCCTGCACGATGTCGTAGCTGATCTTCTGGCCGTCGGAGAGCGAGCCCATGCCGGCGCGTTCAACGGCCGAGATGTGTACGAATACGTCCGTCGAGCCGTTGTCAGGCTGAATGAAGCCGAAGCCCTTGGTGGAATTGAACCACTTAACGGTACCAGTGTTCATAACGATTTCCTTTCATAGCAATCGTTGTTGTTCCCGCAAAACCTTGCAGGATTGGATCGATGATTTGAGAGGAAATTCGACGGGAGCGAAGCTCTTAACGACGTCACAAGCAACTTTCGATGCTCAGAATGTATGCTTTATTTGGAAATTTACAATGGGCGGTGCCATTTATTCGTGATTCTGCGCGGATTTTCGCCTTTAAGCGATTGTTATCGCACCGAAGTTTATTTTGAGAAATTTCGAGAATATTTGCCTTTTCAGGGCGATATCCGTGCGATCACAAGCCGCGCGACAAAGACGCCGGTGATCGTCGCGGCGAGAAATTTCATCCGCGTCGCCCATGAAAGCGCATCCGCCAGAAACGCCGCCGTGGCGGGTTGCGGTACCGCCGGCGGAAACAGGAACAGGCAGAGGACGTTTTCCGAATAGTCGGCAAAGCCGTAGAGAACCGGAAAGATTAGCAGGAGCGGCAGAAGGTTTTCGGCCGGACGGCCGTATACTACCGCCCCGGGCGCAAGGCGACGGAGAAGCAGGAAGAGAAAGGTCGTGAGCGCTGCCGGTAGGACGAGGTCGGCCCGAAGATGCATCGCCCGGAGCAATTCCGCTGCTTCCGGCCGTGTGCCGAGATAGTCCCTGAGCGTCAGCAGGCTCTCTCTGGTCGAGGAAAAATCCGAATCCGGAATGCTCCGGCCATGGGTGAGCGCGGCAAACTGTGCCGCTTCACGCAAATTCATCAGGAGCAGGAGCGCGGCAGAAAGCAGACCCGTAAGCCAAAGCCACGGGTCCGACTTCAGGCTATCTCCGAGCCGAAAGCTCACATACCACCCGGGTAGTTCGGGCTCTCGCGGGTGATCGTCACGTCGTGGGCATGGCTTTCGCGCAGGCCTGCGCCGGAAATGCGGACGAAGGTCGCCTTCTTCTGGAAGTCAGGGAGGTCGACGCCACCCACATAGCCCATGGCGGCGCGAAGGCCACCGGCGAGCTGGTGCAGCACGCCCGAGACCGGACCCTTGTAAGGAACCTGGCCCTCAATGCCTTCCGGAACCAGCTTCAGCGTATCGCGCACTTCCGCCTGGAAGTAGCGGTCTGCCGAACCGCGCGCCATGGCGCCGACAGAGCCCATGCCGCGATACGCCTTGAACGAGCGACCCTGGTAGAGATAAACCTCGCCCGGGCTTTCGTCCGTGCCGGCGAGCAGCGAGCCGATCATGCAGGCCGATGCGCCCGAGGCAATCGCCTTGGCCAGATCGCCCGAGAACTTGATCCCGCCATCGGCAATCACCGGAACGTCCGATTTGTTGGCTTCTTCGACCGCCGCCATGATCGCGGCCAGCTGCGGCACGCCGACGCCGGCGACGATGCGCGTGGTGCAGATCGAGCCCGGGCCGATACCGACCTTGACCGCATCCGCACCGGCATCGATCAGCGCCTTGGTGCCGGAGGCGGTCGCGACGTTGCCGGCCATGATGCGAACCGAGTTTGACAGCTTCTTGACGCGGGCGACGGCATCGAGGACGCGCTGCGAATGGCCGTGGGCGGTATCGACGACGATGAGGTCGACGCCGGCATCGATCAGACGTTCGGCGCGCTCGAAGCCATCATCGCCGACGGAGATGGCGGCGGCGGCACGAAGGCGGCCCTGCGCATCCTTGGAGGCGTTCGGGTTCAGCTGTGCCTTCTCGATATCCTTGACGGTGATGAGACCGACGCAACGGCCGTCGCCGTCGACCACGAGCAGCTTTTCGATGCGATGGGCGTGCAGCAGGCGCTTGGCTTCCTGCTGGTCGACGCTTTCCTTGACCGTGACCAGGTTCTCATGGGTCATGAGTTCGTGGATCTTCTGGTTCGGATCAGAGGCGAAACGAACGTCGCGGTTGGTGAGGATACCGACGAGGCGGCCCTGCTTCTGGCCACCGTTGCCGCCGTTCTCGACGACCGGAATGCCGGAAATGCCATGGATCTTCATCAGGCCGAGCGCATC
>DATMTA010000035.1:0-74933 GCA_035565055.1 Ensifer sp.
CTTGAATTCATCACCTGGCGCACCCATGTTCACCCCATCAAAGGTCTCGACCAGTTGAAAATTAGGCCAAATTGGCGTAACTACGGGATCGAAAGCGAGTGTAACATGAGCCAAACTGAAGCGCAAAAGAAAGATGTCGCAGAGACCCTGCGCGTAAATGAAAAAAAGTGGACCAAGGAATTGATGGACCAAGGCTGGAACGTCATTCCCAATATCATCATCGAGAAACAAGAGGCCTTGGGCCTTGATGCGATCGACATGAATATCGTCCTGCATCTGTCCCACTACTGGTGGCATCGGGAAAATCTGCCCCACCCCTCGGTCGCCACCATCGCCAAGGCCATTGGGATCAAGCCTCGGACGGTGCAAAAGCGTATGAAGGGGCTGGAAGATCTAGGGTTCGTCAAGCGCGTCATGCGCAACGCCAAGCACGGCGGCAACGAAACGAATGAGTACGACCTGTCCGGACTGATCGAGAAGGCCAAACCGTTCGCCGAGGAGAAGAAGCAATTGCGGGCGGCAAGGGAGGCCGAAGAGAAGGCGCGCCTTGCTCGTAAGCGTCCGAAGCTGGCCGTAGTAAAATAAGTTACGGTGTGGGGTCGTAGACCCCACGTTTTGCCGAAAATTGCGGATAGCCATGTTGATTAACGTACGGTGAAACCGTACAATATAGTTGAAATCGAGGAAATCGTGGAATGGATATTATTAGTATCAAGCATAAGGGGCTGCAGACCCTGATCGAGCATAATGACGCCGCTAAGGTTCCGGCCAATATGAGGAACCGTATCAAAAACGTCCTGGCCGCGATCGTGTCGGCGACCGATATCAATGGTGTGATCGGTCCGCCTGGGTGGAATGTGCATCAGTTGCAAGGCGATCGCGCGGGAACATGGAGCGTGTCGGTCAAGGGAAACTGGCGCGTCACCTTCAAGCCGATCAACAACCAAGTGCATGACCTGCACCTGGAAGACTATCACTGAATGGAAAACGGCGCCCCGAAACGGAGCGCCTTTCTGTTGCTAGTCGGCAATATAAGGACGGACATTTATCTTGTCGCCTTGCGCGCGCATGACATAGGTATCGTACCAGGTCTGCATATTTAGCAAGGTGTCCATCTTAACGTTAAAAGCCTTCTCGATACGAAACGCCATCTCCGCGGACAGGCCTGCTTTCTCGTTGATCAAATCGGACAAGGTTGCCCGTCTTACGTCGAGAATTTCCGCAGTCTTCGTTACGGTTAGATCAAGCGGTTCAAGTATCTCATCACGGATGAAGCTTCCAACGTGCGGCGGCTTCATGCCGACATGGATCGGTTGGTTCATCGTTTCACCATGTTATTCGTTGTACGTTATTCAGCAATGTCGTTGGTTCGTCGTATTCGATAAACAGCTTCATTACATGTTCAATGTACGGTGTTGCCGTACGTTATGCAATATGTGTATTTGCATTAAATCACATTGCGGTGCGCTTTTTGATCATGGTGTGTGTCATGTGTCATAGGTTCGGCGATCACTTCAGCATTCATTTCGCATCGCAGGTTGTCGTTCGCAATGTCGTATCGACAAGATGGTTCGAGCGTCGCGATCAATCATTCGATACGTTATGTGTTTTCCAATCAATGCGCAGCGCCATGCAACGTTCGGACATAAAGTGGTCCGTGCCATTAGTGTCCTAGTCCGCTTTCCAGTGGCTGCGGTAATCAGGGGACGACATCAACAGTTCTTCGTGGCGGCCGTCGGCCGCAATACGCCCTGCGGACAGGAAAATGATCCTGTCCGCCTGTCTCGCCAACTGAACGTGGTGGCTGACCATAACAAGCGTCATGCCTTCACCAATCCGCCTTCGCAAGTCTAAGACGACCAGAGCCTCACTCGCGGGGTCGAGAGCGGACGTGCTCTCGTCGAGGATCAAGACTGGACGAGCTATCCCGGTGAGGCGCGCCAACTCCAGCTTCTGGATTTGTCCGCCGGACATGCGCTCGCCCTGCTCGCCCACGCCTATATCGAGGTTGATCGGCCGATCCCCCTCGTGGAAGCGCCATCTGTTTAACAACGCCGCCAGTTCGATCTGGGTAAGCGTGGTGGGCGGGTAGAGCCCGTTCGATGCCAGGCTCCTGTTGAACAATCCTATGAATTGAGGGACGTACAGCACCTGCCGGTGCCGCTCCGCCGAAGGTATCGCCGACAAATCTCGCCCATCGATCGACACGGTTCCGCGTTGGGGTTCGAGAATCCCAGCCATCAGTTGCGCGAGCGTGGATTTGCCAGAGCCGTTCGGCCCGATGATGACCGTGAAGGAGCCCTGCTCTATGTCGATCGAGACATCCGACAGGACATTTTGGTCAGGCGAGTACCCGAAAGTGACATTCCTTATAGACACTCGCGATGCTTTTTCGTCGTGACTGGTGACGGCAACGGTCCGCGTCGGCGGACCCGGAAGCTCCAAAACCTCTCGGATATTGGCGATGGCGACAGCGGATTGACTGATGACGAAGCCGATACCGGCCAGGGGCGCCGCCAGTCTCAATGCATACGCCTGGAGCAGCACGAAATCACCGACGGTCATGCGGTGAGCCAAGACATCGCTCGTCCCCAAGGATAGCAGAACAATGAAACCCATTCCGACGACGCCATATTGCCAACCGACCATGCCCACCAGGGACCACATCATTCTTGTGTTGGCCCTGGCCTTCGCGCTGAACAGGTCCGTGACCCGTGCTGTTTCGAGGTCGATGGTCCCGTTGAATACGACGCGACGCGCGTTTCTCAGCACGTCGCCCAGCTCGCGCGATACCGCGCCGATCGCCAGGTTCGCGTCGGCCGATCGTCGCCTATGATGCCTGGCCGCCAGCCAAGTCGTAAGGACATAGCCGGCCAACACAAAGGCGAGGATCAGGGCGTAGTGTGGGGGAATGAGCACGCAAACCAGCCAAAGGCTGCCGAGCAATTGCAACGCGATCGGCAGGCTTCTCCAGATCAGGCCATCGACGATAATCGAGAGACTATAGGGAAGGCGCTCCAGCAACCCAAGCGTGCCCCCTGTTTCGGAAGTCTTCGTCTTGGCGAAATCTGGTAGCTTTCCCCTCAACGTGGATATCGCCATGTCCCTGGCGATCTGGTCGATGACCTGAGTGGAATAGACGGATCGTATGGTCGACAGGACGCTGCCTCCGGACCACGACAAGACAAACAACCCCACCAGCATCAATATCCCGCCGACAGGCACATTCGCCGCGAACCCATCGATGAGGGTCTTGAGGAAATAGGGACCGAGTATTCCAAGCGCCACGCCCACGAGTTCGAGCGCGATGCCGAGGGACATCCGCCACCGCATGGCGCCTCCGTCCCCCAGCATTTTCCGGGTCAGGGTCAGTATGACCCTGAAGGTCGTGGCCTGTCCGGCTTCCGGCGTGCCTCGCTCCATCGCCGTCAATCCGAGTTGCCGTCGCCGCGTTTTCTTACCTTTCGGTTCGCGGCTTCTGGTCCCTCTATGCGCGCCACATAGTTGCGCAGGCAGCGCACGAAAACCTCGTCCAGGGCGTTGGCGCAGTCGATCATGCCGGCCTGGCGCATCTTGGTGCTCAATTGGTCGATCGCATCGATGCCTTCCTCGATCAGAAAGTCATCCTTGCCGTTCTCCGGCTTCTCGACGGGAACCGCGTGGAGTTTCGGGCGCTTAGACATCGGCCAACACCTTCAACTTGCCGGCGTTCCGAATGATCCATCGGTGCTCGGCGACCCCAACACCCAGGGCCAGTATCAAATAATAGCCACTCAAAAGACCCAATGCCGTAATGTAGGCGAAGTAGCCAATATGCTGGAATATCCCTGCCATGAAGTGACAGGCGAAAGCGCCGACCATCGAGGACGCGGCGAACAGGGTCCAAATCCTGCGCGCCTTCAACGAGATCGCGCACAGAATAGCGGCGGTCGCGCCATCGATAAAAATGCCGATGAATGTCGGATTGTAATGTCGTTGAACCAACGGCGTAAGGAACCAAGCGACCAAAATCGTGGCGGCCGCGGAGCGCTCCGCCCAGCCGCCGCGCCACAGGGCGAGTCCGCCTGCAACTATGATTCCGACATAACCGCCCCAGAACCAGATCTGGTGAAAAGCGGCCATCATACTTGCGACAGGTCGCTGCTGACCTGGGCGCCCGTGTGAACAGGAACATCGTGATCGGGCAGCGGCTTGTCCTGCCCGGTGCCAACCGCCACAGCCCCTCCTCCAATATGGGTTTTGACCTCATCGAGGTGATTGTGCGCGTCGGTCATATGACGGCGGACATCGCCGAGCGATGTGGTCGCCTTCAAAATAGAATCGACCGCCTTGTGGCCCAGCATCGCGGAGAAGCCGCCGCCCACCCGAAACCGAGTCACGGTCACGATGAGTTCGCCAAGCTCGGTCAGGGTTTGGTCAACGGCATTTTCCGTATCGAAGAGTTGTTCCGCCACAGCGATTATCATGTCAGATCGTTTCACTATATTTGGTCCTGTGTTTGCTCGCCGTTGTCGGCCGGGCTGGCGCCGCCCGGCGCGCCTCAGCGGGCTCGGACGCCTAAATCTTGGATGGTTTGCAGAACGGCTCCGGCGCCAGCGAGAACGCCCACCGTGATCATAAGAACAAGGAGCGTGGAGACGCCGAGCAGAATGAGCCAATGTGGGCCGGTCAGGGTTTTGAATCGTGTGTGAACCCAGAGGAGGACACTCGGGGCCGTCCGATGGTGTTGATCGGCTTTTGTCGAGAAGGATGAGACGGCTTCCGCGGTCGCGACAACCTCGTCTGTATCGGCGGCGACTGGCGTCCGGACATCGACGATAAGTGACACAGGCACCTCCGGTTCAGGAGGGCGATCGTAACCGTCAGTGTCCGCGAGATCGTACTGTGTGCTTGGCTTTCCATTAGCCAAGCCTGCACGATCAATGTCACCGGACGCTATTCCCTCCGGTTGGGATTGCCAGTTTGATACTAGGCCGGATTGACTGTCGAACCGCGCC
This sequence comes from Ensifer sp., assembly GCA_035565055.1. GTDB lineage: Bacteria > Pseudomonadota > Alphaproteobacteria > Rhizobiales > Rhizobiaceae > Ensifer_A. The sequence goes on from DATMTA010000035.1 coordinate 4,998, forward strand.
AGGAGGATGAAGGCTTCGCGTAGCGTGCCGGCGCCCAGGCGCTTTCGGGCTTCCGTGGCATGGGCGCGGACAGTGTATTCGCTGATACCCAGATCGCGGGCAATCTCCTTTGCCGTCCTATGCGCGGCATGCAGCCTTAAGACCTCAGCCTGTCTGTCCGACAACTGAGCAAATAGCGCTCGTAGCGCTTCGGCCGATATCTCTGGGTCCAACCCCTCGTCCTCCTGCGCAACCCTTGCGGGAGTTTAGCTTCCTTAACGTGTAACATCTATCTTTTTGTCGGTCATTTCTGATCATTGCGACCAGAAAATACATATAATAATCCGTATATTGTCGTTATTTTGGCGGGCACCTCTTACCACTCTCATTTGGGGCGGTTTGCAATATATGTAAAACGATATATTTGGTGTGTTTTGTGCCGGCAGGTCGTCACTTATAGCAAAAACAATATATTTCTTGAACAGCTTGGCCATTTGCACTAAATTATAGTCTATTTGCTATATTCAGGTTTGTGATGGAACAAACACATACCCTCAAGACCGATACCGACCTGGGGCGCGTCATACGTGAACGCCGCCGCAAGCTAGGCATGACCCAAGGTGATCTGTCGAACCTGTCCGGTATCGCCCAACCAAATCTGTCGAAAATCGAACGCGGCGCGGCGGACGCGCGCCTGGACACCTATTTGCGGATCTGCCTTCTTCTCGGCATCGACCTGATCGCGGTGCCTCGCTCATGAAAATGGATGTATGGCTCGAGTCCCAGGAAGAACGCGTGGGCCAGCTCGAACGGGCCGACGACAAAAGTCTGACCTTCATCTATGACAGGGGTGTCAGCGACACCGCGCCTATCTCCTTATCGATGCCTGTGGTTGATCGTCCCTACAGCGACGCCGCCTGCCGTGGCTTCTTCGAGAACCTCCTCTTCGAAGGCCCGCAACTCGATCGCGTCCTCGACAGCTACAAGCTCGATCGCGGCGACACCGGCGCTCTGCTCTACCACCTGGGCGCCGATTGCCCGGGCGCCATCTCGATAACGCCGGAAGGCTCCGGCCCCGCGAAACGGCCCGGTGTCTTTCCCGACGACTACGACCCCATCGCCGACGACCATCTGCTCGCCATTGTCCGCTCGCTGCACACTGAACGACGCCTGCTCGATGAGCACCGCGATCCCTCCCCGCTTGCCGGCGTGCAAGGCAAGATCGCCATCCTTTACCGGGACGGCACCTACTACTTGCCAAAGGCGGGACGGCGCGCGCCGACCACGCACATACTCAAGGTCTCGCCTCAAGGCGACCCCGACCTGACGCGGCATGAAGCCGCCCTCCTCGGTTTATCAAGCCGTTGCGGCCTGGCGACCACAGAATTCGAGGCCAAGCGCTTCGGGGCCGACGCAACATCGATCCAAGCGATATTGGTCACGCGCTTCGACCGTGACGTCCAGGGCAACGAGATTCGCCGGGTCCACAGCGAGGACTTCTGCCAGGCCTTGGGTCTCGCCCCCTCGCTAAAATACGAGCGCAACTCCATCTCACCCGATCACCGCTTCAGCGCCACGGCCGTCGGCCAAATCGCAACCAAGGTCTCGGCGCCCGGCCTGTTCCTGCAGACTTTCCTGGACCAGACGCTCTTCAACCTTCTGGTCGGCAATACCGATAATCACGGCAAGAACGGCGCGATCCTCTATCGCGCCGGCCGCACGGAGCTTGCCCCCCTGTACGATGTCGTGCCGGTTTTCATGGACCGGAAGGTGACGCACCAATTCGCCTTCCAAATGGATCAAGCCAATTACGCCGAGGACCTGACCGATGTTCGCCTGACAGAGTTCATGGTGGACCTCGGCTACCGGCGGCCGGGACTAAAGCCGGTGATCGCACGCATGCGCAAGTTTGTCGACATCATCAACGCAGAGGCATCTGGCCTTGGCGGGAAACGCCTTGCCGATGGTTTGGCCGAGCAAATGACCGTCGTCTCCGAAGCGCTGGGCGTTGACCTGGGTGTCCAAGCCCGGGACTTTTTCGGCCAACAGACCCGCGACGAAAATGCCGAAGGTGGCGCCTGGGCGATCACCAGCTAAATCTAACGATATCTTTCCCTTTGCCTTGGTGACGGAGACGACCGGTCGTTCGGTTGATTGGGGGACGGCGCGTATCGGGCGACGCCGGTCGCCTGGTGTTCGACCTTCTGCCTCACACTCTCCCGAAGCCGATCGAACTTGACCGCCTCCCACGCATTGCGTTCAACGTCCCGCTTCTCAAGCCGAGTGCCCTTCCCGTCTTCGGAAGGCACCTTGACCATGACCGTCACGGTCTTCTGTCCTCGGAACGCCAGAGCGATCTGATCACCCGTCTTGATCTTCCCCTCATCAATCGCACGCGGGAGGTCGGCGCCCCATATCTTCCGCCGACGCCCCGCCTCGTCCTCCAGAACCACATAGTGGCTTTGAACCTCTCCGACCTTGTCCTGATAGGGTGCCACCCCTTGCTCGGCCACCTTACCGAAATGGATGCGTCCCTTGCCCAGCTTCCGCGCGGCAAGCTCGCTTGCAGCCGCGATGGCCTGGTCGGAATCACCCCTTGCACGCATCGCCTTTTCCAGGGCGGCCAGCACGGCGTCTTGGCCTTCCGAGAGCTCAGGCCGGTCCTCGGACCGGCCGGTCTCGTCGATTGACACCGGGCCGGAACCTGCCTGCTTTCTGGAGTGCTCCTGCCCCCGCGCTATGGAATTGGGCCCACCACGATTGGACCCGAATTCGGAACGCATTTCCTCAAGCCGCGCCTTGTCCAGCTTGTTCGGGCGAAACCCTGTAACGTCAAGGCCACGCAAGCTCGCCTGCAGCCACGCCTCGCGGCGGAATTCCTCGGTCCCAGACAGCTTGAGGGTTTCCCAGCCCCGCGTCTCGGCCAGATCGACCATCGAACTGACAATAGCCGGCGTCTCATACGTGGTGACGAGGCGCTTTTCCCGCGCCTCGAAAGCGATTTGCCCCGCTCTGTCGCGGAAATGATATTTATCCTCGGCCTTCAGGTATTGCTTCTCCAAACCCTCGAGTAGCAAACGATGGCGCCTGGCCTTGGGGTCGGTTTCCGGTTCTGGCGTCGGCGGTTGCGTCTGTACCTGGATCGTGGGTCTGTTTGCCTCTGCCTTGGTCTGATCGTCCGTCTGTTCCTCCAGCCACGGATCCGGAGATGGCCGCCGCTTGCGCCGACCGCGCTCGATCATATTGACGAAGATGGGATCAGGGTCCGGATTGTCGAAGTCGAGCGGACGCGGCACGAACGTCGGGACATGCTCATCCCAGATCCGCGCCGCCATCCGCATGTCGTGTTCGCCCAGCTTCATCAGATCACGCCGAATGACGAAGATCTCGCCTATCAAGGCGTCGCGCTTCTTCTTGTCGACATCGTCGAACCGATCCCAGGGCAGGGCGTCGAAGCGGGCCGCGATCGCGCCGCCGACGTCCTCGAGATCATAGTCGGGTCTGATAGTCGCCTTGGCCATCGCGCGTCCTCAACCTTGCGAGACGGTTGGAGACGCCGGGTTCGCCGGCGTTCTGTCGAGCCCGATCGGCGCGCGCGGAGGGCCTGACGCGCAAGCGGCCAGGCTGCTTATCACCGCCAGTAAAATGGTCGTCATACATATTTTCATGTCATGCCTCCAATACGGTCTCGGCTTCAGCGCCAGGGCCTTGTTCAAAAATGATCTCGTCCGACTGAACATGGGCCAGCGAGAAAAAGGTTTCGACCAGCCGTTCAATCTCGGTGTCGGAAGGGTTTTCCTGATCGGTGATCTCCGGAAGGTCATCGGGATCGATGTCGAGCGTCGACAGATCGATTCCGGCGGGTCTCACTGGGTGTTGCGGGCGCGCAAGACGCGCGAGGTGGCCCGGAACATCCAAGGTGGGCACCGGCGCCGCCAGCAGGCGTTCGCCAAAGGCGATGCGCTCCAACTCGGCCTGGTTCGGTGGCCATTTTACCGCCTCACGTGGTGCCAGCGCGGACTTCAGGCGGCCCATCAGGTTGCGATCCTGGTAGTAGCGCGCTTTCCGGCACCTGATCGGCCGCGTGTGCTCCTGCAGGATAATTTGCTCATCTTCCGGAAACGCCTTCAGCTCTTGAGGAAGCATCAAGGCGCGGCGCTGATCCGATAGATTCTCGCTGCTCGATCCGCCGGCGCCGAAGCCGCGATTCATGGAACGGCCGGTCGATCGGCTCTTCACCGTCGTGTATCCGAGCATCTCGCTATAGGCGTTCGCGTCGCGCTGCTCTCTCGGCGTGAAGAGGACCTGCATGGCGTGGTTCGTCATCAAGGTGCGAGCGTCCTGCGCCCCGTATGCCGCTTCGAGCTGCGCTATGCTTTGGATTATCGTCAACAGCCGCAGATTATAACCAGAAATGAAGGCGTTCGCCTTGGCGAGGACGCTGATCTTGCCGAGCGCTGGGAACTCGTCGAGTATCATCAGGCAAGGAAAAGGATGACGGCCCTTAGATGGCAGCTCTCGTGTATTCAGATTGATCAGCTGGCTGAAGAAGACGTTGATCAGCAGCGCCGCTTCCGCCAGACGGTTGGGTTGGATGCCAATGTAGATCGTCATGCGCGCGTCACGTATTCTCGTGATGTCGAAGTCGCTGGCCGACGTCGCCGCATCGACCAAAGGGTTCGCGAAAAGGATCAGCGGCGCGTTGAACGAGCTGATAATGTTGGCCAACGTGTTCTCGGTGGCGCTCATGAACCGCCGCAAGGCGTCGAGGCAGGCTTGGGAGTACGGGCTGCCGGTCGTCTCCCTCGCGGCGATGCGTTCCGTCAGATATTCCTTCAGCCCTCTACCCTGCCCGGATGACTGACGCATGATCTCGCCTATCGTGGGCGGAAGCTCCGGCGTTTCGAGGACCATCAGCGCCATGCCCAGGAACAGGTTGCGCGCGCTTTCGGCCCAGAAAGCATCCTTCTCGCCGGGCAGAGCCGGATACAGGCTGGTGGCCAGCGCGAGGAGGTCGCCGGCGCGAAGGTGTGGATCCCGGCTGACACCTTCAAGTGGGTTCCAACGATGGGTCAAGCCATCTTCCGCGAACGGATTGAACAGGAAGACCGCTTGGCCATGATCCGCCCGAAACTTCGAAGTCAGGAGGAAATTCTCAAGCTTTATATCCAGGACCACGCAGGAGTCCGGCCAGTTGAGCAGATTTGGGATGACCATTGACACGCCCTTCCCCGATCGCGTCGGCGCCGCCAGCAGGCAAAACTGCTGCCCGGGAAATTGAAGGAAACGGCCGTTGTATTTGCCGACGATGATCCCGCTCGCCGACATCAGCCCCGCCGCCTTGACCTCCGATGGGAAGGCGAAGCGGGCATCGCCGTGCAGCGGCGGCTCCGGTCCGGTCATCCAACTGAGGATCCAACCAAGCGGGACCATCGCCAGGGCTCCCGGAACCAAGACGCTTAGCAGCAAGAGCCGCCGCTCGTCCGCCGCGGACCAGTAACCGCGAGCGTACTCGATCCAGGTGAACGGCGTCACCCCGGACAGCGGGGCCTGGTGCATCAGATAGTAGAGCGCGCCCGCGGCCCACGAGGCCATGAAAGGACCCGCCACAAGCCAGGCGCCAAGGGCCATGCCGCCGGCGATTCTCCTCCCTCGACCCGCGCTCATCGGCCGCCTCCCGCTTGCGTTTGGAGCTTCAGGCCCGGATCGAACCAGACTTCGTCGACATAGCGTCGCATCCGCGCTTCATGTCCGAGCGCGGGGATCATCTCGGCGCGGACGTGCACGATGACATCGAGCGTCAGGACAACCAGCCGTTTTAGACCATCGGCGTCGAAAATGGCGGCGTCTGCGTGCTCCTTGGCCATCAAGACGTAGCGTTCCAACGCCAAAGCGCAGCTTTCGGCGTGAAACGAGGTGATCGACCCGCTGTGACCGGTTGTCAGCAACTTCAAGAAGTCGAACGCTTCGGCTCCCCGCAACTCTGCGAGCAGGACCCTATCCGGGCGCATCCGCATGCACGACGCGATGAGGTCGGCGGGCGTGACGTCGGCGACACCTTGCCCACCCTTGCTGTAGAGAAGATGCACCCGGTTCGGGTGGCCCGGCAGCTCGAGTTCCCTGACGTCCTCGATGGTGATTATCCGCTCCCCAGCCGGAATGTCTCGGCACAAGGTCTTCATCAGGGTCGTCTTGCCACTTCCCGTGTCGCCGACCACGGCGATATTCCGCCTGAACCTGACGGCCTTCGACAGGAACGCCGCCAAATTCCCTTCCTCCAGCGCCAGCGCTAGATCTCGATCCTCGCCAGTCAGGCCCGATTCATCCGACGAACCGCGCATCGCCCAACGAAACCGGCCGAACGCGCCCTCCGCCTCATACTCCTCAAGCGTTCGCAAACGGCTCCCTGGTATGCGTATCGATAGGCTGATCGTATCCGCCGGCACCGCCGGCGGCGCCACGACCTGAACGCGTTGACCATCTGGCAGGATAGCCGACAGGATTGGATGACGGGGGCCTATGTCCTGATCGGCGTAGGTCGCGATCGCCCGCGCCAAGGACCAAAGCCAGCCGTGGTCGAGCGCGGAATCCTCGGCATGGCGCCATCCGCCGCCGACCTCGAGCGACACCACGCCGGGCCGATTGACGACGAGCTCCGTCGCGTCGGCGACGGCGAGGTAGGACCTTAGCGGACGCAGCAGTTCACGCACCGCCGTGTCCCGGCCAAAGCTAAGGACGGGCGCGGAGCTTGTAGACACTTGAGAAATCCAGATCACGGGCGACGTAGATGACGGTGCGGTCGCCCTGGTTCTTGTAGATGGTCGGAGGAATATCGATTGTATCCTCGAGGAGCCGTTGCGCCATCTGGTTGCCGGTCTGCGCGGTGTTCCCGAGCACGAAGGTGGTGTCGCCGGATTTAGCCTGGGCCGAGGCGATCTCGTATTGGATGCCGTCTTGAATGGTCGATAGCAGGAAGGCGGAGCCCACTCGCTCGAACCAATGATTGTCCACCGCGCCTTCCAGACCACTGCCGCCCAGCGCGTCCGCGCCCGGCGACTGGAGATTGATCACTATGCCGCCTGGCGTGATGACCCGGTTCCATAGGATGAACAAGCGTCGCTGCCCGCGCGCCACGCCCGACCGATACTCACCCACGGCTTCGCTGCCGCGCTCGATCAGTAGCACCCGGCCATTCGACGAGTAGACGTTTTGCGTCACCACGCAGGTGGCGAGCCCCGCCAGCGACGACACGACCCGCACCGATAGCCCGCAGTCGATGGTACGGCCCTTGGGTAGAAGCATGTTAAGGTCGGAAAGGCGCCCCGCCTGAACCATGGGCGTGGTGGACGGCGTCAATTGTCGCTCCAGGGCATCCGCGGGCGCTTCGGTCAGTAATCCCTCGGTCGGCGTCTTTCGGTTGGTGGCCTGCGAGCCAAGGGTCGCCAACGCCATTTGCGGATCCCCGACTGGAAAGGCCTGGCCATATTTGCCGTCGTTTAGCATGGTCGGCGCGTCCATGGCGTTCATGGCGACCACTTGACCGCCGGCGGTGGCTGTTCGGGGCGCCTGCCCCGAGCGAACAACGGGAATCGGTTGCGCCGGAGGCGCGGAGGTCGATGGACCCAACACCTGTCCATTGGGACAAACCCTGACACCTTGCCCCGACGCGTTGCGCACCACCACCCCATCGGTACCACGCAGCTCGCTACCAGCCGAGCCGTCGGCGCACATGGCCTGCCGCCCAGGGCCGGCCACCTCCGCTCTCGCGCCTGGCAATGGCGGCGGATCGTCCGACGCGAAGGATCGACTCAAGGTCGATGCGCCCGTTTCCGTAATCCGATTTGGCTTCGGGCCAGCCAGCTTCGAGCGCACGACATTCAACGTCAGCGCCCCGAAAATCAGGACGACGAGCGCCATGCCTCCCATGAGGATGAAAGGCGTCAGCTTGCCGCCCGCGCGCCTACCCCGGTCATTCACCGAGACGATTTGCTCCGGTGGCTCCACGCCCGCACTTTGATCAGGGTCGCGCCGGTCCACATCCTGCGGATCAATATCCATGGGCCGCCTCCACGGTTTCGCGGCGAAGGCCTGGAACGGTCGCGCCATCGGCCGGCGCATCTCCGACCGGGTCGAAGCGGTCATTCCAGATCGACACGACCGACTTTCCCAGTCTCAAGACAAACTTCCGGCCCAAGCGCTGCACCACGATGAAGTCGCCCTCCATGTTGAAATTCGCTCTCGCCTCCTTGCCGTCCGCGCCGATGACGAAGACCGTCGGCACCTCGCTGTTGCCCGGGAACCGGAAGTAGGTGAACCTGCCGTCGTCGAAAACCGACGCCGGCCGTATATCCGCGCCCTTGCGGTTCGCCTCGATGGAATAGTCGCTGTTCTTCGCTACCGGCTGGGCCGCCGCGAGGCGATCCGCCACCAACGCCGCCTCGTCGATCGGAACCTCCGACGGGGTTTGGATGGACGGCGGATATGTCAAAACAACGCGGTAGGTCGAGACGATCCCCACAACCAGCTCGAAGCTGTAATCGCGCCGGTCCGTTTTCAGCTCGAGATTATTGCGAACCGCGCCGACTTTCGGCTTCACCCAGATCTCATTGGCATCCGCGTTGGCGACGACGCACCACTGCGATGGCTCGGTCTCGCATTTCGACGGGACACCCGTCGCGGCCGCGATGATCCGCTCGCCGGGCTCCAGCACCACGCGTGTCACCACGCCTCGAGATACGGGCACCGAAATCACGCTATCCTTGGTGTAGGTTATTGTTCGAATCCTGGGGTCGGGGGCGGTGTAGGGAATGGGCGAAGCCGGCGTCGCGGCGCCGAGCAGGAACAAGACAGGCAGCAGCAGCATCATCCCCTACCCTTCCGCGCCCGGCGCCACACCGGGCACGCCACCGATTTCCGGGTCAGCGCGGAACATGGTGACCGTGTAACCCAGCGGATTGCGGATCAAGTCCTGTTCCTTGCCGCTTCGCTCCGGGTGGTATTCGTAGGCCAGCGTCGCGATATAATGCTCCAGCGGCTGCGATGTATTCGTCTGCAAGTCGCGCTGTTCCACGGTATAGCGGACAACAACCTTCTTGCTCACCGCGTCCGGCGCGAGCTGGATCGACGTGACCGTCACCCGTCGTTCGGTATTCGGCCCCCAAACCTTGGTGATGGCGCGTGGACCATCGAACCGCGCGACATAATCCCTTCCGACCTGCGGCGAGGAGAAGGCGACCGTGTCGTCGAAATCCGTTTGGAGGATGCGCCAATCGTAGCTTTCCCGCGCCAAGACATACGCGTTAGCGAAATGCTTGTCCAAAAGGTCCTGATTGCTGACGACCGCGCGCTGCCCGGCGGCGTCCATCAGCGTCATTTGGCCGGTCTGGCGGTCGACCGCGTAGACATATGGCACCACGCGCTTGAGCGGCAGGAGCGTCAAGATAGCCGCCAATGCGACGACCGTGACAAGGCTGGCGCCCATCGCCACGCGCCAGGCGCGGCGCTCGCTGCGTTCAAGCATGGCCGCCCGGTCCACCTCCCAGCTTGACGCCGCCACGAACAGGTTCGGAATATTCATCGGTCGATCCCCATCGCGAGCCATTCTACCGCGCGCCTCCGCCGTCGATGTTCGCGGCGTATGCGAGATCACTGAACGAGAAGCCGTCCAGGGCGGATGATTTATTCGTGGCCATCAGCGCATTGACCCGTTCCGCTTCGGCTTGCGCCGCCGCTTGGCGGCTTGACGCCAGCATGGCGTTCGCTAGTGCGATCTTGGTCTGGTCGTTATTGACTTGCGCCTGCTCCGCCGCCAGCCTTGCCTGGAGTTCGGCGATGGCCTTCGGATCTTGCGTCGCGCTGATCTCGGCGCGGAGCGCCTCGATCTGCGTGGTTCGCTGGTTGAGAAGCGCCATGGTGTCTTGCTGGAAGACCTGCGCTTGAGCCGTCTGTCCCAGCAGCGCCCGGCAACCGCGTCTGGCCGCCTCCCCGGAAATGTCGTCGCAGTCGTAGAAGCGCGAGCCGTCGCGTAGGGACAGCGCCCTCCCCGACAACGTCCCGCTCGAATTCAGTTCCGCCATCGACGCCGTGAGGTCCGAAGGCACGATGGCCCGCAAAGCGGGGTTATTCAGGATATCGCCGAAGCCACGCGCGCCGGTGAGCGCGTCGACCTGGTTGCGCGTCGCTTGATAGGTCGCCTCCGCCTTGGCGAGCGCCTGGGTCATCTGTCGATACTGCTGCTCCCAGGCCTGCACCTGTTTCACGGCCTGCGCGTAGTTGCTGGGGTCGTAGACGATATCGCCGAGTCCGCCGATGGCGAGAGCCGCCCCGGCTGGGAGCGCCAATAGCAGCGCCGCCACGGAGACGCGAATGCCACGCGTTGTAAGCTTCAAGACATGGGACATAGTTCACCTATCTGATCAAATTGCCGATGACGTTGCGGCGGTAGGCGGGAATGCCCGCGTGAATGGCTTGGCTGCGGTCGTGCTGTATGTGACCACCGCTGAATGACGTCGGCTCCGACTGTCGTTGGCTTTCCCGCGAGTTCGACCGGCCGAGCCTCGGCATGGCGACGTGGGGCAAGGGCGAGCCGCCGACCAGCTGCGCCGAGAGCATCGGAAGGTATCCGAAGATGGCCCCGAACGAGACCGACATCACCATGACCTTCAGGCAGTCCATCAAAACCGCAGTGGTGTCGAAATGACCGGAAACCTGATCAATGACGCCACTAAGGAACAAGGTGCTGATCGTCAGCACTATGCCCGCCAGGACTTTGACGATGACGGTGTTCAAGGCCGCGGACAGCCAAGCGTCGGCGAAGCGCTGTATCGGCGGAAAGATCAAAGTCGCTATGAAGGCCGGCCCCAGAGCCAGGACTAGGACGCCCGCGACCTTAGCCAACATGAAAACGCAGACCGCCAGTCCGAAGAAGACGAAACACCCCAATGCCAGAAGGAGAATGGCGAAGCAGACGGCGACATTTGGGAAAACACCCATTCCGTCCGCTTTGACGTTCTCGACCAGCTGATTGAAGAGGTGGATATAGGCCCGCAACGCGTCGTCCAATAGCTGGCCACCGCCTGAAGCTCCTGTCATCGCTTGGAATAGCGCGGCCTCAAGTCCCTTGAGGCTACCGGCGATGTAGGTGTTGAACCCACCCGCGCTGAGCGCGACGGCTGCGACCAACGACCACTTCACCGTCTTCCAAAGCGCGGAATGCAGGCTATCGCTGGCCTCTCCGCGTATGATGGCGTACCCGATCAGCATGATATAAATAACCACGCCAGCGGCGACGGCCGGAGCGATCATCGCGCAAAGCGCCGAAGCCGTGCCGCTTAGATAAGCCGTAAGTTTCGCATCCATGCCGGCTTCGAATGACTGAAAGAAGTCCATGCCGATCACTGCCACGATTGCGGCGGCGTATCAGGCGCCAATGGTTTAGGATCTTTATCGGTCCTCGGAATGAGTTTCGCGGTGGCGCGAATGTGCGCTCGCTTCGGCGTATCGCAAGGCTTTCCCTTGCAGTCCCACGCCGCCCAATACTCACGCCCATTTCCAGGCCAAAGCGTCAGCCATTGACGTCGCGTATGCCTGCCAAGTAGGCGATCCGGCGTTACGACGGCGAACAACTCTGGTTCATTGTCGAGCACGCTTCTCTTAGGCGCTTCGGCGAAGGTGGCCGTGGGTGATAGCAGTAGGCCCGCGAGCGCGGCCAGGATCAGGTTTTTCATGCGGGTATGCTCCGTCTGGCGCGGGCGCCGCGCTGTTCAAGGAATCTGGGCATCCAGTCGCGAGGGTCGTCGCCGACGACCGCGCGTATTTCGTCTAGGAGGAGGACATTCTCCGTGGTCCCCGAGACCACGCTCAGGATTTCGTCGAGACCGGCGAGGTCGAAACGGCATATGGCGCTCGATCGCCCCTGTTTGACCAGGAAGGTCCTCGACGTTTCCGACAGGGAACGGACGATCTCGTACTCGGCCTCGGTCAGCTTGAAACCGTCGACATAGTCCGCCCGATCGGCGCGGGGATTGGGCAGATAGATTTGCGTCACCGATTGCTCGACCATGGTCTTGCCGATCGGGTGCGTCAGGACGTCGGACGGCGACTGCGTCACGAAAATCCCCAGGCCGCCTTGCTTGCGGATGGTTTTTTGCTTATCGCGCGCGAATTCGCTGAAATGCGGGTCCATCAGCGGCTTCCAGAACTCCTCCATGACATAGATGAAGGGTCGGCCGTCGATCAACGACTCGACGGTGTGCAGCAGATAGGCCATGACCGGGGTGCGGATCTCGGCGTCATCGAGGAATTCCGTGTAGTCGAACCCGAAAACCTGTCCCGCGGCGAAGTCCAGCTCGTCCCGCGCGTTATCGAAGACCCAGCCCAGAGGCTGCCCGCGCTGCCACTTGCGTAGCCGCTCGGACAGCGAATTGTCGCCGACCGCCGACAAATTCTGCGCGACGAGGGAAAGGCAGCGAACCTCACGCTCGATCCGGTCGGACATGACCGTCCGAACGGCGTGGGAAATCTCGGACTCCTCCCGCGCCGAAGGCGCGCCGCCGACCAGGAGGCGAACGAGCCGCTCGGCGAACTGAAGATTCTCTTCCGACGGCGCCAATTGGAATGGATTGAACCCCGTCGGCTTTCCCCGCTCCAGAGCGCGGTACGCGCCGCCCAAGGCGCGGATGCCGATCTCCATGCCCCGATCCTTGTCGAAGCAAACGGCGCGAAGGCCGGGGTACTTCATCGAGAACGCCAACAGACTGGTCTGAAGAACCGTCTTGCCGGCGCCGGTGGCCCCGCAGATGAAGGTATTGCCCGGCAACGCCTCTCCGGTCGAGTCTCGGCGCGGCGGCGAGACATGGAAGTTGAAATAGTATGGCTGCCCCGAAGGCGTTTGGAACAACGCCACGGCCTCCCCCCATGGATTGCCCATCCGCTTGCCGTCGGCGAAATTGTGAAAAGGCGACAGCCCAGCGAAATTTCGGCTCGTGAGCTTGGCCTCGCGCGGACGCAGGTCCCAGTTTCCAGGCAGCTGAGCGAACCAAGCGGCCTCCGGTACGGCGTCGATCACCGACATCTTGAAGCCCGCCTGGTCCTGCAAGACGGCGCGCGCGTCGGCCATCGCCTTGGTCAGGGACTCGGACCCCTGGGTCATGACCGCGAGCGAATAGTGATATTCCCCAACCTCGATTTGGCCGGACATCAGGTCGTCCAGCGCCGACGTTATCTCCGCGATCTCCGAGACGGACGCGTCCTCGGCGGCTTGCATGTGACCGCGCTGGCGCTCCAGCGCCCCTTGAGCATCGCGGCGGTTCAGAATCGAGAAGCTCTGCGTTTCGATGTATTCATAGTCCGAGTACAGGACGGCGTTGGCTATCCCGCTCTCGGTCCAGCGCGGGTAATCCTGTATGTCCAGGAAGCCGACCCAGCGCTGCCCCAACGGGTGGACGATCTGCAACCGACCGTTATTGTCTCCAAAATGCAGCCGGCTGGTCGGAAGATACCGATCGATCGCGGCCCGGCGCATCGCCACGTCCTCCCAAACGCCGTTGACGAGATAGCCCAGGAAGCTCAACTGCTCGGAATAGGCGACGCTCCCCCGCTCATACCCGCCGAGCCGGCGAGGCCCGTACGCCTCCAAGGCGCGCTCCACCATGCCGGCCGCCTCTTCCAGTTCGTCCAAGGCCAGCCGATCGGCCGCGGCTATGTCGTCCAACGAGCGGCGGGCGGCACCGAACAGCCCACCCAACGGGTTTGACGGCTGTCCCGCCAGGGGTCGATAAACGATTGTCAGGTACAGCTCGGTTCGCATCTGGCGATGCCCGTCGAAGGTCGCGTAATAGGCTTCGGAGAGCCTATTGGCGAACGCGTCGCGCGCGGCTCCCGTCAGGCGCTCACGCACCCTTCGGCGAAGCTTGTGCGACCAAAGGGCCCACTGTCCGCCCCCTAAGCCGCGCAACAGGTTCACCAGGCCTTCCTTCGCCGCCGTGATCGCGCCCTCGTCCTGTGTCTCGAAGCTGATCCCGGCCAGCCGCCAAGTCGCGATCAGATCGCCGCACCGGCGCAGCTTGATGACATCCGGCGCTATGTGATTGGCGAACGGAATGAATTCGCTGGACGACAACTGCGCCGACGCGGCGTCTCTCACCTGGCGTTTCGTTTTCATGCTATCTGGCCTTGTAGCTCAGCGGAACATAGGTCAGCGCGCCCCAATGACGGCGACCGGCCGTCATCCGGGCGCGCAGTCGCAGCCTTAGAACCAATTGGTTCAGACGCTGGTCGTCGGTCTTGGCGATGACCCGCATCCAGGCGTAGATGGGGACCGAGACGGGGATAACCGCCAGCGGGACGAGCGGGCTGATGAAAAGGCCCAGCATGGAGACCATGGCGGTCGCCCCCACCAACAGGATCACCGGCATCATCGGCGCTCCAAGGAACATGGCCGGCCGTGTGCATCCTCGGAAAATTGGGTCGCGATTTGTCATGATCGCCCCCTAGTTCGTCGCGCCGCCGCCAAAAAGCTGCGGACCAATCGCGGCAGCCCCGCCGACGAGGATGCCGCCGAAGAAGATATGGGCGACCTGGCTCCACTTGGCGTGCTGGAACATCATCTGTATGCCCGTCCACATAATCGCGATGATGATGACCGCGACGCCGATGCCGGTGATCGTGCCCTTTATCCAGTTCAGCCCATTCGTTAGTTGCGTGACTTGAGCGAAGGCTGGCGTGGAGAGCGCCAGGAAAAAGCCGGTCAAGTAGCCAAGACGCGCGACTTGCTTTTGAGTTTGCGGGGTCATCGGAAAATCTCCTAAAATAGCAGCGCGGTCGTATCCCGCGCCTGTTGGTCGGTCGTCTTGGCCGTGGATGCCGTCAGAAGGGCCTCGGAGGGCCGTTCTGGCGGCCTCGGAGCCGATTTGCGTGTCCGGGAGCCCATCGTGTCGGAAACGACCTCCACGCCTCCCGAAATGGCCGCGCGCGCTTTCAAAACTCGCGTGACGTAGCCATTTCGGTAGCCTGTCGTGAGATTCCCGGAATTGTAGCAACTCAGGGCGTCGCCGAAGCCCGTCTCCGTCCCCCCTGCCCGCTTGAGGCAATCGTTCCAGATGACCGCGCTTGCGCGCGCGTTGAGGCAGGGGTCGAAGGCCGAGACATGGGTCATGCCGAACCGTTGGAAGTGCGCGCGGTTTATCTGGGCGAGCCCCAAGGAGTAGTTGTAGCCGAACGCCTCCAGCATGTCGGCCGTGGCAACGGCCTCGGACAGCGATTGGGGCTGACGACGCAAATGTCCTCCGACGATCCCTATGGCGTAGGGATTGCCGCTCGACTCCACGGCCACGATGCTTGAAAGGGTTTCAGCCCCCATGGTTGGAGCGCAAAGCTCCGCCAATGCCGCGAAATCCATCTCGCATGCCATTTCTTCAAATTTGTCAGTGAGTTACGCTAATGGTACGACACTACCCATAGTACGATCGCCGATATGTGGCAACCCCGAATTGCGCATAAAATCGCATTTCGTGTGTTCGATATTAAATATCGCGCTATCGTTATGTAAATTTGTCACGCATTTATACGATAACGGGTGCGCGTTATGCGGAATATCACCAAAAAGGCGAGTTACTCGCGACTGTCGTCCGAAAGGGGTTCGTCGAGGAGCTCGAAATGGATCGCGCGTAGGCCAAACATGCGGACCGCGAACTGAACGCAACGTCCCAGGTTGGTGAATGTCCTCTTCACGTCGCGCGTGCGGGCCTTTGATAGGACATATTCCGTTTTCGTGGCCGGGTCGCTAACAGTGATGATGAACGCGGTCTCGCTCAGTTGCCTCACGACAAGGTGCTCGGCGCTGATGATCGTCACCGTCTCCTTGAACTGAGGCTCCGCTCGATAAACCTGGGAAAAGTCCGTCACTGTTGTTCTCCGACTCGCAAGGCGCATTCTCTATATCCTGAGGTCGGCGTCCACTGCATTTTAACGTGGGCGATGCCGGAACGCCTCTCCATTGGGGGCTAGCCTCGGCGAATGGATTCGGGCTCAACCTCCTTCTTCAAAAAAATCTAAAACAATCAGAGTCCTGTTAGAGAGGGTTATAGATAGACTCTTACAAGGTTAAGCGCGGGTGCATCGCCATTTTCCTTCAAGAATCTAATAGGTTACCTGCACGGTCTGTTCTTGATGTGTCAGTGGATTGTTCCCGAAAGATCAAGCGGCGCGTTCCCGAAGTGTCAGTGGACTGTTCCCGATGTGTCGGCGACCGTTCCTGATGTGTCAAAGGTCTGGGGATAAGCCGGAGAATTTGAATCAATTTCGCCGGCTTCTCTCGAAAAGTCGTTCAAATCGATTCGCTAAGCAAGGGGATTTGGCGAATGAGGCATCGGCTGGCGATTCGCTACTGATACTTCGGGAACGCTGGCGCCTCAGGCGCGGAGCTGGTGCCGGTTCTTCTCGTGATAGCGCTTTACGAAGCCGATGAACGCCGTCTGATAACGATCCGGGCTTCGTTCCGATTTCTGGGCGATCCAGCTCCTGAATTCCTCATGCAGGAAATTGAAGTCCCATCCCCGATAATGGGTTCGGACATAGGCGAGCGTCTCGTCGGTCAAATAGTTGCGAGGCTCTTCGGGGGGCGTAGGCTTCGCGACCGAAACCGTCGGCTTGGGCGCGGCCACCTTCAATGCGTCGAACCGCGTCGGCTCCGGCCGGCGCTCCCCCTCCCCTTCCCTCACGACCGCGTCCTGGCGGCGCGACATGACGAGCAACGGCTCTCTGCTGGTGACGGCCTCGGCGAGTTTCAGCTCGAAGCCCGGCAGATCGTTGCGACGGACGATGGCCCCGATCTCGAACTTGAAGCGACGATACTGCCCCTCGGCGCCGGACTTGTCGAAGAGTGTTGGCAGCGAAATAGCGAACCCTTCCGGGCCCGCCCCGCCGGCGTGCTTTCGCGCGACCTTGTAGAGCCAGCGCTCGCGGCCGCCGGTGATGTCGAAATATGCCCGGTCGATCGACAGAACGCCACCGTTCATCAACACGCCATCATAGAACCAGCTGGACAATGAGATGCTCAAGCCTCGCGACCTTTCCGTCTTGGCGTCGACAAGCTGGTTCCAGTTGTCGATCCAGGAGAAGGTCGCCTCGAAACGGTTCTCGGCGCGGATATTGGTCTTGACGGTCGTCGATTGCAGACGGTCGAGGGCGGCGCCCAGGAGGTCATAGGAGCGGCCGGAGATCGGCCGTCCGATCGAACGGATCAGATCGTACGGCATGATCTTCAATGTGCGGGGAATTTCGTTCACGCGCCGCTGCTTGAGGTCGTTCAGCACGCTCGCGCAATAGATCAGGATATCGGCGTCCCAGATCGTGGCCATGCCGTAGTCCGGGTTGGCGGACACGTGCACGAACGTCTTGCCGTCAGGGGAGGTGTAGTCGATCGGCTTGATCCGCTTCGACTTGGCCAGGCTGAAAAATGGACGCTCCATGACCTCGCGCTGGTCGCGCAGGTTCAAGTCCGCCAGGTAAGGCAGGAAGAGGTCGATCTGCTCGTTCTTGTCGGTTTGGTCCATCAGACCGTCTTTCTTGATCGGGGGTGTGTTAACTTCTTTCCCCGGGGAAAGAAGACCTTAGCGCGATTCTCGCGCGCGAGGAGTCCGCCCGGCTTTTGCTCAGACGTCGGAACATCGTCGACCGTTCCGTTAACCAGTTTCCCTGGGGAAACTGGTTAACTTGGGTAGGGCCGGCCATACCAAGCTTGGGCTCGGGGTACCACCCACCAAGAAATTGGTATGGCCGCTGCGCGCACCCCTATTCGACGCCGAATCGTAAACGCGCGTTAAGACCTTTCCCCGGGGAAAGATTTCAGATCTCTAACCCCGCCCGTGCTTCTCGACCGCCTGAAGCGCGGAGCGGAACATGCCTACGAGTTCCGCCTCGGACGCTCCGGAGCCGGCGTGCACGCGCACGGAAATGCCGTTACGATTGGACGACAGCACGCTGAGCGCCGTCCTGCCATTCGCCGCGTCGAATTTGATGAGCGGCTCGGCGCTTTCGATGGGCGCGCCAGCATCCATGAGACGTTTCACTACATCGGCGGCGGGAAGCGATGGCTTTCCAGATTCGCGCGCGGCCGCTTGCTCGGTGGAAAGCTTCTGCGCCTCGCCTCGGATCGCCCGGATCAATTCTGGCTCGGCGATCTGCGCCGTTTGGACCTTCTTGGCCAGCGGGTAGACCGTCTTGAGATGAATATCGGCGGGGCTGGAGAATGCCGAGACACACCAGTCGGGGAGGGTGCCTACGGCGAGCATCTTCGAAAGCCAGCCCTCGGACAGCTTCAACCGCTCGGCCATCCGGGCTTGCTTGCCCCCGTAGTGCAGCTTCAAGGCTTCAAGATAGGCCTTGGCCCGCTCGAAGTCGGACACATCCTTGCGGGCTCGGTTCTCGATGTCGGAGATTCGGAAAGCCGCCTCGTCGTCGAGAACATGGACTTGCGCCAGGAACTGCATGTCCGGGTAGTTGTTGGCGCGCAGCCAGCTAATCGCCCAGTGACGGCGCGATCCCGCGATCACCTCATATTCGAAACGCGGATCGTCTTGCACCCGCCGAATGATCGCAGGGACCTTTTGCCCGCCCTCCGACAGGATGGCATCGATCAGGTCCCTGACCGACTCCTCCGAGAGCGAGGCCTGATGTCGGGCGTTGCCTTGCCAGATCCGAACCCGGGCGGGGTCAAGCAGGAGCTGCGTGACCTGACGAACCTCTCCATTCGCGACCCGGGCCAGGGCCGAGTCGCGCGCCAAGAGGTTCATAGCTGGTCGGGCGCCGGTCTCGGTCGAGGGCTCCGGCCGACTGACGGGGGCGGGCGCGGACACCGGCGCGGGAGACGGCGCGGGGTCCTCGGACCCGAGAAGCGAGGACAAATAGTCGGCTTGTTTCTTTGACATTCAGCTCTCCCTAGCCCGCCATCATCAGGGCGGAGGGTTCGCTCTCCACCCGGCCCCAGCGGCGGCGGATCAACTGCTCGATCTGACCCATCGCCTCGTCGATATTGTTGCGGCAACGCTTATGCGTCTTGGGCGTGCCGATCGGCTTCTCAAGCTCGTAAATCGTCATCATGCGCAGGGCCGCGTGGCTGATCTCGGCCGACTCCAGCATCGGCACCGGGAGCAACGCGCCGCCAAAGGTCTTCTCCATGAGGCTCTGAATCATGGCGTGCGACGGATCGTTCGTCGCGAACTTCGAGCAGATCAGACGGCAGAAGTCGTATTCGACCCGGATGCCGGCTTCCTTCAACTGAGTGATCACCTGGTTCAGCATGGACAGGAATTGCACTGTCGAGCAGAAATCCGGGGTCGTCGCGGCCAGCGGAACGAGCAGGGCGTTCGCCGCCTGCATCACCGCGAGGGATATCGTGCCGAGCGCCGGCGGCGGATCGAGAAGCACGATATCGTAGTTTTGCGCGAGCTCGGCCAGCCCTTGCCGAAGTTTCCGGAAGCGGGAAGCCAGCACGCTGCCGCCGCTGGACCCCGTCGCCGCGAGCTCGTATTCGACGTCGAACATTTGAAGGTTCGACGGAATGAGGTCGACATTCGGCCAAGCCGTCCGCTTCACCGCGTAACTGAGATCGTCTTGCGTCGGCTCGATGGATAGGTAAGGGTACAACGTCTCCTCGCGGGTGATCGCGAAGTGCGGATTGAAGCCGAATAAGGTCGTTGTGGTGGCCTGGCTATCGCAGTCGACAACCAGCACCCGGTAGCCTTGGACGGCCAGATAGTGGGCGAGGTGGGTGGTCACGGTGGATTTGCCGACACCCCCTTTGAAATTCTGGACGGTGATGATCGCGGGAGGATCTTCCGGCGCGCGCTGGGGCGAGGCGCCCAGCACCTTGCGCATGTTCAAGAGAGCCGGAATATCGTAGCCGAGACGGCGCCCGCTCTCGCTTTCGGGCGGGGTCGGCAGGCGACCGTCCTCCTCGGCCATGCGGATCCGGTTCGTCGAGCATCCGAGCAGTTGCGCCGCTTCGGCGACGCCCAGGCGCACGTTGAGGGCCTTATTGTTTCCGGGCAGGAAGGCTTGCTTGCGGAGGCGCTCGACCATGAGCTCGCCGGCCTGCGCTAGCTGACCGATCCGGTCCGCTTCCGCTGGATGGATTGCACCATTTTCAGCGTCATTCCATTGATTTGAACTCAATTTTGCCTCCGGCGCGCGTATTGAAGCTTTTACGGCTGAAAAACGCCGATAAACGTTCAATCGGCTATTAGGGTTAATTCCGCGTTAACAGAAACAAGTCAACGATTCGTCGGCAAGCGCCGGAAAACGTGATGGGCCGGACCGCGTCATTTGAAGCTTGGCTTAAATTAAGTCTCTGAACTTACGACGAAGTTTCGCGAAAAAGAGAGGGAGAGGGGGCTTCGAGGTCCGCGACGGGTTGGAGTCCGAAAGAAAGGCTTTCGGCGTCCCGTCGGGAGACTCGCAATGATAAATTCCGCCAAGATCGTGCCTCTGAGCCGTTCCCTGGACATCCCTTTCAACAAGTTGGTCTTGTCCCAGGCCAATGTGCGCCAGGTCAATGCCGGTGTTTCGCTCGAAGAGCTGCGCGAGGATATCGCGCTGCGCGGCCTACTGCAAAGTCTGAACGTTCGTCCGATCCGCGATGAGACAGGCGAGCCGACCGGGACCTATGAAGTGCCCGCCGGCGGTCGACGTTTTCGCGCCCTGGAGCAGCTCGTGAAGGCGAAGCGCCTACCGAAAACCGCTCTGATACCTTGCGTCGTCAAGGACACTGCGGCGGAAACCTCGCTTGAAGACGACAGCCTCGCCGAGAACACGCATCGCGTCGCCCTGCATCCGCTCGATCAATACCGCGCGTTCCTGGCGTTGCGCCGGCAGTCGATGAGCGAGGAGGACATCGCGGCGCGCTATTTCGTGTCCGTCGCGGTCGTCAAGCAGCGCCTGCGCCTGGCCGCCGTCTCTCCCGCGTTGCTGGAGCTTTACGCGGCCGAGGCCTTGACCTTGGAGCAGCTGATGGCCTTCTCGGTGACAGGCGACCATGCGCGGCAGGAAGAGGTTTGGGAGCAGGTCAAGACGGGACTTCCCCATATGCGTCAAGCCTTTCATATTCGCCGTTACCTGACAGAAGAGGCGGTCGAGGCCACTGATCGGCGCGCCCGCTTCATCGGGCTGGACGCGTACGAGGCCGCCGGTGGCATGGTTCTGCGCGACCTTTTCTCCGCCACGGACGGTGGCTGGCTCCAGGATGCCGTTCTCTTGGACCGACTGGTCGGCGAGAAGCTTCAAGCACTCGCCGAAAGCCTAAAAGGGGAGGGCTGGAAGTGGATCGAGGTTCTACCGTCCCTGCCGTTCGACCATCTGAATGGCCTGCGCCCCCTCTCGCCGGTGTCCGGCACTCTCGACCAGGACGATCAAGACGCGCTTGACGCCTTGAAAGCCGAGCACGCGAACATCGAGGAGGCCTTCGCAGGCTGGGAGGAACTACCGGAGAGCGCCGATTGCCGGCTGGGCGAGCTCGAGGCCGAGATCGAAGCGCTGGAATCCAAGGGAGATCCGAAATTCGATCCCGAGGACGTCGCTCGAGCCGGCGTTGTCGTCTCGATCAACCGCAATGGCGAGGCCCTTATCCTTCGAGGCCACGTCCGTCCAGAAGATGAGGCCGAGATATCCCTGGAGACCGAGCCGGTCGGCGAGATGGCCGCCTCCAATGTGGGCGCGAACGATCAGAACCAAACGGTTGTGATCTCCCTCGGAGCGGGGCAGGCGCCGGCGCCGACGATCACCCCGGAGGAAGAGGAGGGCGACACGGTTCGTCCACTGCCGGAAAAGCTCATCCTGGAACTGACCGCATATCGAACGATCGCTTTGCGGGACGCCGTCGCGCGCAATCCGCGTGTGGCCATGACCCTGCTACTGCACAAGCTCGTCGGCGACACCTTCCATCGCCGGTTCGGCGGCTCCTGCCTGCAGGTCTTCGTCTCTTATCCCCAAATGCTCGCCTTCTCCCCGAAGGGCCTGGATGAAACGCAGCCGGCGGAATCCATGGCCCACCGCCGCGCGCTTTGGGCGGATATCCTTCCCCAGGACGACGAAGCCTTGTGGAATTGGCTCGACGGCGAAAGCGACGAGGTCCGCGGCGAATTGCTGGCATTCTGCGTCAGCCACGGCGTCAACGCCATTCAGGAGCGCGCAAACCCTTACGGGGCGGGCCCGACCCAACAGGCGGTGGATTGCCGCCTGGCGCAGGCCATGCGCGTCGCGAAGGCGACCGACCTCGATCTCGTGGCCCTCGGCTGGCGGCCGACCGCCGACAGTTATCTCAACCGAGTGCCCAGGGCACGGATTCTGGAGGCGGTCCGCGAAGGCTGCGGGGAACGTCCGGCGCAATTGATGGCCCACCTCAAGAAGGGCGACATGGTCGTGGAGGCGGAACGCATGCTTGCCGACGCCGGTTGGCTGCCCGAGGCGCTGCGTGGGCCTGAGCCCGCCATGGACGCGGTGGCCGAGGAGGGGGCCTCGCTGCCGTCCTTCCTGTCAGAGGACATCGAGGACGGCGCTGGCGCGGCGACGGTGGCCGCGGAGTGACGTCGAAAACAGGGGCGGCCGCGACGCCGTCCCTTCATTCACCCATCAAAATTTCCCGGGCCGCGCCCGGGCTTCAAGGATAAACATCATGTTCGACTGGACCAAGACTTGCGCCTACGACGCGGCGCGGAAAACGAAATTTCATCGAATGGCGAAACGGCGGCTGAAGGCCCTGGCCCAAGAGCTCGGCCTCGACGAAGGCATGTTCGACCTGAGGTCGAATATGGGCGGCATCGCGGTCAGCGGCGAGATCACCCTGCACCACGAACGCCTCTATGTGCAGGTATTCCAATCCACTCTCGGCCCTTCCCATGGCATCCGCATCAGGACTTGCCAAGGGCGCAGGGATTTCACGGGCGGGCCGAACAATTGGGCTCATATCGATCTTCTGGATGACTTGCCCGCGCTGGCGTCGAAGATCCAAAGCGTCGTCGGCCGGATGTGACGGCAGGCCTCGGGCAAGAGGGAGAGGAGGCTAGGCGAGGGCGGGTTCGGTGCCGCGAGAGAGCGGTCCGGGCCGTCAACCTTCAGCCGGAGACACCCATGTCCGATCATTCGACTACAATACCCAATCGTCCCGCCGCCACGACCGTGGAGCAGAACCGGCGGGAATTCTTTCTTCCGACACTTTTCGGCGACCAGAACTTCCTGGTTGGCGAGAACGCGGTCTTTACCTTCATGAGATCGCTCAGTCCAGAGGACTACCAAGGCGGCTTCTGGGAATTCCAGGAGCTGGATGGCCAGCCGCTTTACATGGTCCCGCCCGACAAGCACCGCTATCGCATGGCCTGCGACGGCAACGGGTTCAAGGGCGAGGTTTCGGCGGATGCGGCCGGGATCATCGTCACCCTGTTCGCGCTCTCCCACCTGTCGTTTCAATTCGAATCCGAGCGTCTGAGCGCCGCGTATCAGCGCTTGCACGAATACGCGTCCGGGCATGAGGAGGCGACGTCCATCTTCGGCGCGATCGACTGATCCGCGGACCCAAGCGCTTGGCGCCCGACCGACAAGGTTGGGCGCCTTTTCCATTGGCGTAGCATCAGAGGGAGAGGGGGCTCTGGGAAGGCGTGCCGGCAGGTCCGAGAGAAGGGCCTGGCTGGTTCGTTTCAACCCAGCGAGGACTTTGCGATGAATGCTCTAACACCCAGCGCCGACTTTGGCGACGCCCACCCCGTGATCCGTCATGCCCCGGCCACCGATTTGGCGGAGGCGACTATGAATGCCGCGATCGCCCTTCTTCCCACGATGGAAATTGGCGGCCGTATCGACGCCGGCGTTCTTCGGGCGGCGATGACCGATGCGTTCAACGGCGGCGACGCGGAAGGCGCGTGGGACTGGAAAACGGCCTACGATGCTTGCGAGATCGCCAGCGTCCTGTTCATCCGAAAATACGGCGCGGCGCTCAAGCGCAAGACGCCGCCCGCCTCGGCCTTGTTGCCGACCTTGCACAAGATCGCGTCTCTCCTGCCGACGCACACCAAGCGCTCCTTGGACAGCCAGACCTATCAACAGTTCTCGACGCCCCTGCCTCTGGCGTGGGTCGCCGCTTCCGCGGCCATGCTCGGCTCCGGCGATATCGTGCTGGAGCCGTCCTGCGGCACCGGGCTTCTGGCTGTGCTCGCCGAGATGAGCGGGGCTGGCCTGATCCTGAATGAGTTGGAGACGGGCCGCGCGGACGCCATGGACCTCGTCTTCCCGCAAGCGGAACGCTCGCGGTTCGACGCGGCGCAAATCGACGATTACCTCGACCCGGCCTCCACGCCATCGGTAATCCTCATGAATCCGCCATTCTCCGTCCTCAAAGGCGTGTCCGGGACCGTTCGCGGCGCCGCCTTCAAGCACATTCGATCCGCCTTCGCGCGCCTGGCAGACGGCGGGCGCTTGGTCGCCATCACCGGCGCGGGATTGTCGCCCGAGGCGCCTGAATGGCGGGATGCGTTCGTCCAGCTTCAAGAGCGAGGCAAGGTTGTCTTCAGCGCGGCGATCGACGGCTCGGTGTACGCCAAGCACGGGACAACGGTCGAGACGCGTTTGACCGTCATCGATAAGCTTCCCGCCGACGATTGCACGATCATCCCAATCTGCCGCGGGCTGGCGCCCGACGTCGAGACGCTGCTGGCCTGGGTCGACGCGGACGTCCCGTCCCGTCCGCCCGTCGGGAGAGCGACGCCACCGAAAGCCGCCACCGTCTCGGACGCGTTTTCCAAGTCGATGGCGAGGCGCATGCCGCCCGCGAGACAGGATTCCACGCCTGAGGACGCGGATGGCGTCGAGCTGGAATACGAAACACTGGATTGGACCCATGATCCCGCGTCGCGGATCTCGGACACGATCTACGAGCCCTACACTTTGCAGAGCGTTCGCATT
This sequence comes from Ensifer sp., assembly GCA_035565055.1. Taxonomy (GTDB): domain Bacteria; phylum Pseudomonadota; class Alphaproteobacteria; order Rhizobiales; family Rhizobiaceae; genus Ensifer_A. The sequence goes on from DATMTA010000035.1 coordinate 29,922, forward strand.
CCAGGCGCCAAGCCGCACCCGACCGTCCTTGTCCAGTCGGCCGCGATGTCGTCCGTGGCTCCGCCAAAGCCCAGCTACCGGCCTCGGCTACCCAGGGGCGTGGTCGAGCAAGGCCGTCTGTCGGACGCGCAGTTGGAATCGGTCGTCTACGCCGGCGAGGCTCACGGCGCTCACCTGTCCGGATATTGGACGGTCGACGAGACCTATGATGTCGTCGCGGCCGCCCAGGAAGGCGCGGAAGGTGTCGTCCAGTTCCGAAGAGGATGGTTTCTCGGCGATGGCACCGGCGCCGGCAAGGGCCGGCAGTCGGCGGCCATCATCCTCGACAACTGGCTGAAGGGGAGGCGCAAGGCCGTCTGGATATCGAAATCGGACAAGTTGCTGGAAGACGCGCAGCGCGATTGGTCCGCGCTCGGCCGCGAGCGTCTGGAGGTGACGCCGCTCTCGCGTTTCAAGCCGGGCGCGCCGGTGACGCTGGATGAGGCGGTGCTGTTCACGACCTACGCGACGTTGCGCTCGGAAGACCGCGGCACGAAGAAATCCCGCATCCAGCAAATCGTCGATTGGGTCGGACGGGACTTCGATGGCGTGATCATCTTCGATGAAGCGCACAGCATGCAAAACGCCGGCGGCGGGAGCAGCGAGTGGGGCGATGCCGAGGCGTCGCAGCAGGGCAGGGCGGGCCTGCGCCTGCAACATGCCTTGCCGGACGCGCGTATTGTCTATGTTTCCGCCACAGGCGCCACCAATGTCCATAACCTGGCTTACGCCCAGCGTTTGGGACTTTGGGGCGGAGAAGACTTTCCGTTCGCCACCCGTGGCGACTTCATCTCCGCCATCGAGAATGGCGGCGTGGCGGCCATGGAGGTCCTGGCCCGCGACCTGCGGTCCATGGGCCTGTACACCGCCCGTTCGCTGTCCTACGAGGGCGTGGAGTACGATATGCTGGTCCACGAGCTTACCCCGGAGCAGGTTCGCATCTATGACGCCTACGCGGACGCGTTCGCGGTCATTCATAACAATCTCGACGCCGCCATGAAGGCGTCGAATGTGACCGGCGACACCGGCACCATGAACCGCCAGGCGAAATCGGCCGCCAAGAGCGCGTTCGAAAGCACCAAGCAGCGCTTCTTCGGCCATTTGCTGACCTCGATGAAGACGCCGACCCTATTGAAAGCGATTGGCCAGGACCTGGACAATGGCCACAGCGCGGTCGTTCAGATCGTCTCGACAGGCGAGGCACTGACCGAGCGCCGCCTGGCGGAGGTGCCGACCGAGGAGTGGAATGACCTCCAAATCGACATAACGCCGCGTGAATACGTGATGGACTACCTTCGCAATTCGTTTCCAGTGCAGCTTTACGAGCCTTTCTCGGCGGAAGACGGCAAGATCACCTCCCGTCCCGTCTACAAGGATGGCCAGCCGGTGGAATGCCGGGTGGCGGTCGCCGCCCGGGACGAGCTGATCGAAAAGCTGGCGAGCCTTGCCGCGGTGCCTGGGGCTCTCGACCAAATCGTTCAACATTTCGGAACCGACCTTGTGGCCGAGGTCACCGGGCGCTCGCGCCGGATAATTCGAAAAGGCGAGCGATACGTGGTGGAAAATCGGCCAGGCGCCTCCAATCTGGTCGAGACCCAGGCTTTCATGGATGATCGCAAGCAGGTCTTGATCTTCTCCGAGGCGGGCGGCACAGGGCGAAGCTACCATGCCGAATTGTCGGCCAAGAACCGTCGGCTTCGCGTGCACTACTTGCTTGAGTTTGGCTGGAAGGCCGACGCCGCGGTGCAGGGCCTTGGCAGGACGAACCGCACGAACCAGGCCCAACCGCCCTTGTTCCGCCCTATCGCGACCGATGTGAAGGCCGAACGCCGCTTTCTGGCCACCATCGCCCGGCGGCTGGACACTCTGGGCGCGCTGACACGTGGCCAGCGCCAGACGGGCGGGCAGGGGCTTTTCCGGCCGGAGGACAACCTGGAGAGCGCGTACGGTCGGGACGCCCTGCGCCAACTCTACAAGATGGTTTATTCGGGCAACCTGGACGGATGTTCGCTCGAGCTGTTCGAACAGGTGACGGGGCTGAAGCTCGGCGACGCGAGCGGCTTGCGCGACGACTTGCCCCCCATCAACACATTCCTCAACCGCCTCTTGGCCCTGACGATCTCGATGCAAGAGCTGCTCTTCACCGCCTTTGAGGATCTGCTGTCGGCGAGGATCGAGGGCGCGATCGCTTCCGGGACCTACGAGGTGGGACTGGAAACGCTCCAAGGAGCCAGCTTCCAGGTCGCGGATAGACGCGTCATCCACCAGCACCCCGCGACCGGCGCGGAAACCACGCTCGTCAGTGTTCGCCGCAAGCGCCGAGCCGAAGTGCTGACCGTCGCGGAGGTCCTCGAGAAGGCCGAGGCGCGTTCCGGAATCTACCTCATCAACGACAGGTCGGGTCACGCGTGCCTCCAGCATCGCGTACGAGGCGTTCTGCTGGAGAATGGGTCCGTGGAGGATCGCGTCGCCCTCATTGGACCAAAACATGAACGCTTTACATCGCTGGCCTCGATGAAGGATAGTTACTGGCGCGAAGTGGAGCGCGAGGCGTTCATAGAGGCCTGGGAGACGGAAATGGCCAGCATTCCTGAATTCACCGACGATACGATTCATCTGGTGTCGGGTCTGCTGCTGCCGATCTGGAATCGGTTGCCCAATGAAGGCGCGCGTGTCTATCGTCTTCAAACCGATGAGGGAGAACGGATCGTCGGCCGCTGGGTCTCCCCGGCCTGGGTCGCCAACGCCAGCGCGGTCGGTGGGGTGAACCTCGCTCCGGCGGACGCCCACGCGGCTTTGCTCGAAGGCAAGACCATGCTGTCGCTGGCCGACGGTCTTCAGCTGCGCCGTGTCCGGGTGATGGGCTCGAACCGCATCGAGCTCACGGGATTCGGCGATAGCCTTCGCGAGCGCCTCAAGGCCTATGGCCTTTTCCACGAGATCATCTCGTGGAAGCTGCGCATGTTCGTGCCGGTGTCGGCCGAAGGCGTGGATATCCTGGCGCGGCTGCTGGACGGCTATCCAATCGAGCGGGTCGATGACAAGGAGGCGGCATGAGACACCACCTCGACGCCGACGAACTGGCGGAAAAACTGGCAAGTCGCGCCGAGGCGGCCTGCCGAGCCTACCTGCCGAAGGGTAGGAGGGAGGGCGGCTATTGGAGGATCGGGGACGCGACGGGCGTCCCTGGTCAGTCGATGCATGTGCGCCTGCGCGGCCCCACTTCGGGCAAGGGCGCAGCCGGCAAATGGGTGGATGAAGCGACAGGGGAGTTCGGAAACCTGCTGGACATCATTCGCCTCAGCCAGGCGCTGACTGAATTTCGCGATGTCCTGACCGAGGCCGCGCGCTTCCTGAGCCTGCCGGAGCCTGCGCGGACCGCCGGGCCTGGTCGCAGGCCCGCGAGCCGGACGGCCGTCAATGGCCGGCAATTCGCCTCGGGCCTGTTCACCTCGAGTCGTGCGCTGAAAGGGTCGATCGCCGAGGTGTACCTACGTGGGCGCGGCATCGAGCTCCAGTCCGACTTCGACGCTCTGCGTTTCCATCCCCGGTGCTTTCACAGTTCCGATGATCGGGGCCGGCTGGTCTATTGGCCAGGCTTGATCGCGTCCGTCACCGACCTGGCCTGCGAGCTCACGGGGGTCTCGCGCACCTTCCTGCGGCCGGACGGCGCGGACAAGGCGCCCGTCGAGCCCAAGCGCCGGTCGAAAGGCGAGCTTCTGGGCCACGGCACCCGATTTGGCGCCACCTTCGATGTGCAGGCGGTTGGGGAAGGCCTGGAGACCACACTTTCGTTGCGCGCCGCTCTTCCACGGATGCCGCTTGTGTCCGCGACCAGCGCCAACCACCTTTCCGCGCTTTTGTTCCCGCCGGGCTTGCGAACCCTTCTGGTCATACGCGACAACGATCATGCCGGAGACTCGGCGACCGACGCGCTTTTCGCTCGAGGCCGCGCGGCCGGCATCGAAGTGCGCCTGATCGAGCCGGAGCTTGATGATCTCAACCGCGACCTGATGACATACGGGCGACGACGGTTGGCTCACCATGTGCGGTCCCAATTGCCTCAAGACTTGATCGAAAGGTTCATGGTCGCGTGAGCGGAGCGAGCGCGTTCGCGCGGGCCTGTCAGTTTCCTCGTCAGCGAGGGGACCGCTCAGCGGCCTTCCAGAGGGCTTGGTCTAGCATAGTGCTCGGGCCGATCACTGCCTGAAGGCAGCCGGCGCTCCGCTGGGCCGGCCTGCGGCCGGTGACAGTCCCTTCCACCATGCTGACCGTCGCCATGAAGGCCGCGATGGCGCGGTCGCATGACGAGGAACCAGACATGACCCATCAAGACGCTGAATTCGAGCCCGCCCATCAGGGCACCGCGACCGATCACTATCTCACGGAGCTGGAGCTTTACGGCTACCGCCCAAACCTGGACGAGCCCGACCCGAGGCCGCTGCCCGAGGATGTTCAAACGCAGGGCGCGGTTCTGGAGATCATGGACGCGCTCATAGGCACGCTCGACGATACAGCGATGGAGCCTGATCTCGAGGACCTGCTTTGGGGCGCGGTCAACCTGTTCCATCGCTCGGCCGATCGCTTGAATCGCGAACTCGATGACAACGAGATGGCGCAGCGTCGCGGCCAACAGGAACAAGATGGCTCGGAAGTGCGCTCGGTCGAACTGGAACGCCTGATCATCGCTGGCAAAGGCATCATCGCGCGTAGGGACACCCTGGAAGCGATGCGTGATCAGGCCGCCGAGCTTTACCAGTCCTACATGCGCTCTCCGTGGCGGCCCAAATATGGTTCTCAGGTCAACCATAAGGCCATGACCTCGGCCATGGTGGACAGCCGCGATTTCTTGACCGCGAAACGCAAGGCCGCGACGGACGTGTTGATGCCGGCGGGCCCAAAGATCGTCTTCACCGGTGGGCTTGATAGCGATGAGCACCGCCTGATCTGGGACAAGCTCGATAAGGCCCACATCCAACATCCGGACATGGTCCTGGTGCATGGCGGATCACCGAAGGGCGCCGAGCTGATCGCCGCGAAATGGGCGGATCATCGCAAGGTCCCGCAAATCGCCTTCAAGCCCGATTGGACCAAGCATGGCAAGGCCGCCCCATTCAAGCGCAACGACCAAATGCTGGATTGCCTGCCGATCGGGGTGATCGTGGTTGCCGGCGGCACGGGTATCCAGGAAAACCTCGCCGATAAGGCTCGCGCGAAGGGCATCCGAGTTCTGCGGATCGGGGGTGAGTAGACACCCTCGTTCGCGCGGATCTGACCAGGTCCGCGCATATTCGTTCATGGCCGCGACGTAGCGGCTCTATTGGTCGCCTTTCTTTGATTCTTGATCGATAAATATGTAGTTTATCGATCATTCGCCGTGCCCCCGGTCAGGCCAACTCCCTATCTTTTCGCGGGATTTGGCTTCCGAGACTTGAATAGGGCGTTGTTCGGTATTATGTTTTCGTTGTGTTTAGGGAGACAGAGGCATCTCCCCGGGAGGATTATTGCATCCTTCACCGTTATGCACTATATTAGGACCATCACCTACGAACGAGTGAGCCTTCGGGCAATACGGTGACCAGCCGGCGCAAGCCGGTCCTCTGTGAGGAGCAAGTGGGTCTCGTGCGAAACGTAAGTTTCAGAAGATAGGCCCTGCGGGGCCTATTTTTATTTCCGCTTCAGCTGTTTCCTCGGGCCCATGGGCGGCGTCTTGCCATCGCGTGTGAACCGCATGAGCGTCGAGAAGCGTACCGGCGCCGCAAATTCGGCCATCCCTGGCTTTAAATAGGCCGAGCGCACCAGAAGCTGGACATGCACCCGCTTATCAGTGGCTTTGAAAGCGCTGAAGAACACCAGGTACGGGACCTTCAGGCCCTCGATGTCTTCGTCGCGCAGCACGAAGAACGAGCCTTGCTGGGTGTGATAGACAGAGCGTGTGCCCAGGGTGCGCAGCATCTCCGGCAGCTTTTTCGAAAGCTCATACCGCTGGATGTCGAAGGCCCGGGTTTCCTTGCCATGTGCGTAGCGCAGGTCAGGCGTATGTTCCTGTTTCAGCGCCTCAGTGAAGCAATGACACGTGAACTCGACATGGACGACGATCGTCACGCCCTCGACCTCGATATCGAAGTCGAAGGGATCGAGGTGGTCCAGGTCGTAGACCTGGCCACGTATCGTCTTGCTCTTGAAGTAGGCCATACCCGTTCCGCTATTCGCCCTTCTTCGGCGGGAACTTGACGACATTGCCCTTCGGCGCCGCCTTGGCCTTCTTCACCGCCATCTTCGTCGCGATCTTCGTGGCTTTGCTGGCCGCGAATGGCTTGGCCTTCTCGATCAGGCCGGTGAAGTCGTATTCGTTCGGCTTCGAGCCGTCAGAGCCTTCACCCTTCTCGCGGCGCTCGATGCGCTTGATCAGGCCCTTGGCCTCCATCTCGGCGATGCGGCGCTGCACCGCGCGCGGCGTGATGCCGATCGCCTTGGCGATCGTGCCCTTGGCGGGGTGCGGCAGGGTCTCCGCCGTCCACCAGTAGGTGGTCAATTGCATAAGGATGGTGACGTCGATCGGCTTCAAGCCGAGTTCATGCATATGCTCGATGATCACGTTCGGCACCGCCGTCCAGCCGGTGCTGATAAGTTCCTTCGACCATTTCTTCTCGTTAATGCGCTGCTGGTTCACAACGACTGGTTTTTTTGCCGTGGCCATAAGCCCCTCCGTTCACAAACACACAGCCCATATCTACCCTTCCGTTCGTTTTTGCAAATCGACCCGGGAGACCGCAGCGTCTGCCGGGTTATGGGTCTATGTGTTTCAATGGGGGGTATGGATTGAATGGGATATGGTTTAAATGGGCATATACTTTGGGAGGCGCAAGGGTCCAGGGGACGGACGGATGAACTGTCCTGGGGGCGGTAGACCCATTATTCGCCGGGGGGAGGCGAAATTATCTAGGGGATACCCCAAACTTTTTTGCATTTAGCCTGTAAAGAAAGGCTTTTGCGCGCTTCGGAGCGAACTAAGCACTTCACACTGGATCATTCAAGTCGATTCGAGAGCCGAATTTCCATCATCTGGACGAGGCACTCGAGCGGTGTGGCGGCGTGGCCTGAAGACATTGTCGTCGAATTTCGCTCATATCGCCGGAGCGGTGCCCTGTTCAAGTGATGCAACGTCGCCATTCACCGGCCAAGCTGTCGCTGGGCGCAACGGGCCGCCAAGAGCTTTTTACCGCATGCCATGCTTCCTCTGACGCGTCATCGCCCGTATGATTGTTCGACGATACAATGACTGGGCCGCAAGACATCGAGCGTCGCTTAAGACAGTGACATGAGGGGTTCGTTCCATTGTCGACAGCATCTATGTTGACATCGCAGTCGCCAGATGATGACCAAGGCCCATCCTTTCGGCCCAGCAGGCATTTCCTCGATCAAGAATGCGGACGTTAACCGGCCCGCGTCCGCCACAAGGGCGTTGCCCTGCTCCACTCCGTTGCGCCCCTTCGGGTGTGGCGGTCCGCCCAGGCCGGCAAATCACGTCGCATGATCGCGGTAAAGCCGCCGCCCGATGGGGATGGGCCCCAAGGGTGAACATCATGGAGACTAAAATGAACAACGTTGTCACTCTTATCGGCCGCCTGGGTGAAAAGCCCACCTGCCGCACCCTCAACGACGGTGCTCGCGTCGCCAATCTGTCGCTCGCTACCGACGATGGTTACAAGGGCCGGGACGGACAATGGGTCAAGCGCACGACTTGGCACCGCATCAGCGTCTGGGGCGAAAAGCGCGTCGATTACATCGAAGACCACTACGGCAAGGGCGACCTGATCCAATTTACCGGACGCCTGAGCTACAGCCAGTCGGAGCGGGACGGTGTTAAGTACAACAACGCCGAGCTGGTCGGTAGCACTTCGCTCCTCGCCTCGGCCGGCCGCGATGAGAAGGCGGAGACGAAAGGCAAAGCCACGCAGCGCAAGGCCACCGAACCGCAACACGACCTCGATGACGAAATTCCGTTCTGATCACGGATGTCACGCCCCTCGGCTCGGCCGTGGGGCTCTTTCGCTGTCCGCTGGGGTGCTAGACCTCCAGTTCAGAAAGGAAGACGTCGACGACCCCATTGATCTCGCGCTTCCTCAAGACCAGGGCTCCCGGCTATGGATATTCACCTAAAGGTCAATATTCACTGCGCGGTGAACATTGGTGTGAAACCTATTAGGCGCGCATAAAATCGAAAACGAGGCGAGGGCTTCCCGTTCTCAAAGTTGTCAAAATGAATTATCGAGTGTACGAAATGAAATATCGAGCACTTGATATTCAATTTATGACGGAGCCCGCTTGAAAACGATAGTCCTAGCCAACCAGAAAGGCGGTGTTGGCAAAAGCGCCATCGCTACCCAATTGGCCCACTACTTCCACAGACTTTCCTATTCCGTTCTGTTCATCGATCTCGATCATCAGCAGAATAGCTCCCGGCCGCTGCGCCTGCACGGCGATGTGACTTGCGCCGCCTTCTCGGCTTGCCAGCTTATGGATGCCGATAGCCGCCCCGAGTTTCCGAAAGTCGACTTTCTGCTCGTTCCCGGCAGCGCCGACCTTTCCACTCTGGAGCGGCGGCCAGAGCGCCACAATCATTTCGCGTCTCGGCTTAGGACCATCTTATCGGAAATGACGTGCTTCGATGTCTGCATCATCGATACCAACCCCAACCCTGATATTCGCTACGGCTCCGCGCTCATTTGCGCCGACTACCTTCTGGCGCCCATTCAATTGAACCAGGAGGCCATGGAGGGCATCGCGGCTCTTCTTGACCATCCGAGGTACGGCCTCGCGCGGAAAAAGGCGGTGCTGAACGCGCGCCTCGTGTTTCTGGGGCTCCTACCGAACATGGTGGAACCGACTCCCTTCCAGCGAGCGAACCTTAGACTACTGATCTCCCGCTTTAGCTCAAGGTTGCTATCCGCTCGTACTGAGGGTGGAGAGTGGTTCGCGCAAATCCCCAAGAGATCGGCGATAGCGGAAGCTCAAGCGGCGTCCGTTTTCCTGCCGGACCTGGAGAAGACCGCAGCAAGGCACGCCTGGCGTGAAATCCGACCGGCTTTCGAACTCATCGCCGACAGAATGGGCCTTGGGCATGGGAAGAGGCGGTTCGCATGACCGGCGCCACGATAGATCTGGCCACGCTGGACGCGTTCGAAGGGCTGGACGGTCAAACATCCGCAGGAAAGCCCGTTCTGATAGACGTCGAACTCGTGCACGAGGATCCGAACCAGCCGCGAAAGACTTTCGACGATGTCAAGCAGCGGGAGTTGAATGCCAGCGTGTCCGAGAGCGGCATGCGTGTTCCCGTGTCGGTCCGTCCTCATCCTTCCCTTCCGGGGGAGTACATGCTCAATTTCGGCGCCAGGCGCAGACGGGCCGCCCTTTCCGCGGGGCTCATGAAAATCCCAGCCTTGATCGAAGACGTGATGACGGACTTCGACCAAGTTATCGAAAACCTACAGCGCGCCGATCTTTCGCCCATGGAGATGGCGCTTTTCATCTCGAGCAAACAGCGCGGGGGCATGAAGCCGGCGGATATCGCGCGTCGCCTCGGGTTGTCGCGGTCCGCGATCAGCAAATTCTTCGCGTTGATAGATCCACCCACGGAAATCCAAGAGGTTTACGCGTCCGGACGGACCACCTCGCCGGACACGATCTACGACCTTCGGCGCGTTTTCGACCGCTGGCCGGATCAGACCAGGGCGTGGCTCGCCGGGGACGTGGATGTAACGCGCCGGGCGGTGGATCACTTGAAGCGAAAGTTGGACACGAACTCCGACGAGGAGCAGGAACCGCCGAAGGCAAGGATAGGTTCAGTGAAAGCAAGCGCGTCGATCCGGCGCCCGACGCTTCGCGTTCGTGCCGGCGAGCGGACTGGGACGCTGGTCCTGAGCCGGCGCGCCGACGTTGACAACAGTCTGCTTGTCAAATGGGCTGATACGGGACGCATCGAACCTGTCGACGTGAGCGAGCTGCGGCTAGTCCGGCTGGAGGAGGGGAGCGGATTCAAAGGCGGACGACGCGACAGTGAAAAGGAGCCGCGGCGATGATGGGATCGAATGCATATTTCGCATGCGAAACACATCGGTCCGGCGTGATCGATCCATTCGTTTTGGTCGTTTTGGTTTGGCAGGATAGGCCGAAGGCCGAAAGTGTATCACACACATGACGATCGACGAGACGAAGCCGAGATCGGCGAAAAGACAGAAGCAAAGATCCAACACACTGGTGGTCGACCTGAAGGACTTGAAGCGGCCATGGACCGCTTGGTGCGAACGTCAAAGCTTGACGCCCAGCGAAGCCGTCCGTCGGACGCTGAGCGAAATTCTGGCTGCGGAGATTGAAGGCGGCGCCGCAAGCGCTAAGCCGCAGTTGGCGCGGTCGACGACCAGCACAAAGCGACTGGAACTACGCGTTTCGCCGGAAGAATACGCCCTCATCGCCTCGACCGCCGCCAGCGAGGGGATGAGCGTGCCGCGCTGGATCCACGCCCTCATGGCTGTTCACCTGGCCAAGCGCGTCCAGTTCGGCGTCGCGGAAACGGAAGCCCTGGCTCGGTCGAGTCAAGCGCTCCTCGCGATCGGCCGAGGCCTGAACCAACAAATCCGGGAAAGGACCGCCGCTGGAAACGGCGGAGACGTGACGCTCGCTCAGATCGTTTTCCTCGCGGACTTGGTCAAGACCCATACGAAGGAAGTCTCGCGGCTGCTCGACGCCAACGCCCAGCGGTGGGCGCCATGAGCCTTTCGAAAGCCTATGTCGATGGCTTCCTCGTCAAATGGGAGGCCGGCGAATACGCCGCCGACGTCCGCATGCTCGCCCAACGCTCGCGAAAGCTCGAGGTGGAGGTGGGCGGCGCGCCAGTAAGCCAAGACCGGTCGACAGGCGCTCGGGCGCAGGCCATCCGTGATCGATTAGCGCGCACCGTCAAGCGGTCGCCCGAGGTGATGGTGAAGATCACATCGGCCTGCCGCGGAATGCGGCAAATCGGAAAGCACATCGACTATATCAGTCGAAAGGGCGAGTTGGAGCTGGAGGACCAGGACGGGCTCGTCCTGAAAGGTCGAGAGGAGTTGCGGGACCTGGCCTCCGACTGGCGGATCAATAGCCCCGAAGAAATTGGGACGAAGAGCGAGCGCCGAGACACGTTAAACATTGTGTTCTCGATGCCGGCGTTCACGGACGAAGTCAGCATGAAGCGCGCTGTTCGCGCGTTCGCGGCCCACGAATTCGACGGCCATTCATATGTTTTCGCCTATCACACCCAGGCCACCGACCCAGACCCCAACCCGCCGGCTCACCCCCATGTGCATCTGTCGGTGAAAACGCAGGGTCATTCAGGCCGACGGCTGAATCCGCGTAAGGCCGATTTGCAGAGGTGGCGCGAAGGGTTCGCCAGTGAGCTACGGGCGCATGGGATCGAGGCGAACGCGACGAGCCGCCTCGCGCGTCTAAATCGAGGCAAAGGGCCAAGTCGAGGGAAAATTGCGGTCATGGAACGCCAGCGCCCAGCCCCGCAGCGGCCGGACGCGAAGCCGGACGCCCTCAAGGAGACGAGGGGGCGGCGGTTGGAGGACGATAGACGCGCCTATTATCAAACGCTGGCAAAGGTCCTATCGCGATCGGAGAGCGCGGGCGACAGGGCGCTGGCGGATGACCTCGCCTATCATCTCGGTCGGGATGGCTTGGCGCGCCGCCGCGTAGAATTGGAGCGATGAACCACACGGCCCTTGACTCTTGATTTGTTTGAGAACAAAAAAAGAACATTCTGTTGCCGGGCGCGATCAACAAATGAAACCCTATCAATTCAAACTCGAATGCCCTGGCGGGGAATTCGCCGTAGATTGCTTTCGCCGCGAGCTTTATCCGCGGGTTGGCGATAAGATCACGCATACCCACATCTTGACTCTTATTCTCTTTAAGAACAAAAAGGGAACATTTTCTCTGGAAACGGTCATTTTTAAAGTCAGAAAGGATACGGAATGTCATGTTATCCGCCAGAACGGCCAGTCTCGACAGCCTCAGAAATCAGATCGCCAGCATTGAACGTATTGATACCCGGCTCCGAACGGTACTTCCATTCCATGTCCCCGCGATCGATGACAAGTTACCAGGGGGAGGACTCGCCTTGGGGGCTCTCCATGAAATCGCTGGCGGCGCCAGAGGTGCAATAGATTGCGCGGCGCCGGCGGCTTTCGCGGCGGGGATCGCGGCGCGCACCGGCGGCAAGGTGCTATGGTGCCACGTGCAGACGGATCTATTTGAGCCGGCGCTGGCCCGTTCAGGTTTGAGGGAAGATCAGGTCGTGTTTTGCCGCGTGCAGGATGAGCACGCGCTGCTCGATTGTTTCCTGGAAGCTTTATCTCATGGCGGGCCTACGGCTGTCGTGGGCGAAGTGTCCGCGTTGAAGCATCTGGATTCACAGCGGCTGCAGTTCGCGGCTGAGAAGACCGGCACCATGGCCATCGCCCTCAGGCGCTGGCGCCGGCCCGTCGACGCCCGCGATTTCGGCAACCAGACCTGTGCCTTTACCCGATGGCGAGTAACGGAAGTGAACTCTGACCCTCTGCCGGTTCGGGGCGTGGGGCGGGCGAAATGGCTGGTTGAACTCATGCACGCGCGGAGCGGTCGAGCGACGGATTTTTGTATTGAGGCGTGTGATGGCCAGGGTTTTATCCATATTTCTTCCCTATTGGCCGACGGATCGAATGCGGCGGGCCATGGGATCAGGCGCGCCGTCTCGTGATGTGCCATTGGCGCTCAAGGGTTCCGACGGTCGTCGCCGGATCATTACGGCCGCCGACGATCTGGCTCGTCAAATGGGCGTCTATATCGGCATGCCCGTGGCGAAGGCGGAATCCATCTATTCAGACCTCGTTATCCTGGACGCCGATCCAATGGCCGATGCTATGGCCCTGGAAAAGCTGGCGATCTGGGCGTTGCGCCTCTATTCCCCGCTTGTCGCCGCCGATCCGCCGGACGGACTGGTCCTCGATATTCAGGGGGCCGCCCATCTTTATGGCGGAGAGGCGGGCCTGATCGAGGACGTCCGTCGCCGGTTGGCCGACCTGAGCATATCCAGCATGGTGGCCTTGGCGGATACCTGGGGCGCTGCCCATGCCCTGGCGCGGTTTGGACGGCAGGTCGTCCAGATCGTAGACTCGGGGAAGGCAGGCGAAGCCTTACGCCATCTACCGGTCGAAGCCTTGCGTCTGCCGCCCGAGATGGTGCCGGACCTGCGCCTGCTGGGACTGGATACGATCGGCGAACTGGCGGGCAAGCCTAGACCTCCACTTACTAAAAGCTTTGGGCCCAAACTGTTCCGCCGTATCGATCAAGCGTTCGGACGGCTGAACGAGCCGATAGAGCCGGTCGAAGCGCCGGAGCTGATCCGCATAGAGCGCGTGTTGGCGGAACCGATCGGCGCGCCCGAGACGATCCAGAAATATACCCGCCGCCTGACCGACCGCATATGTCTGCGTCTGGAAGAGGCGGGTCTCGGCAGCCGGCGTCTCGACCTGCACTTCATGCGCACCGACAACCGGATCGAAACCATCTTCGTCGCCACCGCCAAACCGGTCCGCGATGCCCGGCGACTGGCCAAGCTGCTGGTCGACAAGATCGAGACCGTCGATCCCGGCTACGGCATAGACAAAATGGTCATGACGGCGGCCTTCACCGAACCGCTGGCCATGAAACAGACCCTGGCCTCATTCGAGGCGCCGGCCAGGCCTGATGTTGAAGACCTATGGGATGTGCTGGCTAACCGCCACGGCAGCGATTGCCTCTATCGCGCCGTATCCGTCGCAACCGATATTCCGGAACGCGCCGTCCGTCGCGTGCCGCCGACGTCGGAGGAAGTCGGCTCCAAACGCAATGCTCTGTATCGCAGGCCGCAACGCCTTTACCGCAAGCCCGAAGAGATCAAGGCACTGGCCGTCTTGCCAGATCATCCGCCGCGCGCCTTTACCTGGCGCGGCCAACGCTATGCCGTGGCCTGTGCTGATGGCCCTGAACGTATCCGCGGCGAATGGTGGGTAACCGATCGGGAGAAAGGCAAGGTCCGCGATTACTTCATCCTGGAGGTGGAAAGCGGGGAACGTTTCTGGGCCTTCCGGACGGGGGACGGCCAGCACGCCGACACCGGCGGCCTCAAATGGTATCTGCACGGGAAATTCGAATAATGAGCTACGTCGAACTGCAATGCGCCTCCTACTTCTCCTTCCTTCAGGCGGTGTCCGCGCCGGACGCCTTGTTCGAGCGCGCCAAGGAACTCGGCATGGACGCCCTGGCCATCGCCGATACCAACACCCTGGCCGGCATGGTCCGCGCCCATGTCGCCGCTCATGAAACCGGCGTGCGTCTCATCATCGGTTGTCGGCTGGTTTTGCGGGATGGTCTGATCCTGCTGGTCTACCCGCTGAACCGTGGCGGCTACGCCAATCTCTGCCGATTGTTGTCACTGGGCAAAATGCGGGCCGGGAAGGGCAAATGCGATCTCGACTGGCAGGATGTCGAAGATTTCCATGAGGGGCTTCTGGCGATCTTCGTGCCGGATGAACCTGACGAACCGTGCGCCTTACGTCTGCGCAAGGTGAAGGCCTTGTTCGGCCAGAACGCCTATATAGCGATGTCGCTGCGCTATCGGCAGAACGACCATATGCGCCTGCAAGCCTTGTCGAACCTGGCCGTGAAACTGCGCGTGCCAACCGTCGTCACCAATGATGTGCTCTACGCCACCCACGAGCGAGCCTTCCTGCATGATGTGATCACCTGCATCAAGAACCGCTGCACCATCGACACGATGGGCGACCTGCGGTTCCTCTATGCCGACCGCTTCCTCAAATCGCCCGAAGAAATGCACCGGCTGTTCCCCGATTACCGCGACGCCATGCGTCGGACGGTGGAAATCGCCGACAAGTGCCGGTTCTCTTTATCGGAGCTGGAATATCAATACCCGGAAGAAAAACAGCTTCCCGGTATGACGGCGTCGGAGGCGCTGAAACGGTTCTGCTGGGCCGGCGCCAAGTGGCGCTATCCCGAAGGTGTGCCGCAGTCTGTCGTCGATCTGCTGAAGCACGAACTCGACCTGATCGATCAGCTCGACTACGCAAAATACTTCCTGACCGTGAACGCAATCGTCAAGTACGCACAGTCCCAGGACATCCTGCACCAGGGCCGTGGCTCCGCCGCCAATTCCTGCGTCTGCTATGTCCTCGGCATCACCTCGGTCGATCCCTCGCGCAACGACCTGCTGTTTGAAAGGTTTATCAGCCTGGAGCGCAAGGAGCCGCCGGACATCGATGTCGATTTCGAGCACCAGCGGCGGGAGCGCGTCTATGAATGGATCTGGCAGACCTATGGCCGCGACCATGCGGCGATCACCGCCGTCGTCTCGCGCTTCCGCACCCGCGGTGCCATGCGCGACGCCTTGCGTGTACTGGGGTTCCCCGAAGATACGATCAAGGTGCTGGCCAAGAATATTCGCTATTGGCACAGCGAAGGCTGCACACCGGAAATGGCGGCCGAGTTGGGTCTCAACATCAATGACCGACGTCTGAAGCTCGCCTTCGAAATCCATCTCCTGCTGCTCGACGTCCCACGCCAGTTGTCCCAGCATCCGGGCGGTTTCGTGTTGACCAATGACCGTTTGGATGAACTGGTGCCGATCGAGCCGGCACGAATGGCGGGAAGGCAAGTGATCGAATGGGACAAGGACGATATCGACGTCCTGAAGTTCATGAAGATGGACTGTCTGGCCTTGGGGATGATGAGCGCCCTGAAACGCGGCTTCGACTTGCTGGCCGAGCACAAGGGCATCCATATGGACCTGTCCTGCATCCCGCCGGAAGACCCGAAGACCTACGCGATGATTAGGCGGGCCGACACCATCGGCGCCTTCCAGATCGAGAGCCGGGCGCAGATGGCCATGCTGCCCCAGACCCAGCCCCGGACATTTTATGAAATCGTCGTGCAGGTCGCCATAGTTCGGCCAGGACCAATCCAAGGGGATATGGTCCACCCCTATCTTCGGCGCTTGAAGGGGGAAGAGGAAGTTACTTATCCGACGCCCGAGGTGGAAAGCATCCTGGCCAAAACGAAGGGAGTACCCTTATTCCAGGAGCAGGCGATGAAGCTGGTTTCGGTTTGTGCCGGGTTCACCGCCGGTCAGGCCGACCAGGTCCGTCGCGCGCAGGCCACGTTCAAGAAGACGGGCGGTTTAGGCGAGGTCAGCCAGGCGATCATCGCAGGCATGATCAAGAACGGCTACACCGAGGAGTACGCGAACCAACTGGTCAAACAACTGGAAGGCTTCGGCTCCTATGGCTTCCCTGAAAGCCATGCGTTTTCGTTCGCCATCATCGCCGAGGCCTCTTGCTGGCTCAAATGCCATCACCCGGACGTTTTCCTGGCCGCCATCCTGAACAGCCAGCCGATGGGCTTCTATGCGCCGGCCCAGCTTATCCGCGACGCCAAGGCTCATGGCGTCGAAATCCGCTGGTTCTGCGCCAACAAAAGCCGATGGGACTGCACCCTGGAGCCCGGAAGCAAACCGGGCAGGTTGGCCGTGCGTTTAGGCTTTCGGCTGATCAAGGGCATTCGCAGCCAGGATGTCGCCGATCTGATCGTCAGGCGCGGGGAGGTGCCTTACAAATCCATACCCGACCTCTGGCGCCGGGCGAAGACGCCGGCGGCGACCCTGCGCAAGCTGGCCAAGGCTAATGTGTTCGAGACCTCCTTCAAGATCGTCCGACGCGATGCTGTGGTCGATATCAAATCCCTCGGCGACGATGTCTTGCCGCTGTTCGACTGTGTCCTGGATGAACACGGTCGTAGCGTCTTCGAATACGATCAGCCGAACCTGAATCTGAAACGGATGAGCGACGGCGCCAATGTCGTCGAGGACTACAACACCATCGGCTTCAGCCAGACGGTCCACCCGATCACTTTCCTGCGACAAGATCTGAAAGAGAGAGGTTACATCACCTGCGCCGACGCCATGGCCTCAAAAGACCGCCGCTATGTGTCCGTTGCCGGCATGGTCAATGTGCGCCAGCGGCCGGGTTCTGCCAACGGCGTGATCTTCCTCACGATCGAGGACGAGACGGGCGATGCCAATGTTATTGTCTGGGAAAAGGTCGGTGAAACCTACAAGCAGGCCGTCTATGGCGCCAGCCTTGTTCTGATTACCGGATATGTCCAACGGGAAGGGGAGGCGGTGCACCTGGTCGCCCGCACAGCCGTCGACCTGTCGCACATGCTGGTCGAGATCGGCGATCGCGACAATCCGCTCGCCCTGCCGCACCAGCCGGGTGATGAATTCCGTAGAGGCGGGCCGGGTGTCGATCTGCGGGTAGCAAGGCAAATGCGGATCGAGCATCGGAGCAGGGATTTTAAGTAGAGCCATTCACCGGCAAAGCCGGCGGCCTCGTCGTCGGAGATGGAGCCCTCACGGTCTTCACCCTGCGGGATCCGTTTTGATCCTTTTGTCGGGCGAAGTCAGTTCGTTCGCGTCAAAAGCCGACCGTCAGTTTGTATTGGGGTGTGATCTTTACAGATATCTAAACGGAAGATCTTAGGCCCTCGGCCACGGTCGGGGGCTTTCTTTAGTTCCAACCCCTTGAATTTGGGAGAAACTATCCCACATCAAGCCTGAGAGTGTTCAGACTGGGTCTCCCAGTTCTGGCAGGGCTCGCACATACCGTGATGTTTTGTCTCGGTGGCCTTATCTGCATCATCGCCTTCATCGGCATTGAATACCTCGTCGACCTTCCGTCGGCGCCTAGCAATAAGGAGAACCACATGACCCAAAATCCCCTCACACCGTCTAACCCAACGATCAACCGCCTGCTTAAGTCTACACTTAAAGTCACCGGGGCCATCGGTGACGAACATATGGGCGGCAGTAGTCCTCTCAGTCTAAGCACTCTCATCATCACCAAGGTCTATCGCACGTTCGCGATGGGCCCTTTCTGGGCGCGGTTCGTCCTTGGCACGTTCGACCAAGCCAATCGTCATCAGCAATTCGTTTAGATCGCTATGGCCTCGGCCGGCGAGCTTCAAGCTGTCGACCGTTAGTTTGCTGCGATATTGCTGGCCGGTAGAGTTCTTCTTGTAAGATCCCCAAACCTTCAAAACAGCCTTCTGCGAGGCCGCTTTCGTGGTGGGATGCTTCTTTTCGGTATGGTCGAAATGGAGAAGCACCAAGCCTTCATGGTCCGGTTGCTGCCAGATAATGGTGATCCCGAGCTGGTCCGCGAGCGCGACAGCTCTATCGGCACGTCCAGGGTCTAGGACGGCCTGGTCGGTGTCCAGGAACGCGAACTTTGCAGAGTACGCTCCACGCTTTTCCTCTTCACGGGAAATGTATTCCCGAGCCCATTCGATCCGGGAAAGCGGATCGCCCCCTTTCATTTTATTCGCGTCCACAGCCACCGGGAGGTCGTGGTCGCGGGCGAGCCTGGCAAGGAACGCCGAATAGCCTTCCTCGGACTCGCCCTCACAGCCCACGAAAATCCGCGCGCGCTCCGGGATTGATTGCCGCGTCATCCGATCACCGGGATGCCGCCGTAAACGCCGCCAAGGTATTTCTTGTATAGGTTCTCGTCACGCCGCGTCGACTGTACGTCCATCAAGCTGTAGACCTTCGTCTCGCCCGAGCTGTTCTTCTCCGTAATGACGACCTCTTCCTTGACCAGATCTTCCAGCAGCGTTGCCGAGTGGCAGCTCATCCAGACCTGGGCGTCTCCCGAATTGCGCACTTCCTTGTCGTAGAACCATCTCACGATCTCCGGGAGAATAGTCGGATGGATCAAAGTGTCGAACTCATCGATGTAGGCCTGCCCGCCTTCGTTGAGGGCGAGGTTCAGGATTGGAAATAGCCGGACAAACGCTTGCGTGCCTTGGCTCTCTGATTCCCAGAGAAGGGGAGTTCCGAGGCCGCTATGGGTGAAGATCGCCCTGCGCTCGGAGCCGTAGGTCTCGATTTGCATCTCCTCGATCCCCGTATCGACACGGCTGAGGTCCCGGTTGATCTGCTGAACCAACTTCGGGAAGACTGACAGCATGTCCATCAGCTCGCGATCGTTGGCCTTTTGGTCGCTTCCATAAAACGACAGGTTCGACCACGCTTCGCCACCAAGCCTGGAATAGTGCATTGCCGTCGGATGCTTAAATCGGCCCCAACTTGAGAGGACCGACGTATCTTCCGTCAGCGTATCTTTCAGGTGCAAATAGGTGGCGAGAGGGAAGTGATCTGAATTTGCAATCGTCCCATCCGCTTCGCGCTCAAAGATCCGTTGCCATTTTCCTTTGCCTTCAGGACGTTGGCGCAGGGCTTCCCGCAATACACGCTTTGCACATCCGCCGGAGATCTCGATCTCCAGTTCGTACCTAAGCGTGCCAACATCTTCGTGGTCCGGTTTGTGCTTGCGCCGATTGCCGAAGTTTACAATCCCTCCGAACTCAATAGCAAAGCTCATTGGCTTGTTTGAGCACTCCGCATCGGCGAACGGGGTCACGTTGAGCTTGGTTTCTGGGAGTTGCGCGCTCCAACGGGCGAACCGGCTCACAAAATCCAAGGCTCTAAGGATCGTCGTCTTGCCCGAGGCGTTCGCACCATAAATGGACACGACTTTCGGCGCTCGCTGCTCCGAACCGGGAAAAATCGGCGCAAAGCGACCGTCGTCATCCGGAACATTCGGAGCGATGGTCAAGTCCAGGATCTGCCTCTCGCGGATTGAGAGGAAATTTTCTATTTCTAAGCGGTACAGCATGGGAGTGCTCCTCGTGGCTCCATAAATAGGAGTTTCACGAAAATTAGTCAATATGCCGAGTATGAGTCGTTTCCGTTCGCTATTTTGGCGTCTCCATTGCTCGCAATCAGCTCGCGTCCGCCTTCGCTTCGTCCCGCAGACGCTGGCGTAGTTGTTTGATGTACTCGCTCGTGAACATCTCGTCAGGGCCGAGGTTGAGGGCGCAGGTCGCCAGGGCGGCAATCGTTGCGTCCTTGAGCTTCAGAGTGCGGGGGAAGTTAAAGCGGTGGCTTTCCGCTTCGTCCTCCAACCGGCCGAAGAAGGCTCGAAAGAAGTCCGTGTTCGACCCGCGCGCGCCGCGCGTTGCGTCAGCCGTCGTCGGGTCAGACGCTTCAACGATAGCCTCATCGGCCTCGTCGGAAATAACCCGGATGAAGTCGCTCATCGACGGCCAGTATTTGCCATCGTAGCGGTTGAACATTTCGAGCTCGTCCTTGACCGTGTACTTAAACCACGAATTGGTCTCGCCGGCCTTGGTCAGGGTACGCATAATGTCATAGTCGACGTCAGCAATAAACCCGGAGTGTTCCTGTAGATCCGTGGATTGATCGAGCAAGTCGGCCAAGGTGCTTGCCGCACGTGCGATCGTTTGATTCAGGGCGATCAGTTCGGCACGACCGCTACGCGACTTGGCGACGGCCTTCGGATTCCAGCAGTCCACGCAGCACAACAGGGCATCGAAAAAGACCTGTAAGCCAATGGCATTGCCGTTGAACGCCTGATGGATGTCCGCATATGCGTCGCGCAGTTCATCCCGCCGGCTAAGCATCACGTCGATGATGCGGTTCCGGCCAGGCAGAATGCTGTGCTCGATATTGTACTGCTTGTCTTCGCGGAGAATGTCCTCGCACGCTTTCAGGGCATCGTCTGTTGTCATGATGTCATCCTATTTTATTGTTCTGGCCGGCAGCCTATAGGAAATCAATAGGGGCTGCGGTATTCGAGCGACGATTTATTCGAGGCGTTCAGGTACTTGGTAAACGCTAGGGAAGGGGGCGACTCGCGCAGCGGGCTCGTCGTCTGCGATGGAACCCCTAACAAGTCTCCAGCCGTCGGCCTAGATGCCTAACCTAGGGTAATAGTCTGCACTTGTCAGTTAGCGCAATTGCTGCGACAACGCAGACCTCGAAATCACAATAGAAACAATGCGTTGAAATTAGCGAAATTCTTGCGAATTAGCGAATAGTCGCGCCTTTCTAGCCACGATCGCGGCGCGATTCAGGTTTTACTTTGTCGCATCAATTTCGCTATTCGCGATCTGGCGTTTAGGGCGCATGGTGAAACGGGGGCTTTGCCGCAAAGGCATGCCAATTATGCTCAATCCGTCCCTTCGCCCAAAAAATTCAGGTACGCTCGGAAGGTGGTCCGTGGCTTTGGATCGCTATGCGCAGATCCGCGCCTTTGTTGAAATGGAGGCTGTCGGGCCCGACGAGGTTGTCGCGCTTGCCGGCCGACTTCAAGTCAACCGCGCGACTGCTTATCGGCTCATTCGCAAATATCGTCTACAAAACACAGTTGAGGGCGTTGTTGCTGGTGTCCCTGGTTGGGGGTCTGGCCGGCCACGTATTGATACCGAAGTGGAACGCGTGATCGAAGCTGCGGTCCGCGAGTATTATCTCCAATCCCAATGCCCTACGATCGAAGCCCTCTATCGCGAGGTCGTCAAGAGGTGCAAGGCCCTTGGCCTGGTCAAGCCAGCCGGGACAACCGTCCGCCGTTATGTGGCCCAGATTAGCCGCCGCCGGTCAGCCGGCAGCAGGGGAGGGCGCGGCAAATCGGAAGCCGAGACTATGCGTCCAGGCGCCCTTCAGGTCGCTGGGCCGAACAGCCAGTGGCAAATCGACCATTCACCAGCCGACATCGTTGTTGTCGATGTCGCGACCCGACAGCCGATAGGCCGGCCGTGGTTGACGTTCGTCATTGACGTTAGCTCAAGGACGGTTGTCGGGCTGCATGTGTCGCTCGATGCGCCAAACGTCATTTCCGTGGGAATGGCCTTGCGTCACGCCATCATGGATAAGTCTGAGGCGCTTCGCTATCGTGGCATTGATGCGGACTGGCCTGGGTTCGGTTTGCCAGACACTATCCACACCGACAATGGTTCCGAATTTAAAGGACAGACCTTCGCCCATGCCTGCGCCAATCTGGGGATCATGCTTCAATTTCGTCCCATCGGCGCGGCGCGGTATGGCGGCCATATCGAGCGCCTGATCGGCACCGCTCAAACGGAAATGCACCTGTTGCCCGGGACAACGTTTTCAAACGTCGCTCAGCGTGGCAACTACGACAGCGATGCGAAGGCGTCGATGACGCTGGATGAGCTCGAAATCTGGCTGTGGCGGTTCATCGCCTGCGACTATAATCGCAGGATTCATTCCGCCCTCAGCCGCGCGCCGCTCGATGCGTGGAAAGCCGGCCCGACGGGAGAGGGCATGGTGCCGCGAGCGGCCTTCGATACTGAACAACTGGCCTTTGACTTATTGCCCTCGGTCGGCCGTGCCATCACCCGCCAGGGCATCGTGCTGAACAACGTGCATTATTTTGAGCCGTTCCTCGAAAATCTTTTCGATTTTGGCGAGCGTCGCGTGACGGTGCGGTATGATCCGCGCGATTTGTCGCGGATCTATTTCCAGTCATCGCAAGGTATTCAAGCGCTTCGCTATCGTAACCTGGCAAGGCCTCCCATGAGCCTTTGGGAATTAGAGGCTGCACGGCGGCGGCTGGTCGCCGACGGCAAGAGGCTTGTCTGTGAAGAGGATATCTTTCAGGCTCGCCGGCAAAATGCCGATCTGGTCGGGCAATCGCAATCCGAGACGCGGCGCCAGCGACGCCAGAACGAGCGCCGGGTTCGCGGGTACGACCTGGCTACGGAGACTGCGCCCGTGGCGAACCTAGTGGAGGTAATACCCCAGACTACTTTCGTCCCGGCGCCACCGAGGACCATCAAAGTCACCCGGACAGGCGAGATCGAGACATGGTAAGCTTGGTTCCTGGCGACAACGAAGGTCGTATCAATCACATTTTGGCGGATCGCTGGGTCCATTATCCGCAAGGTGACATGACGCTCGACTACCTGACTGACCTGTTACGCGGTGCGAAGCGTACCCGGATGCCGTCCCTGTTGGTAGTTGGTGAACCGGATGTTGGTAAAACGACCATTATGAAGAAATTCATGCGGGCGCACCTCGCGCGTTTTGATGTTGCGACAGGTCGGTCAACCCAGGAGGTCTTGGGTTTGGAAGCCCCACCGGAAGCCGACGAAGGTCGTCTCTATGCAGCCATTCTGTCTGCGGCCGGTGCGCCCTTCACGCGAGGACGGGTTATTGATCTGGAGCACGTCGTTCATGAGCAACTCAAACGGCTGGGTACCCGCCTGCTGGTGATCGATGAGACGAACAATCTGGTCATCGGAAGCGGGGCGGCTCAACGCAAAACGCTGGCAGCGTTGCGGCGGCTATGTAATCAGCTCGAATTGTCTCTGGCATGCTTCGGGACGCAAGAAGCTCTGAACGCGTTCACTTCAGATCCGCAGATAGAAGGAAGGGCGATCCCGCATCTGCTGGTGCGGCTTGGGAACGATGAGAACTGGGCGATTATTGTCAAAGCTGTGGTCGCTTGGTTTCCGTTGGTCGAGCCATCGGACATCGATGCGCCATTTATTCAAAAGGTGTTTGAGCTATCCGGCGGAAGTCCCGGCAAGATGTTCAGGCTCCTCAATATGTGCGCCGTCCATGCCATAGATACAGGCGTCGAGCGGATTACGCTCGAAACCCTTGCCCAGGACGAGGTTACCCGTCATGTTCAGACGGCGGCCAACATGAGACGGCGTTCGCGAACGCCGGTACATTAGGTGGCGCCGCTGCCCTACGCTCCGTCACCCGAAACCGGCGAAGGGTTGTCTTCCTGGATTGCCCGTCTGGCGACCTCCAATTTCGTGTCGACAAGTGAGTTTTGGAGGTGGCTCGGCTTCCATCCCGACAATGATATTGCTCCTCAACCGGGATTCTTTCAGATTCTTGCCGATATCAGTCATATCCCGGCCAGATCCCTCGCTCGGAAATTTGCTTCTCCTGGCCCCAAGGAGGCACTCGTTGCGCGCGCCGTTCCCAGCGGAATTCGAGGTGGCGCCTGCCCGCAGTGTTGCTTTGAAGCGCAGAAGGCTCATAAAAGTCATTTCGTCCACAAAACGGCGACCAGCGTGTTCCGAGTGACGTGCCCTATGCATCGGAGGCGTCTGGTGAGCCTAACTGGATATGTGCTCGAATTGAGAAACGAGCGCTCCCGTTTTGTCCGAGGGCCGCCCCCAGTAGCGTTGGGAGTGGAGGGCAAATACCCGGCACCTCCTGGAAAACTGATATTACTGATGGAGGATGCCCTGGTGCGCGTTGCACGCGGGAAGTCACCAGGGGCAGGCTGGCGAACATCTGATCCGGCAATCTTTGCGACCAGCGTAACCTGTCTGATCGACGTCGTCTTGTGGCGCGGCCTGAAAGGTACCTTCGCCGCCAGCTTTGACGACATCAACCGCGGCGGCGGCACGAGCTTCTTCCTCCGGGCAAGTTCCCAGCCGAAGGGGTGTCTAATATTGACAGAACAAACACCGGCGACACGGCTGCATGTGGTCAGTGCAGTCGCGGCTTTGATGGCTGAGCCAGGCAACCATTACCGGGTAACAACGTTAGGCGATCCATTCCGGCTGGACGATGATGGCGACCCGTTTAGTAACCTAGCTGAAAGTCTACGCTCAGAGCAGATGGGCGAATTGGTCGAGCGCCTTAAAATGTGGCCGCGATGCATTGCAAGACCGATGATGGCTAGCATTCTTCTTGTGCATGGACACTAGGTCAGCAGCGCTCATCGGCGGGAGTTTGCAAAGTCAGATCATCCCATCGGATGTCGCTTCTGGATTGCTTTCATCTCGTCGATTTCCTGGCGTTGAGACGTCTCAATGTTCTTGCATAAGGCCACGATTTCCGGATCGGTGATCCGGGCCTTGCGACACATCAATATGGCGCCGGAGTGGTGCGGAATCATGGACGCCAGAAAACCGCTGTTGCCGACGAGGGTCTGGTTGCGGATGAAGGCAAGGCTGGCGATGAAGAGCAGTACAAGAACCGCATAGCTGATCAGGTTCTTGCGTTTGTCCGCATACATCATGGGCATGCTGGCCAGCATAATGATGCCCATCGGGGCCGCCATGACCAAGGCCATGTAGACGAAATTTATGTTTGGGATGAACTCGGCGAAAGTGTCGATCATCACGAACATGAGGACAAACATCAGCACCGCGTTGACGGCGAGCGATATCCAGAATTTGACGTAGTGGCTGTTGCCCTTCATCGCCATGTCATGGCTTGCGTGTCCGGCTTCATGCTTTTCCATAGCGACCTCCGTGTCCCAGGAACCTAAAGCAGAAAATTCGGAGTTTCGATGATGAGCGCGTGTCTGCATTGCAAAAGGTCTGTAAGCAGTCCAGTTGCGGCGAAGGGAGTGCATGCCGAATTACAAGGAATATTCAAACACTTGTTGGGCATAGATCGGTTATATTACCGCTCCAGCCTAGTATTCTATCTTCAGGCGCCCGCGCACATTCACGACGTCACGCTTGAACTCCACTCGACGCATCAGATTGCGCGCCGGGCGCTCGACTAGGTGATGCACGACCATGGCGGCAGGTACGACGCCTGCGACCATGCCCAGCCAGAAAACCAGGGGCATATTCTCGGGGTCGAGATGGACAAGCTTCTGCAGGCCTTGGCCAAAGATGAGCTGCCACGGGATGCAGACCATGTAAACCGCGAAGCTCACCTCGCCGAGATAGACCAGCCACGGCGCCGACAATATGGCAGAGCCGTTTCTCGCGAGGGCGCCAAGCCCCAGGATGATGCCACCGCAGGCGAGCACGCTCACGAAGTCTGGGAGCCCAAAGGAGGTTGAAGCGACAAGCACGGCCAGTGCGCCCACTGACAATCCGAAGGCGCCCGCACGTGACCGGATGGCGCCGGACCTCCACAGAAGCCACAGGGTGCACCCCAGCGCGAAGCAGGGGACGATGCGCAAAGCACCCCAGAGGATGGTTGCGCGCGTCAAGTCGAAACCGGCAACGGAGCCAAAGCCGATATAGAGAGCGATGAGGAATATCGCGGCCAGGCCAACAGCGAGGCGAGGGCGATTCCACATGCGGACCATCAGGAAAGCAAACACCGGAAAGGTCAGATAGGCGAACCACTCGGCCGAGATCGACCACGATGGATGATTCCATCCGCCGTGAGGGGCAAGGCCCCAAGCCTGGGTCAGGGTCAGTTGAGCGGGCAGGGAGGACCACACGAGCAGTTTGTCTCCAGCCTGAATGCCGACGACGGCGAGCCCGGCCATGAGAAGGCCGAGACCGAGCAGGATCGCGATATGCACCGGGTAGATCCGCGCCAGGCGAGCCCAGATGAATTCGCCGTAGTGAAAGGTGCCGTCCTTGAAGCGTTCGAGATAGACGTGACTGAGGATGAAGCCGGAGAGAACGAAGAACAGTTCCACTCCCAGATACCCTTTGCCGACGATCGCAGGCATGGCAAGTCCGAGATCGGGCCAGAAGTGGAAGCCAACAACCCACATGGCGGCGAAGAAGCGCAAGGCGGTCAACGGTTTGAGGTTCTGCGGCATCGTCTGTTCCGATTTGACCCCGAAAAGGGGAATTTCCGTTCACGCGTGAGGGGAATGCAACTATTGGGCCGCGGGCGGCTCCATCATGCCGAACACGGCGACCAGCGCGAGTACAAGGAGGCCAGCCAAGGTTTCAAAGAAGAGGCTGCGGCGAAGGGCGGCAAGGGCGTGATCCACGCCGCTCGAGGTATCGAGGGCGGTCTCAAGCCCTGGCGTCAGCCGGAATCGATTGAGTGCGGCGAGGGCCAGCATTCCGCCGAATACGGCGATTTTCGCGCTTAACAATAGGCCGTATGGTGTCTTGACCAAGCCGTCGAGGTGCTCCAGGCCGACAAGAAAGACGCCATTGACGAGGCCTGTGGCAACAAGGACCGCGACCAAAAGTGAACCCGTTCCAGAGAACCCCCTGAGCGCTGCGGCGAGTGCCGTTTGCTGCGCGGGATCAGCGACACGGGATTGCCACAGAAGGCCCAGAAAAGCCACAAGTGCGCCCAGCCAGACCCCGGCCGCCACGCTGTGCAGGATGTCGCTGAGGAGGTGAACCGGAGCCCACTGTCCCTCGCTTGCTGCACCATGGCCGGTAAAGGCGAAACTGCCGAGAACTATCGTGCCGGACACGATATTGCCGACGAATAGGCTGCGCCCTGGTTTTGCGATGAGGGTCCACAACACGGCGATAAGGCCAGCCGCGAGGCGGAAAGCGAGACCGTGGCCCCATTGCATATCGGTCAAGATCGACATCGCCGCACCAGGATCGAGCTTGTCGATTGTCACGCCGGTCATCATGGCCGATTGTGCGGCCCAGGACAGAAGGCTACCGACGACAATCAGCAAGGCCGCGCTGACAAGCAAAGGCTTCGGCCAGCCAAGGCGGCTGGCCGAAGTCTCGCCGGAAGACGGCAGACTTGACTGGCAGAAGAGCGCCGTCCCGAAGACGACGACCGCGCCAGCGTACTGAAGAAAGCGGGCAATGTCCGCCAGAATGCCTGCCGCTTCCATGGGTCGCCCCTATTTCACAGTAAAGGAGACGGTGCCTTCGGTGCGGTGGCCGTCGTCGGTCACGGCGTGCCAGTTCACTTTGTAAGCACCGGGCGCGAGTGGCTTGGACGGCATGGCGTGTAGCATTGTGCCGCCGCCGGCAACCGAGACCATGACATCGACCTTGGTGCCGTCGGCCTTGACGACCTCGAAGCCCGACAGCTTTCCGGCAAGCTTCTCATTGAAGGTAAGCATGATCATTTGGGGTGACGCCGCGGTCGAACCGTCGGCCGGTGTGGCCTTCACCAGTTTGGCGTGGGCCGAAGCTTCGGACGTAACAAACGGTGCAGCGACCAAGGCAGCGGAAAGGATCAGTCTGGACAGGATTTTCATGGGTCAGGTCTTTCTGGTTTAAAGGTTAAAACATCCACCGGATGCCGGCGCTGAGCCGGGTTTCCGTTGGCTTTTCGCCGCGCAGGCGGGCATAGTCCGCTGTGCGGCCGAATTTTTGGTCGTAGGTGAGGTCGATATAGGGAGCGAATTCGCGCCTGAATTCGTAGCGGGCCTGCAGGCCGAGGCTGGCATCGGTCAGGCCGGTTCCGAGACCGAGGGCCGGATCATCCTTTCCGTTGAGGTTCAGTTCCAGGCGAGGCCGAAGAATCAGGCGTTGCGTGACCAGCCACTGGTTCTCCTGGCGTAGCCGCGCGCTGATCGCGCCGTCGTCCCGCACGAACAGGTGCGCTTCCGTCTCGAAGAAGTAGGGCGCCAACCCTGCGACGCCGGCGGCGAGATAGGTATGCGCCTTTGGCGCAGTCAGCCCGGGTACGGCTGGCAAGGACGGTTTGAAATCCTCCCGTATGCCAACCTGGGCGTCCCAATAGGTCGCGACGTTGCGGCTGTAGAGCGCCCACAGTTCCGCCTTTTGCGTCTTGCCGCCCGAAACCTCGCCCTCGCTCTTCAGCCACAGTCTGTTGATATCGCCACCGGCCCAGCCGTCGAGGTCCCAGGTACCGGTCGTCTCGTCGTTCTGGCGTGACAGATCCGTCTCGAGTGTAAAGCTGTGGTAGATGCCCGACTTGTGCATGTCGGCCATGGCATCGAGACCTGGCTGGCGAGCTTGGTTCTGAGCCTGCGCCGACGTCGCCAAGACGATGGCGGCCACTGCGCCGATAATGGGGCTAGTGCGCATGATCGCCTCCCATGTTCATGTTGCTCATGTCCATTCCCGGCATGCCGGGCATCGACTTCTTCTTCGGAGAGGCGGGCTTTGGCTTCGATTTGGCCTTGGCCTTGGGCTTCGCCTTTGTCGCCTTGGCAGGTGTCGTCGCCTGGGACGGTTGGGTTGCTGGACCGTTCGGCGATGCCGTGGTCGTGGCAGCAGCCGACTTGTCCGTGTCGTCGTGGCTCATATCCATGCCCGGCATGTCCATCTGGCTCATGCCATCCGGCTTCGGTGCGGGCGCCGTCGTCGGCGCGGCATCAGGCGCGCTCATGTGCATGTCCTTGTGATCCATGGTCATGCCGGGCATGTCCGTCTGCGGCTGGGCCTGGGGCTTGGGCGGTGAGCCACCCATGTCCATGCCCTCCATGCCCTTCATGTCGTCATGGCCCGTATTCATGTCGGCGGCCATGGGCATCATCATTCCAGGGATCGGCCGGATTGGCGCGCCGTCAGCGGTCTTGTCGTCGGGAAGAACGGTCTGGCCGGGCTGCGACACGACCAGGTCGGTCATCATGCCGGACAGCATGTGGAACATCAGATGGCAGTGGAAGGCCCACGTACCCGCATTGTCTGCTGTCAGGATAACGGACATGGTCTGGCCGGGAGGAACGATGACCGTATGCTTGTTCGGCATCTTTTCCGCCGGCTGGCCATTGTCGAGTTGCACGAACATGCCGTGCAGGTGCATCGGGTGGGCCATCATGCTGTCGTTGACGAAGGTGATGCGGACCCGCTCGTTGTAGGCGACATGGATGCCGATGGCCGGGTCGAACGTCTTGCCGTTCATGGTCCATATGTAGCGCTCCATGTTGCCGTCGAGACGGACGGTAATCTCTCGGGTCGGTTCGCGTACGTCCGGCTGCTGCCCGAGATACTTCAGGTCGCTGTAGTCGAGGATCGTCGTGCCAGCGGGGGCATGGTGGTCGCCCCACGCCGCCGGCATGTCCATGGCGGACATGTCCATCTTCGGATCGTCCTTCATCATTTTCTGCATGTTCATGTCGGCCATGGTCAGGATCGACCGTGGACGCTGGGCGGGGCTTTCACCCTTCATGCCCTCGCGGGGCGCCAGCGTGCCGATGGCGAATCCTGTCCGGTCGATCGCCTCGGCGGCAATCGTATAGGCCTTGTCATCTTCGGGCGTGACGATGACATCGTAGGTCTCGGCATTACCGATGCGGAATTCGTCAACGACAAAGGGTTCGACCGGTTGACCGTCCGCCGATACCACGGTCATTTTAAGCCCTGGGATGCGCACGTCATACATCGTCATGCTGGCGGCGTTGATGAAGCGAAGACGGATGCGCTGGCCTGGTTTGAACAAGCCCGTCCAGTTCTGGTCGGGCGTCATCCCATTGACCGTGAAGTGGTAGCCTTCGACGTCGGACAAGTCGGTCGGGAGCATGTTCATCTTGCCCCACATGCCGGCAGAGGCAACAGCCTTGCCCAATCCCATCTTGCCAACATCGTTGAAGAAGTCGCCGAGCGTACGGCGATGATACTGGTAGTAGTCCGGCGCCATCTTCAAATGGGCCTGGATGTCCTCCGAGTCCTCCAGGCTCTCGTCGGCGAGCACAATCGTGTAGTCCTGGTCGGACTGAACGGGATCGGCGGTTTTCGGGGCAATGACCATGCCGGCGTAAAGACCGTCCTGTTCCTGGCCCATCGAGTGGGCGTGGTACCAGTAGGTCCCGGCCTGCTTGATCGGAAAGCGGTAGGTGAAGGTCTGGCCGGGTGCGATGCCGTGGAAGCCGTTGAATCCCGGGACGCCGTCCTGCGAGCCCGGCACGATCAAGCCGTGCCAGTGGATGGACGTTTCTTCCTTCAGGGTGTTGGTCACATGGATGATGGCCTCGTCGCCTTCCGTGAAGCGCAGAACGGGGCCCGGAATCGTTCCGTTGATAGTGATCTTGTTGCGCGGATGTCCGTCGACGGAGACGACCTTGTGCGCAATGGTGAGATTATATTCGCGGATTTCGGCCTGGGCCACCGCCGGCGAGAGCGCCACGGCAAGCCAGCCCAACACCGCGCAAAGCAGGCGTTTCATGGGGAGAATGTTCCTGGAAAGGGACAAGGGAAGGCGCACGCCAGAGCGTGACCGGGGATGTCTTGTCTGTCAGGATCAGGCTCTTGGAGGCCGTTTCAAAGTCTCGACGAGATAGGAACGCAGGGTCTGCGTCTCCGTGCCGATACCGGCCATCGGTTCGACATGGAGAATGGTATATTCCGCGAGCGCCAGGATCGGCGCGGTGGCGGGACAGTGGCTGAGCGGGCAGTTGCAGCCCTCAGAACAGCAGCCGTTAGCATGCCCTTTTGGTGCCTTGGACGGCTTAGCCTTGGCATGGGACGTTTCGGCCGACATTTGGGCCGCCATGGCCTTGGCGCACGCATCGCTCATGCCTGACATTTCGGGCATTGCCGCCGGTGCGGTCGAGGCCGACGCGGCTTCATGCATGACACCCATGGCGGCGGCATGCATCGGCGCCGATATCGTCACGAAGACAAATATCAGTCCGACCATCAACCGTGTCCAGAGCTTCAGCATGTGCGCCAGTTAGAGCAATTGTTGTTAAAAAGAAATGAGAAAGCGGCAGCGCGCACCATACCCCTACTGGGTATGGTGCGCAAGCCTCACAGGCGAGTATTCCGGATGCGGAGGCTGTTGGCGATGACCGAAACCGAGCTGAAGGCCATGGCTGCCGAGGCGATGATGGGCGACAGAAGCAGACCGAAGGCCGGATAAAGCACGCCGGCGGCGATCGGCACACCCACCACGTTATAGGCAAAGGCGAAAACCAGGTTCTGCTTGATATTACGCATGACAGCCTGGCTCAGTGTCCGCGCCTTGACTATGCCGCGCAGATCGCCCTTGATGAGGGTAATGCCCGCACTTTCCATGGCGATGTCGGTGCCGTTGCCCATGGCAATGCCCACGGTCGCGGCGGCAAGTGCCGGTGCGTCGTTGACGCCGTCCCCGGCCATGGCCACCTTGCGGCCCTTGGCCATCAGCCCTTCGATCACCTCCGCCTTTCGGTCGGGCAGGACGCCAGCTTCAACATCCTCGATGCCGAGGGTCCGGGCAACGGCGCGGGCGGTGGCTTCGTTGTCTCCGGTCAACATGACGAGATGAAGGCCTTCTGCCCTCAACGCGTTCAGGGCCTGGGGTGTGGAAGCCTTTACGGGATCGGCGACGACGATGATACCGGCGGGCTTGCCATCGACGGTCGCGTAGACCGCGGTCTGTCCCTTTTCGCGGAAGGGCCGCGCCAGTTCAGTCAATTCCGCGTTCTCTCCGACCAGGGCGGAATTGCCCAGCGCCACGGCAACGCCGTCGACCGTTCCGGTTACACCCTTACCCGTAGGCGATTGGAAATCCGCGACCTTCAGGCTCGGCAGTCCCATCTCTTTCGCACCACGGACTATGGCATCGGCAATCGGGTGCTCGCTCGATGCTTCCAGGGCCGCGGCCAGGGCCAGCAAGCGATCGTCGGAAAAGTCGGCGACGGCCTTGGCGGCGATCAGCTTCGGCTTGCCTTCCGTCAGCGTACCCGTTTTGTCGAAGACCAGCGTGTCGACGCCTTCGAAGGCCTCGAGAACCGCTGCATCGCGTACCAATATGCCTTCGCGAGCGGCGCGGCCGGTCCCGGCCATGATCGACATCGGCGTAGCTAGGCCAAGCGCGCAGGGACAGGCGATGATCAATACGGCGATGGCGTTCAGAATGGCGTGACCGAGCTTCGGTTCGGGACCCCAGACCATCCAGGCGATGAAGGTCAGTGCGGCCGCGGCGACGACGGCGGGTACGAAGTAACCGGACACGATGTCGGCGACGCGTTGTATGGGCGCGCGCGAGCGCTGGGCCTGGCCGACACGCGCCACGATCTGGGCCAGAAGGGTATCGTTGCCCACCCGCGTCGCCTTCATGACAAAGCTTCCGGCCTGGTTGACGGTGGCGCCGGTGACCTTGTCGCCCGTCTGCTTGCCGACCGGCATCGATTCGCCGGTCAGCATGGACTCGTCGACGTGGCTCGATCCTTCGACCACTTCTCCGTCGGTCGGAATTTTTTCACCGGGACGTACGCGGAGCAGATCGCCGGCCTGGACCTGCTCCAGCGGGATGGTCTCTTCGTCGCCGTCCTTCAGGCGATGTGCGGTGGCCGGTGCGAGCTTCAGAAGAGCCCGGATGGCGTTACCGGTCTGGGCCCGGGCCTTCAGTTC
The DNA here is from genome assembly GCA_035565055.1 of Ensifer sp. Lineage (GTDB taxonomy): Bacteria > Pseudomonadota > Alphaproteobacteria > Rhizobiales > Rhizobiaceae > Ensifer_A. The sequence continues at coordinate 62,883 of DATMTA010000035.1, forward strand.
GAGAACCTGGCCTACCAGGACCAGCGTCGTAATGATGGCCGCCGCCTCGAAATAGATGTCGGGCGTCATGCCGGGCATATGCGGGAAGGCGTCCGGTGCCAGAACGGCGACGACCGAATATCCCCACGCGACGAGAATGCCCAGGGCGATCAGGGTGAACATGTTGAGATTGCGGGTCTTCAATGAATCCCAGCCGCGCGTGAGAAACGGCCATCCGCCCCACAGCGTGACCGGTGTCGCCAGGACAAGCTGTATCCAGACGGAGATCCTGTCGGGAATAAGGGTAGACAGCCCGAAGTGGGCGCCCATGGCGAGAATCGCCACCGGCGCCGACAGGATCGCCGAAATCCACAGCCGTCGCGTCATGTCCCGGAGTTCCGGATTGTCCGTTTCTTCGAGAGTGATGGTCTCGGGTTCGAGCGCCATGCCGCAGATCGGGCAGGATCCGGGGCCTTCCTGGCGGATCTCTGGGTGCATGGGACAGGTATAGGTGACAGTTTCGCCGGCCTTGAGAGTCGGGACCGGTTTGGCGACATGGTCGTGCCCATGGTGATTGCATTGGCCGTGGTCCGACTGTGCCACCGCCTTTTGCGCAGCCTGTTCGTCGACGGGGATGAGGTTCATGTGGCAAATCGGACAATGGCCGGGGCCGTCCTGACGGATTTCCGGATGCATTGGGCAGGTGAACTGGCCGGCTTCGGCCTTTTCGTTCTTTCCGTGACAGCAGGACTTCGTCGCGCCGTCGCCGTGGTGTTCATGGTCCATGGTGTTTACTCGTACTTCTTGAGGAGCAGCATGATCTCGCCAATCTGCGTGTCACGCTGAGTTTCGTCACCGCACTGGCAGGACTTCACCAGGCACGACTTCATGTGCCTTTCCAGAACGCTGAGTTCGATCGTCTTTATCGCACTGCGTACGGCACGCAGCTGCGTCAGGATATCGACACAGTACTGGCCTTCACCGATCATCCGCTTGATGCCTTCGAGTTGGCCGATGGCGCGGTTGAGACGGGGCGTTTCCCCGGAGTGACTGGGATGTTCCGACATGGGGCCTCCATATACCTATGGGGGGTATATATACCCCATGGGGTATGTCCGCAAGGTCCCGAACCAATCATTCGCGAAGAATTCCCCGAATGCTGGACAGTAGGTCCATTTCGTCCCGGAAAACTGATTTGAATCAATTCGGGCGTGGAATAGCTTCGGACAAGGTTTTGGCGACAGGACGACGGCGATGGATCACGAACGCATGCGAAGGCTGCATGGCGGCAAATCCGGTGGATTCGAGCGTGTCGGTTTCGACGTCGCTTTGAAAAGCAAGGCGCCGGTTGCCACAGACACTTGGGAATTCCGCTTCGAGCGGCCTGCCGGGTTCGTCTACAAGGCCGGCCGGCACGTCCGGATGACCATGCTTAACCCGGCCTATCGCGACAGGGGCGGGGAGACGCGATTCTTCTCCTTCGCCAGCGCCCCCCATGATGAGGACCTGGTCTTCGTCATGCGCATGCGCGACACGGCTTTCAAGCGCTCTCTCATGGCTTTGAACTCGGGCGAGGTCGTGGGGATCGAGATGCTGGTCAACGCCCCGCATGGCGCCTTTGCCCTCGACGAAAACGCCACCGAACCGGCCGTCTTTCTCGTCGGCGGAATAGGGGTCGTTCCGGCCTATTCCATGATTCGGGATGCTCTCGAGCGGTCCTCGCCACGGAAGCTCGTGCTGTTTTATGCCTCGCGCACCCCCGAGGACGCGCCGTTTCTCACGGAGTTGCAGGACCTCGCCGCTCGAAACGCCAATCTCGTGTTCGTTCCGACCATGACCGGCGGCGACCTGCCGTCGTGGGCAGGCGAGAGAGGCCGCATCGATGCCAACCTGATCAAGCGGCACATCGGCAACTTCATGCCGGCAACCTATTACATCGCGGGTCTGCCGGACATGGTTTCCGCCATGCGTTCGGTGTTGAAGGCTGAAAAAGTCCCGGCGGCAAATGTGCTCGCCGAGGAATTCGGAGGGTTTACCATGGCGCATGGTCACGGCAAAAAGCGGGGCAGTCTTCTCACGATCGGAATCGTACTGGCGGTCGCTGCGGTCGTCGTCGCTCATCTTGCCGCCGGCGCTTTCGTCCTGCGTCTTGGTAGCTTCGATCTGTCGAATCCCGCCATGATCGCTGTCGGTGGCATTGCCGCCGTGCTACTCTTGACGAAACTCGTATTCTTCCTGCGATCAGGACATCGAAAATGACGGAAAGGCCCGGCGACGTCCACCAGCAGATGCATGGTGCGCACGGCCAGGAAGCGCATATGCCAGTCATCGACCGGCGGGTTGCGCGGACCCGGACGAAGCTTGAGCGGGCCTTTTTCCATTTGATGCAGGAAAAGGGGTACGACGCGGTCACGATCAATGACATCTGCGACCGTGCCGGCGTCGGCCGTTCTACCTTCTATACGCATTTCACAGGTAAGGACGACCTGAAACGCCGGAGCCTGGAGCACCTCCGCGCCGAGTTGCTCGAAAGCCACGCCAGGCTGAAATCGGTGGAAGACCAGCGGCCTTTTAGATTTATGTTGGCCATGTTCGAACACGCCCGGCGTCATCTACCGGCCTATCGCGCGCTCATGGGAAGCGAGGGACTGTCCGTCAGCCTCGGCACCATCCGGGACATTCTGGCTGATCTCGTTCGCGCCGAATTGAAAGGGCGTGGAACGTCGGACGGCCGCGAGACGACTGTTGCCTTTATCGTCGGCGCCTTCATGGCCGTAATGACGCAATGGCTCGATGACGGCGCGAAGACGACACCGGCGGAAATGGACGCCCATTTCCGCCGGCTGATTGAGCATGGGGTCGGCTAAGCCTGCCCGCTGCAGGTGCTATTGGATCGAAGTCACCTCGGCATCGCTTCCCTTGACGGATACGCCGAAGGTCACCTTCTGGCCCACCTTCGCCTTGTCGAGCAGCGACGACGGATTGGCCTTGAAGGCCATCGTCATGGCCGGCCAATCGACCGCCGGAATGGCTTCGTGCTGTATGGTGATCGTCCCGGCCGCCTTGTCGATGGCGGTTACGGTGCCGACACCGGTTCCGGTCTTCGCGGCCGAGTCCATGGTCATTCCGGACATGTCCGACATGCCGGCCATACCCGACATTTCGGACATCCCGGCAGCAGGGCTTTCGGCAGAGGCGGAGGAAGTGTCGGCGGCGGGCTTGGGGCTGCACGCCGAAACGGCCGCGGCGAAGGCCAGGATGTATAGGGTGGTTACCAGTTTCGCTCTCATGATGATCTCCTTTGATTGAGAGGCTGCGGGGAAGGTTCGCTTTGCCGCCGGCGGATCAACAGATACGCTGCGGGTACGACAAGCATGGACAAAAGTGGTGCGGTCAGCATGCCACCGATCATGGGCGCCGCGATGCGGCTCATGACCTCGGAGCCGGCGCCGTGTCCGAACAGGATGGGGAGGAGGCCGGCCAGGATAACACAGACGGTCATGGCTTTGGGACGAACGCGCAGCAGTGCGCCTTCATGGATGGCGGCTTCGACGTCCGAAGGGGTGGGGTCGGCGCCCCGGTTGCGTAGCGCGTCCTTGAGGTAGATCAGCATGATCACGCCGAACTCGGCGGAGACGCCGGCCAGCGCGATGAAACCGACGCCCGTCGCCACCGACTGATGGAAACCCAGCCAATAGAGCGTCCAGATTCCGCCGGTCAGCGCGAATGGCAGGGTCAACATGATCAAGGCGGCCTCGTCGAAGCGGCCGAACGTCACGTAAAGCAGCAGGAAGATGATGACGAGCGTCGCCGGCACGACCAGCTTGAGGCGTTCGATGGCTCGTTGGAGATACTCGAACTGGCCGGAATAGGCGATGGATACGCCGGGCGACAGCTTGACGTCCTTGGCCACAGCTTTTTGCAGGTCGGCGACGACGGACGCAAGGTCGCGGTCGCGGACATCGATATAGACCCAGGTCGATGGCCGGCCGTTTTCCGTCTTAAGCATGGGCGGGCCCTCGGCAATCTCGACCTTGGCCACGGTACCGAGGGTGATTTGCGCCCCGGAAGGCGTCAGGATAGGCAGGTTGCGAAGGCCCTCCAGGCTATCCCTGTCCTCACGCGGATAGCGGACATTAATCGGGTAACGCGCCAGGCCGTCGACCACTTCGCCGATATTTTCGCCGCCCACGGCACCACTGATGATCGACTGCACGTCGGCGATATTGAGGCCGTACCGGCCGGCCGCCGCGCGGTCGATATCGACATCGACATAACGGCCGCCAGTCAGACGTTCGGCCAGGGCCGAGCTGACGCCGGGCAGAGTCTTGGCGACCGTCTCGACATCATGCGCAATTCGGTCGAGTTCGGCGAGGTTGCTTCCGGAGACCTTCACCCCGATGGGGCTTTTGATGCCGGTCGCCAGCATGTCGATGCGATTGCGGATCGGGGGCACCCAGACATTGGCGAGACCGGGCACTTTCACCGTCCGGTCCAGTTCCTCGACCAGTTTTTCAGGCGTCATCCCGGGACGCCACTGGTCGCGTGGCTTGAACTGGATCGTCGTCTCGAACATCTCCATCGGCGCCGGGTCGGTAGCCGTTTCCGCACGGCCGGCTTTTCCGAAAACCGTAGCGACTTCGGGTACGGTCTTGATCAGCCGGTCGGTCTGCTGGAGCAGTTCCGACGCCTTGTCTGCCGAAAGGCCCGGCAGGGCCGAGGGCATAAAGAGCAGGTCGCCCTCGTCGAGCTGCGGCATGAACTCCCCGCCCAACCGCGTCAACGGCCAGGCCGTGGTGGCGAAAGCCAACGCTGCCAGGAACAGTGTCAAACGGGGCGCCTTCAGGACGAAGGCGAGGAACGGGCGGTAAATCGCGGTGAGGACCACGTTCAGCGGATTGGCCGTTTCCTTGGGGATCTTACCGCGGATCAGATAGCCCATCAGTACGGGCACCAGGGTCACCGACAAGATGGCTGCGCCCGCCATGGCGTAGGTCTTGGTGAAGGCCAGGGGCGAGAACAGTCGGCCTTCCTGGCCCTGCAGGGTAAAGACGGGGATGAACGAGAAGGTGATGATCAGCAGGCTGAAGAACAGAGCCGGGCCGACCTCGGCCGCAGCCTCCGTCAGTACCCGCCATCGTTCTTCACCCTTCAAGATCTGGCCTGGATGATCGTGTTCCCAATGCTCGATCTTTTTGTGGGCGTTTTCGATCATGACGACCGCCGCGTCGACCATGGCGCCGATGGCGATGGCGATGCCGCCCAGAGACATGATGTTGGCATTGACGCCCTGGCTGTGCATGACGATCAGCGCCATCAGGACGCCGATCGGCAGCGTAACGATCGCGACCAGGGCCGAGCGTACGTGCCACACGAACAGGGCACAGACGATGGCGACAACTACGAACTCCTCGATGAGTTTTTCGCGCAGATTGTCGACCGCCCGGTCGATGAGCTGCGAGCGGTCGTAGGTGGCGACGACTTCGACGCCGGGCGGCAGGCTCTTTTTCAGTTCGTCGAGCTTGGTCTTGACGGCAGTGATGGTCGCGCGGGCATTTTTGCCCGAGCGCAGGATGACCACGCCGCCGGCAACCTCGCCCTGGCCGTCCAGTTCGGCGACGCCCCGTCGCATTTCCGGACCGATCTGAACGGTGGCGACGTCGCCGAGTGTCACCGGCACGCCGTCGGCCGCTGATCTCAAGGGGATGGCGCGGAAGTCGTCGAGCGTTTTCAGGTAGCCGCCGGCGCGAACCATATATTCCGCCTCGGCCAGTTCCAGCACCGAACCTCCGCTTTCGCCGTTGGCGCTTTGAAGCGCTGAGACGATCTGTTGGTGGGTGACGCCATAGGCGGCCAGCTTCACAGGATCGAGCACGACCTGATATTGCCTGACCATGCCGCCGATGCTGGCGACTTCGGCGACGCCCGGCAGGCTTTTGAGTTCATACCGCAGGAACCAGTCCTGCAGGGACCGCAGTTGCGACAGGTCATGCTGGCCGGTTTTGTCGACTAGGGCATATTCGTAGACCCATCCGACGCCCGTGGCATCCGGTCCCAGTGAAGGTTTGGTGCCCGCAGGCATCCGGCCTTGCACCTGATTGAGGTATTCGAGCACGCGCGACCGCGCCCAGTAGAGATCCGTACCGTCCTCGAACAGGACATAAACGAAGCTGTCGCCGAAGAAGGAATAACCGCGCACAGACTTGGCGCCTGGCACCGACAGCATGGTCGTCGCCAAGGGGTAGGTGACCTGGTTCTCGACGATCTGCGGCGCCTGGCCGGGATAGGGCGTGCGAATGATGACCTGCACGTCCGATAAATCGGGCAGCGCATCGACGGCTGTCGCCTTGATGGCGAAGATGCCGCCGGCGACGATGGCCAGGGTCGCCAGAATAACGAAGAACCGGTTCTTGACCGACCAGCGAATGACGGCAGCGATCATTGGCCACCCATCGGCTGGATTGTCCCGATAACGGGACCATTCGGCGTCTGTGTGAAGCTAAAACTGACAAGGTCGCCAGTCTTCATCCCCTGGGCCAGGGCGATGCTCTTCAGCTTGAAGGTCATGGTCATGGCCGGCCAGCCGATGGCGGGAACGGGTTCATGGCTAAGCGTGATGCTGTCGCCCTTCAACTGTTCGATCCGGCCGCGGGTTACATATACCGTGGCGGACGCGTTCAATGTTGGCGACGCCGATGTCGCTGCCGTCAGCGGGCGGGCATTGATCCCGGCTAAGCTGGCCTCGGAATCGATCAGGAACTGGCCAGAGGCAACGACCTTGTCGCCTTCGTTCAGGCCGGCGAGGACTTCGGTGCGGTCGCCGTTTTCCCGACCGACCTGGACCTCGGCCGGCGTAAACCGACCCTTGCCGTCAGCCAGCATGACCAGGTTCCGCTTGCCCGTACGGATCAAGGCTTCGGACGGGATGAAAAGGGCTGACGAGGTCGTGCCGTTCAAATGAACGGTGGCGAACATGCCGGGCCGCAGTTTTCCGCCTGAGTTCGGCAGCTCGATCCGCACGCTTAAAGTTCGGCTGTCGGCTTGCGCCGTCGGCAGGATGGCTGATACCCGCCCTGAAACAGGTTCCCCCGGAAATGCGGTCAGGTCCGCCGTCACAGGCTGTCCCACCTTGATATGCCCCGCCTGGGTCTCAGGAACCGCGGCGGTCAGCCAGACCGACGACAGGCCAGACACCTGCGCAAGGGTCTGGCCCATGCTCACCGTCATGCCCTGGCGGACATCGAGTGTCTGGATCGTGCCACCGATCGGCGTCGTGATGGTGATCGTCGTTACAGGCCGGCCGGTCTTCGCGACGCTGTCGATCAGACCTTGCGGCATGCCGAGCAGTACCAGCCGCTGGCGGGCAGCGGCTTCAAGTGTCGCATCACCCGTTTGGCGCACGGCGAGATATTCGGACTGCGCGGCGCCCCAGCTCGGCACCAGAATATCTGCGATGGGGGCGCCAGCGCCGACCACGTCACCCGGCGCACGCGCATGAACGCGCTGCACGAAGCCGTTGGCACGCGCTTGGACGATGGCGACATCGCGCTGATTGAAGTCCAATTGCCCCGCGACCGTGAAATCCTCCGCGAAGTCGCCGCTTTGGACCGTTGCCAGACGCATGCCGAGGCTTTGCAGGCGGGCAGGATCGATCTGTACGCCGCCCTGGCCCGGATCGGCATCGCCGGCGTAGCGCGCCACGAGTTGCATATCCATGAAGGGCGACTTTCCGGGCTTGTCGAAATGCTGGCCCGGCACCATCGGGTCGTACCAATAGAGCACCTTGCGATTGTCGGCCGATTTGGCCGCGGATGGGCTTGCCGGCTTCCCAAGGTGGGCCAGACCGAAACCGGCCGTGCCGGCGACCAGGGCAATGCCCGCTGCAGACGCGATGAGCAGTGCGGGTGAAAGGGTGAGAACGCGCTTCATTGGCCGTTGCTTCCATAGGTGAGATTGATACGGACGCCATCACGAACCACGTCGGCTTCACGCGACAGCACGTCGATGCGTGCTTCCACGAGCGCCAACTGCGCCTGCTGCACATCCGACAGGCTGGCGGTGCCGGCGCCATAGCTGGCGGTTTCCAGTTGCACCTTCTTTTCGGCGAGCGGCACGAACGTCGTCCGTGCCCGGATCAGACGGTCGTGGTGCATGACGTGGTCAGCCAGGTCGGCATCGAGTTGCGCGCGAAGCTGGCGATGTGCGGCGTCCTGATCGAGGCGTGCACGCGTCACTTGAGCCGTCTTGGCATCGATGACCGGGTCCTGGCGCGACTTCGAGAACAGGGGCAGGCTTATAGTGACACCTGTCGACACCATATCGCCCCAACGCGGATCGCGATGCTGATAGGTGACGTCCCAACCCCAATCCGGCCGTTTGTCCGCCCTGGCGAGCGCCACGTCCGCGTTTGCCTGCTGCGTCATGGCGCCGAGTGACATCAGCGAGGGATTATGGTCGAGGCCGGCGCGAAGGTCGCCGGCATTGACGACAAACTCCGGCGGATCGCCGGCGACATCCGCGTCTTCGTCACCCGTCCATCGCACCAGTTCCGCCCGCGCCCGCGCCACATCAGCGACAAGATCGGCGCGACGATCGGCCAATTCGGCATTGAGCTGATCGGCTTCCAGGGATTGCGCGGGCCGGATGGCGCCTGCGGCCAGCTGTGACGGCGCGGTTGTCCCGATAGAGGTGATCGCGCGTTGCGCTTCATCAAGCGCCGCCAATTTCTGTTTGGCGTAATAGAGGTCGACCCAGGCGAGTGCGGTGTTCAGCCGCACATCGCGCGTCTCGACCGACGCATTGGCGGACGCCAGGTCTATGTCGGCCGATGCCTTCAGGTGCTCCGCCTTGCGTTTGGCGCCATTGGGCATGTCCTGCATGACGCCGATGGTTGCCATGGTCATGCTGTCGGCGGTGAACGATCCGGCCGGCGGTCCGGAAACCGGGAAATTCTCGACACCGAAGCGCAGCTTGGGGTCCGGCAGACGACCGGCCGCGACGGACGCGGACCTGGCCGCGGTGACGTCCGCTGCCTTGGCCTGAAGGCTAGGCGCACTTTGCTGTGCCAGTTTCAGCGCGGCATCGAAAGTCAATGGATCGGCCGTCGCCGCTGACGCGCACACAAGAGGTGTCAACAGCGCGGTAAGAGCCGCAAGGGAAGTCAGTCGCATGGGATATTCCTGAGATGAAGGAGGCAAGGCCGACAGTCCCCTGCCGCCGGAGCGGCAGGGGACGACGCATTACTTCGCGGCTTTCAGGCAATCGCCCATCAGTTCCGGTGCACACGGGACCTTGACGATCCTGGGCATCAGATCGTGCGGGTTCGGCGACGGCGGTGCCGTGCGGTAATCGCATTTGTGGCACGGCTGACCATTCGCGTTTTGAGCCGAGGCGGTGGAAACGGCCAAAAGGCCCAGAGTGATCGCGCACGCAGCGGTGGCGAGGGTTTGACGCATAGTCATTGGAGAAATCTCCTCAAATCATATCTGAGGCTTGCCCGCGGCACATGGCATCACGGTCAAGCGATACTCAAGGCCGGGCTGGAGAGACGAATCCACGGGCCAGCAGGACCTTGAACGGCGTAAACGAAGGCGGAGTCCGCCCGTTACGCCTGAGATTTGGGAGGGGGAACGACGAGGGAGGGCTCTTGGGTAAAGAGCGGCGTAGACTTGTCGTTGAACGAGATCTGCTCGACGGCGAGCACGGGCAGCATGACCGAACCGTCCGTGGCTGAGCCAACGCTGACGCCGCACATAGCGATGCAATTGTTGAAGCACGCCTTGTCTTCCGGCGACGGGGTGGTCTTGTCGTCATCGCAGCACGCCATGCCATCGGCCATCTTCATGTCGGAAGCCATCGCGTGTGATACCTTGCTCACCATCATCGAGCCAGCCATGCCGGCACAATCCTTCTGCGCCGCCTGTGCATAGACAGGCGAGATCAGGAGGCCGAGAACGGCAAAGATGTAAAGGGCGACTTTCAGCATCGGTTCTCAGGATAGGTCGAAGCCGTTAAAAGTCAATGACGCGATATCGCAGGTGCAAAATGTCGCGGCGACAGCGATGAAGCTATGGCGCTGCCTGGGCTTGAGCTTCGCGATAACGGGTGTAAGCGAGCCATAATGCCTAACAGCTTTTATCTACGGACTGATGTCGATCTTCCACTCGTGGTCCTTTTAGCGAACCGAGTTCACTGACCAAAATTTCTATATATATTTTGGTCAGTAGGCCAGTCCGCGCCCCAGTACAAACTGTCCTTTTTTCCACGGGTGCAATTCTTTTCGGGCAGAATTTTCTGCTGCCATTCATCGTACATAAAGGACATTATGTATGATGATAGTAGCATGAAATGGGAGCAGGGGCCTCGATGGGGGACAGCGACGACACCGATGATTTTGAGGTGGAAGGTGCCCCTGAAGATTCAGCTCATGCGCTCGTCGAATGGCAGGAGCAGATTTCAACGTTCGTGCCGACGATCGTTTCCGCGACCAGCGAGCGCGCTGGCGAAACCTTTCTGGAATTCTTTGCTGCGACAATCCGCAACCGGAATACCCGCGACGCCTATGTCCGTGCCGTAACCCATTTTTTGAACTGGCCGGGAATCAGTAGCCTGACGTCGCTCAATGACATTCGGCCTTTGCATGTTGCGGCCTATATCGAGGATTGCGAGACGCAGTTTTCGGCACCGACCGTCAAGCAGCGGCTCGCGGCTCTTCGCAGCCTGTTTGACTGGATGGTCCGTAACGGCGCCATGACCAATAATCCTGCCATGTCGGTCCGCGGGCCGAGCCACGACGTCCAGCGTGGCAAGACACCAATTCTCGCCGCATCCGAGGCCAAAGATCTGCTGAATAGCATCCCGACCGAAACGGCCATCGATTTGCGTGACCGCGCCCTTATCGCTTTAATGACCTACAGCTTCGCTCGCATCTCGGCGGCCGTTGGCATGAACGTCGAGGATCTGATCCAGACAAACGGTCGCTCTTGGGTCCGTCTGAATGAAAAGCGCGGCAAGGTGCACGAGTTGCCGGTCCACCATAAACTTCTGGACCACCTGGACGCTTATTTGACAGTAGCTGGCCATCGTGACGATCCACAGGCGCCTCTATTCAAGAGCGGGAAAGGAAGAACCGGTGAGCTCGGGGAATTGCGCCTGAGCCGTCATGATGCCTATTCTATGGTCAGGAGGCGTGCGATCGCGGCCGGCGTCAAAGCCAAGATCGGCAACCATTCCTTCCGTGGCACCGGCATCACGACGTTCTTGGAAAACGAAGGCACATTGGAGCTGGCACAAGAAATGGCCAACCATTCGAGCCCGCGAACGACCAAGCTTTACGACAGACGCCGCGACGGCATAACTCAGGACGCCATCGAGCGAATACGCATTGAATAACGGTCAAACCGTGAGACAGTCGTTCAGCCGATTTTAGTAAAATCCTGTCGCATCAATTTCGCTAATATTAGCGAAGGGTCGCAGGTTTTGGAGGCCTCAATCCCTGTCATGGCCCCGAGTCGCAGCAATTGCGCTAACTGACAGCACTATTCCCCCGAGGTCAGTTATAATTTCCCATAAGATATATTATGCGATAAATATTTGTAGCCGGGGTGGATTCCAATTTGAAGTGCGACTTATCTTAGTTTTCAATGCCCTACGTGCATCAAGGGATAAGCGCTATGGGAGCCTGCTACTCGCACATCGACTTCAAGGAACGCGTAAAGCTGTTTGATCTGGCCAAGGCTGGGATTTTATCCATCGACGAAATTGCCCGCATGCTGGGCCGTCATCGCTCGACGATCTACCGTGAGATCAGCCGAAACTACCATAATGACGTCTACGCCGAATTTCGTGGCTGGTTCCCGTCAGCCGCGGACATGAAAGCGCGCAGACGCCGGCGCCGGACTGCCAGGTTGATCCGCCACAAGGCTTTGCGGGATTATGTGCTAAGCCGTCTCAGGCTTGGTTGGTCCCCTGAGCAGATTGCCGGTTGTTGATTTCCATTTAGAACTGGCTCTGACTCACATTTGCTGCTGTTTGGTGGGAGCATCGCGCTGATCGAGAGGAGATTGGCGCATG